>NZ_JBEPLA010000019.1:0-76615 GCF_040545035.1 Methylobacterium sp. 1973
CCGGCCAATCCCGCCGCTTGTCAGAAGATGCCTCAGCGCCCGGTCCACTTCCGCGGCCGGCGCCGATGAGCCGGGGTATAGGCCCTCGGGTTCGGCCCGTCAACCGGCGTTTCGCGATTCCGTTCCGAACCGCCGCGTCTTCCCGTTCTCGCCGGCCTTGGCCAACATGTCGGTTCCTCCAACGGCCAGGGGTCAAGGCGCCTCAATCTCGACACGCTGGGCCGTGAGATGAGTTCATAGGGACAGATGCCGCTTCCGGCATCATCAGATTCGGCTTCAGCGCCTCGAGTCCTGCGAGGACGCCCGTTCGCCGTTGTGTTTTCAGGGCCTTCGAGTGAAGCGCGAGCGACTCAAGATCGGCGATGTGGCCGCCCTCTCCCCGGCGCGTGGAGTTCAGGCGCCCCTCGATCATCTCGGCGCAACGGCGACCCAGATCGACCGTCGCGCCGTCAACCTGCGATGGCTCTGCGCCAGCAGCCTCACCGGCCTGACGGGGGCCGGCCTGATCGCGGCGGCCCTCCATGTTTCCCTTCAGGGAGACGTGTCCTTCGCGGCCATTCCCGAGAAGGCGACGGTCTTGCCGCGACCGCAGCCGAGCGAAAGCGGCGCCAATATCGCCCGGAAGGGTGACCGACTGATCCGCAACCTGATGATCGCGTCGGCCAAGCAGAGCTTCCGGGCGCCGGTCACGGTCCGCCTCGGGGATCGCGAGATCATCAAGGCCAAGGCGTTCGTACGGCTCACCACACCCCTGTCGATGACGACGGGCGTTTACGCGAGCGAGCCCCCCCGCTTCGATCCGATGAAGTTCGTATCCGACGAACCGTTGGAGCGTGCCCCCGAGGCCTCTGCCGATGCCCCCGGCGCCGAGGTCACCGTGGTGAAGCGCGATCTGGCTGAGGCCGCCGTCGACCCCAACGCACCCGCACTCACCGACGACGACGTCACCGCGCAGGTGGAGGAGGAGCGCCGCATCGCCGCCGAGGCGGGCCGTCGTGCCGCGATCCCGATCGCCCCGCAGATCATGCTGTCGCGCACGCTCCAGCAGGGCGCGACGGGGGATGGTGACGGCACGGCGCCGAAGGATGCCAACCCGTTCAAGGCGATCGAGGTGCTGGTCGTCCCCGAGAATGTCACGAAGGTCGCCAAGGTCGAGCTCAAGCCCAATGAAGCGCCCCTCGTCGAAGAGCGCGACCTCGCGCTGAAGCGCGGCGAGACCCTGGAATCGACCCTCAAGGCCATCGGCTTCGCCAGCGACGACGCGATCCGCGGCATCGTCGCGGCGCTCGGCGGCAAGGCCCGCACGGCCGCCCTCAACGAGGGCCAGCCGATGCGCGTGCAGATCGCGCCGGGCCCTCATCCCGGCGATCCGCGCCAGGTGACCCGCGTCGTGCTCTATGGCGAGAACGGCATCGAGGGCATCGCCGCCCTGAACGATCGCGGCGCCTTCGTCTCGGTGGCGCCGCCCTCCGAGGAATCCCCCTCCCCCAAGCCGCAGGCTCAGGCTGAACCCGGCGAAGACGAGGATGCGGATTCCGGTTCGGGGCCGCGGCTGTATCAGAGCCTCTACGAGACGGCCGCGCGCCACGACCTGCCGCGGGCCGCCGTCGAGGATATCGTCCGGGTGTTCAGCTACGACCTGGACTTCCAGCGCCGCATCAGCAGCGGCGACGGGCTCGACGTGTTCTACAGCACCGACGACGATGCCAGCGCCGACCGTCCGGACCTTCTCTACGCGGCGCTGACGCTCGGTGGCGAGACCCGCAAGGTCTATCGCTTCCAATCCCCGGATGACGGGACGATCGACTATCTCGACGAGCAGGGCCGCTCGCTGAAGAAATTCCTGCTGCGCAAGCCCATCGCCGACGGGATCATGCGCTCCGGCTTCGGCTACCGGCGCCATCCGGTCCTGGGTTATGCCAAGCTTCACACCGGCGTCGACTGGTCCAATCCGATCGGCACCCCGATCATGGCAGCCGGCAACGGCGTGGTGATCCGCTCCGAGATGACCTCGGGCTACGGCAACCGGGTCGAGATCCAGCATGTCAACGGCTACGTGACGACCTACAACCACATGTCACGGTTCGGCCGCGGCATCCGGGAGGGCGTCAAGGTCCGGCAAGGGCAGGTCGTGGGCTATGTCGGCTCGACCGGCCTGTCGACCGGCGCCCATCTTCACTACGAGGTGATCATCAACGGCCACTTCGTCGATCCGATGAAGATCCGTGTCCCGCGCGGCCGGGAGCTCGACGGGCGCCTGCTCGCCGAGTTCAAGCGTCAGCGGGAGCAGATCGACGCCACCATGCAGAAGTCGAAGAGCGCCACCGCCATCGCCCAGCGCGATGCGGCGGTGCGCTGAGGCGATCGCTCAGGCGAAGCCGAGCCGGGCGCGGATGTCCCCGGGGGTCTGGCCGGCTTGCCGAAGGTCGGCGAGGGATTGCGAGCCGCGCGATTTGGACAGCTTCTCGCCCTCAGCGTCGTGCAGCAGCGGGTGGTGGTGGTAGCGCGGCGTCGGCAGGCCGAGCAGCGCTTGCAGGAGCACGTGCAGGTCGGTGGCGGACTCCAGGTCGCGGCCGCGAACCACATGGGTGATCCCCTCGGCGGCATCGTCGTGAACCACCGCGAGGTGGTAGCTTGTCGGCACGTCGCGGCGCGCGATCACCGTATCGCCCCAACGCCCCGGATCGGCCGCGATCCAGCGCTCGCCCGCCTCGTCGAAGGCGACGTAGCCGTGCGTCGAGCCTGCGCCGCGCAGGGCGGCCGCCATGTCGAGACGCCAGGTATGCGGATCGCCCCTGGCGAGACGGTCCGCCACGGACACGGCAGATTCGTGCCGGCAGGTGCCGGGATAGAGCGGCACGCCATCCGGATCGCAGGGGACCTCGCCCGCAGACGCGATCCGCGCCCGGATCTGCCCGCGCGAGCAGAAGCAGGGATAGGCGAGCCCGCGGCCGACGAGCCCGTCGAGGGCCGTCCGGTAGGCATCCATATACCGGGACTGACGCCGCACCGGCTCGGGATAGCTCAGCCCGAGCCAGGCGAGGTCCGAGACGATCCCGTCGATGAAGTCCGGCTTCGAGCGCGCCGGATCGATGTCCTCGATCCGCAGGCGGCAGAGGCCGCCCAGCCGGGTGGCGAACTGCGCGTTGAGAAGCGCCGAGTAGGCGTGGCCGAGGTGCAGGCGTCCATTCGGGCTCGGCGCGAAACGCAGGACCGGTCCTCCCGCACTTCTGAGCCGCTCCGCCGAGGCGCCCGGATCGGCCGGTCTGCGCGGGTGCCGCGTCAGCCCTCGCGGCGGCGGAGGCATTGCAGCGCGCCGGGCTGGCAGGCGAAGCCGGGGAGCGAGCAGGCCGGGCCGTCTGCGAGCCGCTGACAAACCTTGCAGCCGTCGCTCCATTCGAGGCAGGCCGGATCCTCGGCCGCCGAGCGCAGCGGTGCTGGGTGACGGGCGGGCGCCAGGGCGCCGATGAGCACGGTGGCGATCACGAGGATCGCGATGCCCCAGGCGGCAAGCGCGCCGCTCGACGAGCGCGGTGCGGGCGGCAGAGGGCTGGCTGTCGACATGGGCGTCCTGTTGGCGCGGGACTCGCCCGCCTGTCAACGCGCGCCCTCAGGCCGCGCGCGCGGATTGGCGCTCCAGCAGCGGGGGGAGCAGCTTCAGATTGAGCGGCTTGGCCAGGAACCCGTCGAAGCCGGCCGCCCGGGCGGCGATCTCGTCCTCGCGGCCCGCATTGGCGGTCAGTGCGACGAGATGGAGCCGGTGCGCGCAGCCCGATTCGGCCGCGCGGATCCGCCGGGCGGTCTCGTGCCCGTCGAGGCGCGGCATCCGCACGTCGATCAGCGCCAGGTCGAAGGGGCCGTCCGACTCAAATCGCTCGAGGGCCTCGACGCCGTCGGCCGCATGGACCACCGTGGCGCCGAGGCGTTCCAGCGCCCGGGTCGCCAGCAGGGCGTTGATCGGATTGTCCTCTGCCAGCAGGATCCGAAGGTGGCTGCCGGTATGCGAGGGGGCCTCGGGCGGGGCGGCTGCGGCCTCGACCGGGCCCGTCGATGCGAGCAGGCGCTCGAAAAGGGAGCGCGGGCGGACCGGTTTGATCAGGTAGCCGTCGAAGCCCGCCGCACCGGGCGCCCCGAAGCCGCGCCGGTCGAACGGCGAGAGGAGCACGAGGCTCGTGCGAACCCCGCAGGCCCGCGCCGCATCGGCGATCTGCCGCACGGCACCGTCGCCCAGCGCCCGGTCGGCCAGCACCACGTCGAAGGCGGCGCCCGACAGGGCGTCGAGACCCGACTCGAGGCTGTCGACGATCACGGTGGCGGCTCCGGCCCGGGACAGGCTGCGGGCGAGGTACGGCGCCTGGAACGGCGAGTCGGCGACGATCAGACAGCGTCGCGCGGAGAGCGGCGGCAATGGGACCCGTCCGCCGTCATCGATGCCGGCCACCTCGGCCAGCGGCAACAGGACCCGGAAGGTCGAACCCCGCCCGAGGCGCGACTCCGCCTCGATCCGGCCGCCCATGCGGGTCACCAGACGCCGCGTGATGGCGAGACCCAGACCGGTGCCTTCATGGCTGCGGCTCGCGCTGCCGTCGCCCTGCTCGAACTCCTCGAACAGGATCGGCAGCCTCTCCTCCGGGATGCCCGGGCCGGTATCGGCCACGGCGAGCACGACCTCGCCGCCGGCTGCGGTCCGCACGAAGCTCAGGCTGACGCCGACGCCGCCCCGCTCGGTGAACTTGATGGCATTGCCCGCGAGATTGATCAGGATCTGCCGCACCCGGTCGGCGTCGCCCAGAACGGCGGCCGGAAAGTCCTCGGTCACGTCGAGGGCGATCTCGATCCCCTTGTCCTGCGCGCGGGGCGCGAGCAGCTCGACGACGCCCTCGGAGAGGGCCGGCAGGTCGAAGGGCTCGGCCGCGAGGTCGAGGCGCCCGGCCTCGATCCGCGAGAAGTCGAGGACCCCATCGATCAGGCCGAGCAGCGCTTGGCCGCTGGTGCGCACCGCCTCCACGTAGGTGCGCTGCTCGGGGTTCAGCTCGGTTCCGAGCACGAGGTCGGCCATGCCCAGGATGCCGTTGAGCGGCGTCCGCATCTCGTGGCTCACCGTCGCCAGGAAGCGGGATTTCGCGACGCTCGCCGCCTCGGCGCGCTCCAGGGCCGCGTCGCGGCTGCGGATCGCCTCGACCCGCGCGGTGACGTCCCGGCCCGCGCGGAGCCAGTGCGTCGCGTCGCCGTGCGCCACCGGCATCTCCACGAAGGCGAACCAGCGCGCCCGCCCGTCCGCCGCCCGGACCTGCGCCTCCAGGCGGCGGACCCCGTCCGGCCCGATCTCCACGGCGTTGCGGTCGAGGATCTCGAGATCGTCCTGAGAGCCGATCAGCGCGATCGGCTCGCGGCCGAGCAGGCGGGCGAAATCCTCGTTGGCGTAGGTGATGCGCCCGCGGGCATCGCGCTGGACGATGATCTCGGTGGTGGCGGCCACCAGGGCGCGATAGCGGTCCTCGCTCTCGCTGATCCGCCAGATGCGGTCCTGCAGCCGCTCGGTCTCGCGCTCGGCGCGCCGCGTTCCGCGCACGCGCCAGAGGCCGAGGCCCAGCGCGGCCGCTGTCAGGAGCGCCAGGATAGGCGCCATCATGTCGATCATTCCGGCCTCCCCGGCTTCAGGCCGGTCCGCCGCAGGATCGCAGCCGAAGCTGAAGGCCGCGTTGGGAAAGGCGCTTAACCGCCGGTTGCAGACTTCGCGGAGCCCGGGACGCCGCGCGCGCTTAACGGAACCGTGAGGTGATCCGAAAAGCGGCTCGCGAGTTGCCTGCCAGGACGCAGGTCCGGACGGAGACGCGACATGCCCGGTGAGCACTACGACGTCATCATTGTCGGGTCCGGTCCCGGCGGCGGCACGATGGCGTGGCGCCTCGCCCAGACGGGCAAGCGGATCCTGCTGGTCGAGCGCGGCGACTACCTGCTGCGGGAGCCGCGGAACTGGGACAGTCAGGCGGTGATCGTCGACGGCTACTACCAGGCCAAGGAGACGTGGTACTCCTCCGACGGCAAGAGCTTCCACCCTGGCCTTCACTACTATGTCGGCGGGAACTCGAAGTTCTACGGATCGATCCTCTTCCGCCTCCGCGAGAAGGACTTCTCCGAGATCCGCCACCAGGACGGCGTCGCGCCGGCCTGGCCCGTCGGCTACGACGTCTTCGAGCCGTACTATCAGGCGGCCGAGGAGCTGTTCCACGTCCACGGGCTGCGCGGCGAGGACCCGACCGAGCCCTGGTCGACGAAGCCCTACGCCCATCCGCCGGTGGCGCACGAGCCGCGGATCCAGGAGCTGTTCGACAACCTGAAGCGGGCCGGCCACCACCCGTTCCACCTGCCGGTGGGCGTGCGGCTGGTGGAGAAGGACGGCCGCGCGGTGCCGACCTCGCCCTGCATCAAGTGCGAATCCTTCGACGGATTCCCCTGCCCCACCAACGGCAAGTCCGATGCCCAGACCATGGTGGTGGACCCGGCCCTGCGGGACTGCCCGAACCTGACGCTGCTCACCCGCACCTATGTCGAGCGCCTCGTCACCGACACCTCCGGCCGCACCGTCACGGGCATCGTCGGCGCGCGCGACGGCGCGCCCTTCGAGGCCTCGGCCGACCTCGTGGTGGTGGCCTGCGGCGCCCTCTCCTCGGCGCTGCTGCTGCTGCGCTCGGCCAGCGACCGACACCCGAACGGCCTCGCCAACGGGTCGGACCAGGTCGGGCGCAACTACATGCGCCACAATAACTCGACGGTGCTGGCGATCTCGAAGGTCCCGAACCCGACCCGATTCCAGAAGACGCTCGGCCTCAACGACTTCTACTTCGGCGATCCGGACCCGAAGGACGGCTGGGAGTTCCCCCTCGGCCACATCCAGATGGTCGGCAAATCGGACGGGGCCCAGATCCACGGCGAGGGCCTGCCGGGCTTCCTGCAATGGTTCCCCGACAAGCCCTTCGACTGGATCGCCAAGCACTCCGTCGATTTCTGGCTGACCTCGGAGGACGTGCCGCTCCCGCAGAACCGGATCTTCTACAAGGACGGCAAGGTCCATCTCGACCTCACCGAGACGAACGTCGAGGCGCACAAGCGGCTCCGGCAGAAGCTGCGCGAGATCTGCAGCTTCACCGACATCCACCCGCACCTGTTCGACCGCTCGCTCTATCTCGGCAAGAACGTCCCGATCGGCGGGACGGCCCACCAGGCGGGGACCCTGCGGTTCGGCGAGGATCCGAAGACGTCGGTGCTCGATCCGAACTGCAAGGCGCACGAGTTGGACAACCTCTACGTGACCGATGCCAGCTTCTTCCCGTCGATCGGCGCCGTGAACCCGACGCTGACCATCATCGCCAACGCCCTGCGGGTCGCCGATCATCTCGTCGCCCGGATGGGGGCCCGGGACGCGATCGCGCCGCCCCGGCTCTTCGATCACACCGAGCCGCGGGAGCCGCTGCCCGCCTGAGGATCGGGGGGCGCGGAACACCGCTCCCGCCCGGCGCCGCATCCTGAAGTACCCGCGCCGGCGGGCCTCGAAAGCGGCTTCCAGGACGCGCGCGACCTGTGGAGGGCTCTCCCGAGGTCGCCGCGCTCCGGCACCTCGGGATGCGGGGCCGGCTTCGGATGTGCGTTATCGTCCCCGCGCGCCGGTGGCGCCGGGGGCATGGCCCGGGAGCGAACACGAGGGACGCGGGACGCCGCGGGAACCCAGGTGTCGGCCAAAGTCGCGCGGGATCCGATCCCCGCGGCGCCCCGCGGCATCGACCGGGCGCCTCCCCCGGCCGGTGCCGTCTTTCTCGTCGCGGCGTCTCCAGCGCCCCGGTCCTGCGACTCCCTGTTAGCGGTCTCGGGCGAGGCCCAGGCACGCCGTGCCCGCACCTCCGGAACCCGCATCAGCGCCGTGGCCTTCCAGCCGCCCCCCGCCTCGTAGTGGGCGGGTCCGCAGGTCGCTCAGGGTCGGCCCAGAGGCGGGTCGGCGCGGGGGCATTTCCTCGACCCCGCCGGGCAAACTGCCGCCCGGTCTCACGCCCGCTTCCGAGACACGCCCCGCACCGGTCCGCCGCCCGGGGCGATGGCGGCTGAGAGCCACCGACGCGGGCGCCGCCCCGCCCCCGGACCCGCCCGGTCAGCCACCGGGCGGGTCCCCGAAGGACGCCCCGGGATCGCTCCCGGGCCGCCGCGGACAGGAAGCACAAAATAGGAACATTGTCAAGATGCGGGCGGCGCGGCAGGCGGGACAGGGCCTGTCCGCCGCGGACTCCCGCCCGCCGCCGAGCCGTCATTCCGGGGCGCCGCGGGCGCGCCGGAAATCCGGTGCCGCGGTCGGCGCGTCCGGATCCCGGGCTCCGCGCAGCAACACCGGGATGACGGGGAAGCGGCCGCGTCTGCTATGTCGGCGGTCCGAATCCTCATCGATCGCGCCGCCCGTGGCCATTGACCATATCGATCTCAGCCGGATCGACCTGAACCTGCTGGTCGCACTGGATGCGCTGCTCGACGAGCGCAGCGTCACGCGGGCGGCCGCACGGGTGGGGATCGGTCAGTCGGCGATGAGTTCGAGCCTCGCCCGCCTGCGCCGCCTGTTCGACGACGAACTCCTGACCCGGGCGCCGGACGGGATGCGGCCGACACCCCGCGCCCTCAAGATCGCCGAGCCGCTGCGGGCCACCCTCCGGCAGGTGCAGGCGCTGGTGCATCGGGAGGAGCGGTTCGACCCGGCCACCGTCGAGCGCAGCTTCACGGTGAGCCTGCCGGACAGCGTCGAAGCGCTGCTCGGGCCGCGGCTGATCGCGCAGCTCCGCCGGGACGCGCCCGGCATCCGGCTCCTGCTGCGCTCGGTCGACCGGACCCGGATCCTCGACGAACTCGACGCCGACCAGGTCGATCTCGCCATCGGCCTGTTCTCCGAGGGGCAGCTCCACCACAAGCAGCGCCTCCTCTACCGCGACAGCTACGTGGTGCTGTTCAACGCCGCGCTGATCGGCCTGGAGCCGCCGATCGGGCTGGACGACTACCTGCGCTTCCCCCACGTGCTGACGTCCCTGCGCGAGACCGCCCACGGGGTGGTCGACGACGCCCTCGCGTTGATCGGCCGCTCGCGCACCCTGGCGGTGACGACCCCGCGCTTCCTCGTCGTCCCGTTCATGGTCCGGGCGGCGCCGGTGATCGCCACGATGCACGCCCGGCTCGCCACCTCCTTCGCCAACGCTCTCGCGCTCAGCGTCAGCCCCGTGCCGGTGCCCCTCGACGACGTGGCCGTGTCGATGCTGTGGCACGCCTCGTACGACCACGACCCGGCCCATCGCTGGCTCCGGGATCTGCTGGTCCGGCTGGCCCACGAACCGCCGGCCCCCGGCATCCTCTGAGTTCGGCGCTCACAGCTCGGCGCTCACAGGCAGGGATCGTCCGCGGTCTCCAGGCGGCCGCTCGCGATCGCCGCGCGGAACAGCGCGAAATCGGCCGCATTGCGCTCCGCATAGGCCGCAGCCCAGTCGGCGATCGCCGCGCAGAGGTCGTCGTGTTTGCCGCTGCCGCAATAGCCGGCGATCGCCGCCGCATCGCCGGTCCGCGCATGGGCGCGGGCGAGGAGCGTGCCGTAGGCGTACGAGAAGGTCAGGAGCGGCGCGCCGGACATCCGCGCCAGCGGGATCGCGCCCTTCAGATTCTTCATCTGCCGGACGTAGAACGGGCGGCCCGCGATGCTGGTCCAGCCGAGCAGCGGATCGCCCACCGCCTGGAGCAGGCGCTGGCCGTAGATCACGCGCTCGCCCTCGTGCCCGGAAAAGGGCGCCGGCACCCGCGGCAGGTACGGCGCGTGCGCCGGACGGACCGCCTCCTTGACCTGGAGGAAGAGTGCGTCCGCGTCGGAATTGCCGAACAGCAGCGCCAGGTAGGCGCGGGTCCCGACGCTGCCCACGCCGACGACCCGATGGGCGACATCGACCACGTGGTAACGGTCGAGCATGAAGCGCCGCTCCCGCGGCAGGGTCTCGGCGTAGCGCTCCAGACCGGTGACGACGCCCTCGCGGGTCGCCTCGTCCACGGGCGTCAGGATCGGCGGATCGGTTTGCAGGCGCCAGCTGCCGTCGGTGCGCCGCTCGGCGACCTGGGCGAGGAGGCTGCGGTTGTTCCGCCGCCGCGCCTTGTCGACGGCCCGCCGCACCACGGCCCGGGCCTCGGCATCCATCTGCAATCCGGCGATGTGCGGCGCGTCGGCACGCGTGGTCTGGTACCAGACGTCGAGGGAGCCCTGCGGCGCCAGGCGCCGCATCGTGTGCTGGTAGCCGGAGACCGCCTCCATGACGGAAGCGCGCCGCTCGGCCGCCGGCGCGCCCGCATCCGCGATGGCGACCGCGAGGCCGGCCGCGAGGCGCTTGAGATCCCATTCCCACGGGCCGATCGTGACCTCGTCGAAATCGTTGAGGTCGAGGACGACGTCGCGCTGCGGCGTACCGAACAGGCCGAAATTGTCCGTGTGCGCGTCGCCGTTCATCACCACGTCGATGCCGCTGCGCGGCCCGCGCGACAGGTCCCAGGCCATGACATGGGCGGCCCCGCGCAGGAACGCGAAGGGCGAGGACGCCATCCGGGCGACCCGCAAGGGGATCAGATGCGGCTGACGGCCCTTATGCGCGGCCTCGATCAGGGCGATCGGGTCGGGCCGGTCCGGACCGGGATCCAGCGTGGCTTGGCTCGCATGGGGCACCTCGGCGCGCAGCCGCTTGCCGGCCTTGCGGCGCTTGTCCCAGGCCTCGACGCCCACGCGGAGGTCGATCCGCGGAAACTCCGCGACCGGCGCGAGCACCGAGTCCATACCCGGGGCGTCGGAGACGCCGGTTTCCGGGGCAGTCCTGTCGCTCTCGATGCGATCCATCGATGTCCCATCGCGGCATGCAGGGCGGCCGCGGCCGTACGGGTCTCCCCCCCGAGCCGGGAGCGATTTCCATACGGTAGCATCGGCCCCGCTCTGTGACGTCCCGGGCCCGAACGGCCCTTGACCACTCTATAGGCGAGCCCTCTAACGAACCGAGTATTCGCGGGGCGTTTCCGGGTGCCGGGCCGTTCACAGCGTCGCGATCAGAGTTCCGGAAGTGGACGGGGCGTTCCGGGAACGCCGTTGCATCAGCGAGACTTCGCATGCCCAAGGGTTCAGATCTCCTTGTCGCCGCCCTCGAGAACGAGGGGGTCGACCGAATCTTCGGGATTCCCGGCGAGGAGAATCTCGACGTCGTCGAATCCCTGCGCAACTCCAAGATCGAGCTGATCCTGACCCGCCACGAGCAGGCGGCGAGCTTCATGGCCGCCACCCATGGCCGCCTCACCGGCCGCCCCGGCGTCTGCCTCTCGACCCTGGGTCCCGGCGCGCTGAACTTCTCCACCGGCGCCGCCTATGCCCATCTCGGCGCGATGCCGATGATCATCATCACCGGCCAGAAGGGCATCCTGTCGTCGCGGCAGGCCAAGTTCCAGATCGTCGACGTGATCAGCTCCATGAAGCCGATCACCAAGATGGCCCGGCAGATCGTCTCGGCCTCCTCGATCCCCACCATCGTGCGCGACGCCTTCCGGGTCGCCACCGAGGAGCGGCCGGGCCCGGTGCTGCTGGAGCTGCCCGAGGACATCGCGGCCGAGGAGGCCGAGGCCCACCTCGTGCCCTCGCACCCGATCGACATCCCGGTGGCCCATCCCACCGCCATCGCGCGCGCCGCCGCCATGATCCTGAAGGCCGAGCGCCCGCTGATCATGCTGGGCGCTGCCGCGAGCCGCCCCCGGGCCACCGGCGAACTCGGCGGCTTCGTGCAGCGGACCCAGATCCCGTTCTTCACCACCCAGATGGGCAAGGGCACGGTGGCGAGCGGCACGAACCTCTACATGGGCACGGCGGCGCTCTCCGAGCGCGACTACGTCCACGAGGCGATCGACCGGGCCGACCTGATCATCGCCATCGGCCACGACACGATCGAGAAGCCGCCCTTCTTCATGGGCCAGCACGACCAGAAGGTCCTGCACATCAGCTACATGCCGGCCAATGTCGAGCAGGTCTACTATCCCGACGCCGAGGTGGTGGGCGACCTCGGCCCCACCCTGAAGCTGCTCGCCGACCAACTCGACGGCAAGCTCCCCAACGCCGGCGCCCTGCTCCACCTGCGCGAGCACATCCTCAACCACATCGCCGACCGGGCCGGCGAGGACCGGTTCCCGGTGACGCCGCAGCGGCTCGTGCGCGACGTGCGCCGGGTGATCCCCGAGGACGGCATCGTCTGCCTCGACAACGGGATGTACAAGATCTGGTTCGCCCGGAACTACCGGACCTACGTCGCCAACACGCTGCTCCTCGACAACGCGCTGGCCACGATGGGCGCGGGCCTGCCCTCGGCCATGATGGCGGCGATGCTCTACCCGAACCGGCGCGTCATGGCGGTGTGCGGCGACGGCGGGTTCATGATGAACAGCCAGGAGATGGAGACCGCGGTCCGCCTCAAGCTCAACCTCGTGGTGCTGGTGCTGGACGACTCGGCCTACGGGATGATCCGCTGGAAGCAGGCGGTCGACAAGTTCGCCGATTACGGGATGACCTTCAGCAACCCGGACTTCGTGCTCTACGCCAAGTCGTACGGGGCCACCGGCCACCGGGTCGAGTCGGTCAACGACCTCGTGCCGACCCTCGACCGGGCCTTCGCGGCGGGCGGCGTCCACCTCGTGGCGGTCCCGATCGACTATTCCGAAAACACCCGCGTGCTGGTCGACGAGCTGCGCGCCAAGGTGAAGGATTTCGAGCCGGCCGAGTGAGGCTGGTGTCGCAGTTGGGTCGGGACCAAGACAGGGCAGCGTGATGAACCCGTTCACCTTCCAGACCACGCCGAACGTGCTGTTCGAGGCCGGCGCCTCCAGGAAGCTGCCCGAGATCGTCGGCCGCTTCGGGGCGAAGCGCGTCCTGCTGGTCACCGACAAGGGCGTGCGCGGCGCCGGGCTGACCCAGGCCGCCGAGGCGGCGTTGGCGGCGGCCGGCGTCACCCTCGACGTCTACGAGGACGTAGTGGCCGATCCGCCCTCCACGGTGATCGAGGCGGCGGCCAAGCGCGCCCGGGAGCTCGGGGCCGACCTCGTCCTGTCGATCGGCGGCGGCTCGGCGCTCGATACCGCCAAGCTGGTTGCCTACCTCGCCAAGTCCGACGAGCCGCTCGACGCGATCTACGGCGTCGGCCTCGCCACGGGCGACCGGCTTCCGCTGATCCTCGTTCCCACCACCGCCGGCACCGGCTCGGAGGTGACGCCGATCTCGATCGTCACGACGCCGACCACCGAGAAGAAGGGCGTCGTCGCGCCGAAGCTCCTGCCCGACTGGGCGGTGCTCGACCCGGAGCTGACGCTGGGCCTTCCGTCCCACGTGACGGCCGCCACCGGCATCGACGCCATGGTCCACGCCATCGAGGCCTTCACCAGCAAGAACAAGAAGAACCCGATCTCCGACCAGCTCGCCAAGCAGGCGCTGGCGCTGCTCTCGGCCAACATCCGCACCGCCTGCACGGACGGGGCGAATCTCGAGGCGCGCTCCGGCATGCTGCTCGGCTCGATGCTCGCCGGCATGGCCTTCGCCAACGCGCCGGTGGCGGCGGTCCACGCCCTGGCCTACCCGGTCGGGGCGATCTTCCACGTGCCGCACGGGCTCTCGAACGCGCTCGTGCTGATGGGCGTGATGCGCTTCAACCTCTCGCACGCGGAGGCGCTCTACGCCGAGCTGGCGCCGATCCTCGATCCCGCGGCCGCGGATCTGCCGCCGTCCGAGGCCGCCAAGCGCTTCGTGGAGAGCCTCGACGCGATCTGCCGCGACTGCAAGGTTCCGGCGTCCCTCGCCGAGGTCGGCGTCGCCCGGCAGGATCTGGAGCGCATGGCCTCCGACGCGATGAAGCAGACGCGGCTCCTCGTGAACAACCCGCGCGAGGTCACCTACGACGACGCGTTCGCGATCTACGCCGAGGCGCTGGGCGAGGCACGCCCGGCGGCGTGAGGGCGGAAGCGGCGCTGGACTGCCGCTCGGCCAGTCCCGGCCACGCCGTCATCGCGAGCGCAGCGAAGCGACCCAGGGCAGCGCGACCTCGCCGAGCGAGACGCTGCTGGATTGCTTCGCTCCGCTCGCAAGGACGGAGGCGACGTTTCAGCCCTAGGGCTGTGAGGAGAAACGCCAGCATGGACCAGTTCGACGCGTTCCGGGCGATGGGCGAGTTCTGGACCCGGGCGGGCACGGGCTTCTTCACGCAGGGTCTGGGGCCATCCGCGCCCGGCTTCGGCTGGCCGACCTTTCCGGCGCCCGATCTCGCCGGCATGGCTGCCGCCCAGTCCAAGCTCACCGAGGCCTGGACCGCCGCCAACACCCTCTCGCAGACACTCGCGACATCGCTCCAGGGCGGCCCCGGGGCGCCGGACCCGACCGCCGGGGCGGTGCTCGCCCGGATCTTCGATCCCCAGGCCTGGCTCGGCGGCTCGGGCGAGTTCGACGCCGCGCTGACCCGCATGGCCGAGGGCCCGCAGCTCGCCGACCTGTGGCAGACCGAGCGACGCTACGCGGCCCTGTTCACCGCCTGGACGACGCTGCGGCGAGCGCAGAGCGAGCATCAGGCCGTGATGCTCGACGCCTGGACCCGCGCCGCCGGCACCTTCGCCCAGGAGGCCAATGCCCGCGCCGAGCGCGGCGAGAGCTTCGCCTCCGCCCGGGAGATGATGACGCGCTGGATCGAGACCGCCAACGCGGTCCTGCTGGAGGTCCAGCGCTCGGACAAGTTCCTGGCCTCGCAGCGGGCGGTGCTGCGGGCCTCCACCGATCTCCGGCTCGCCCAGCAGGACGTCGCGGCCTTCCTGTCCGAGTTCTACGGCCAGCCGACCCGGGCCGAGCTCGACGACGTCCACAAGAGCCTCACCGAGCTGCGCCGCGAGGTGCGGGCGCTCCGCCGCGAGCGCCGGCAGGCCGGCAAGGTCGCGCAGGCGGGTGGTTCAGAGGTCGGGAAGGAAGCCCATGGCTGACCAGGAAAGCCCGAAGGGGCCGGCCGCTCCGCTGAATCTCACACCCGCCGCGTTGCTGGCCGAAGTCGGCACCCTCGGCCGCCGGATCAGCGAGGGGGCCAAGCTGTTCGCCGATGTCAGCGACGCCGACGTCGCGATCGCCACCACGCCGAAGGATCTGGTCTGGAGCCAGGACAAGGTCCGGCTCTACCGCTACCGGCCCCTCGCCGAGAGCAAGGGCCTGCCGCCGGTCCTGATCGTCTACGGCCTGATCGGCCGCTACACGATGGCCGACCTGCAGGAGGACCGCTCGCTGGTCCGCAACCTGCTGAACCTCGGCCTCGACCTCTACGTGGTCGATTGGGGCAATCCCGGCCGGGCCGACCGCTACGTCACCATCGACGATTACGTGGACGGCTACCTCGCCGAGTGCGTCGCCGTCATCCAGGAGGCGGCGAAGCGCGACAGGATCAGCCTGCTCGGGATCTGCGAGGGCGGGGTCTTCACCACCTGCTACGCGGCGCTCTACCCCGAGACCGTCAACGCGATGGTGCTGACCATCACGCCGATCGACTTCCATGCCGATGCCCGGGATGCCCGCGCCGGCCACGGCTTCATCAATGTCTGGACGCGCTCGCTGACGCCCGAGGACGTGGACCGGCTGATCGACGCGCAGGGCTCCCTGCCCGGCGCTTTTATGGGCTCGGTGTTCTCCATGATGACGCCGATGCGCACCCTGACGAAGTACAACCTCGACCTGCTCGACGCCCTCGACGACAAGAAGAAGTTCTTGAACTTCCTGCGCATGGAGAAGTGGATCGCCGACCGTCCGGACCATCCCGGCGAGGCGGCGAAGCAGTGGCTCAAGGATCTCTACCAGGACAACAAGCTGGTCCAGAGTGCCTTCGAGCTCGGCGGCCGGACGGTGGATCTGAAGGCCATCACATGCCCGGTGCTGAACGTCTTCGCCCAGGACGACCACATCATCCCGCCCGCCACCTCGCAGGCGCTGAAGGACAAGATCGGCACCGCGGATTACACCGAGATGGGGCTGCCCGGCGGCCATGTCGGCGTGTTCGTCGGCGGCAAGGCCCAGAAGCTGCTTGGGTCGGGCATCGCCGACTGGCTCGGCCAGCGGGGGTAGGATGTCGGCCCGACGGTTCTCGATGAGCAGGACGCCCCTCCCCTCCCCCCGCTGTGGGGACGGCGACTGGACACACCCATCGTGCGCTGCGCCGCGGCGGCGGGATCAAGCGCGGGTCCCCTCTCCCGTGCGGGAGAGGGACAGGGTGAGGGATCAGGTCCGTCCGATAAAGGCGCGACCTGACGGCGCTTCGAGGGCGTGCTCCATCCTGACGCGGCCCGTCCCTGACCCCGACCCTCTCCTGCACGGGAGAGGGGGCGCCTCGCGATCTGCCGCGGAGGCCAGCGTTCAATCCGGGCCGATGGACATCGTCGCTTCCCGGAGAAGGGCGAGCGCAGCCGCTCCGGCCGCATCCCGGGCGCCGAGGATCACCCGATGGGCAGCCTGAAGAACAAGATCGTCAGCGCCGACGAGGCAGTCGCCATCCTGCAGGACGGTGACATGGTGGCGGTGTCGGGCTTCGTCGGCATCGGCACGCCCGACGAGCTGATCCTGGCGCTCGCACGCCGCTTCGAATCCGGCGCCGGCCCGCACGGGCTCGGTCTGATGTTCGCCGCCGCCCCCGGCGACGGCAAGGAGCGCGGCCTCAACCGGCTGGCGCTCCCGGGCCTCGTCCGCCGCGTCGTCGGCGGCCACTGGGCCCTGGTGCCGAAGCTCGGCGCCATGGCGGTCGAGGGCCTGATCGAGGCCTACAACCTGCCGCTTGGCGTGGTCTCGCA
Source organism: Methylobacterium sp. 1973 (assembly GCF_040545035.1). Taxonomy (NCBI): domain Bacteria; kingdom Pseudomonadati; phylum Pseudomonadota; class Alphaproteobacteria; order Hyphomicrobiales; family Methylobacteriaceae; genus Methylobacterium; species Methylobacterium sp. 1973. The sequence goes on from NZ_JBEPLA010000019.1 coordinate 16,879, forward strand.
CCTCTACCGGGAGATCGCGGCCCACACGCCGGGCCACATCACCAAGGTCGGCCTGCGCACCTTCGTGGACCCGCGGCTGGAGGGCGGCAAGCTCAACGCCGTGACGCACGAGGACCTCGTCAGCGTGGTCGAGCTCGGCGGCGAATCCTGGCTCCACTACAAGGCGTTTCCCATCAACGTCGCGCTGATCCGCGGCACCACGGCCGATCCCGCCGGCAACATCACCATGGAGCGCGAGGCGCTCACCCTCGACAACCTCGCCGCCGCCATGGCGGCGAAGAACTCGGGCGGCTTCGTCATCGCGCAGGTGGAGCGGCTGGCCGAGGCCGGCTCGCTCAACCCGCGCGAGGTGCAGGTGCCCGGCGTGCTGGTCGATTGCGTGGTGCTCAGCCAGCCCGAGAACCACCGCCAGACCTACGGCACGCCCTACAACCACGCCTTCACGGGCCGCCAGCGGGTGCCCCTCGACCGGATCGCCCCCATGGCGCTCGATGCCCGCAAGGTCATCGCCCGGCGCTGCGCCTTCGAGTTGCCGCCGGGCGGCGTGGTCAATCTCGGCATCGGCATGCCGGAGGGCGTCGCGGCGGTCGCCGCCGAGGAGCGGGTGCTGAAATACCTGACGCTCACCGCCGAGCCCGGCGTGATCGGCGGCCTGCCGCAGGGCGGGCTCGATTTCGGCGCCGCCCTGAATCCGGCCGCGGTGCTGCACCAGAACCAGCAGTTCGATTTCTACGACGGCGGCGGCCTCGACCTCGCCTGCCTGGGCCTCGCCCAGTGCGACGCGGAGGGCAACGTCAACGTCAGCCGCTTCGGCAAGCGGCTCGCGGGCGCGGGCGGCTTCATCAACATCTCGCAGAACGCCAAGAGCCTCGTCTTCGCCGGCACCTTCACGGCCGACGGGCTCAAGGTCGCGGTGGAGGATGGCGGCATCCGGATCCTCACCGAGGGCCGCTCCCGGAAGTTCATCGCCGCGGTGGAGCAGGTGACCTTCTCGGGGGCCTACGCGGCCGAGCGCGGCCAGCCGGTGCTCTACGTGACCGAGCGCTGCGTCTTCCGGCGGACGCGGGCCGGCATGGAGCTCGTGGAGGTCGCGCCGGGCATCGACGTCGCGCGGGACATCCTGGGCCAGATGGGTTTCGCGCCCATCGTGCAGGACCCGAAACCGATGGATCCGCGCCTGTTCCGCGAGGCCGTGATGGCCCTGGAGCCCTGGCTGCTGGGCCTCTCGCTGTCGGAGCGGATCAGCTACGACCCGGAGCGCAACATCCTGTTCTCGAACCTGGAGGGTTTCCAGGTGCGGACCATCGACGACGTCGAGCTGGTGCGCCGGGAATACGAGCGCGCCTGCCAGGAGATCGGCCGCAAGGTCCACCTGATCGCCAATTACGACGGGTTCGAGATCGACCCGACGGTGAGCGACGCCTATTTCTCGGCGATCGCCTATCTCGAGAACCGCTATTACGAGACCGCGTCGCGGTACACCACGAGCGCGTTCCTGCGATTGAAACTCGGCGCCTCGTTGGCGAGCCGCGATCTGGCTCCCCATGTCTTCGAGACCAAAGCCGAGGCGCAGGCGCGGAACACCGCCCAGAGCGTGCCCCTCAAGCCGCGCCCCGGCCTGTCCCAGCCCGACAGATCGCAGCCGCCGAAGGAACCGTTGGATGCCTGAGTTCGAGACCCCCGCCCTGACGGACCGCGCCTTGCTGGTCGATGCCTGCCTGATCGGCGGCACATGGTCGAAGGCCGGCTCCGGCAGCATCGACGTCACCAACCCGGCGACCGGCGCCCTGATCGCCCGGGTGCCGAATGCCGGCGCCGCTGAGACGGCCCAGGCGATCAAGGCCGCCCACGCGGCCTACCCGGCCTGGCGCGCCAAGACCGCCAACGAGCGCGCCGTGCTGCTGCGCAAGCTCGCGGCGCTCGTTACCGAGCATCAGGAGGACCTCGCCCAGATCCTCACCGCCGAGCAGGGCAAGTCACTGACCGAGTCCCGCGGCGAGGTCGCCATGTCGGCCGCCTACGTGCTGTGGTTCGCGGAAGAGGCGCGCCGCGTCTACGGCGACGTCATTCCCTCCCCCTGGGGCGACCGCAAGATCCTCGTCACCAAGGAGCCGGTCGGCGTCGTTGCGGCGATCACGCCGTGGAACTTCCCGTCCTCGATGATCGCCCGCAAGATCGCCCCGGCTCTGGCCGCCGGCTGCCCGATCGTGATCAAGCCCGCCTCGCAGACCCCGCTCTCGGGCCTCGCCTGGGGCGTCCTGTGCGAGCGCGCCGGCTTCCCCGCCGGCACGGTCTCGATCCTCACCGGCTCGGCCCGCGCCATCGGCGCCGAGATGACCGGCAATCCGCTCGTCAAGAAGATCACGTTCACGGGCTCCACCGAGGTCGGCAAGGTGCTGCTGGAGCAGGCCGCCCACACGGTGAAGAAGGTCTCGATGGAGCTGGGCGGCAACGCACCCTTCATCGTGTTCGACGACGCCGACCTCGACAAGGCGGTGGCCGGCGCGATGCTCGCCAAGTACCGCAATTCCGGCCAGACCTGCATCTGCACCAACCGCTTCCTGGTGCAGGACGGCATCTACGACGCCTTCGCGGAGAAGATGGCCGAGGCGGCCAACCGCCTGAAGGTCGGCAACGGCGTCGAGGACGGCGTCGCCCAGGGGCCGCTGATCGACATGGCCGCGGTGGAGAAGACCGAGGCGCATATCCGCGACGCGCTCGAGAAGGGCGGCCGGGTGATCGCGGGCGGCCACCGGCACGCGCTCGGCGGCCAGTTCTTCGAGCCCACCGTGATCACCGGCGCCACGCCCGCCATGGCGGTGGCCCGGGAGGAGACCTTCGGACCGCTGGCGCCGCTGTTCCGGTTCCGCGACGAGGCCGAGGCGATCCGCATGGCCAACGACACCGAGTACGGGCTCGCCTGCTATTTCTACACCCGCGACCTCGGCCGCACCTTCCGGGTCGCGGAGGCGCTGGAATACGGCATGGTCGGGATCAACGAGGGGATCATCACCACCGAGGTGGCGCCCTTCGGCGGCGTGAAGGAATCCGGCCTCGGCCGCGAGGGCTCGTATCAGGGCATCGAGGATTACCTGAACACCAAGTACCTCTGCGTGGGCGGCCTCGGCGCGTAGGGCCGAGTCCCAGGTCGACCCGGATCGGGGCCTGATTGGTTCTCCCTCCCCTGCGGAGGAGGGAGAACCGGTGCGCCTTACTTCCCGCTCGGCGCCGCGCCGCTGCCCGTGGCGCCGTTGCCCGAGCTGCTGCCGGCGGGCGCGCCCGGGGTGCTGACGCGCGGGCCGCCGCTGGTGCCGGGCGCCATGCCGGTGCCGGTGGAGCCGGTGCTCTCCATGGAGCCGGCTCCCGTCCCGGTGCCGCCCACCGCGCCGGACTTGTTGACGTTGCCCTGGTTGGCGCCGCCGGTCTGCGGCGCCTGAGCCAGCGCCGCGCCGGACGTGGCGAGCACGAGGGATGTGGCGAGGGCGAGGATCGTCTTCATGGGGACTCCTGACAATGGTGGGTCGTGTCAGGGCAACCCGGCGGCGCCGGGAATGTTCGGTCGCCTTTAGCGGGCGAGCGCCTCCCGCCACGCCGTCCAGGGCCAGCGCAGGGCCTCCCCGCCCGCCGACGGCGCGATCGACACCGTCGCGGTCCGGCCGCTGACCAGCCGCGGGTCCGCCGGGCCGCCGTCGAGGGTGATCCGCACGGGGATGCGCTGGGCCAGCCGCACCCACGAGAAGGTCGGGTTGACGTTCGCCAGCAGGTTGGTGGCGTCGCTGCGACCGGTCTCGCCGATGCCCCCCGCGATGCTCGCCACGCGGCCCGTGAGCACGCCGTCCTCACCCATCAGCTGGACGGTGACCGGCGCGCCGACGCGGATGCGCGGCAGCTTGGTCTCCTCGAAATAGCCCTCGATCCGGACGGTGTCGCGGTCGATCAGCGCCATGACCCCGCGGCCCGTGGTGACGTAGGCGCCCGGACGCAGCTCCATGTTGGTGATCCGGCCGTTGACCGAGGCCCGCACCGCCGAGCGTTCCAGGTTGAGCTTGGCGAGGTCGCGGTCGGCCAGGGCCTGCTCGTAGGCCGCCTGGGCGGACAGGTCGGCGGCCTTGGTGGCCTCGACCTTCTGCTGCGAGACGGCCGCGTCGGAGAGCTTGCTGTAGCGGGCATAGTCGGCGGCGGTCTGCTCGGCGGTGGCCTTGCGGCCCTCCACCATCGCCTCCGCCTGCCGCAGCCCGATGCGGAACCGGTCCGGATCGATGCGGAACAGGACGTCGCCCTTCCGCACGACCTGATTGTCCTCCACCAGCACCTCGGTGACGAGGCCGGACACGTCGGGGGCCACCGCCACGACGTCGGCGCGCACGCGCCCGTCCCGGGTCCAGGGGGCATCCATGTAGTAGTCCCACAGGCCGAGGCCGACGATCAGCGCCGCGGCGACCATGCCGAGGGTGACCAGGAGGCGGCCGAGGACGGAGAACAGGGCGGTCATTGCAGGGTCCGGTGGGCGAGGGTCACGACGCCGCCGAGCAGGACGACGTAGAGGGCGAGGTCGAAGAGCGGCCGGTGCCAGACGAGGCGGTAGAAGCCGGTCGCCGACAGGAGACGGCGGAGCGGCAGGCTGAGCGCGAAGGCGATGGCCATCCAGAGCGCGAGGCCCGGCACGAACACGCCGTAGAGGTCGATCTCGCCCATCATGCCGCCATCTCCCGGTCGTCCCGCGCGGGGGGCGCCGCCCGGTAGGCCGGCGCGTCGGGGAAGAGCCCGCGGCGCAGGCCGGTGAGTCCGATCAGGGCGGCCCGGCGTTCCGGCCCGGGGGCCGCATCCGCGACGGCGTCAAGCCCGTCGTCCAGCGCCGCCAGGAGCGCCGAATCCGGTCGGCCGGTCCGGCCGCGGAGCTGGCGCGCCGCCAGCGCGAGGGCCCGGTCGACGGCGGTCCGGGGCGGACCCGTCAGCCGCCGGCGCACCCGACGGACCTCCACGAGGTTGATGCCCACCCGGACATCGGCCAGCAGGTCGCCCACGGAAGCCGACGTCTCGGCCGGCAGCGTCGCCAGCCGCGGGGCGATCAGCCCGATGCGGTCGAGCATCAGGGCGGCGAGTTCGAGGCCGTGGCCGCTGCCGCGCCCGTCCGCGGCGGCTGCGAGGCTCTGCCGGTTGATCCGCACGAGCCGCCGGGCGCTCCAGCCGGCGCCCACCGAGCGGATCAGCCGGGTGACCACCGCGCCGACCCACATGCCCACCACCGAGGCGATCACCCCGTTGGCGAAGGGCGCGAAGTCGCCGCTGTAGCCGTTCTGGAGCGCCAGAAGCGTCGCGCCGTTCAGCGCCGCGCCCATGCCCATCGGGGCGGTGCGCGGCTGCGTCATCATCAGGCCGCACAGGATCAGGGCGGGCGCGAGCGCCAGGGCCAGCATCTCGAAGGAGGTGGCGAGGGGCAGCACGGCGAACAGGTAGAGGCCCGCGCCGAGGGCGCCGACGATCGCCGAGTTGGTGAAGCTCAGGATCTGCGGCGCGGGATCGTCCTGCGCGGCGAACAGGCAGCAGGCGACCGCACCCATCATCGGCGCCGCGGATCCGTCGGGCCAGCCGGTGGCGATCCAGATCGCACAGCAGACCAGCAGGCCCACGAACACCCCGAAGGCCGAGAACGCCGCCAGCCCATGGTCGCGGTGGCGGATGGACCGGACCCGGGCCGTGTAGGCGAAGGCGAGCGGCGCCCGCGGCGGCGTCCCGGCGGCAAGGTGGCCACGGAGTGCCCGCAGGTCCTGCCGCAGGTCGATGACGTCGCGCAGGCGTGCCGCGAGGCTCGCGAGCAGCAGCGTGGTCCAGTCCGGATTCCGGCCGAGGGTCGGCTCGAACCCGTCGATCCGGCCGCGCAGATGCGCGGCGCACTCCGGATCATCCGCCTCGTCGGCGAGCCAGACGGCGAGGTCCGACAGGAACGACCGGACCCGCGCCGGCAGCGCACCCGCCCGCTCCAAGGTCTCGACGCGGTCCGCCACGGCGGCGACGATCGGCAGAACCATCAGCATGTGCTGCCGGAGCGGCGCGAAGGCCTCCGCGGCGCGCTCTGCACCCGTCGCCTCGTTGCGCAGGGCGAGGCCGAGGGCATCGAGGCCGAGGGCGTCCGAGGCGAGGCGCAGGCGCCGGCCCTGGCTCGTCCCGGAAGCCTCCGGCGCCCGGGCCGCCGCGAGGGCGCCCTGGATCCACGCACGGGCTTCCGCCAGCCAGAGATTCAGACGCCCGACGATCAGGGGGGCCGCCGATTGCGGCAGGATCAGCGTGGCGGCGAGGCTGGCGCAGAGGATCCCCAGGGAGATCTCCTCGGCCCGCGCCACGGCGGTGTCGAAGATCGCCCCGGGATCCTCGACGGCGGGGAAGCCGATCAGCGCCGCCGTGTAGCCGGCGAGCATCGGCAGGTAGCTCGCCGGGGTACGATCGAGGAGCGAGACGTAGAGGCAGAGCGCGACCCAGAGGGCCACCGCGAGGCTCAGCAGGATCGGCTCGTTGACGAGGTTCGGCACCAGCACGACGCTCACCGCCGCGCCGAGCACCGTGCCGCCGACGCGGTAGACGGCCTTCGCGCGCGTCGCGCCCGAGAGGACCTGGCTGGTGATGTAGACGGTGCCCACCGCCCAGTAGGGCCGCGGCAGGTCGATCCAGAGCGCGAGGAACAGGGCGAGCATCGCCGCCGCGTAGGTCTTCAGCGCGAACGCCCAGTCGCGCCATCCGGGAAGGGTCACGACGCCGGCTCCAGCTCGGGGGCGGCCGCGGCGGCCTCCCGCCCGTAGCGCTGGAGCGCCGCGAAGACCCGCAGGCTCGCTTCGAGATCGGCGTCGTCGACCTCAGCGAAGACCCGCGCGCGCAGGGTCGAGAGCGCCGCCTCGATCTCCTCGAAGACCTGCCGTCCGCGCGGGGTCAGACCCAGCACCTTGGCGCGGCGGTCGGAGGGATCCTCGCGGCGGACCACCAGCCCGGCGACGGCGAGCTGGTCGAGGAGGCGGACCAGCGAGGGGCCTTCGATGCCGACGGCCTCCGCCAGGACGTTCTGGCGCGGTTCCTCTTCCATCCGACCGATGATGATCAGCGGGTGCGCGGTGGCGTCGGACAGGCCATGCGCCTCCGCGACATTGTTGGCGGCGCGCCGCCAGTGGCGTCCCGTCGTCAGCAACGCGTGCGTGATGGCCTGCTGCAGCCGCTCGCGCGTCCTGGGATCGTCGATGTCGGTCACGGTCTGATCCCCCGCCGCGAGGACCCGGCGAAGACGCCGGATCAATCAGTTCACATACTCATAGATAGCATCATATCGATTTGGACAGGGTGACATCGTGGTCGGTCAGGGTTGCGGGCAACGAATGGGCACGTCCCTCGTCGCGAGAGTGTGCAGCGTCAGCGGAATGCAGCTCAGGGTCCGGCACGCACGTGTGCGGAACGGTGAGCGGGCCAGTCCATCCCGCCCCTTCATCCTGAGGTGCCCGCGTCAGCGGGGCTCGAAGGCGGGCTTCGGGGATCGCGCGGCTGGCTGGAGCCCGCCTTCGAGGCCTCCGTTGCGCTCCGGCACCTCAGGATGAGGTGGAGCGGGGGGCGCCGATCAAGGGCGTCGCGGTCTCGCAGCCGCGCCGTCAGGCCGGATGCGTGTTGTGGATCTGGTCGAAGTCCAGCGACGCCGTATCGATCACGATCTGCGTCCGGCTGATGACCTCGAGCTTGCGCAGGATTTCCGAGACGTGCGCCTTCACGGTCGAGTCACCGACCTGCAGTTCGTGAGCGATCTGCTTGTTGAGCTTGCCCTGCCGGATCATCATCAGCACCCGCAATTGCTGCGGTGTCAGCCGGGCGAGGCGCTCGGGGAGCGGCGCCTTCTTGCTCCGTGGTGCGGGCGTTGTGGCCTCGGCGAGACCCGGCGGCAGGAACAGCGCCCCGCGCATCACCTCGGTGATCGCCCGGGTGAGCGTCGCCTTGTCCATGGCCTTCGGGACGAAGCCCGCCGCGCCGTGCTGCAGCGCCTCGCGCACGATGCGCGGATCCTCGTGGCCGGAGACGATCAGGATCGGGATCCGCGGAAAGCTCGCCCGGATGGTGATCAACCCGTCGAAGCCGGTCACGCCCCGCATGGAGAGGTCGAGGAGCGTCAGGTCGATGCTGCGATTCGCGGCGAGCACCGCGCAGGCCGCCTCGATCCCGTCCGCCTCGTGAAGGACCGCGTCCGGATGCGCGAGGCGGATCGTGGCCGCCAGGGCGTCACGGAACAGCGGGTGGTCGTCGACGATGAGGAGATTCACGCAGACCTCGGTCCTTCGCTCGAGATCCTCACAGGATCCGCCGAACCCGCGGGCGGGAGGTCCGAAGGGTGATCGATGCGGCCCCGGGGCGCAAGCGGGTGTTGAGACGAACGCCGCGCCCCGAGGCCCAGGCGTGCCGGCCCGGGAAGGCCGACACGCTTTCGGTTGCGCGCCGTCAGCGCGCCGCCACCGTCTTCGGCAGCTTGAACGCCCAGAAGCTGCCGCCCTGGTTGATGCCGGCCGTGGACTTGGCGACCTCGCCGCCCCAGAGCGGCACCGCGCCGCCCCAGCCGGCCGCGACGCCGACCCACTGCTCGCCGTCCTGCTCCCAGGTGATCGGCGAGGAGACCACGCCGGTGCCGACCTGGAACTTCCACACCTCCTCGCCGGTCTTGGCGTCGAAGGCCTTCAGGAAGCCCTCCGGGGTACCGGTGAAGACGAGGTTGCCCGCGGTGGTGAGCACGCCGGCCCAGAGCGGGGCCTTGTTCTTGTACTCCCAGACGACCTTGCCGGAGGCCGGGTCGATCGCCTTGAGCGAGCCGATATGGTCGTCGAAGACCGGCTTGATGGTGAAGCCGGCGCCGAGATAGGCGGCGCCCTTCTTGTAGTTCACCGGCTCGTTCCAGATATCCATGCCCCACTCGTTGGACGGCACGTAGAACAGCTTGGTGTCGGGGCTGTAGCCGATCGGCATCCAGTTCTTGCCGCCGAGGAAGCTCGGCACCGCGAAGACCGACTTGCCCTTCTTGTCGTCGCCCTGGGCCTTGCTCGGGTCGCCGGGCCGGTTCTCCTCGTTGTAGATCGGGCGGCCGTTCTCATCGATGCCCTTGGCCCAGTTGATCTTCTCGACGAACGGCGTCGCCGAGATGAACTTCCCGTTGGTGCGGTCGAGGACGTAGAAGAAGCCGTTGCGGTCGGCGGTGGCGCCGGCCTTGATGGTCTTGCCGCCCTTGTTCAGGTCAAACGGCACGAACTCGTTGACGCCGTCGAAGTCCCAGCCGTCGTGCGGGGTGGTCTGGAAGCCCCAGACGATCTCGCCGTTGTCGGGGTTGAGGGCGAGGCGCGAGGAGGTCCACTTGTTGTCGCCCGGCCGCAGCCAGGAGTTCCACGGGCCCGGGTTGCCGGTGCCGAAGTAGATCAGGTTGGTCTCGGGGTCGTAGGTGCCGCCGAGCCACGTGGCGCCGCCGCCGAACTTCCACATGTCGCCCGGCCAGCTCTCGTTGACCTTGCCGGTCATGGTCGAGGGTTTGCCGTTGAGCTCGCCCATGTGGCCCTCGATCACGGGGCGCTTCCAGACCACCTCGCCGGTCTCGGCGTCGCGGGCCTCGATCCGCCCGATCACGCCGAACTCGCCGCCCGACACGCCGGTGATGATCTTGCCCTTCACGATGATCGGGGCGGCCGTGTAGCTGTAGCCGGCCTTGAAGTCGTCGATGTCCTTGCGCCAGACGACCTTGCCGGTCTTGGTGTTCAGGGCGACGAGCTTGGCGTCGAGCGTGCCGAAATAGACGTTGTCCTTGTAGAGGGCGGCGCCGCGGTTCACCACGTCGCAGCAGGGCAGGATGCCCTCCGGCAGGCGGGCATCGTATTCCCACTTCTTCTCGCCGGTGCGGGAATCGATCGCGTACATGCGCGAATACGAGCCCGTGACGTAGATGATGCCGTCCTTGACCAGCGCCTGGCTCTCCTGGCCGCGCTGCTTCTCGCCGCCGAACGAGAACGACCACGCCGGCACGAGGCTCTTGATGTTGTCGCGGTTGAGGGTCTTCAGCGGGCTGAACCGCTGGGCCTGCGGCCCGAGGCCGTAGGTGACGACGTCGCCGGGCGTCTTGGCGTCGTTGATGATGTCCTGCTCGCTCACCCCCTGGGCCATGGCCGGCAAGGCACCGCCCGCCACGAGGGCGGCGACGCCCACCGCGGCGAGGAACCGGGTCCGCATTCTCATGACGTCTCCTCCGTGATCGTCTCCGGTCCCTGCGGCCGGAGCTTTCGGGTTTCGGCGCGATCCGCACGAGTCGCGGGGCGCCCCCTTGGAGAACGACGCTATCGCTGTTCTCAGGAAAGTCTTATTGGCCATTGGTCCAATAAGACCATCGGTTCAATGGCCGATAAGAAAGTATTCGGTGAACCAAGAACAGCTGCCGCCCCGGCGCGCCGCGCCGGTCGGGGACGGAATGCACGGCCGGGTCCGTTCGACGCGCCGGTCTCGAACGGGCCGTTCGAGAGACGCCGATATCCGGCCCACGACCTCATCCTGAGGCGCCGGAGCACAGTGTAGGCCTCGAAGGAGATCTCCAGCTGGTCACGCCATCCCTGCAGATCTCCTTCGAAGCTGCTGCGCAGCACCTCAGGATGCCGTTGAGACTTGGAGATCCGGCTTCGGACCGTGATTTCTCCTTCCCTTCATCGTCCTCCGCCGGAGAGCGGCTCAGCGCCGCTCAGTACCCCTTCGGCGGCGTGTAGGTGACGCCGTAGGTCTCGCAGATCGCCTTGAGGCCGCCGTCCGCGTTCAGCGCCGTGATCGCGTCCCCGACCGCGTAGGCGAGGTCGCGGGAATCGGTGCGCACCGCGCCGCCGATCTCCCAGCGGGTCTTCACCAGCCCGGTCGAGGGGATCGTGGCGATCGGGTTGTCGTCCTTCGGGGCCTTCGCGGCGAACAGGGCGGCCTCGATCGCCGCGCGGGTGCCCGCCAGGATCGGCGCCTCGCCGGCGAGATAGGCCGTCGCGGCCTCCTCGAAGCTCTTGTAATGCTTCAGGTTCGGGCGGAAGCGGCCGCCCTGCGCGGTCAGCAGCATCAGGTCGGCGGCGCTGGTGCCTTCCAGGGCGACGGTCCTGTCGCCGATGTCGTCGAGCCGGTCGAAGCCCTCCAGGGCGTCCTTCCGGTACGCGAAGGCGATCTCCTGCTCGACATACGGGGCGGTGAAGAACACCTGCTCGTTGCGCAGGGCGAGCTGCCGGTCGGTCGGCACGTGCAGCATCAGGTCGGCGAGGGGCGTGCCGGCGAGATCGCCCCGCCACAGGTTCAGGCGCAGGTCGCCATCTACGTTCTCGCCGGCATCGACCACGCGCAGGTCGAGCTTCACCTTCAGCCTGTCGGCGATGGCTTGCGCGAGATCGGCATCGATACCCCGGGCCTTGCCCGTCCCCGCGTCGGAGAACGGCGCGTTGTCGCCGTAGACCGCCACCCGCAGGGTACCGTCCGCCACGACCTGATCGAGCGGGCGCGCGGCCGCCTCCGGCTGGAACCGGAGGGCCAGAAGCAATCCGCAGGCGAGGAGGAGCCGCGCGCTACTCCTCATGCTTCGACTCGATGTAGCTGCGGATCGCCCAGAGGCCTTCCTGCGAGATCACCCCGTCGAAGGCCGGCATCTTGGTCACGCCGTTGATGACGGCGCCGTGCTTCATGCGCTCGACGAAGTATTCGTCGCCCTCCTTGCCCTGCGGCAGGTAGCGCAGGTCCGGGGCGAGGCCGCCGGAGATCATCTCCAGGCCGTGGCAGCGGGCGCAGTTCTGGTTGAAGCCCGAGGCGCCGATCGCGATGGCGTGCTTGTCGCCCTTGTAGGGGTTCTCGGCGACCCACTCGGTGCCGAGCGGCTTCAGGCCGTCGGTGTTGACCGGCTGGGGCTGGACGTCGCCGTGTCCGAGGGCGCTGCCGGCGGCGAGGGCCAGCCCCAGCGCCGCGAGCATGCCGCCCGCCGCCGTCTTCATGGTGCGCATCCGCCGCCTCCCCTCGTTGTTGGACGAGGGTTAGCAAGGTTCGGGCAGCGGACCCATTATGCTTTGGTACGGATCTATAGGCTGATCGCCATCCACGACTTGTGTTGCACTGCATCATGATTGATGGGTGCACCTTGGTCCAATATCGGCGGGCACAACTCCGCTTCTAGACTCCGGCTCAACGACAAGGGACGCGGGGCTGGAGGAAACGGGCGGGGATGGTGTCCTCCGGTGCGCGACGGGCCAGGAAACGCGGAGGGCCGCAGGCCGCCCTGCGGCTGGCCGTCGTCCTGGCGGCTCTCGCGCCGGTCTCGCCCGGGCGGGCCGCGCCCGCGCCGGCGGGTCCGCCCCTGACGATCCAGTACCTGGAGCGGCGGGTCGAGCGGCCGGTGCCGCTGAACAACGAGGATCCGATCCCCGCCGATGAGGGGGCGAAGGGCGCGGAACTCGGCCTGAAGGATTCGAACGCCACGGGCCGCTTCCTCGGCCTGAGCTTCGGCCTCGACGCGAAGGTGGTCGAGCCGGGCGACGACATCCGCCAGGCCTTCCGGGATCTCGCCGACCGCCGCTTCGTGGTGCTCAACGCGCCGGCCGCCGACGTCCTCGCCCTCGCCGACCTGCCGGAGGCGAAGGGCAGCGTGCTCCTCAACATCGGCGCCCCGGACACGCGCCTGCGCGACGCCGATTGCCGGCGGAACCTGCTCCACGTCCTGCCGTCCCGCGCCATGCTGGCCGACGCGCTGGTGCAGTTCCTCGCCTTCAAGCGCTGGTCCCGGATCCTGCTGGTGACCGGGCCGGCGCCGGGTGATGCGCTCTACGCCGAGGCGCTGCGGCGCAGCGCCCGGAAGTTCGGCGCGCGGATCGTCGCCGAGTCGCGCTACGACCCGCAGGGCGGCGACGTCCGCGACACGGCTTTGCGCGAGTTCGCCCTGCCGACCCGCGGGCCCGAGCACGACGTGGTCGCGGTGGCCGACGAGGCGGGCGCGTTCGGCGCGAGCCTGAACTACAACACCGCCTCCCCCCGCCCCCTGGTCGGCACCCAGGGCCTTGCGCCGGCCGCCTGGGGGCGCCCCGTCGAAGCCTGGGCCTCCGTGCAGCTCCAGGGCCGGTTCCGGAAGCTCGCCGGCCGCGCCATGCGGCCCGTCGACTGGGCCGGCTGGATGGCGGTGCATGCGGTCGGCGAGGCGGCCGTGAAGGCGCGCAGCGCCGATCCCGCGACGGTCCGCGCCGCCCTGACGGCGCCCGGCTTCGAGATCGGCGGCTTCAAGGGGCGCCCCCTGAGCTTCCGTGCCTGGGACGGGCAGCTGCGCCAGCCGGTCTTCCTGCTCTGGCCCGGGGCCGTGACCGCGACGGCGCCGATCGAGGGCTTCCTCCACCACCGCACGGAACTCGACACCCTCGGCCTCGACGAGCCCGAGAGTGCCTGCCGCGCCTTCTCGGGGACACCAGGATGAGCCGGCTCGCCGCCCTCGCGCTGCTCCTCTGCCTCGCAGGCCCCGCGCGGGCCGAGGAGATCTTCGTCTCGAACGAGCGCGACAACACCGTCTCGGTGATCGACGGCGACAGCCTGGAGGTGCTGCGCACCTTCCCGGTCGGCCGTCGGCCCCGCGGGCTGACCTTCTCGCAGGATGGGCGGGCCCTCTACGTCTGCGCCAGCGATTCCGATGCCGTGCAGGTGATCGATCCGGATACCGGCGAGGTGCGGCACAACCTGCCCTCCGGCGAGGATCCGGAGCAGTTCGCCCTGGCGCCGGACGGGCGCACCCTGTTCATCGCCAACGAGGAGAACGCCACCACCACGGTGGTCGACGCGCAGAGCCGCAAGGTGCTGGCGCAGATCGATGTCGGCATCGAGCCGGAAGGCGTGGCGGTGAGCCCGGACGGCCGCACCGCCGTCACGACCTCCGAGACCACCAACATGGTCCACTGGATCGATACCAAGAGCCTGGCGGCGGTGGACGCCACGCCGGTCGGCCAGCGGCCGCGCTTCGCCGCCTTCACGGCGGACGGGGCCCGGCTCTGGGCATCCTCGGAGATCGGCGGCACCGTGTCGGTGATCGACGTCGCCACCCGCCAGGTGATGCGGACGATCGAATTCGCCGTGAAGGGGATCGCGGCCGACCGGATCCAGCCGGTGGGCATCCAGCTTTCGAAGGACGGGCGCCACGCCTTCGTGGCTCTGGGGCCGTCCGACCGGGTCGCGGTGGTGGACACCGCGACCTATGCGGTCGAGAGCTACATCCTGGTCGGCCGCCGGGTCTGGCAGCTCGCCCTGAACGCGGCCGGCACGCGGCTCTTCGCCACCAACGGCGTCTCCGGCGACGTGACGGTGATCGACGCCGCGACGTTCAAGCCGATCAAGACCGTGAAGGTCGGCCGCTTCCCCTGGGGCGCGGCGGCGCGGCCGATGATGCCCGCGCAGGCGCCGGACGGGCGCGCCGCCGGTGCGGTGCCGTGAATCTTCCGCGATTGCGCATGGCCGCATCACCCGCTCCCGTGAGGGCGATCGGATCCACGCATCGGCAGCGGCGACGCGGCTACGGGACGGAGCGCGGGTCCCCTCTCCCGTGCGGGAGAGGGACAGGGTGAGGGACGTGCGGCATCCGGATAAGGCGCAGCGGACCCGCACGTCGACGGCGTGCTCCATATTGGACGTTCCGATCCCTCACCCCAGCCCTCTCCCGCACGGGAGAGGGGGCCCGTCGCGCTCTGCCGCCAGCGGCCGTGTTCAATCCGGATGCGTGACCGACGCTGCCAGGGGCGGAGGCAGGCGGAAGGCCCGGCGGATGCGGTGCGGAGCGTCTCCGCAGCCGCCCGCGCCTCGGGCCGCGGTGGGTGGTGGCCGGGGCGCGGGCCTGCTCCTGCGCGCCGCATTGCTGCTTCTCGCTGTCCTGCTCGCGCACCCCGCCGCCGCCGGCCAGCTCGATCGGGCCGCCCTCGAACGACACTTCCCGCCTCCGCTGGTCGTCGGCGAGAAGGACGACAGGCTCCCGGTCTGGCCCATCCTGAAGCAGCAGGCCGGGTCCTACGAGGTCTTCGCCTACGCCTTCGAATCCGTCGATCTCGCGCCGATCCCCGGCTTCGGCGGCACGCCTCCCGACCTGCTGATCGCGCTCGCCCCCGACGGCACCTTCCGGGACGTGACGGTGCTCTCGCATCACGAGCCGGTCTTCCTCGAAGGCCTAGGCCCGGAGCCGCTCTTCGCCTTCGTCGAGCAGTATGCGGGCCTCTCGGCCCGGCAGGCGATCCGGGTCGGCCGGCCGAACGCACGGGCCGCCGGCGCCGCGCCCCAGACCACGGTGGACGGCATCTCCATGGCCACCGCCTCGACCCGGGTGATCAACCAGTCGATCCTCGCCTCGGCCCTGGCGGTCGCCCGCGCGAAACTCGGCTTCGGGGCGGCCAATGTCGGGCTGAAGGTCGAGGCCAAGCCCGATCTCTACAAGCCCCTGGCCCTGGCCGACCTCCTCGCCCGCGGCTGGGTGAGGCGGCTGACGGTGACGAACGCCGATGCCGCGTCGGCCTTCAGGGGCACGGGCGTGGCGGACCCGTCCGAGGGACCGCCCGATGCCGCCCTGACCGACCTGTACGTCGCCGCCCTGGACCCGCCCGCGATCGGCCGCAACCTGCTGGGGCCGACCCGCTACGACGCGCTGATGCACGAACTCGGCCCCGGCAACCACGCTGTGATGGTGATCAGCGCCGGACCGGAGGACGCGCCCGAGAACCCGGTCGGCGACCGGTTCGTCCTGGGCGCCGTTCCCGAAAGGCTGGCGATCAGCCAGGGCGGCCTGATCGTGAATGCCCGCGACATGGCGGTGGAGCGCCGCGGGGCCGGCCTCGCCGAGGGCCTGCCGCCCGGACCCTGGACGATCCTGCGGATCGACCAGGCCGCCGGGTTCGACCCGTCCGCGCCGTGGGTGCTGACCGAGACGATCGTCCGCGAGCGCGGCCAGATCCTGTCCGAGAAGATCGCCCGGACTTTCACGGTCGAGACCGCCCTCCCCGCCGACCTGTTCACCCGGATCCGGCCGGATGACGGGCCGAGCTGGACCGACCCCTGGCGGGCCCGGGCGCCCGAACTCGCGTTGATCGGGCTAATGCTCGCCGTGCTGGTGCCGGTCCTGAGCCGACAGCGCGCGCTGGTGGCGGACCGGCGCCGCTTCGCCCTCTTCCGCCTCGGCTTCCTGGCGCTGACCCTCGGCTTCGTCGGCTGGTTCGCGCAGGCGCAGCTGTCGATCGTGACCCTCGTCGGCCTCGTGCGGGCCGCCACGGTGACCCACGACCTTGCCTTCCTGCTCTACGATCCGCCCTCGCTGGTGCTCTGGGCCTTCGCGCTGGTTGCCCTGGTCGCCTGGGGGCGCGGCACGTTCTGCGGCTGGCTCTGCCCCTTCGGCGCGCTCCAGGAATTCGTCGGGCTGCTGGCCCGGCCGCTGCGCATCCGCCCGGTCGCGGTGCCGCCCGGCCTCGACCGGGCACTGCGGTCGCTGAAATACGTCGTCCTCGCCGGCATCCTCGGCGCGGCCGCGGCGGGGTCGCCCCTCGCCGACACCTTGTCCGAGGTCGAGCCGTTCAAGACCGCCATCACCCTGTATTTCGTCCGGGCATGGCCGTTCGTCGCCTACGCGGCCGGGCTGCTGGTCCTCAACCTGTTCGTCTTCAAGGGCTTCTGCCGCTACCTGTGCCCGCTCGGCGCCGGCCTCGCCCTCCTCGGGCGGGTCCGGATCCTCGACTGGATCCCGCGCCGGGCGGAGTGCGGCTCGCCCTGCCAGCTCTGCAAGGTCCGCTGCCGCTACGGTGCCATCGCGCCCTCCGGCCGCGTCGATTACGCCGAGTGCTTCCAGTGCATGGAGTGCGTGACGATCATCCACGATCCCGGGCAGTGCGTGCCGGAGGTGGTGGCGCGCAAGCGGGGCCGCCGCGCCGCGCCCCGGCCGGTGACCGTCGGATGAGCGCGCCGGTCCACTTCGCGCCCGGCCGGCGCCGGCTGCTCGTCGGGGCCGCGGGGCTGGCCGCGCTCGGCGGCGTCGCGGCGTTCCGCGCGTACGCGGCGTCAAGGGGGCTGGCGCTGCGCACCCGCGCCGGCCTCGCCTTCGGCACCACCGTGGCGTTGACCGCCGCGGGGCCCGACCCATCCGCCATCGAGGCGGCGCTGAGCGACGGGTTCGCGGCGATGCGCGCCGTGGAGGACGCGGCCAGCCTGTTCCGGTCCGACAGCGCCCTGGCGCGGCTCAATCGCGATGGCGTTCTCGAGGCCCCCGACCCGCACCTCGTCGTCCTGCTGCGGTTCGCCCTCG
This sequence comes from Methylobacterium sp. 1973, assembly GCF_040545035.1. Classification (NCBI taxonomy): domain Bacteria; kingdom Pseudomonadati; phylum Pseudomonadota; class Alphaproteobacteria; order Hyphomicrobiales; family Methylobacteriaceae; genus Methylobacterium; species Methylobacterium sp. 1973. The sequence goes on from NZ_JBEPLA010000019.1 coordinate 34,178, forward strand.
CCCTCGCGGCCGAGACCGGCGGCGCTTTCGACCCGACAGTCCAGCCGCTCTGGCCGGTCTGGGCCCAGGCCGCCGCCCGCGGCGAGCGCCCCGGGGCGGAAGCCCTGCGCGCGGCCCTGGCGCGGGTCGGCTGGCAGCGAGTGCAGGTGGGGACGGACCGCGTCGTCCTGGAGCCCGGGACGGCCCTGACCCTGAACGCCCTGGTCCAGGGCTATGCCGCCGACCAGGTCATGGCGGCGCTCCGGGCGCGCGGGATCGCGGATGCCTTCGTGGATACCGGCGAGTTCGGCGCCGCCGGCGCGCATCCCGACGGCACGCCCTGGCGCCTCGGGCTGGCCGATCCCCGCCATCCCGGCGCGGTCGCCGCCGTCATCGCCCCGTTCACGGGCTTCGCCGCGACCTCGGGCGACTACAACATGAGCTTCTCGGACGACCGCGCCGACCATCACATCTTCGATCCGGCCACCGGCCGGTCGCCGCGCGCCCTGTCGTCCGTAACGGTGACCGCGCCGACGGGGCTCGCCGCCGACGGGCTGTCGACCGCCTGCATGGTCCTCGGCCGCGCGCGCGGCGCGGGCCTCGTCGCGGCCCGTCCGGGCTGCGCCGTGCGCTTCACCGGCAAGGGCTGACACATCCGGCTCCGGTGCGCGGGGCGAGGCCCGAACTGCGCCACGCGCTCTGCCCCCGCGGGGGCGATGGCTCTACGGATGGTCCGATCCGCGGCGCAGGCCCTGCATGCGTCCGCACCGGAGAGGACCGTCGGGAGAACGCGCGTGACCGAAGCGACCGGGCCGTACTGGCCGACGCAGGACTGGGCCGAGCAGGACCCGGGTGCGGCGGGGCTCGATGCCGGGCGGCTCGCGGACGCGGTCGCCTTCGCGGAGGCCCACGAGAGCGCGTGGCCGCGCAGCCTGTACTATCCCGACGGGCGCTACGTCGGGATCGTCGAGTGGAACGAGACGGGGCCCTGGAGCGCCATCGACGGGCCGGTGCGTCCGCGGGGCGGCCCGGCTGGCGTGATCCTGAAGGGCGGCCGGCGCGTCGCCGCCTGGGGGGACACCGCCCGCCCGGACATGACCTTCTCGATCGCCAAGAGCTACCTCGCGGTGCTGGCCGGCCTCGCCCACGACGACGGACTGATCCCCGACGTCGACGCGCCGGTGCGGGACAGCGTCCCCGACCCGCTGCTCGACGGCCCGCACAATGGCGCGATCACGTGGCGCCACCTCCTGCAGCAATCGAGCGAGTGGCAGGGCACGCTGTTCGGCAAGTCCGATCAGGTCGACCATTTCCGGCAGATCGGCCCCGGCGCCGACAACAGCCGCAAGGGCGAGGCCCGCGCGCTGCGGCGCCCGGGCACCTACTACGAGTACAACGACGTCCGGGTGAACCTGCTGTCGTACGGCCTGATGCGCCGCTTCGGCCGGGCCCTCCCGGAGGTGCTCCGCGAGCGGATCATGGATCCGATCGGCGCCTCCCGCGACTGGGCGTGGCACGGCTACGACACGGCCTGGGTCGAGGTCGCGGGCGCGCGGGTCCAGTCGGTCCCCGGCGGCGGCCACTGGGGCGGCGGCCTGTTCATCGGGGCCGACGACCACGCCCGCTTCGGCCTCCTCGTCGCCCGCGGCGGCGCCTGGAACGGGCGGCAGCTCCTCTCGGAGCGCTGGATCCGCGCCATGCTGACGCCGTCCCCGACGCTGGACAGCTACGGCTACCTCTGGTGGCTGAACCGCGGCGCGGCCGCCAGGCCGCAACTGCCGGCCTCGGCCTTCAGCGCCCTCGGGGCGGGCAACAACGTGATCTGGTGCGATCCCGAGCATGACCTCGTCGCGGTGCTGCGCTGGATCGACAAGGCGGCCCTCGACGGGTTCCTGCTGCGCCTCGTGGCGGCCCTGCGCCCGTAGGCGCGCCGGCGGCGCTAGCGGCCCCGGACGTGATCGCCGAAGCTCCTGAGCACCGGCCGCATCTGGCGGCCGGCCGCGATATCCTGGCCGCCGCCCGCGCCTCGAACGGACAGGCGCGTCCGGCGCCGCGGCGTCCGCCCGGAGACGGCGACCGCCGCGGCGCGGCCGGGCTGGCGACGGTCGGCCTCTGAATCGTCAGAGCGCCGCGATGGTCTCGGCCATCGCGCGCGCCCGCGGCACGAGGCTTCCCACCTCCAGGTACTCCTCGGGCGAGTGGGCCTTGCCGCCCACCGGGCCCACCGCGCAGAGGGTGGGACAGCCGACGCTGGCGGTGAAGCCCGAATCGGCGCAGCCGCCGGCGAACTCGCCGGTGACGGGATTGCCGCCCTGCGCGCTCACCCGGGCATAGGTCTCGAACAGCGCCCGCGAGGCCTCGTCCTGCACGAGCGGCAGGAACTCGCCCTTGATGGTGAGATGCGCGGTGGTGTCCGGCACCGTCGATCCGGCCACGATCGCGGCGATCCGGCCCATGGCCGCCTCGCGGTCGGGTGGGGTCACGTAGCGCAGGTCGATCTCGCAGGTCGCCCGGGGCGCCACGGTGTTCACCGACTGGCCGCCGGCGATCAGGCCGACATTCACCGTGGTGCCGCGGTCGAGGTCGGTGAGGGCGTGGAACGCGACGGTCTTGTGGGCGAGCTCCAGGATGGCGCTGCGCCCGTCGGCGTAGTTGCCGCCGGAATGGGCCGCCTTGCCGAGCACCTCGAGATGCATGAACACCCCGCCCTTGCGGCCGGTGACGACGTTGCCGGTCGGCCGCCCCGGCTCGGAATTCAGCACCGCGCGGGCGCCTCGGGCGGTCTCCTCGATGATCGGGCGGCAGGCCGGCGAGCCGATCTCCTCGTCGCTGGTGAACAGGCCGACGAGCGGCACCGGGGCGCCGCCGGCCCGGTGGTAGGCGGCGAGCACGAAGGCGTTCATCACGAGGCCCGCCTTCATGTCGGCGACGCCGGGCCCGTAGGCGCGGCCGTCGGCGACCCGGAACGGCCGCCGCGTCGGCTCCCCTTTCGGGAAGACGGTGTCGCGATGGCCCATGAGCACGACCGGCCGGTTGCCGCCGCCGGACCCGGCCACGCTCGCCTTCACCGCGTCGCCGTAGCCCTCCACCGGGATCGTCGTGACCGGGATGCCGTGGCCGGCGAGGAACTCCGCGATGCGGATGCCGACCGCGTCGACGCCCGGCTTGTCGTAGGAGCCGGAATCGATGTTCACCAGCTCCTCGAGGAGCGACAGCATCGCGCCCTCCTGCCCGTCGAGCCACTGGAGAACGTCGGCGTCGCGTGCGGTCATGGATCGATCCTGGGCAAGGGTGATGGGACCCGGTCGCCGCGCCCGCCAGCGTGCGCGGTGTGTTGCGGGCCGGCTTCGAGCGAGCCCCGGTTTCCCGCGGCGAAGGTGCCTCGCCGGGTAAGCAAGGACGGCGCCGCGCATCCGTAGCCCGGACGGGGGGCGGTGCGCCTACTCGACCGTGACCGACTTGGCGAGGTTCCGGGGCTGGTCGACGTCTTTCCCCATGAACACCGCCGTGTGGTAGGCGAGCAGCTGGATCGGCACCGCGTACACGATCGGCGCCACGGTGGCGTTGACCGCCGGCATGGTGAAAGTCGCCAGCGTGTCGAGGCCGTGCTCGGCCGCGCCCTTCGCGTCGCCGATCAGCACGATGCGGCCGCCGCGCGCGGCCACCTCCTGCATGTTCGAGACGGTCTTCTCGAACACCGCGTCGTGCGGGGCGATCACGATCACCGGCACGCTCTCGTCGATCAGGGCGATCGGGCCGTGCTTCAGCTCGCCCGCCGCGTAGCCCTCCGCGTGGATGTAGCTGATCTCCTTCAGCTTCAGCGCGCCCTCCAGCGCCATCGGGTAGCTGGTGCCGCGGCCGAGATAGAGCACGTCCCGCGCCTTGGAGACCTCCCGGGCCAGGCCCTCGATCGCCGCCTCGTGGGTCAGCGCCTCCGCCATCAGGCCCGGCGCCTTGATCAGCGCGTCGACCAGCCGACGCTCGCCCGCCGCGTCGAGGGTGCCGCGGGCGCGGCCCGCCGCGATGGCGAGGCACAGCAGCACGGTGAGCTGGCACGAGAACGCCTTGGTGGAGGCGACGCCGATCTCCGGCCCGGCCAGCGTCGGCATCACCACGGAGGATTCCCGCGCGATGGTCGAGGTCGGCACGTTGACGACGCTCAGCGTGTGCTGGCCCTGGCTCTTGGCATAGCGCAGGGAGGCCAGGGTGTCGGCGGTCTCGCCCGATTGCGAGATCACCAGCGTCAGCCCGTCCTTCTCCAGGGGCGCCTCGCGGTAGCGGGCCTCGGAGGCGACGTCGATCTCCACCGGCAGGCGGGCCACCTGCTCGAACCAGTACCGGGCGACGAGGCCGGCGTAGAAGGCGGTGCCGCAGGCGGTGATGTAGACGCGGCTGAGCTTGGCGAAGTCGAAGGGCAGCGCCTCGGGCAGCACGACCCGGCCCTGCGCCATGTCGACGTAGTGGGCGAGCGTGCGGCCCACGACCTCGGGCTGCTCGTGGATCTCCTTGGCCATGAAGTGGCGGTACTCGCCCTTGTCGATCCGGTAGGCCTGCGTGGCAATCTTTTGTCGGGGCCGCTCCACCGTGGCGCCCGAGGCGTCCCGGATCTCGGCGCCCGCCCGGTTCAGGATCGCCCAGTCGCCCTCGTCGAGATAGGTGATGGCGTCCGTGAAGGGGGCGAGCGCCAGGGCGTCGGAGCCGAGATAGGTCTCGCCCTGGCCGAAGCCGACCGCCAGCGGCGCGCCGTGGCGGGCGCCGATCAGCAGGTTCTCCTCGCCGGCGAAGATGAAGGCCAGCGCGAAGGCGCCGCGCAGCCGCGGCAGGGCGGCGGCCACGGCCTCGACCGGGCCCATCTGCCGGTCCATGTTGCGGCTGACGAGCTGGGCGACGACCTCGGTGTCGGTCTCGGTCTCGAACACGACGCCGTCGGCCTCGAGCTCCTGCTTCAGCTCGCGGAAATTCTCGATGATGCCGTTATGGACGACGGCCAGACGCGCGGTGGCGTGGGGGTGGGCGTTGGTCTCGTTGGGCCGGCCGTGGGTCGCCCAGCGGGTGTGGCCGATGCCGAGCGTGCCGGTGAGCGGCTCCTCAGCGAGCTTGGCCTCCAGGTTGACGAGCTTGCCCGAGGCCCGGCGGCGCGCCAGCCGGCCGTGCTCCAGGGTGGCGATGCCGGCGGAGTCGTAGCCGCGGTATTCGAGCCGGCGCAGGGCCTCGATCACCTGTCCCGCCACCGCGTCGCGCCCGACGATGCCGACGATGCCGCACATGGGTGTGTCTCTCGCTGTCGTGCCCGGCTGGCCGCGCGAGGGTCTTGCGCAAGGTCCAGGCCGCCCCGCTCGATGCTGGGCCAAACGCGACTTGTACCGGATCGGGGCGGCGCAGGGCCAGCCCCGGCCCGTTCGGTCCGTCGGGCCTCAGCTCTTCCCGCGTCGCGCCTTCTCGGCCTGCAGCGCCGCGCGCTTCTTCCCGGCCCAGCCCGGTTTCACCGCCTGCCGGCCGCGGGCCACCGCCATGGCGTCCGCCGGCACGTCGTCGGTGATCACCGAGCCCGAAGCCACGTAGGCGCCCTCCCCCACCGTGACGGGGGCCACCAGCGCCGAGTTCGAGCCGATGAACGCGCCCGCGCCGATCGTGGTCTTGTGCTTGAGGACGCCATCGTAATTGCAGGTGATCGTGCCGGCGCCGATATTGGCCTTGGCCCCAATCTCCGCGTCGCCGAGATAGGTGAGATGCGCGGCCTTGGCGCCGGCACCCATCCGGGCGTTCTTCAGCTCCACGAAATTGCCGAGCTCCGCGCCGGCCTCCAGCACGGCGTGTCCGCGCAACCGGACGAACGGCCCGATCTTCACCCCCGCCTCCAGGCTGGTCTCGGTGAGATGCGCGAAGGCGCGCACGGTGCACCCGTCCGCCACCCGCACGCCCGGCCCGAACACCACGTTCGGTTCCACGATCACGTCGCGCCCCAGCACCGTGTCGTGGCTGAGGAACACCGTCTCGGGGGCGATCAGCGTGGCGCCGCCCAGCATGGCGGTGCGACGCAGCTGCGCCTGGAAGGCGGCTTCCGCAACACTGAGCTGCACCCGGTCGTTGACGCCCTGCGCCTCGGCCTCGTCCACCGGCACGACCGTGACCGGAAGCCCGTCGGCCACCGCCAGCGCCACCGCGTCGGGCAGGTAGTACTCGCCGGCCGCGTTGTCGTTGCCGATGCGGGCGAGCAGCGCCAGGGCGTGCCGTCCGGCGAGCGCCATCAGCCCGGCATTGCACAGGGTCACGGCCCGCTCTGCGGCGCTGGCGTCCTTCTCCTCGCGGATCGCCAGGACGCGGTCGCCCTCGGTCAGAACACGTCCGTAGCCGGTGGGCGTCGCCGTCTCGAAGGCCAGCACGGCCACCGCGGCGCCGTCGGCCAGGGGCGCCCGGAGGCGCAGGAAGGTCTCGGCCGAGATGAGGGGCGTGTCGCCGAAGGCGATCACCACGTCGTCGTCGGGCTCGGCCAGGATCTCCCGGGCGGCCAGGACCGCGTGGGCGGTGCCGAGGCGCTCGGCCTGCGGGAAGACCTGGGCGCCGGGGGCCGCCCGCGCGATCTCGGCGGCGACGTCGTCGCGGCCGGGCTCGGCCACCACGGCGATCCGGCCCGCCCCCGCCGCCTGTACGGCGGCCAGGACATGGCCGAGCATGCTGCGCCCGGCGATCCGATGCAGGACCTTCGGCAGGTCCGAGCGCATCCGCGTGCCCTTCCCGGCCGCGAGCACGATGGCGGTGAGGCTGCGCGGGGGCGTTCCGGTCGGGGTCATCGCAGGTCCAGGCGTCGAGCAAACGGCACGACGGATGGGCCGGACGCGCGCCCGGCGCAACCCCATCCGGGCGATCAGCGCAGCGCCAGGGCGGCGTGCTGGCCCGAACCGTGGGCGAAATGCTCGCGGCGGCGCTCGATCGAGCTCGGGATCCGCAGGGATTCCCGGTATTTCGCCACCGTACGTCGGGCGATGTCGACGCCTTCCCCGCGCAGCTTCTGCACCAGCGCGTCGTCGGACAGCACGTCGTCCGGCGTCTCGCCGTCGACCAGCTGCTTAATGCGGTGGCGCACCGCCTCGGAGGAATGGGCGGCCGCGCCGGCCGCACCGGGGATCGCCGCGGTGAAGAAGTACTTCATCTCCAGGGTCCCCCGGCTCGTGCCGATGGCCTTGTTGGAGGTGACTCGCGAGACGGTCGATTCGTGCATGCCGATCGCCTCCGCCACGGTCTTGAGGTTCAGGGGCCGCAGGTGGGAGACGCCGTGGACGAAGAACCCGTCCTGCTGGCGGACGATCTCGGTGGCGACCTTGAGGATGGTGCGGGCCCGCTGCTCCAGCGAGCGGGTCAGCCAGTTGGCGTTCTGCAGGGCCTCGGACAGGAAGGCCTTATCGCCCTCCGCGGCGGCATTGCGCGAGACGCGGGCGTAGTAGCTCTGGTTCACCAGGACGCGGGGGAGCGCCTCGCTGTTGAGCTCGACCAGCCAGGACCCATCCGGCGCGGCGCGCACGAACACGTCCGGAACCAGAACCTCGACGGCGCTCGATCCGAAGGCGCGGCCCGGCTTCGGATCCAGGCGGCGGATCTCGCCCAGCATGTCGACGAGGTCCTCGTCGTCGACGCCGCAGAGCCGGCGCAAAGCCGCGAAATCGCGCTTGGCGACGAGGTCCAGACGCGAGACCAGCGCCTGCATCGCCGGGTCGAACCGGTCGCGCTCGCGCAGCTGGATCGCGAGGCATTCGGCGAGGTCGCGGGCCGCGATCCCGGGCGGATCGAAGGTCTGCACCAGCGCCAGCATCCGGCCGACGAGGGCGGGGTCGGCGCCGAGCCGCTCGGCCACGTCCTCCACGGTCTCGCGCAGGTAGCCGGCCTCGTCGACGGCGTCGATCAGGAAGCCGCCGATCAGCCGCTCGGCGGGATCGCGGGTCGCGAGATCGAGCTGGCCCGCGAGGTGATCGCGCAGCGAGGTCTCGGCCGTGAGGGTCGCCTCGAAATCGGGCGCCTCGGCGTCGAAGCTTCCCCCGGTGCTGCCGTAGGGCGGCGGCGTCAGCGAGAGCATGTCGCCCCCACCCGCCTCGCGCGCCTGGACCGGTGTCTCGTCCGGGAAGACGTTGTCGAGGCGCGTGTCGAAATCGCTCTCGATCTCGCCGCGGCTCGGGTTAAGGTCGGCGGACAGCCATGATTCGGGTTCTGTGACCTCCAGGCCGTCGGAGGAGGCATCGTCCGAATGGCCGCTCGATTCGGAGGTCTCGCCGGGGCCGGGCAGTTCCGGCTCGGCGCGCTCCAGCAGCGGATTGCGTTCCAGCTCGGCCTCGACATAGGCCGCGAGATCGAGCTGCGACAATTGCAGGAGTTTGATCGCTTGCAGAAGCTGCGGCGTCATCACCAGGGCCTGGCCCTGACGCACTTCCAGCCGTTGCACCAAACTCATGTGAGGCCTCGATGCCCTTCCGGCGCGGTTCGCCAGCCTGAGCCACGCTGCTCACGGCATGGTTCTTGCTTGCTCCGCCAGGCCTTCTCTAGCCCGAACCGTGGCGCGGGTCAAAGCGCGGCCTTGCACAGGCGTGTTGGCAACTGCGCTGAAGTTCCGGGGGTGTGGCGCTCCCGCTCCATCGCCAGGAGGCCACGGTCAGTCTGAGAGCAGGTCTCGGGGGCCGCTGTGTTCCCCTTTATCCCGGCGTGTCTGCCGAGATGTCCGACTAAGCTGCGCGTTGCTTTGTTCGGTTGCGGACGGTTCCGCGACGGGATGCGATATCCGCTCGCTATTGTCCGATGATCCGAGCATGGCTCCCTGGGCACAATGGCTCGCGGACTTGAGCTGGCGTGCCAATGCCGAATTCTGCGTACGCTTGCGGCCGATGCGACACCAAAACCGTCTTCTGGCTGCCCTATCCGAGGCGGATGGCGCGCTGCTCGGACCGCATCTCGAGGCGATCGACCTCCCATTGGGCCATGTGCTCGTCGAACCGGCGGCCGAGATCCCGTATGCGATCTTCATCGACACCGGCCTGTGCTCCATGGTGTCGACGCTCGACCAGGGCGGGCGCATCGAGGTCGGCCTGGTGGGCCGCGACGGCATGGCGACGCCGGCGCTGCTGCTGGGGACGGACACGATCCCGTACCAACTTTTCATGCAGGTTGCCGGTCACGGGCACCGGATCGCGGTGCCGGCGCTGCGCGACGCGGTGAAAGCCAGCGCTTCGCTGCGCACTCTTTTTCTGCGCTACGTCCAGACCTTCCTGGTTCAGGTGGCCCAGACCGCCATCGCCAACGCGGGGGCGCCTGCCGAGGAAAGGCTCGCGCGGTGGCTGCTGATGTATCACGACCGTCAGGACGGCGACGACCTGTCCGTGACGCACGAGTTCCTGTCGATCATGCTGGGTGTGCGTCGCCCGACCGTCACGGTGGCGATCCACACGCTGGAGGGGGCCGGTCTGATCCGGGCTCGGCGCGGGCGGATCCGGGTCCTGAGCCGTGCCCGCCTGGAGGAGGCTGCCGGCCAGACCTACGGGCCGGCCGAAACCGAATACGAGCGCCTGATCGGCCCGCTGCGGCGGTCTGAGGATTCGCCGGCGTAAGGCACCTCTGCGCCGACGAGGCCGGTTCATCGGTGATCCCGACCGTATCCGAACGCCAGGTCCGTGGCGTGCCGACGCGCCGGTCACGTCCCCACCGGAGAGAGGCCGGCCGGGTATCGGTGCCGATGCGCCGCGTCCCGCCGCGCAGGCGGTGGTCCTCTGTCAGGGACACGCGGCCCTGTCCGCACCGCGATCGCCGTCTCTGCGCCGCAATCCGCGTCGGACCGGCTTGGACCGGGCCGGGCAGGCGCCGGCCTCAGACCGGTCCATGCCCCTTGGACCTCCAGGCGTGCTTGCACGGGACGCCGCCAGGGCCGGCTGTCCCGCACCGCGGAAGGGCCGCGATTCGGCGATCGTCACCAGGCCTGTCGCGCGGCGGCGGCAGTGCCGGGCGAAACCGGGCAGGCCCGGCTCCGCCTCAAGGCTGACCGGCCTGCCGTCGGAGAGGACGGCGCGGTGCAGGCGACGCGGGCCCGGAAGCCCGCTCGGTGGCATCCTCTTCCGCGTTGACCCGCCCGCACGCCGGATCGGCCAGGAGGTCGACGGGCGAGACCCGGCTCTACCAGCCGCAGTTCGGGACCGGCGGCTGGGCCTTGGCCATCGCCGACTTCTCGATCGGCACCATCGCGCCCCAGGCGTACTTCTGGGCGTGGGGCGTGACGTTGGCGAAGAGGCAGCCGAGCTGGAAGTGCGTCGCGCCCATCTCGCCCGAGAAGCCCATGCAGTCCAGGAACGTCCAGGTCTTGGGCACCGGGGTCATGGAGCGCCAGCGCGGCATCGCCACGGGCGAGCAGACCTTGACCGCCCCGGTGCCGTCATCGGCGTTGAGCGCATCGCCCGGGCTCTGTGCCGCGCCGGGCCGGACGCCCGGGCCGAGCAGCAGGGCCGCCGCGACGAGTGTCCGGCGGGTGATCAGGGCAAATCGGCTCATCGGGTCAGCGCATCGTCCACCACAGCGCCGCGAGGATCGCGAAGCCGAGGACGTTGTAAAGGATTGCCCAGATCCAGACACCCAGCACGGCGCGGCTCGGCTGGCGGGGGCGCGGCCGGCCGGGGCGCAGGCGATGGCGGTCCTCCGGCGTCGGCCAGATCGCTGCTCTGGGCGCCTTGAGGAGCCGCGTCAGCGCCTCCGGAAGATGCGGGCCGGGCGGTCCCTCGCCGGTCATGACGGTCTCGGATGCGGCGGGGGGCCTGTGCGGGGCAAAGCGGCACGCAGACGGACATGGGCGCAGGCCCTGCGGCCCTCAAGACCCACGCGCCGCATCCCGCATCCGCCGCGCCCGGCTCACAGCACCGTGCCGGGCGCCTGCGGGTCGTACCGGTAGGCCCAGGTTTCGGAGAGCAGCCGGTCTCCGGACTTGAGCTGCAGACGCATCTCCACGGGCTCCAAGCCCTCGGCATAGACCTTGAAGAAGACCCGCCAGGGGCTCGGCTTGCCGTAGGGCGCCCAGGTGGCGCCGACCTCCTCGGCGCTGCCGCGCGACAGGGTCAACGCCACCGTGGCCGTCTCGGGATTGAGGCCCGACAGGGCCGCACCCGCGAATTCCAGCACGAATTGCCGCACGAGATTGGCGCGGCCCGGGCGCCGGTCCCCGTCCGCGAGCCACGCGGCCTTGGTGGCCCGTGTGGCGACGCAGCGGGCGAGATCGGTGGCGACCGGTTCCTCCACGGTCCAGCGCAGCCGGTAGGCGAAGCTGCGGTCGGATCCGGCCTGAGGCGGGTCGTCCGGCACCCAGAGGGCGACGATGTTGTCGTCGGTTTCCTGATGGGTCGGGATCTCCACGAGCTGGACGCTGCCCCGGCCCCAGTCGCCCTGCGGCTCGACCCAGATGTCGGGCCTGTTCTCCTCGAAGCCGTCGTCGATGTAATTCTCGTACGCGCGGTCGCGCTGGAGCAGGCCGAAGCCCTTCGGAGCGCGGTCCGCGAAGGCGCTGACGCTGAGGCGGTGCGGGTTGTTGAGCGGCCGCCAGATCAGCTCGCCGGCCCCGGTCTGCATCAGCAGACCGTCGGAATCATGCACCTCGGGCCGCCAGTCGCTCGCGAGGAAGCGGCTCATGCCCTCCGAGTACCAGAGCATCGAGGTCAGGGGCGCCATGCCGAACCGCTCCACCGACTTGCGCATGTAGACCGTACAGGCGACGTCGATGACGACATGCGGCTCCTTCCGGGCGACGAAGCGGTAGGCGCCCGTCAAGCTCGGACCTTCGAGGAGCGCCAGCACGGTCACGGCGCCGTCCGCGGCCGGGCTCACGTAGAAGCGCGTGAAGACCGGGAATTCCTCGGTTCTGCCCGGTGCCGGCGCGGTGTCGATGGCGATGCCCCGGGCCGAGGCGCCGTACTGCGCGCCGTCTCCGGCGGCGCGGAAGTAGGAGGCCCCCAGAAAGGCCAGCCAGTCGCCGTCGTCGCCGGGCTGTCCGGCGGGCGCCTTCTGGAAGCGGAACCCCGCGAAGCCCGCCCCGTCCGGGACGTCCTTGGCCGGGTTGCCGGCCGGATAGGTGAACAGGTCGTGGGCGTAGAGCACCTCGCGCGCCTGTCCGCCCTCCAGGGCATAGACCTTCACGGGGTGGCGGAAGAAGTTGCCGAGGTGGAAGAACGTCACCGGGTACGGGCTCTCGGCGAACAGCGCGTGGCCCGGCGGGTAGCGGATCTCCTGGAGCGGTCCGTAGGTCAGGGCGTCGAGGGCGGCCGAGGCCGGGGCTTCGGGCGGCGGCGCATAGGGCCGGTCCCGCAGCGTCCGGGCGAGAGCGTTCAGCCGGTCGAGATCCATGGGTTCCGGCGGCGCGAGGCGCGGCCCCCCGGAGGCGGCCCTGGCGAGGCCGGGGAACGGCGCGAGAGCGAGGAGCCCGATGGCAGTCAGGACGCGGCGCGTGATCAAGCTGGGGCCCCCGGATTCGGCCGGGCCTCGCGACCCGCGCCGCCCTCTAGCCACGCGGGCGCCACGGCGCAATTTCCCGGGCTGCAGCTCAGCTCCGCGGGCCGCAGCTGCCGGTGCTGCCGTCGGTGGCCCAGAGATTGGCGCCGCCCCCCGGCGGGCATTGGCCCGGCAGCGCCAGGGTGATCAGCTTGGCGAAGGCGCTGGCCTCGTCCTCGCCGTAGCCGATCTCGCCGACCATGCGGCCGGACTTGTCGAACAGCGCCACGGTGGCGGAATGCTCCATCGTGTAGTCGCCGTCCTTGGTCGGCACGCGCTTGTAGGCGACGTGATAGGCGTCGGCCATGCGGGCGACCTGCTCGGGCGTGCCGACGAAGCCGCGGATGCGCGGATCGAAGGAGGCGAGATAGTCCCGCAGGGTGTCGGGCGTGTCGCGCTCCGGGTCCAGGGTGACGAAGACGACGTTGAGGCGATCCGCATCGCGGCCCATCCGGCCGAGGGCGGTCGACAGGGTGGCGAGCGTCGTCGGGCAGACATCCGGGCAGTGGGTGAAGCCGAAGAACAGGACGGCCGGTTTGCCGCGGAGGTCGGCCTCGGTCACCGGGCGGCCCTCGAGATCCGCCATCGTGAACGGGCCGCCCACCTTTCGGGGATGGCTGAACCGCGAGCCCTGCTGCAGGACGATCGCCCCGGTTCCGGTGGCGACCACGGCGACGAGGGCGGCGGAGGCGATGAGTGCGAGGGGGCTCGGTGCCATGCTGTGACCTGCGACGGCGCGTCGATGCTGCCCATATGGGGTTCGTGTCGACCGGCGTGAGGCCGCGGCGCGCCGTGCCGCGCCAGTCTTACGTCCGGGCCGAGCCGGTTGGCCAGGCTCCGGTCGGCCACCCGGAGCGGCGCGAGGCCGCGCGTCGCAGGGGCCGGAGCGCCGCCCCGAAACTTGTCCGTCCCGCGGACCACCCGCACGGGCCAGCCGACGGGAGGCCGCGACGCTCGGACGGCCAACTGCCCTTACGAGGCCTGCGCCAGAGGCCGAAGCGGGAGCGCGGATTGCGCGGTGGCGAGGATCTCGTCCATCTCGGATTTCGGCATGGCGTGACCGAACAGGTAGCCCTGGCCGAATTGGCAGCCCTGGTCGGACAGCCAGTCGAAACTCGCGTCCGTCTCGATCCCCTCGGCGGTGGTGGAGAGGCCGAGGCTCGCCCCGAGCTTGATGATGGCATCGACCAGCTTGGCCCGCTCGTCGCTCATCGTGATCGCGTCGACGTAGCTGCGGTCGATCTTCAGCTTGTCGAACTTCAATTCACGCAGGTGGTACAGGCTCGAATAGCCGGTGCCGAAATCGTCCAGCGCGATGCGCACCCCGAGCTCACGCAGCGACAGCAGGGTCATCCGGGTCGCTTCCAGGTCCTGGATCAGGGCGCTCTCGGTGATCTCGACTTCGAGGCGCTGCGGTGGGAAGCCGGTCTCGGTCAGGATCCCCAGGATCCGCTGGGCGAGCCACGCGTCTTGGAACTGCTGCGGAGCGATGTTGACCGCCAGGATCAGGTGGGGCGGCCAAGCCCGGGCATCCAGGCAGGCGCGACGGATCAGGTTGTAGCTGAGATCGCCGATCATCCCGGTCTCCTCCGCCACCGGGATGAACTCGCTGGGGGCGACCAGTCCGCGCGTCGGATGGCGCCAGCGCGCCAGCACCTCGACGCCGACGATCTCCCGCTCGGGCAAGGACACCACCGGCTGGTAGAAGGGTTCGATCGCCCCGGTCTCGATGGCGCTGCGGAGTTCCGTCTCCATGCGGGCCCGGGCCCGCAGCTCCGCGTCCATGGCGCTGCGGAAGAACCGGAATTTGCCGCGCCCGTCCTTCTTGCCCTGGTACATCGCGAGGTCGGCCGCATGCAGCACCGCGTCGGCATCCCCATGGTCGGCCGATACCGCGGCGACCCCGACCGTCGCGCCGACCTTGAGGTCGTTCTGGTTCCACGTCACCGGCTCGGCGATCCGCGCGATGACAGTCTGGGCGAGGCGCCTCAGCCCCTCGCTCTCGTAGCGCAGCGGGACCAGCATGGCGAATTCGTCGCCGCCCAGCCGAGCCGCGAGGCCGCCCGGCGGGACGAGCTGCTGGAGACGCTCGGCCACGGCGCACAGGACGGCGTTGCCCGCAGCATGGCCGTAGAGATCGTTGACCGGCTTGAACCGGTCGAGATCGATCAGCAGCACCGCCGAATCCCCGGTAGCCGAGGCATGCGCGCGCTCCACGGCATCGATGAAGCGGCGACGGTTCGCGAGGCCCGTCAGCCCGTCATGTCGAGCGATCGCTTCGGCCTGCGCGGCGGCGGCGGCGCGTTCGAGCATCAGCCGGCGGAGGATGATCGACTTGCGGATGCTGGCGCCGCATTGGGCGACGCCCATGCAGGCGGCCAGCAGCAGGAGGTCGGTGAGGTTGTAGGCGGCAACGAGACCGTTGAGGTAGTCGAAGGTCCCGAGGGTGACGCCGACGAACCAGATCCCGACGCCGATGACGAGCAGGCACAGGGTCTCGTAAAGCTCGCCGCGACCCCACGTGGTCGGCGTCTCGATCGGCATGTTCTGGACCCGGTTCCCGAAACGATCTTGAAGCATGCTGTCCGCTAAGGCGGCGTAAATGTCATGTCCAATGCGGTCGGCTATTTACATCGTTGCGCACGAAGGTCTTGGTTTAATTTGAATTAAGGCGCGTATCTCTATCGCGCCTGTCGAATCATGCCGTCGGCAGGGTCGCCGCCTTCTCTGGATCCCGCCGGCGGCCCGAACGGCGACCGTCCGGACGTTTCGCCGGTTCGGGGTGCCGGACCGGCGCCCTCACTCCCGGGCCGCGGCTTCCGCGCGCTGCGCACTCGCGCGGCTCTCCTGAAGGGCGGCGGCCGCCTTGACGATCGACAGGATGCCGCTGCGGGTCGTCTCGTCGGGGATGCTGGTGAAGGCCAGGACCAGTTCGAGCACCTTCGGATCATCGAACAGGGCCGCAGGTCCGGCCTTATCCCGTCCGCTCTCCTGCAGATCGGCGAAGAAGGTATCCACCGGCACCCTCAGCAGGTCGGCGATGGCCTGGAGACGGCCGGCACCGATGCGGTTGCGGCCCTTCTCGTACTTCTGAACCTGCTGGAAGCTGACGCCGATCGCTTGGCCGAGATTCGTCTGGCTCAGCCCCTGCGCCACCCGGAGCGCCGCGATGCGTCCGCCGATCGTGCGGTCGGCGTCGGTGGCGGATTTGGGCTTCGGGGAGGATGACATGGATGAGAGCTTTCGGCGTGGTGGATTGATCGCGAGTTAACTCGCCGTGGAGGCGAAAAACACAACCGAGAAATGCTTAGTGCACCAACAAGTTGCGCGTGCCAAGTCTGCGTGGGACGCATACCTTGGCCATTGGCCGGGCGCGGCTGGGCCATTCGTCGCGCGCACGCCGCGTTGTCGGCTCCGATGAATAGCGGTTCAGATCAGCCTCGAAACGCTATCGACCGAGACTCTGAGTCTATTCGGGCGACGATTTAGCGGAAATCGGAAGCGATAAAGAGTACTGAGATGTTGAATTGCGTAGGACCGGGCTGATCAGGCGCGGAAACTGCCGGCGACGTAACCGGGATGGTGCCGGCCGTGCCGTCTCAGGACTTTAATGGTGTCGCAGGAGGATCATGAGCCCGCTGAAGCCGCGCTCAAGGACCGTGCCGGTGTCGGGATTTTCCCTATGTGGCGGGGTGAACACTTTAAATTTGAGATAAAGAAATCTATGAAATGATGTATTCATTGACCGACCCCAGCGGTAGGTTCGCCGTCCATTCACAGCGCCCGCGTCGATGACCGACTCTCTGACCACCCTCTCGGAGACTGCCGATTCCGTCCTCCGGGCCGATGCGATGGCCGAGATCTCGGCCCTGCGCGCCCATATCCGGCGAATCCTGCGCAAGCTCGCTGCGGCCAAGTCGACGCGGCGGATCGGCTGAGTGCGTCCCGGGTGCCCGCCTGGGCGCCGGCGCGTGCGCCCTGCGACCCTCTGCCTCAACCCTGCAGGCGGGGCGCGGAGGCTGACCGGAGCGGGGATGTCGCGTCGCGACCCTCACGGCTCGCGGCCCGTTGAATCCGGGCCTCCCAACCCGTGACGAGGGTTCGGTCGTGCGGCCCGGCGGTCACCGGGATAAACAATCCTCGGTTGAGCAGATGTTTAAGCGTCCGTTTACCCTGCGGCTCGAGAGTTCCGAACTCAGTCGGAGCTTAATGAGCAGCCATGCTTGATGTCGCCTTCTGGTGGTGTGTAGCCGTGGCGATGACCGGATCGGTCGGCCTGGTCGGCATTGCCCTCGTCGCCGGACGCCCAGACCGATCGCAGCCGCGCGGCGTTCCGCTCTCTCGGAGCGAGCCGCTCGTCCTGCGTCACTTCGGTCGGGCTTGATGGAGGGAGCCTGCGGGCACGGCGGCCGCTACAGAAAGTCCGCGACCGGCTGAGCGTCGCAGAAGAAAAATGGTCGGAGTGGCCGGACTTGAACCGACGACCCCCTGTCCCCCAGACAGGTGCGCTACCGGGCTGCGCTACACTCCGACGCCGCTTAGGCTCGCGGCTCTTAGCCTCCGCGCAGCGCCCGCGCAACCCCTTCCGGCATCCGGGTTCCGCGCCGCGAGGCCGGCAGATGCTGGCACTTGCGGATCAGGACCGCTACGGGGAGCCCCCGCCCCGACGATTGCCAGAGGATCATGACGGACCGACCGATCGCCTTCGATCTCACGCGCCTCGTCACGCGCCTGCGTCACGCCAGCCCGTCCGGGATCGACCGCGTCGACCTCGCCTACGCTCGCGCCTTCCTCGGCTCGGCCGAGACAGGTGTCGGCGTCGTCTCCACAGCCGTCGGACCGCGCATCCTCGATCGCGCGCAGGCTCTGGAGATCGTCGAGGCGGTGGCGGCCGGCTGGGTCGAGGACCGGGACGCCGCCTCGGACCCGGTCTATCGGCGGCTCGCCGCCCTCTGCGGGGATCCGGCCGCGGGACCGGCATCCCTCTCGGAGACGCCGGCCAACACCGCCGACCGGCGGCGGATCCAGGCGCGGAAGACGCTCGACATCGCCCTGCGCGGCCGGTCGGTCGCCACGCTGCCCCGGGATGCGCTCTACCTCCACACGTCGCATCTGCGCCTCAACGATCCGCGGCGGTTCGACTGGCTCTACACGCGGCGGGACGTGCGGGCCGCCTTCTTCGTCCACGATCTGATCCCGATCACCCATCCCGAATACGGCCGGTCCGGCGAGGCCGACCGCCACCGGGCGCGCCTGCGCACGATCGGCCGGCACGCCGCCGCGATCCTGGTGAATTCGGAGGATACCGGCCGGCGCACCCTCGCGCATCTCGCCGCCGAGGGGTTCGGCCGGCCGCCGGTGGCCGTGGGCCATCTCGGGGTCGAGCCCGCCTTCGGGCGCACGGGACCGCGGTTCAGGCCGGACCGGCCGACCTTCCTGGTCTGCGGCACCATCGAATCGCGCAAGAACCACCTGCTGCTGTTCCAGATCTGGCGGCACTTGGCCGAGCGGCACGGGGCTGCCACACCCCGGCTCATCGTCGTCGGGCGCCGGGGCTGGGAGGCCGAGAGCGCGATCGACATGCTCGAACGCTGCCCTGGCGTGCAGGCCCATGTCATCGAGGCGTCGGGATTGTCCACGCACGGGCTGGCCGCGCTGATGCGCAGCTGCACGGGATTGCTGATGCCGTCCTTCACGGAGGGCTACGGCATCCCCGTGGTCGAGGCCGCGGCTTCGGGTCTGCCGGTCATCGCCTCCGACATCCCCGTCCATCGAGAGATCGCCGACGGGTTCGCCCTGTTCCGCGACCCTCTGGACGGGCCGGGCTGGATCGAAGCGATCGAGGCGCTTGCGCAGCCCGCCGCGTCCCTGCGCGCCGAACTGGCGGGACGTCTGAACGGATATCGACCGCCGGACTGGCCCGCGCATTTCGCCGCCGTGACCCCCACCCTGGCCATGCTCTGACCGAGCCGTTCCGGTTTGATGTCCGGTCGCGCCGCCTGCGCGCCCGGCCGCACAAGTTGCGCCGCTCGGGTCTGACGAATAAGGAAAAGCGTCAGTCAACCAGCCTGGCCGAGAGCGGGCGGAACGGAGATCCTGCCGATGCGGGTGGTCGACCTCGATCGCGACACGGTCAAGCGCGGGCTCAGCGACGGCTCGATGCTGATCATCGATGTGCGTGAGCCGCACGAATTCGAGGCCGGGCACATCCCCGGTTCCGTCTCGCATCCCCTCTCCAGCTTCGATCCGCAGGCGGTGGCGGATCTCGTGGCCGCCGATGGCCGGCGCGCGGTCTTCTCGTGCGGCTCGGGCGTCCGCTCGATCCACGCGCTGATGGCCGCGCAGAATGCCGGACTCGATCTCGCCGAACACTACAAAGGCGGGTTCAAGGACTGGTACAGCGCAGGTGAGACGATCGCCTGACCTGCGGATTCAATCCGGTACACGAGACCGTGATGTGCGCTCGCGCACAAGCAACAGCGTGGCGCGCGGGTTAGGCCGCACCCGCGGCGGAACAATCGTCAAGCTCGGCGCGACCGCACGGTCAGCCAACGGACAGCAGGACCCGATGCGCAGCCGGCTTCCCAGCCTTCTCACCCTCTTGTCAGCCCTCGTCGCGGGTCTCGCGGCAGGTCCCCTCACCCCGGCGGCCCGCGCCCAGGCGCCGGGCGGGCCGCCGCCGAAGGTCACCGTGGCCAAGCCCGTGGTGCGCCAGATCGTCGAGCAGGACCAGTATACCGGTCGCTTCGACGCGATCGATTACGTCGAGGTCCGGGCCCGCGTCACCGGATATCTCGAGAAGATCAACTTCGTCGACGGCCAGACGGTGAAGAAGGGGGATGTGCTGTTCGTCATCGACCGGCGCCCCTACAAGGCGGCCCTGGAGCAGGCCCAGGCCGCGCTGGCCTCGGCCAAGGCGCGCCAGTCCTTCTCGCAGACGGATCTCGAGCGCGCGCAGACCCTGTCCCGCAGCGGCAACATCTCCGAACAGGTGACCGACCAGCGCCGGCAGGCCTCCCAGACGGCCCAGGCCGACGTCGACAGCGCGCAGGCCGCCCTCAACAACGCCCAGCTGAACTACGATTTCAGCGAGGTGAAGGCGCCCATCAACGGCCGCATCAGCCGGCGCCTCGTGACCGAGGGCAACATCGTCAGCGCCGACCAGACGATGCTGACCACGATCGTCTCGCTCGATCCGATTTATTTCAGCTACACGGTCGATGAGAAGGCGTTCCTCAAGTACCAGAACAGCCTCGGCATCGGGATGGGCCAGACCCAGCAGGGCAAGGGCGTGCCGATCCTGATCTCGCTGTCCGGCGAGGCGAAGCCGACCCGCAAGGGCACCCTCGACTTCGTCGACAACCGCGTCGACAACGCCACCGGCACGATCCTGCTGCGCGCCACCGTCCCGAACGCGGACCTGTTCATCAAGCCCGGCCTGTTCGGCATCGTCGCGATGCCGGCGACGAAGCCCTTCCAGGGCGTGCTGGTCCCCGACGAGGCGGTTGCCGCCAACCAGGACAAGCGCATCGTCTACGTGGTGGGGCCCGAGAACGTCATCCAGCAGAAGGATGTCGTGCTGGGACCGAAGGTCGACGGCTACCGGGTGATCCAGTCGGGGCTGAAGGGCGACGAGACCATCGTGGTCAACGGCCTCGCCCGGGTCCGGCCGGGGGCGAAGGTCACGCCCGAGACCGTCGAGTTGCCGCCGAGCAAGACCTGAGCCCGCGCGGCTCGTCACGAATGCCTTCGTGCGCGCCCCAGGGTGCGCCCCGCACCGACGACGCAGGGCCCCGTCCGGGAGACCGGCGGGCCTCAGAGGTTTGACCGATGCGTTTCGCCCATTTCTTCGTCGACAGGCCGATCTTCGCGTCCGTCACGTCGATCGTGTTCCTGATCCTCGGCTTCGTGGCCTACGAGAGCCTCCCGGTCTCGCAGTATCCCGAGATCGTGCCGCCGACCGTGACGGTGCGTGCCTCCTATCCGGGCGCCAATGCCGAGACCGTGGCCGCCACGATCGCGACGCCGATCGAGCAGGAGGTCAACGGCGTCGACAACATGCTCTACATGACGTCGTTGTCGACCAACGACGGCAACATGCTGCTGACCGTGACCTTCAAGGTCGGCACCAACCTCGATATCGCCAACGTGCTGGTGCAGAACCGGCTCTCGGTGGCGCAGCCGCGCCTGCCGCCGGACGTGCGCAACCTCGGCGTCACGGTGCGCAAGGCCTCCCCCGACCTGATGCTGGTCGTGCACCTGCTCTCGCCGAACAAGACCTACGACCAGAACTACCTCGCCAACTACATCTACCTGAACATCCGCGACGAGCTGCTGCGCCTCGACGGCGTCGGCGACATCACGATCTTCGGCGGCAACGAGTATGCCGAGCGCATCTGGGTCGATCCCAACAAGCTCGCCGCCTACGGCCTGTCTGTCACCGACGTCACCACGGCCCTGCAGGAGCAGAATGTCCAGGTGGCGGCCGGCCAACTCAACGGTCCGCCCGCGGCCAAGAGCGAGGCGTTCCAGCTCGTCGTTCAGTCGCAGGCGCGGTTCAAGACGCCCGAGCAGTTCGCCGAGGTGATCATCAAGGCGCAGGACGGGCGCCTCGTCCGGGTGAAGGACATCGCCCGCGTCGAGATGGGCCAGAAGGACTACACGACCAACTCGTTCCTCAACGACACGCCCGCGGTGGGCATCGGCGCCTTCCAGCGGCCGGGCACGAACGCCCTGGACGCGGCGGCGTCGGTCAAGAAGGTGATGGAGGAGGTCAAGAAGAAATTCCCGCCGGACGTCGAGTACCGCATCGCCTACAACCCGACGGAGTTCATCGAGGAATCGATCCACGAGGTCTACAAGACCCTGTTCGAGGCCGTCGGCCTCGTCGTCATCGTGGTGCTGGTCTTCCTCCAGAGCTGGCGCACCGCGCTGATTCCGGTGATCGCGATTCCCGTGTCGCTGATCGGCACCTTCGCGGCGATGGCGGCCTTCGGCTTCTCGCTGAACAACCTGACCCTGTTCGGGCTGGTTCTCGCCATCGGCATCGTGGTCGACGACGCCATCGTGGTGGTGGAGAACGTCGAGCGCAACATGGCCGAGGGCCTGTCGCCGGGGGACGCCGCCCACAAGACCATGGACGAGGTCGGCGGCGCGGTCATCGCCATCGCGCTGGTGCTCGCCGCGGTGTTCGTGCCCACGGCGTTCATCCCGGGCATCTCGGGCCAGTTCTACAAGCAGTTCGCGCTGACCATCGCGGCCTCGACGCTGATCTCGGCCTTCAACTCGCTGACCCTGTCGCCGGCGCTCTGCAAGCTGCTGCTGGTCCCGCATCATGCGCGCAAGGAGCCGAAATTCTTCCTGACGCGGTTCGTGAACTGGCTGGCGAACGGCTTCAACCGCGCCTTCGACGCGACGTCGAACGCCTACGGCCGGACGATCCGCGTCCTGACCGGCGGCATCGTCGGCCTGGGCGTGATGCTGCTAGTCTATGCGGCCGTGATCGCCGGGACGCTCCATCTGGCGCAGACGACGCCCACGGGCTTCATCCCGGACCAGGACCAGGGTTACCTGATCGGCGTCGTCCAGCTCCCGTCCGGCTCGTCCCTCGACCGCACCACGGAGGTGTGTCTGCGCGCCGCCAAGCAGGCCCGGACCGTCGACGGCGTGGCCAACGCGGTGATCATCGCGGGCTTCGACGGCGCGACCTTCACCAACACGACCAATGCCGGCGTGATGTTCCTGACCCTCAAGGGGGCGAAGGAGCGCGCGGAGGTCGGTCGAAGCGCGGCCGTCATCACCGGCGACGTGCTGAAGGCCACCTCGGACATCCAGGAGGCGCGGGTCATCGTGATCCCGCCGCCGCCCGTCCGCGGCCTCGGCAACGGCGGCGGCTTCAAGATGCAGATCGAGAGCCGCCAGTCGTCGGATATCGGCCCCCTCATGGCCGCGGCCGGCGAGGTGATCGCTCAGGCCAACCAGAGCGCGGACGTGCAGCGCGTCTTCACGACCTTCGACAACTCGACGCCGCAGCTGTTCCTCGACATCGACCGCACCATCGCCCGGATGCTGAACGTGCCGCTGGCGAACGTGTTCTCGTCGGTCCAGGCGGATCTCGGCGGCACCTACGTCAACGACTTCAACACGCTGGGCCGGATCTATCAGGTGCGCCTGCAGGGCGACGCGGCGTTCCGCACCTCGGTGCAGGACATCTCACAGATCAAGGTGCGCTCCTCCACCGGCGCGCTGGTGCCCATGGGCACCCTCGCCTCGGTGCGGGACGTGACCGGTCCGCAGATCGTGCAGCGGTTCAACCTCTACTACTCGGTCCCGGTCCAGGGCGTGGCCAAGCCGGGCGTCTCGACCGGTCAGGCGCTGACCGCCATGGAGGAGATCGCCAAGAAGGCTTTGCCCGACGGCTACTCCTACGACTGGACCGAGATCGCCTACCAGCAGAAGGCCGCGAGTGGCACCGCGGGCGCGGTCTTCGCCCTCGGCGTGCTGCTGGTCTTCCTCGTCCTCGCCGCGCAGTACGAATCCTGGGCGCTGCCGCTGGCGATCCTGCTGGTGGTGCCGACCGGGGTGCTGGCGGCGCTCGCGGGCGTGCAGTTCCGCGGCCAGGACAACAACATCCTGACCCAGATCGGCCTGATCGTGCTCATCGGCCTCGCGGCGAAGAACGCGATCCTGATCGTCGAGTTCGCCCACGACATCGAGCAGCGGGAGCATCGCGGCCCGGTGGAGGCGGCGGTGGAAGCCTGTCGCCTGCGCCTGCGCCCGATCCTGATGACCGCCTTCGCGTTCATCCTGGGCACCCTGCCGCTGGTGATCGCCACCGGCCCCGGCGCCGAGATGCGTCAGGCGCTCGGCACGGCGGTGTTCTTCGGGATGATCGGCGCGACCTTCTTCGGCCTGTTCCTCACGCCGGTCTTCTACGTGGTGATCCGCCACTTCTCGCTCTGGATCGGGCGGTTCCGGAAGAAGCACACCCACGGTGATTCCGGCGGCGCCGCGCCCGCGCACGGCTGACGGGCACACTCTCGGCTGCCGTATCCTGGAAGCCGCGCCGGATCCGCGAGGATCGGGCGCGGCTTTCGCGCGACGGGCGGGCGCGCCCGGTGTAGAGGCTGGCGCCATGCACGCCCTCGGTCGCCTCATTCTCGGGGCCTTCGCCCTCCTGCTCGCTGTTCCGGCGGGCTTCGCGGTTCTCGTCCTGGCACTGCTCGTCGATCCGGCCGCGCAGGCCTGGCTGAGCGGCGGGGCGCTCGCCGGCCTCGACATGGCCCTGTCGGACCTCTCGGCCGGGCTCCCGCCGGAGGGACTCGCCCTGTTCGTCGCCGGCCTCGCCAAGGCGCTGTTCGTGCTGCTGTTCGTGCCCCCGGCCCTGATCGGTCTCGGCGGGGAGATCCTCGGATGTCGCGGCCTCCTGTGGTACGGCGCCGGCTGCGGCCTGCTCACCGCCGCCCTCCCCTGGCTGACGCGCGGCGCGCTCCGGTCCGGCGGGGCAACCCGGGATGCCGCCCTCCTCGCCGGCGAGGTGCGCCTGACGCTGATCCTGTTCGTGGTCGGTGCAAGTGCGGGCTTGGTCTATTGGCTGGTCGCGGGGCGCGGCGCCGGGCGCATCCGCGAGGCCGACCTCTCCGAGGATGCCTGACGGCTCCCGGCGACGTCGCCCTTGGCCGCGGACACGCGGGCGCGCTACAGGAGGCCGCTACGACACGGTATCCGATGCTCGCCCTGCGCTCCCTCGCCTTCAACATCTGCTTCTACGCCGTCACGGCGGTCCTGGCGGTCGCCGGCCTGCCCATGCTGGTCTCCGGCCGGTCGGTTCTGCGGCTGGCCCGCGCCTGGGGGCGGATCACCCTGTGGCTGCTGCGCGTCGTCGCCGGAACGCGGGTCGAGTTCCGTGGGCTGGAGAACATCCCGACGGGTCCCCTGCTGGTGGCGGCCAAGCACCAGTCGGCCCTTGAGACCCTGGCCCTCTGCACGGTGCTGCCGAACTTCGCCTACGTCCTGAAGAAGGAGCTGCTGCTGATCCCCCTGATCGGCTGGTATCTGTCGCGCAGCGGCATGGTGGCGATCGACCGGTCCAAGGGCACCCGGGCCATGAGCCTGATGAATGCCGCGGCCGGTGCGGCGATCCAGGACGGGCGCCAGCTCATCATCTTTCCCGAGGGCACCCGCCGGCCGGTCGGCGCGCCGCCCGCCTACAAGCAGGGGCTCTCGCATCTCTACACCGCCCTGAAGGTCCCCTGCCTGCCCGTCGCGCTGAACACCGGCCTGTTCTGGTCGCGCAACAGCCTCGTGCGCCGGCCGGGCACGGCGGTGATCGAATTCCTGCCGCCCATCCCGCCCGGCCTGCCCCGCCAGGAGTTCCAGGCGCTGGTCCAGGACCGGCTCGAGACGGCCTCGAACGCCCTCGTCGACGGTGGCCTCGCAGGCTGCGCGGCAGACGGCCACGCCGTACCGGCGGACGAGGCACCGGCCGTGGCCGCGCCGCGCCGCTGAGCCCCGCGCAACCGCCGCGTTCCGTCCCGAGGGGCGCTGAGCCAGCTTGTGGATAACGGGTATCGTCGCCACATCTGCCCTTGGGAACGTCGCGCTTGACGCCTGTGGATATCGCGCGTTAGGTTGGAACAAATGGCGAACAGAAGAGCCCTGTCCTGGTCGGCCGCGCTCCGCGACCTGAAGGACGATCGCACCCGGAGGCAGGACGTGCGTGAAGAACGCCTCAAGACGACCGCAGGTCTGCGCGGCTCGCCCGCGCTTCCCCTTTCGGCCTGGCGCGGCCGTTCCGGCCGCCGCTACGTGGTCGGGGTTCATCCGGCCGGGGGCTTCGACCTCGACGAGATGGCCCAGGCCGTGGTGATCGCCGTCCGCCGGGACAATGCGGGCATCGCCGAAATGGTCTCGGTGGCCAGCTCCAGCGAGAGTCCGCGCGATCATCTGCGGCGGACTTGGCTCGACCGTGTCCGCCGCCGGGGGGCCACCGAGATGCACGTGCATCGCCTGGCCGAGAACGACGTCGAGCGGGTGGCGATCGTCGAGGATCTGCAGGTCGACACCGTCGAGCCGGCGCAGGTCTGACCGGAAACGCGACGCGCGCGGACGGATCACGTCCGCAGCGGTCGACCCGGGGCGGCGCTGCCCCAGTTTCGCCCCTTGCATGGCCTCAAGGCGAGGCCGCGATGTCCCTGCGGGGATCGGGTCGGGGAGCGGAGCGCATGGTGCAGGATCGGACGCGGCCGGAGGGTGCCGACCAGACAGCCCCGGTGGGGCGCGCGCGGCGATCCCGGCTCGGGCTGTTCCTGCCCTACATCCTCCTCGCCCTCGTGGTGGCGGGCTGGTCGGCCGGCTGGCTGTGGATGCGTGAGCGCGCGGCCGCCGAGATCGACGGCTGGATCGCCCGGGAGGCGTCGGCCGGGCGCACCTGGACCTGTGCGGACCGCTCGCTCGGCGGCTACCCGTTCCGGCTCGAGCTGCGCTGCAGCGCCGTCACGCTCGACCGTGCCGACGGACGCTTCCGGCTGGGACCGAGCACCGCGGTGGCGCAGATCTATCAGCCGCGCCTCGTCGTGTTCGAGAGCGCCGGTCCGTTCCATGTCGAGCAGGGCGCGCTGACCGGAGACGCGTCCTGGTCCGCGCTCCAGGGCAGTTTCCACGGCGCCGCGGATGGCTTCACCCGCGCCTCTCTGGTCGTCGACAATCCCGATGTCACCGTGAAGGGGGCAGAGCCCGGTCCGATCGCGGTTGCGGGCCGGCACCTCGAACTGCACGCCCGGCCGAGCCCCGGCCGTTTCGATTCCGACGGCGCGGTGGATCTCAGCCTGCGCCTGAATCAGGCGGCGGTGCCTCAACTCGACGCCCTTACCGGAACACGGGATCCGGTCGATCTGGCCCTTGATGCGAGCCTGACGCAGGCCACTGTGTTGCGGACCGGGACGGT
Organism: Methylobacterium sp. 1973; assembly: GCF_040545035.1. Classification (NCBI taxonomy): domain Bacteria; kingdom Pseudomonadati; phylum Pseudomonadota; class Alphaproteobacteria; order Hyphomicrobiales; family Methylobacteriaceae; genus Methylobacterium; species Methylobacterium sp. 1973. The sequence continues at coordinate 60,600 of NZ_JBEPLA010000019.1, forward strand.
GGCGCGCGAGCTGGAGCGCTGGCGCCAAGCCGGCGGCAACCTGGACCTGACGGCCCTGTCGCTGGCCAAGGGCGCACAGCGCGTTCAGGCGAAGGGCACCCTCGCCCTCGATGCCGCGCACCGCCCCGCGGGCCAGATCGACCTGCGGGCGGCCGGCGTCGACGCGCTGGTCGGCAGCATCGTCGGCCAGCGCTTCGGCTCGGATCGGGGCGCGCTGGTCGGCCAGCTGGTCGGCGGCCTGCTGGGGCTGGCCCAGCGTCCGAACCCGGACGCGCCGGCCGACGCGACACCCCTCAAGGCGCTCCCACCCCTGCGGCTCGTCGACGGGAAGGTGGTCTTCAGCGGATTTCCGATCCCCAACGTCTTCGTGCCGGCGTTGTATTAGGCGGCTCTCGGTCTGAGGGGGCCTCTGAAACGCCCGGAGAGGCGCGTGGTCGGCACAAGACAATGCAACGCGCCTTGCCGCCTGTCCGGGCTCATGGCCGCGCGCATCGGACACCCTGGCTCACTATCGATGTCCTGCGCCGTCAGGCCGGGGCGTTGCCGGCGAGACCGGAATGGAAAGGCGCTCGTGGTGCAGGATCTCGTGGTGCAGGATCTCGCGGCCTCGGCGCGTCGGGATCCCAGGCGCCGCGGCGCGGCTACGGGATGACCGCGCAGCGCGACAGCACGTGTCGCCCTGCGCGCGATGCCTGGTGCGTCGGCTTGGGCGCGGATTGCAGCAACGGGCCTGTCGCACGGGCCTGCTCGGCGACGCCGGATCGGCTATAGGAGGCCCATGGCCTCATCCGCGTCCCCGACCCGTATCAAGATCTGCGGGCTCAGCACCGAAGCGACTCTGACCGCCGCTCTGGACGCCGGGGCGGACTGGATCGGGCTCGTCCACTTCCCGCGCAGTCCTCGGCACGTGGCGCTGGAGCAAGCGGCCGCCCTGTCGGCCCTCGCCCGCGGGCGGGCCGAGCGGGTGATCCTGCTGGTCGATCCGGACGACGCTCTGCTCGCCGCGGCCGTCGCGGCGGTGGATCCGGATCTCATCCAGCTCCATGGGCGCGAGAGCCCGGAGCGCGTCGCGGCGATCCGCGCCCGCGCTGGCCGGCCGGTGATGAAGGCCCTCGGCATCGCCACGTCCGCGGATCTCGCCGTCCTGCCGGCCTATGCCGCGGTCGCCGACCGGATCCTGCTGGATGCCAAGGCGCCGCCGGATGCGGCCCTGCCGGGCGGCAACGGCCGATGCTTCGACTGGGAGATCCTGCGCGGCGCCGCGCTTCCGGAGGGCACCATGCTGTCGGGCGGCCTCGATGCCGGCAACGTCGCCGATGCCATCGCCCGCACGGCACTGGGCGCCGTCGATGTCTCGTCCGGGGTCGAGACGGCGCCGGGGGTGAAGGATCCGGCGAAGATCGCGGCCTTCGTGGCGGCCGCGCGGCGGGCGCGCTGAGGTTTCCGCCTCAGCGCCGCGAACGGGAACCGCTCAGCGCGGCGCGGGCAGCGCGGTCCGGCCCGTATTCGGGACCGTATAGGTGCCCGCGGTCTCGCTCTCGGGCGCATAGGTGCGCAGCCGGGTCGCCTCGCGCTCGTACCGGACGGCCTCGCGGCGATGGTAGCGCGCCCGGGCGCGGGTCTTGCCCTGGCCGAGCCACGTGAAGATGCCGCCCACCACGATGCCGAGGGCCACGGCGCCGAACAGGATCGCGTAGAGCGGAAGAGCGACGCTGAAGACCGGCGCGTCCGCGTTGAACGGATCGAAGGAGAGCTGCACCGGCGCGCGGTTGGCCACCGCCAGCAGGATCACCAAGGCGGCGATCGGCAGCAGCACGAGGCTCTTCAGGAAACGGATCATCGCGCTCACAGGTCCTTCCTACTCGGCGGCCGAGGCATTCTCGCCGATCCCGGCGGCGTTGAGGCGCTGGCGCATCTCCTTGCCGGTCTTGAACACGGGGATTGCCTTCTCGGACACGGCAACGGCGGCACCCGTGCGCGGGTTGCGTCCCCGACGCGCCTCCCGGCGCTTCACCGAGAAGGCCCCGAAGCCACGCAGTTCCACCCGGTCGCCGCGGGCCAGCGCATCGGAAATGGTGTCGAGAATCGCGTTGACTAGGATCTCCACGTCACGCTGGTAGAGATGCGGGTTCTGCTCGGCGATCCTGAGGACGAGCTCCGACTTGATCATGGCGTGGAATCTTCTCGCGGGATCGGGGCGGGCTGCGCGGTGGCGGTGGTTCAGGGTTCCGGACGCCAGAGGGCGAGCATCCCACTCCGGGCGGCCTGTGCCTCGGCCCCCACGGACCGAAGGCGCGCCGCGAGGCCGTCCAGGCCCAGGAGGTCGGCGCCGATTCCGGCCGCGGACCACAGGGTGAACCGGCTCTCCGTCGCGGGCTTCCAATCCTTGATCGGCAGGTTCGTCTGGACGCCGCGGGCGCTCTCCAGCCACGCCACCGCCTGACGCTCGCCGCCGAGCTCGTCGACCAGCTTCAGCGGGATACTCTGGCGACCGCTGAACACCCGGCCGTCGGACACGGCGCCGAGTTGCGCCGGATCCATGCCCCGGCGCTCCGCGACGAGGCCCTTGAACCACGCATAGGTGTCGCCGACGACGGAGGCCAGGGCGGCGCGCGCCTCCGGCGAGGTCGGTGTGAAGCCCGACGGCTCGGCCTTGAGCGGCGACGACTTCACGGACTCGACCTTGACGCCGACCTTGTCCAAGAGCCCCGAGAAATCGGGATACTGGAACAGCACGCCGATCGATCCGACCAGGCTGGTCTCACGCGCGACGATGTGATCGGCCGCGATGGCCGTGATGTAGGCCCCGGACGCGGCCGTGCCGTCCACGAAGGCGACGATCGGCTTCTTGGCGGCGAGCGTCCGGAGGTTGCGGAAGATCTCCTCCGACCCCGTGGTCGTGCCGCCGGGCGAGTTGATCGAGACGATCACGCCCTTCACCGCATCCGAGTCCCCCACCCGCTTCATCAGCTTGGCGGTGGCCTCGCTCCCGGCGATGAAGCCGGAGACGGAGATGCGGGCGATCTGCGGCTGCACCGCGAATGCGCCTTCGACGCCCGTCCGCGCCCGATAGCCCAGGGCACCGACCGCCACGATGAGGCCGCCGACGCCGAGCACGCGCCAGAGGGACAACCTGCGACGCAGGCGCCGCCGGTCAATCAGCAGTTCGGCATCGGCTGCCATGCTGTCGCTTCCCCTAAAGCCCCCCGGCCGGCCCCCTCGACGGGATGCGGGCGCATCGCGCTCGCGCCGGGCAAGTCCTTGGTTTCCTTCGGCTCGCTCGGTCCGCGCCGGGCGAGGCCGGTGTTCTAGAGCATTTTCCGCAGGCGTGGATACGGGGCGCGCGAAGAAAATGACCGGGTGGCCCGTCCCTGTCGTTCCGGACGGGGCGACCCCGCCGGCGCTCCGCCATCGTCAACCTTGAATTGCTGGGCGCAAAAAAGAACCCGCGCAGGACGTCGGTCCTGCGCGGGTGTCGAAGCCAGGGATCCACCGCCCGGACGGGCCGGGCGGCGGGGTCGGCGTCTTACTCGTCGTCGGAGCGCTTCTTGTTGAAGGCGGCGCCGAGGATGTCGCCGAGCGAGGCGCCTGAATCGGCGGAGCCGAACTGGGCCATGGCCTCCTTCTCCTCGGCGACCTCGAGGGCCTTGATCGAGACCTGCACGCGGCGGGCCTTCCGGTCGAACTGGACGACGCGGGCGTCGAACTTCTCGCCGGCGGCGAAGCGCTCGGGACGCTGGTCGCCGCGGTCGCGGGCCAGCTCGGCGCGGCGGATGAAGGTCTGCATGTCGGTGTCGACGATCTTCACCTCGACGCCGGCATCCTTCACCTCGACGACCTCGCAGGTGACGATCTGGCCCTTCTTGATCTCGCCGGCCTCGGCGAAGGGGTCACCGCCGAGCTGCTTCACGCCCAGGGAGATCCGCTCCTTCTCGACGTCGACGTCGAGAACCTGAGCGCGGACCATGTCGCCCTTCTTGAACTCCTCGATGACCTGCTCGCCGGGACGGTTCCAGTCGAGATCCGACAGGTGGACCATGCCGTCGACGTCGCCCTCGAGGCCGATGAACAGGCCGAACTCGGTCTTGTTCTTGACCTCGCCCTCGACCTCGGAACCGACCGGGTGCTTCTCGGCGAAGGCCTCCCAGGGGTTCTGCAGGGTCTGCTTGAGGCCCAAGCTGATGCGGCGCTTGACCGGATCGACCTCCAGGATCTGCACCTCGACCTCCTGGGAGGTGGAGACGATCTTGCCCGGATGGACGTTCTTCTTGGTCCAGCTCATCTCGGAGACGTGGATCAGGCCCTCGATCCCCGGCTCCAGCTCCACGAAGGCGCCGTAGTCGGTGATGTTGGTCACGCGGCCCTTGAGCTTGGCGCCCTCCGGGTAGCGGGCGGCGATGCCCTCCCACGGATCGGCGAGGAGCTGCTTGATGCCGAGCGAGATGCGGTGCGTCTCGTGGTTGATCTTGATGATCTTCACCTTGACCGTCTGGCCGATGGTCACGACCTCGGACGGATGGTTCACGCGGCGCCACGCCATGTCGGTGACGTGCAGCAGGCCGTCGATCCCGCCGAGATCGACGAAGGCGCCGTACTCGGTGATGTTCTTGACGACGCCGTCGATGACCTGACCTTCCTCAAGGTTGGCCACCAGCTCTGAGCGCTGCTCGGCGCGGCTCTCCTCGAGGACGGTCCGGCGCGACACGACGATGTTGCCGCGGCGGCGATCCATCTTGAGGATCTGGAACGGCTGCGGGGTGCCCAGCAGCGGGGTGACGTCGCGGACCGGGCGGATATCGACCTGCGAGCGCGGCAGGAACGCCACGGCGCCGTCGAGGTCGACGGTGTAGCCGCCCTTGACCTGGTTGAAGATCGTGCCGGTGACGCGGTCGTTGTTCTCGAACGACTTCTCGAGCTTGACCCAGCTCTCCTCGCGGCGGGCCTTGTCGCGCGAGATGACGGCTTCGCCCAGCGCGTTCTCGATCCGGTCGACGTAGACCTCGACTTCGTCGCCGACCTTCAGCTCGCCCTCGCGGCCGGGACCGGTGAATTCCTTCAGCGCGACACGGCCTTCCGTCTTGGCGCCGATGTCGATGACGGCCACGTCCTTCTCGATCGCGACGACGCGACCCTTGACGACGGAGCCTTCGGTGATCTCGTGTTCGAGGAAGCTCTCCTCGAGGAGGGCTGCGAAATCCTCGCGGCTCGGGCCACGCCCCAGAGCGGTACCTGCGGTCATTCTGTCTCCTGAACGGCCTCCATCGGAGGCCCGTTGCGTCGGCGGCTCGCGTTGCAGGCGCCCCCGTTCGCCGCGGCCTTCCCGGAGTCTTTCGGGAGAGGCGGCCGGTCCCGCGGGACCCGGCTTGCCGACGCGTCGATACGGATGACGAGGGCGGTCCAGCCGGAAACCTGGCGGGCGCACCGGAAAGACGGGCGCGCGAGAGGGGATCCGGGAGGACGCGGGTCCCTTACAACATCGGCCTTGCGACTTCAACCGATTAGGGTTTTAGCCTCGCCGGGCGTCGGATGGCCGCGGCGCAGGTGCGGTCTTGCCTGCGGTCTTGCCGCCGGCTGCGGATGTGGCAAGTCTGTCTGCCGCCGGACGCTTGCCCGGCGCATATCCGCCGGTCAGGAGAGCCCGCACCGGTCCGTCGGGCGCGGCCTGGTGTCTGTCCGGCGCATCCGGAGCGTTTTGAGGGAAGAAGCGTGCTGCGTCCTGATCTCGTCTCCCGTCGTGCCCCGCGTCTGCGGCACAGCGGCATCCCCCATGCCCCGCGAACCGAGGCCTGAACGCCCGATGCCGAACGGGTACAACGCCCCGATGGAGATGCTGGCGCGCAAGCTCGACAGCATCGCGCGGATTGCGGATGCCGACCGCGAGGCGCTCCTCGCGCTGCCCCACACCGTCCGGAACTTGCCCGCGCGCCACGACATCGTCCGGTTCGGCGACAGGCCGAACCAGAGCTGCCTCGTCCTTCAGGGCTGGGTCTATCGCTATTCCGCCCTGGCCGAGGGCGGACGCCAGATCCTGTCGTTCTACATCGCGGGCGACCTTCCGGACCTGCAGAGCCTCCATCTGCACCGGATGGATCACAACCTCGCCACGCTGACGTCCTGCGTCGTGGCGCTGGTCGCGCATGACGACCTGCGTGCGGTTCTCCTGAAGAATCCCGGTCTCGCCGCCACCCTCTGGCGCGACAGCCTGATCGACGCCGCGCATTACCGCGAGCGGATCACCAGCCTCGGGCGGCGGCAGGCGCTCGGTCGCGTCGCCCACATGTTCTGCGAGCTCTATCTCCGGCAGAAGGCGGTCGGGCTGACGCGCGGCCTGAGCTGTCCGCTGGCGCCCAAGCAGTCCGAACTCGCGGACTCCCTAGGCCTGACGAGCGTCCACCTGAACCGGGTTCTGCGGACGCTCCGGGGCCGCGGGCTCGTCACGCTGGGCGGCGGCATTCTGACCATCGAGAACTGGGACGCGCTCGCCGAAGTCGCCGAGTTCGACCCCACGTTCCTGCACCTCGCGAACAACGCAGCCCCTGCGCACCCGACCGTCGAGACCGTCTAGGGCGTGGGGCCGCCTCAGGCGGCCTGGGCCAGCGCATCCGGTGCGGCCGGCACTTCGTCGGTATGGACATCGAAGCGGATCAGCTGGGCGGCACCGAAGCTCGTGGTGAGGGCGCAGTCGGTGGCGTCGCGGCCGCGGGCCATGACGATGCGGCCGATCCGGGGCCGGTTGTGGCGGGCGTCGAACGTGTACCAGCGCGGCCCATCGGGCCCGTGGAGGTAGACCTCGAACCACGCGGAGAAGTCCATCGGCGCCGGATCCTTCGGCACGCCGATGTCGCCCAGATAGCCGGTGGCGTAGCGCGCCGGGATGTTCATGCACCGGCACAGGGTTATCGCCAGATGCGCGAAGTCCCGGCACACGCCGACGCGCTGCGTGTAGCCGTCGAAGGCGGTGCGGGTCGCGTCGGCCTGCTGGTAGTCGAAGCGCAGGCGATAATGGGCGAAATCGACGATGGCCTGGACGCGCGCCCAGCCCTCCGGCGTGGCGCCGAACAGCGACCAGGCCGTCTGCGAGAGCTTGTCTGTGTCGCAGTAGCGCGAGCCCAACAGGAAGGTCAGGACGTCGTCGGGCAAGTCCTGCACGGCGATCTGGCACGCGTCGGGCGCCTGGTCGTCCGGCCGGCCGCTGTCGGCGATCATGAAATCGGCCGTCATGGTGATCCGTCCACCCGGCGCGACGAGGCGCGTGCAGACATTGCCGAAGGCATCGACGTGCTGCCGGGCCGCCACCGGAGGATCGAAGGTGATCACCTCCGGGGTCACGAGGTCGCGCCTCAGCTCCGGGCGGACGTTGAGCAGCAGGTTCATCGGCGTCGGGCCGAACGTGTCGAACGCGATCGAGAAGCCGGTGCGGATATGCATCGTCGAGGACCGAATGGTAGGTCGCTGTCCGGCGCTGCCGGAGATCGAGCCGTTAACAGTACAGGGCCCTACAAGCCGCGAGGCGACCTCAAGTTCCGTCGGAGATGCCCGCCGGGCGTCGTCGACCTGCCCGAATATTCGGCACGGTTCGGCGCAGGCCGAGGCCGCGCGACCCCGCTGCGCGCCCTGAAGCGCTCCCCGGGCGGGGCTGCCCGGCGTCGCGCCATGTTGCAACGCACAGGGCGCCCTCGTATCCGGAGCCGCTTCGAACCCAAGGTCGTCCGGCCGCCGCCGGGGGGCCTGCTGCCAGACGATCCATGCCCATGACGCCCGACAAGCTTTCCCTGCCCAAGGACAAGATCCGGGTCTTGCTGCTGGAGGGCATCAACGACAGCGCCGTGGCACTGATGCGGGCCGCCGGCTACACCAACCTGACCCGGCTGCCGAAGGCGCTGGACCGGGAGGCCCTGCACGAGGCGCTCCAGGGCGTGCACATGGTGGGCATCCGCTCGCGGACGCAACTCGACGCGGCCGCCTTCGCGGCGTCGGACCGGCTCCTGGCGGTGGGCTGTTTCTCGGTCGGCACCAATCAGGTCGATCTGGAGGCCGCCCGGCATCGGGGCATTCCGGTCTTCAACGCCCCCTTCTCGAACACGCGCTCGGTGGCGGAGCTGACGATCGGCGAGATCGTGATGCTGCTGCGCCGGATCGTTCCGCGCTCGGTGGGCGCCCATGCCGGCCGCTGGGACAAGTCGGCGGCGGGCTCGCTGGAGGTGCGCGGCAAGACGCTGGGCATCGTCGGCTACGGCAACATCGGCACGCAGCTCTCCACGCTCGCCGAAGCCATGGGCATGCGGGTTCTGTATTACGACCACACCGACAAGCTGCGCCACGGCAACACCGAGCCGACCGAGACGCTGCACGAGCTTCTGGGCCAGAGCGACGTGGTCTCGCTGCACGTGCCCGAGACGGAGGCCACCGCCAACATGATCGGCGCGGCCGAGATCCGTGCGATGAAGCCCGGATCCTTCCTGATCAACAACGCCCGGGGCACCGTGGTCGATCTCGAGGCTCTGGCGGCGGCGCTGCGCGACGGCCACCTCAAGGGCGCCGCCGTCGACGTCTTCCCGGCGGAGCCCGGGTCCAACGCGGAGGCCTTCGTCAGCCCCCTCCAGGGACTCGAGAACGTGATCCTCACGCCGCATATCGGGGGATCGACCGAGGAGGCTCAGGAGCGCATCGGCTCCGAAGTGGCGCGCAAGCTCCTCGACTATTCCGATATCGGCTCGACGGTCGGCGCCGTGAACTTCCCGCAGGTGCAACTCCCGGCCCGCCCGACCGGAACGCGCTTCATCCACGTCCAGCGCAACCTGCCCGGCATGCTCGGACGCCTCAACGGCGTGTTCTCCCGCGGGCAGGTCAACATCGCCGCGCAGTTCTACCAGACCGACGGCGAGGTCGGGTACGTGGTGCTGGAGACCGACGCCACCGACGCGGATGCGGAGGCACTGCTCGCAGAGATCCGCGCCATCCCGGGCACGATCCGCGCCCGCCTGCTCTACGAGCGGCGCTAGCCGGGAGGACGCGCCTCGCGGGACCGGTGAGCCTGCGGGCTTTCAAGCGTGCGGTAATTTACGCGGCGCGCGTGAACGCGGCCGATCTTGCCGCGTTCGTCTTGCGCGGCCAAGCTGGCCGCTGTTCAAGTCGCAAGCGGCATGATCGACGGCCTCGACCGATCGAGCGCCCGGCCGGCGGAGGAATTGCGGTGACGAAGCGTGTAGCATGGGCATGGGCCGGACTCGTGCTCGGCATCGCCGGGACGGTCTCGGGCGTCTCCGGCGCGTCGGCGGATTGCCTGCGGCGGGTCTACAATCGATCGAACCTGGTCCTGGTCGCCCGCCAGGATGGCGGGCCGCCCGCCACGCTGTTGCCCGGTCGGTCGCTGCCGATGCGGCTGTCACGGCCGGGCCAGATCGACATCACGGGCTATTGCGGGATGTCGGGCGCGGGTGCGGGCCCGGTCGTCCAGCGGACCTTCGACTATGAGGCGGTCCTCGACCGCTGCTTCGTCCGGTTCGGGGGCGACCTGTTCGTGCCGCAACTGGGGCGCGGCTTCATCGGTCTTCAGGAGACGGCTCCCTTTACGGTGAACAACCCGCGGCAGGGCGACATCGTTCTCGGACCCGCAGTCGGATCCGCATGCCCGGTGCCCGGGCCGGCCGTTCTGAGCCGGCGCGGCTGAGCCTCAGAGGTAGTGCCGGAACACGACCCCCGTATCCGTGGAAGTGCCGGGTTGCGGGGGCGAGGCCGGCCCGATGAAGGGGCTTGCGAGGCGCAGGGCCACAAGGCCGAGGGCAGCCAGCGCCGGGGCGATCAGGCGGAACGGGCGAGCGAGCATGGACGCCTCCGTCGCGCCGCCGGTCTCGCCTGCAACGTGCATGCGGATCGGAGCGCATGTGAAGCATCGCACCTCACGGCCGAGCTGAACGTGCCGAAGCGCACACGGGGCGCGTCGAGACTGATCCCGGCGCGTCGGAGCCTGGCGCCCGGTGCGGTGACGGTCCGACGATTGCGTCCACCGGGTCGCTGGCGTGTACACCGATGCACTCCTATGCTGCCCGGTGTCGGGGGCCGCCGGGAGCCGCGCTGCCAGGGCCGCGGTGGCGCTCCCCGGGTGGAACCGACTGCGTGAACGAGGACGCGCGTATGCTGACCCAGACAGGCAACTCGATTCTCCGAGGCGATCTCGGCGTCGAGGAGACTATCGAGTCCGACAATATCGTCCGCTGGGACGGCGAGCGGCTCTATGTGGAGCAGGACGTCTATCACAACGGTCAGCTGGTCCACCGCAAGTACCGCCGCACCGTCACCGAGCCCGTCGCCCGCGTGCTGTGGGCGATCATCAATCGCGCCAAGCAGTGAGCGCCGGGGCAGGAGCGGATCGGATGCGTTCGATCGGGCGGCCTTCCTGACGCCTCCGCCCGTATCGCTGCAAAGTCGGGGGCCGCGGTCGAGCACCATCCGGCCGGGCCGATGGTTTCGTGCCTCGCATCCGAATGGGGAACGGGATTCGACGCCGTGCGCGGCGCGGCCGCTAGCGCCGCGCGGTGCCCAGGGTCTCTCAGGGGGGGGCGTATAATCCCATATCGCGGCCCCTGCGTTCCAAACAGTCTCTAGTTCTTGACGGGGCTGAAGCGACGCGCTCTTGCTGATTTCGTCCAGGGACAGTGGCTCTGGGTCGCGCCAGAGTTCTGCGCCCCTGCGAGTTAAGACTTTCGTCCGGTCCATGCTGGCAAGATCACTTCTCAACCGCTGGTCGATCTTCGCGTTCAATATGCTGATCGCGTTGCCGCTGACGCTCGCGCTTGTCGAGGTCGCGATCTTGCTCTGGGGCGCTGGATTTCAGCATCACGCCACGATTCACGAGGCCGGGCATCTGATCGAGGGGATGGGCGTGATCCTGATCGGTTGGGGCGTGGTGCTGGAAGAGCGCCCTGGCGTGAGACATCTCCTCGGCGGCCTTCCGACCGAGGATCCCGATCGCGAGGCGGCGATCGACGCGCTCTGCCACCATTGCGGACTCGCCCTGCTGGTGCTGGGGCTCGTCGCCGAGATCCTCGTGCAATGCGTCGAGGTCCCCGACCACATCATCAATACGGACCGGATCGAGCGTGTCGTCCTGACCGGCGGGGCCGTCTTCCTGGCGCTCGGCCTCGCCACGCTGGCGCGGCTCTCCGCCGGTCTCGCGGCGTTCCGCGCGCCAATTCCCTTGGACCCCGAAGGCTCCCTGCCTGAGGCGAAGCCGCGCTGAGAGCCCTGAGCCCGACGACCGGTCCGGCTCTCTGCGGGGGACGGCGCGGCTTCTAGGCTGCGACGGCAGCCTCCGGTTCGACGAGGGTGAGATGCGACGGTCGCAGCACGTCGAGGCGCTCGTGCGCGTTGTCGAAGGCGGCCCGGATCGTCGTGCTCGCGTCCTCGACGGCAACCAGGACAGCCAGTTTCTGGGCGCTGGCGCGGTCGGCGACGCTGCGGGCGGCCGCGATGAGCGACTGCTCCAGGCCGAGAAATTCCGCCTCGACATCCCGTCCCGCATCCCGCGCGGCCGATGCAAGACGGTCCAGTACGGCTTCCAGGGCGTGGCGCAGGACAAGCGTCCGCACGCGCTCCTGTAGGAGCGCCCTCTCGTCGATCTTCATCGGAATCGGTCCGCGTTGGGGAACACGGCCAAGCTCTCATACTTCGGCTCACCGTGCAGCCACCTTTTTGCAACAGAGCAATACTGTCTCGTGCGCCGGGCGCGCGGCGCGTTCACCGTTTCGTCGGGGAGATCATGCAAAGTTGTTCTGCAATCGTGTGTCGAGTATTTGCGCATCCAGAGAATCGAAAGCGCTGTCTCGATCACTTCATGGCGCAAAATTGCGTGCATCGAGGTGCGCTTGGCCGTTCGAATACCTCCGATGCACCGGGGGCGTTGTCTCCCGCGAGGGGGCGATGACACCGCCGCGACGGGGCTGGGGGCGGCCGGCTGCCGCTCAGTACGGCGTGCCGCGCTGGCGCCGGTCCCGCAGGGCCTCGGCGTGCCATTCGAGTTCGTCGAGGAAGCGGTTGGCCGCCGTCGTGATCCAGGGCTCGGCAGGAATGCCCTGGCTGTCGATGGCTTTCTGGAGCCGCGGGATCGGCAGGAGCGAGGGGATGCTGGACATGCCCATCTCGGCAAGCATCGCCCGCAATGCCATTGCCGCCCGGACGCCGCCGAACTGACCGGCCGAGTAGCAGCAGATGGCCGACGGCCGCCAGAAGTACTCTTCCAGGAAATGGTCGAGGGTGTTGGAGAGCGCGGGCGGGACGCCGTGATTGTACTCGGCCGTGACCACCAGGAAGGCGTCCGATCCGCGGAAGAGGTCGGCGAGGCGCTGCAGGGGCTCCGGCGCGGTGCCGGCCGGATATTCCTTGTACATCCGGTCGAGGAGCGGAAGCTTCAGCTCGGCGGGGTCCACCAGCGGGGCGGCGTGGCCGCGCGCCTCGAGTTGCGCGATCAGGAACTGCGCGGCGCGGTTGCCGATGCGGTCGGTGCGGACACTGCCGAGAATCACGGGGATGGTCAGGGGCATGGCGATCTCCGGTTCCCCCGATCATGCCAGAGGCCGGCGGACCACTCCAGACGCCAGGCGATCCCGGCCGGGTCAGGCCTGGGTGCTGCTGGTGAGTGCAGCCGCGATGCCCACCGGGCCGCCCGTCGCATAGGCGGCGATCGCCTTCGTCACCTGTTGCAGGAAGGATTGCAGGCCGTCGCCGCTGCCGGTCGCCGACGCGGCATCGGCGGTCGCCGTCGTACCGGTGGACGCACTTGTGGACGACGCGCCGTCCGTTGCGGCGCCGGTTGTCGCGGATGCACCGCTCTGCGTCGCGTCCGACGCCGGCCGATGGCCATGGTGGCCGCGACGGTGATGGACGGGCGCCGCGCCGTCCGCGGTCGGGCTCGATGACGTGCCGGTCGCGGAGGCTTCGTCGGCATTGGCGGTGGCGTCCGCCGGTGTGGTGACGCCGCTCTGAAGGCCCGTCTGGCTGAAGTCGGATTGCAGCTGCAGGAGCGACGCCATCAGATCGTTCGACAGGGTCGGTGTCGATGTGGTGCCGGTCGTCTGCCCGGTGCTTCCGGTAGCCTGGGTGGTGGTCGGATCCTGGCCCGCCGTGGTCGAGGCGCCGGCCTCGATCCGGGCCGTATTCGCCGCACGCGCCTGTCTCAGGGCGCTGACAAGATCCCGCTGGAGAGAACTGCCCGTAACCGCATTCGCCGACATGCTACGCCTCCGCGACCGCCTTCGGTTCGGGGAGGCACGGCGCATTCCAGAATTTTCCCAATGATTTCAGCGACGCTCCCGGGCCGGGGACCGGCAGGATCGGCCCAGCGGCAGATTCTGCCGATCCACCCCGCCGACCGGGGGGCGGCTCAGGTCGATGCGGCGCGGGGGCCTGTCCGTCGACGAAGACAAGCACGGCGATCTTGATCCGCTCTACGCCCGGCAGAGCCGGGGCGCCTCCTTCGGTCTCCGCCGCGGCCCGTCGACATTTCGGGTGCCGCTCCGGGTGAACGCGGCCGCCGACATGCGCGGCCGCCCCGAGACCGTCCGGTCGCGCTCGCGACCGGCATTTCGCCGTGAGCGCTGCGCGCGTCTCAGCCGTATCGACGACCGGGATCTTGGGCCGGCGCACGGACGGGCTGAAGCGGCTGCTGACGAAGGGGCCCCGAGATCCGGTCGCAAGAACGGATCGGCATCAGCGCTCAACGCCGTGCGATCCGAGAGGCGGGGCTGTGATGGGGGCTGATGGCTCCCCGAGCAGTTATCCGATTTGCCTGTGCCGGCAAAACGTTAGGCGCCGCACCTTAGTCGAATCCGGGGTTTGAATCGCTTGAGCTTTTTTCAGCGGCCGCCGCACCTCCGGCGCATCCTGGACCCCCTCCCCTGCCCGCGGTAGCCTCGCCTCATGAGCGCTGCCGACGATCCGATTCCCGAAGCGGTCGCAGCATTGGTCGCGGCCGGCTACATGGTCGAGCCTTTCGCCGAGGACCCCGCGCTCTGGCGGGTGAATGGCGAGGTGATGACCCGCTCAGAGCTTCTCAACGAGGCAACGCGAATGGGCCTCATGGACGGGTGAAGCCGCTGGCGCTAGCACTCGACCATGGCCACCAACCCTACCGTCTCCGAGCTGCGCAAGGCCGCCGAGATCACCGACCAGGAGATCGACGCCGCGGTTGACGCGTTGCTCGCGGAACTGGCTACCGGGTCGTACCCGCTGGCGAAGGGCTGGACCCTCGACCTCGTCGAGACGCTCCGCACAAACGCGCGCGCAGCCGAGGCGCTGACCACTGACAAGCCTGCTTGGAAGCGCAACATGGTTCGGACTGCGATCCTGCTGGCGCATCCGGTGAAGGGATGAGCGGCAGCGCTGAACCCTCTAAGCCAGAAAGCGTGCGCACCTTGATGACCCAGTCGCCGTTCTACCCGGTGCTCCAGAGCTTCATACGCCCGGACGCCGGTATCGATGTCGTCGGCAACGAGTACGAGTCTCACGTCCAGATTGTTTCTGGCACTGAAATCCAAGGTCGCTGCTTCATCGGCCGCGGAACATGGCTCAATAACGCGACTGTCTACCAGCGAACGCGCATAGGACGATACTGCTCGATGGCGCGCGGATCTGCACTGGGCGCACCAAGCCATCCGGTCTCGGGTCTCAGCACGGCCGTCTTGTTCCCGTCGATCTGCGAGTTGATGGGCGACTATGAGACTGAGATCGGCCACGACGTGTGGGTTGGCGCAAACGCCACCATCCTATCGAATGTTAGCATCGGCACCGGAGCCGTCATCGGCGCAGGAGCCGTCGTCACTAAGGATGTGCAACCCTATGCCATCATGATGGGCGTTCCTGCTCGCGAGGTCCGCCGCCGGTTCGACGAAGAGACCTGTCATGCGCTGCTGGTTAGCCGCTGGTGGGAAGTGCCGCATGAGCGACTCATCGACTTACCGATGGACGATGTGAGGGAGGCCCTCAAGCGGGTCACGGCTATGCGCAAGGCATCTGCCGACATCGAAAGCGCTGCGATCGAGCACCTAGAGGCGTGGTTGGGCGCGCCTGATGCCGAGCCGTCGGTATAACTGTCGTGTTGTTCCGGAACGAGCACTGGCAGATCGGCGGCCTGACGTTCCCGGACGCGGATCTCTGGCTGCTCGCCGCGAGTCGCGGAGTGGTCGAGGACGGCGACACGCGGTAGCCCGGCGCCATGCAGAAGGTGCCATCGCCTCAAGGCGCTCGGCCGCGCCACGACATTCGTCCGCGTGTGCTGGCCGCTCTCACGCCCGAGCCATCCACCGCCACCGAGATTGCAGAGCGCGCCGGGCTGCCCGGCCGGGAGCGGTCCATGCACGCCGCCCGCGCGCTAGCGCGAATGGAGGCAGACGGCTTGGCATTCAGCGAGACACGTCGAAACAGGACGGGATGGCGAATACGCTGATATTTTACGCTGTTCGCTTCGATGGATGGCCGCAATCAAGTGAACTCCAAATTGTACGGCATGATATCGGCTTGAGTGGTCATTGCTCTTAATTGGCAGGCGTACAATTAAGCTGCGTGTTATGTGTATGGCTAACCGTGCCGGTATCTCTTATTGCGACAATGATGTTGTGCGAGTCTGGGTATAATGTAAAATCGTGATCTAGGATGATTATAGGCCCGCCATGAAGGACGAATTCGCAATGACCATGACACTGACGAACAGGTTCCTTGCCTGAATTTGCGACCATCGCTCCTTGACCAATTCCCTGTGGCTTGCACGTGAGGGTCGCGCCGATGGCGTTTAATCCAGAGAGCGACAGGATCAACAACGACACCAGCATTCGCATGTTTAGTGACCTTCTAAAATGATTCGTGATCTGGATTGATATCGTAACGTAGCGAACGCTTCAATGAAATCCAAGATTTAGACATCATGAAATTGCCCTAGGGTGTGAACCGAACCAAGGCGTTGCAGGGTTTGTCGTTTTGTGATTCCAGGCGGCCGTTTTGCGGCCTGGAGGTAGCGATGGCGGACC
>NZ_JBEPLA010000020.1:0-71193 GCF_040545035.1 Methylobacterium sp. 1973
TCACCCCGAACGCATTTGCAACCCGGTCCCAACAGGACCAGAACCAGAACGGACTCTGGTTATGAACGGGGGCAAACACGGGGCAAGGTCACGCGGGTTACATCCTCGCGGCACCCGTGAGGGCCCCCCCTTGATGGCCCGCGTTGGCCTGCTCGGGCGGATCATGCTGGTCTTGCTGGGCGCGCTCTCGCTGCTGGTCGTGGCAACTTTCGGCATCGACCAGTGGCAGCGCGGCCAGGAACGGTCGCCCTACGCCACCCGGTTCCCCCGCCTCGACCAGGCCGGCGGCATCATGGGCCTCCTGGGGGACGCCGACCCGGCGCAGAGGCCCGCCATCCTGCGCGCCATCAACGGCGAGGCGCTGCGGGCCGACATCGTGGATGCCCCGCCGGACGAGACAGCTGGCACCGCGGCTTCGCCTGGCATGGCGACCACCGTTGGGGCGGCTTCCGGCATGGCGGTTGGCACCGGCGCTTCTGAAGTTTCAGGGCACGCCCCGGCGCGAACGACGGCCGTGGTCCTGCAACGCGGTCAGGCCATGCCTCCGTTCGCGCGGATCACCTGTCCCGTAACCCAGGACGCCTCGGGCCCGGCAAGAAAAGCCGCGACGCCCGCAATGTCGTCCGGCTGCCCCAGCCGCCCGAGCGGCGTCATCCGGGCATAGCCTTCCAGGCGGTCCGCGCCGTTGGCCGCCGTGAGCAAATCCGTCTCGGTCGGTCCCGGTGCGACGGCGTTGACCGTGATCGAGCGAGCCGCGAGTTCCTTGGCGAGGCAACGGGTCAGGGCCTCGACCGCCGCTTTGCTGGCGCAGTACGGTCCGTATCCGGCCGGGGCCATAGCCAGGACGCTGGTCGACAGGTTGACGATCCGGCCCCCGTCCCGGAGCCGCGCGCAAGCCTGCCGGCAGCCATTCACGACGCCACGGACGTTGACGGCCATGAGACGGTCGAAGGCAGCCCCGTCCAGCCCAGCCAGCGGCATCGGCGACATCACCCCGGCGTTGTTGATCAGTACGTCCAGGCCGCCGAAGCGTGCCGCGGCCTCGTCGAAGAGGCGCGCGACGTCCTCTTCACGCGTGACGTCGCCTTCCACCGCGACCGCATCGCCGCCGCGGCCGCGGATCTCGGCCACGACGGAATGGGCGGCGCCGGCATCGGAGCCGAAGCCGACGGTCACGCCGAAGCCCTCGGCGGCGAGACGCCGGGCGATGGCCGCGCCGATGCCGCGGGATGCGCCCGTCACGATGGCCCCGCGCCCGTGTCCGAACCCGCTCATCGCCCGCCTCCGGTCGTCATCACGAGCTTGCCGATCGTGCGGCCGGCGACGTAGTCGCGGTAGGTCGCCGCCGATTCCTCGAAGCCGAAGACGGCCGGAGCCTCCGGATGCAGGACACCCCGTGCCGCGGCATCGGCGATGGCGGCGAGCGTATCCCGGCGCGTCTCCAGGACGAGGAAGGCAGCGTCGATGCCCCGAGCGACAACGGCCGCCTCGTCCGCAGGCGCCACGATGGCCGCGAGCTTGGCCCCCGGATGCATCGCCGCGATGACCCGGTGCTGGATTTCCCCACCGGCGCAATCGAGGACGCAATCGGCCTTGGCCGCCACACGAAGGAAATCGGGTTCGTCGGGGCGGACCCAGCGTGCGGGGGAGGCCGGGTCGGTTCCGCGCGGTTGGCCGGCGCAGGCGACGACCTCCACCCCCGCGGGAGCCAGCTGGATCGCGGCGCGCCCGACTGCGCCTCCCGCCCCGAGGATCAGCAGCACCGCCCCTTCCGGGACGCGGAGGTGATCGAACAGAGCTTGGTACGCGATGCCGGCCGGGGTCGGAAGGCAAGCGGCGATGCTCGCGTCCAGTCCCTCAGGGCGGCGGGTCACGCAGCGGGCAGGGACGATGATGGCTTCAGCCAGGGCACCGCCCGCCACCGGGTCGCTGCGTCCGAGGACGGCATCACCCAGTCGGAGATCCGTGACCGCCTCACCGAGTGCGTCCACGACACCGGCGAAGTCCGTGCCTGGCACGTAGGGGAATGCCAGCGGGAACCAGCCCGTCATGTCGCCGTGCGCCAGCTTGGCGTCGAGCGGGTTGAGGGCCGCGGCCTCCACCCGGATGCGGACCTCCCCGGGCCCGGGCCGGACATCCGCGGCGGTGCCGAGGTGCGCGGACGGGACCGGCGCGTAGCCGTCGATCAGAAGGGCGCGCATCAGCCTTGCCTTCCGGGAAGCGCCGGGAAGGCCCCGGCTTGCGAGAACAGGCCGAACAGGTCCTCCAAGTGCCATGTGCGGCGGAGCCGGTCGCCTTCGAAGTCGTGGAACTCGTGCAGCACGAACGCGACGCGGCGGCCGCTTGCCGGAACCCCGAAGAGGGGGCCGGCATGGGTGGCGGACACGCGCGCGCGGACCGCAGCCCGGTCCCGCTCGGCCAAGACGTCGACGATCTCGACGACGAGGTCGGGGAACGCGGTGAGAAGCATCCGGAAAACCGGCTTTGCGCCCTCCGGCCCGGGGCCTTGGCCCGGTGCGAGCGGGATATCTTCCCAGTCCGGCGTCGTGGCCCCGTCAAGCAGGTTGACGTCGCGGCGCCCAAGAGCGCCGTAAAAGGCTTCAAGCGCCGTGCGCTGTCCGTGGGTGAGCACAAGGGCCGCGCCATCGGGAATGCGGGGGTGGGGCATCTTTGATCTCCGTTCCAATCCCGGAGACGTAAGATGGTGTAGGTCATCATTGAAACGCATGGTGTTGATGTGTGAACATCCACGCCATGGATTTCCGTGGGCTCGACCTGAACCTGATCGTGGCGTTCGATGCACTGATGGAGGAGCGTCACGTGACGCGCGCGGCGCGTCGCATCGGTCTGACCCAGCCCGCCATGAGCGCGGCGCTTGCCCGGCTGAGGAAGGCGACGGGCGACGAGTTGTTCGTGCGCGGCCCCAAGGGCCTGGCCCCCACCTCCCGGGCGCAGGATCTCGCCGCCCCGTTGAAGGGTGCGCTGCGGACGGTCGGTGAGGCTCTGGCGCTGCGCGACGACTTCCGTCCGGCCGAGGCGTCCGTCGTCTTCACCTTGGCGCTCTCCGAGCATCCCGCCCACGTCCTGTTGCCGCCGCTCGCGGAGGCGTTGGCGGCCGCGGCGCCGGGAGTGGACCTGCGCATCCGGGGCTTCACGGACAGGAACGAGGCGGTCCGCCTGCTGGACGAGGGGTTGGCCGATGTGGCGGTTGGCGTACCTCCCGGCACCGAGGCGCGTATCCTGGCGCGGCCCCTGTTCCGCGAGCGATTCGTGTCCGTCGCCAGGGCCGGCTCGCCGGCCGCCGAATGCCTCGGCGACGCGGCGGCCTTCGCTGCCGCCCGGCATGTCCTGGTTTCCCCCGAGGGCGACGGGTTCGGCGCCGTCGACGAGGCCCTTTCCGAACGCGGCCTTCGCCGGCGGCTCGGGGTGGTGCTCCCCCAGATGTACGCGGCACCGGCGCTCGTGGCGCGCACGGATCTCGTCGCGACGCTGATGGAAGGCGTCGTGACCGGCTCGGGCATGGCACCTCTCCTCACGGTCAGGCCCTGCCCCGTCGAACTCGCCCCAGTAGAGTTCCACCTGCTCTGGCACAGGCGCTCGGACCGGCACCCGGCCCAGGCATGGCTGCGGGATCTCCTGGTGTCGTCGGCGCCCAGCGGCTGAGGGCGGCCTCTACCGGGAGCAGTAGGCTTGAAAAGACTCCACGAGGTGGTTGAACAGGGCGTCGATGCGGGCGCTGCGCCGGACGTCCTCGTGCGCCACGATCCAGGTGTCGAGGTCGAACACGACGCGGTCCGGTAGGACGCGCACGAGATCGCGCTCGCCGACCGGCACCTGCACCACGCCGATGCCGAGGCCGGCGCGGATCGCGGCGAGTTGTGCGGGATGGCTGTCGCTGCGCAGGGCGACGTGCAGCGGCCCGCCCGCCTCGCGTCCCAGGGCGTCCAGGATCGCGAGGTAGGCCGGCATGCGGTCGGGCCCGACCATGGCGTGCCGGGTAAGGTCCGTGACGGTCTCGGGAATGCCGTTCCGGTCGAGGTAGGCCGGCGACGCGAAGAGCCCGAGCGGGATGCTGCCGACGTGGCGCGCCACGAGCGAGTTCTGGCTCGGCCGCGCCATGCGAACCGCCACGTCCGCCTCCTGGCCGGGTAGGTCGGTGTTGGTGTTGGTGAGGAGGAGTTCGACCGCGAGGCGCGGGTGGCGCTCTCGCAAAGCCGCCAGCATCGGCGGCACGACCTCGATGCCGACGAAGTCCGAGACGCTGAGTCGGACCGGGCCGGCCACCTCGGACGCCGCTCCCTTCGCCTCGCGCCGGAACGCTTCGGACGCGTGAGCCATGCGCCGGACGTGCCCAACCAAGCCGAGCGCCTCGGGCGTCGGCGCCAGCCCGTTCACGCCGCGGACGAAGAGCGGTTGCCCGACGGCCCGCTCCAGCGCCTCGATCCGGTGCCGGACAGTGGGCTGGGTGAGGCCGAGGGCTCGCGCCGCGGCCGAAAGGCTACCGGTGTCGAGCACCGTTAGGAAGGCGCGTTGATCGTCCCAGTCGCAATCCGCATTGCTCATCGAAATTCGATAGGCTGACCATCGAAGCTCGTCAATTTACCGGACCTCTCGTTCGACGCATCAACGCGGGGACGAACGGAGGAACAGGACGATGAGAACGGCTCTGGTGTTGGGGGCGACGGGCGGCGTCGGCGGTGCGGTGACCCGAGCGATGCTGGCGCGTGGGTGGCACGTCACTGCCTTGGTACGTGATCCGAGCCGAGCGGCGGCTGCCTGGAGCGCCCCGGTCGCACCGGGTTGGCAAGCTGGCGACGCCATGAACCGGGCGGACGTGGTTCGCGCCGCGGAAAGGACGAGCGTCATCGTCCACGCGGTGAACCCGCCCGGCTATCGCGGGTGGGATCGGCTAGTCCTGCCGATGCTCGACAACACGCTCGCGGCGGCGCAGGAGGCTGGCGCCCGGATCGTCCTGCCGGGCACAATCTACAACTACGACCCGACCCTCGCCCCGGTGATCGACGAGACGACCACGCAGCATCCGCGAGGGCGCAAGGGCGCGATCCGCGTCGAGATGGAGAAGCGCTTGGCGGAGGCCGCCCCGGAGGTGAGGAGTCTCGTCGTGCGAGCGGGCGATTTCTTCGGACCGGGGGCGGGCCAGAGTTGGTTCGCGCAGACCCTGGCGAAGCCGCCGCTCACGCGCATCGTCAATCCCGCAACGCGGGACGTTGGCCATGCCTGGGCGTACCTGCCCGACCTCGCTGAGACCATCATTCACCTGCTGGAACTGCCTGCAGATCGCCTGCTGCCATGCGAGCGGCTCCAGTTTCCCGGCCACTACGATGCCGATGGTCGCGCGATGGTTGCTGCGGTCCGCCGGGCTTCGGGTCGCACCGACCTGCCCGAGCGCCGATTCCCCTGGGCGCTGATGCGCGCGCTCGCACCGTTCGGTGGGTTCCCCCGAGAAGTCATGGAGGTCCGTCCGTTCTGGGCGCACGCGATGCGCCTCGACGGAAGTCGATTGATGGAACTCCTCGGCGACGTGCCGTGCACTTCGCTGGATACTGCGGTTGTCGACGCATTGAGAATTTGAGAGCTTCAGGATGACCGCCTCACCTTCACCTTAGTCAGTTCGTTTCAATGTCGTTCGATCTGGCGGCGAACAATCTCCGCTGGGGCCCCTTACTTTCGGTGAGCTTGAGCGCAATCGCCGGACGTCCGCTTTCTCCGGTCTGCACTATAAAGCGGAAGGGCGGCAAACCACCCAACCCAGTCATTCAGGGGCGCCCGCCACCACGACGGGATTTGGCCGAGACCCGCCGGTCCGCTCTGGGGGGCCAACTGCACCGGAGCGGACACTCGAAGCGGTTCAGGCAGAGGCCTCAGGGTGCGCCCCATCAACCGGATCGCGCCTTCGAAAGTCATTCGCAGGCGCGACGCGGCAGCGGCTCTCGAGCCGCCCGATCGTCGGTCCTGATCGCGCTGCCTTGGACCCGGTCGGTACTGGCCGGCTTGATGCGCCCCGTCGCGGCAGGCCACCGCCTCGACGGAAAGCGTTCTACGCGCGTCGTCCCATCATGAGCGTGACCGGCTGTCCCGCAGAAGTCTCGATGGCGGTGAATTTACGGGAGCGAAGTTCAGCCTCCATCGCAGCACACGACCATAGGTGGCCGCCGCTTCGGGCCAGCCGCAGGGCTGCAAGCGCGGCGCCGACCGGATCCGGAGGCGGAGCGTAGAGACCGACAACAAGGTATCCCTTCGGCTCAAGGGCAACCGTTAGCCGGTCGAGCGCTGTCCGAGCCGCGTCCTGGGAGAGGAAGGGTGCCGGAAGCCACGTCAGCGCGTAGCCGGCTGGATCATCGAACTGGGTCACATCCTGCAGGCGGAGATCGATACGGCTGCGGAATGGGCTTGCCGCCACGTTCGCACGGGCCAGTTCGAGGGCCGGCTCCCAGATGTCCAGGCCCACGACACGCAGCGAGGGCCACTGCGCTGCGGCTTCGAGAGCAATGCCGCCCACACCCGTGCCGACATCCAGGAAGCGCCCGGTGAGGGCGGCCGCGAGCGCCGGGCGGTCGGCCGCCAGGGCCGCCAAGCGCCGTACGACGACCCGCGAGGCTTGGCCCTGAGCCTGCAACATCGCAGGATCGCGGACCTGCCAGACGGGCGGTCGCTCGGGACACTCCAACAGATCCCGCGCCTCCTGCAGGGCGTGCGTGACGGAGGCCAGGGACGCGGAGACCTGCGCCTGATCAAGGTCACCGAGGCCGCCCGGCACCACGGCGGCGACCACGTCGTGCAACCGGCGCGCGACCTCGGGATGAATATCCGGCGCCTCCTGCCGCACGCGTAGGGCTGCACCGATCGCGGCAAGGCCTCTTGCCGCATCGCCCATCTGCCGCAGCGTGTGTTGAACGTCTTGGAAAGTCATCGGCGACCGCCAGAATGATGTTCACCACGACGCGGCATGGCGCCCGAAGCAGAAGAGCCGGACCCGTCAGCCGCAGAACCCGGCCGGGCCGCGACCCGCAGGGTGATCACAGGCCGTGCGCCTGAGCGATCATCTGTGCCGCCCGCTCTCCGATGATGGCGCAGGGGGCCTGCGTGTTTCCCGCCGTCACACGCGGCATGATCGAAGCATCCGCGATGCGCAGAGCGTCGATCCCGTAGACGTTCAGCGATGCATCGACCACCGACATGGCATCGCGGCCCATCTTGGCCGTGCAGCTCTGGTGCCAGTAGGTCACGGCGGCATCACGGATGAAGTCTTCGAGTGCGTCTCCCCGGATGTCGCCCGGCATGGCCTCTCCGCGGACATGCGGACGAAACGCCTGGGCGTTGCCCAGCGCGCGGCACAGATCCACGCAGGCGACGGCCGTCGTCAGATCCGCGGGATCGGACATCATGTTGGCCTCGATCGCCAACGGCACTCCGGGATCGGCACTCGTCAGCCGAAGCCGGCCGCGGCTCGCCGGGCGCGCCAGACCGGCGAACATCGTCCAGCCCTGCGCCGGCACACCGCGCGCCGCGGTCCGATCGCTCGGCACGGGAAATTCGACCTGGCAGAAGAGCACGTCCGGCGCATCGAGCCCGGGGCGGCTCGTCCAATACAGGGTTGCCTCGCTGCCGCTGTTACGGGGGGCGATGGGTTCGGCATACTCCCAGATGCATCCGAACGAGACATGGTCCTGAAAGTTCTGGCCGACGCCCGGCAGGTGCTGCACCACCGGGATGCCGAAGCGCGTCAGCTCCGCATGGTCCCCGATGCCGGAATGCATCAGAACCTTGGGCGTCTGGATGGCGCCCAGGGACAGCACCACCTCGGCCCGGGCTCTGATCTCCAGGACCTGCCCGGCGCGGACCACTTCGACGCCGACCGCGCGCCGCTGCTCGATCAGGACGCGCCGCACGGTCGTGTCGGTGAGGACCGTCAGGTTGGGGCGGTCGAGCCAAGGATGGACATAGGCCCGGTAAAGCGATTGGCGCCGGCCGTCGCGAACCAGCATGTCCGAAATCGAGGCGCCGCCCGGCCCCTCCATCATCTGGCCATTCGGATGCGCGAAGGTCGGGATGCCGACCTCGCGGGCCGCATCGAGCATCGCGTGTGCGATGGGGCTGGGATCCGAGGCGGGCTGGACCCAGACCGGCCCGGACTCGCCGCGATACCGCGGATCCGGTGAACCCTGCCAGTTCTCGATTCGACGATAGATCTGGAGGACGTTGTCGTAACTCCACTCGGCATCGCCCGCCTCCGCAGCGAAGTAATCCCAGTCACTGCGATGCCCGCGCGCCCAGACCATCACGTTGATGCTGGAGCCGCCCCCGAGACCTTTGCCCATCGACATCGATAGGGCACGACCGTTCAGGTGCGGGTTCGGCTGCGCCTCAAATCCCCAATCCCGCTCGCTGCCCAAGTTGGCCGGCCATTGTGCGGGGTCGAGCACCGTCTCGGCATCGTCGCTGCCTCCGCCTTCGATCAGCAGCACGCGCAGGTCGGGATTTTCCGCGAGGCGCCGCGCCACGACCGAGCCCGAGGATCCGGCGCCGCAAATGATGACATCGTATTGCGAGCGCAGGTCGGCGACCAGGCGCTGCTGGTTCTCCTGCGCGCGCCGGGATGAATCGCGGTCCTCGCGACGAGACTGGCTCATGATAGGCAACATCCTTCTAATGCTGCGCTGCCGTTGCTGAGGAACGGAGCGTTTTGTCCCGCCAACACGGCGGGTCCCGCGAAAATGATCCTGAGCCGCAGGAATTCGGGTCGTATTCTATGCCTTCGACCCCCGCGACTGTGATCGACGTCACACTGGAAGCGCGGGATGAAGTTCACGAGGGCCTGTTCGCTTCGACTCCCGAATGCGTTACGGAGATCTTCGCAGATCTGCATGTCGCGCTTCGCGTGATAGGCTCGGTTCGCCCTCACGCCATTGTCGTCGATCTTGCCGACGGAGATGCGTTTTGGTCCGGCCTTCTGAAAAGCCTCGGGGCGAACCGATCCTTCGGTCACAGCCGCATCCCGGCTGCGGGAACCTCCGACATAGCAGCGCCGTCCGAAGGTTCGGCGGGCAGCCCGGATCGCGTCTCCCCGAGATGCGGTGGCGGCCATACGCGATCGCTGGCCGATAGCCGGTCCTCGTGGAACGGCGTGGCCAGCCGGGCTGTGAGTTTTGTCACGGACCCGCCCGCCGGTCAGAGGCGACACGGTGCGGCATCATGCTGACACCAGGCTGCGCCGCGGAGAACTTTGCGGAGCGCACACGAGCCTGGGTCGGCACAGTCGAGAGAGGATGTCGTGAGCGCGCCGAACAGGCTTGTCGGGCTCTTGGCCGCCAACGCGTTCTTCGCCGAGCTGGGCCAAGACGCTCTACAAGCCATCGCCGGCCTTTGCCGGATGCGCAGCGTTGCGCGTCACGAGATCCTCTTCCAGAAGGGGGACCCAGGCGATGCCCTCTACGCGATCCGTCGCGGGCAGATCCGCATCGCCACCGGCACCGAGGACGGCCGGTCCGTGACGCTCAACCTCCTCGGCCCCGGCGATGTCTTCGGCGAGATCGCCCTGCTCGATGGCCATGCCCGCACCGCAGAGGCCATCGCGCTCGAGACGACGGATCTCTTCGTCATCGACCGGCGGGACTTCCTCGAACTCCTGGCGCACGACGCGGCCCTGGCGGCGCGGATCATCGGCTTCCTGTGCCGACGGTTGCGCTGGATGAGCGAGCGCATGGAGGAGGCGACGCTCCTTCCCCTCGATGCCCGGCTGGCGCGGCGTCTGGTTATGCTGTCCGAGGATTACGGCGCAGAAATCCAGGTGACACAGCAAGAACTCGCCGCTTACGTTGGCGCGGCGCGGGAAAGCGTCAATCGCGTCCTTCAGGATTGGCGTCGATCCGGCATCATCGATCTTGGGCGCTCACGCGTGCATGTGAAGGTCGCGCCGCGTCTGGCGGCCCTCGGCGCGCCCTCACGGCTCTGAGGCGGCAGAAGGGATCCACCCCATGAGGAATCTCGCGCGCGTCGTGACCGCATTCGCGGCCGTCGTCGTCCCTGTCACCGTCCATGCCCAGACGCGCTGCACGGAAACGACCCGCTTCGACCCGCCTCTGCGGATCCTGCGATGCACCGACGGGCTCACGCTCGAAGCCGAGCGAGCGGCCACGTTACGGCCGGTGGATCGGGACGGCGACGGGCAGCTCGAGGGAGCGGAGATCGGCGGCAGCGCCGTACTCGTGACCCTGCCGACGCGCTCGAAGACGCGCCGGGGCGGCTTCCAGATCCTCACCCCCCACGCGATTGCCTCCGTGCGCGGCACGATCTACGCCGTCGATGTGACCACCGCCAAGACGGCGGTTTTCGTGGCTCGCGGCCGCGTCGCCGTCGCGCGCCGGAACACCCCGGCCGTGTTCGTCACGCTCGGCCCGGGTGAGGGCGTCGATGTCGGTGAGGATCAGGCCCCCCTGGACGTGCGACGGTGGCCGCAGGAGCGCGTCAGAAGCCTGCTCGAGCGCTTCGGGCGGTGAGAGCCGCGGGTCCGGTGCCGCGGCTTGAGTCGATCTCGCGCCCCGGGCGGACCAAGCGACGCTTCGCCCTCCTCATGTTCGTGGCCGCGCTGGGGTGGAGCGGCTGGCTCGCGCACCTGCACATCGCCGGACGGGCAACGCCCCTCGATTACCTGGAGGCGGCGGCGACGGACCTGCGCATGCGCCTGGCCGGTCCACGCATGCCGCCCAAAGATGTCGCGATCGTCGCCATCGACGACGAAATCGTCCGCCGGGAAGGAGGCTTTCCCATCTCGCGCACGACGATGGCGCGGCTGATCGAAACGATCGCCGCGGCCCACCCCCGTGCGCTCGCCGTCGATGTCCTGTTCCTCGAAGACGGGCGCCAGCCCGAGGCGGATCATGCCCTCGCCGCCGCCCTCCGCAAGGTGCCCGCCGTCCTGTCGGCGGCAGCCGTCTTCGACGAGGCCACGAACGAAGGGGGCATCCCGGTCGCCACCGCCGTGCATCGCCCGATCCCGGTGATCGGCGCGGCCGCGCTGACGGGACTCGTCAACCTGTCCGAGGACGCCGCCGGCGTTCCGCGGCACCTTCCTCTCGTTGCCAGGGCGGACAACGGCGTTGCGGCCCATTTCGTCCTGCGCACAGCGGCCCTGGCGGCCCGGAGCGATCCGGTCCTGACCGAGGGACAGGTCCGGATCGGGCCTGCCGTCATCCGGCTCGACCTCGGCTATCATCTTCCTCTCCGTCCCTACGGGCCGCGACGCACGATCCAGACCTTGAGCGCCGCCGCACTTCTCGATGGAACGGCACCCGTCGCCGCTCTGGCGGACCGTGTCGTGGTGATCGGCGCGACGGCACTCGGGGGCAGCGACACCTTTGCGACGGCGTTCGATCCCGTGATGCCCGGCGTCGAACTGCTGGCGACCGGCATCGCCCATCTGACCACGGGCGACGGACTCGTGCGCGATGCGCGCGTTCGGCGGCTCGACGGGGTGGCGGCCGGGATTCTCGCGGGCGCCGCCGTGCTCCTGATCGCGCTGGCCCCACCGCTCCCAGCGGCCATCCTCGTACTCCTCCTCCTGGCCGCCTGGTTCGCTCTGGGCACCGTCGCCTTCAGCCAGGGCATCTGGATGAGCGCCGCCCTGCCGCTCGCAGCCGCTGGCCTGCCGACGCTCCTGTGCGCGGTGGCGCGCCAGACGCTGGATCGCCGCCAGGGCCTGAGGCTCGCGCGATCGGAGCAGGCCCTGCGCCGACTTCAACCCGCCGCGCTCGCGGAACGGCTCGCCTGGGACCCGACCTATCTGGCCGCACCCCTCACGCGCGAGATCCCGGTGCTCTTCATCGATCTGACCGGCTTCACCGGCCAGAGTGAGCGCCTGGGCCCGGTCCGCACCCGCGCCCTCCTCAAGACGTTCCACGATCTCGTGGACGAGACCGCCTCGTCGCACAAAGGCCTCGTCGTCAACTTCATGGGCGACGGCGCGATGGTCGTGTTCGGCGCCCTGGACCCCGATCCCGCGAAGGCGGAAAACGCCGTGCGGGCGGCCAGCGATCTCATCGTCCGGACCCGCGACTGGATCGCGCGCGATCCCGAACTGGCAGGCGCCGGACGGGCGCTCGACGTGCGGATCGGCGCGCATTCCGGACCGGCGATCCTCTCGCGCCTCGGCAGCGACACCAATCAGCAGGTCACGGCGACGGGTGATACCGTCAACGTCGCGAGCCGCCTGCTGGCCGTGGCGTCGGAGGCCAAGGCCCGCCTCGCCGTCAGCGCCGATCTCCTGACGGCTGCCGGCATCGTTGAGCCGGCCGGCCTCTTCGACGAGCGGCGGACGGCTTCCATCCGCGGACGGTCCCAACCCATCGCGGTTTGGTTGACGCGCGAACCTGCGCGGCTGCCATAGATCCCGCGCCACGCCGCGTTTCCGGGCCTCTGTGACCGCGGTCACAGCGGCCGGCCATCGTCGGGCGCAGAGTGCTGTCACCCCAACAGGGAGAAGCACGATGAAGACGACTTCGACGAAGACGATGATGGTCGCAGGTCTCGCGCTGGCGACACTGGCCGGCGGTGCCGCCAGCGCCGATGCCCGCGGGTTCGGTCACGGCGGATTTGGTCACGGCAACTTCGGCCATCACGGCGGCTTCGGCCATCGCGGATTCGGGTACGGTCGCTTCGGAAACGGCGGGTTCGGCCACCATCGATACTTCCACCACCGTGGCTACCGTCGGCACTTCGGCGGGTTCGACTGGAATTATCCCACGGGTGGCTACTTCCTGAGCTCGGATTTCAGGGATTGCCGCGTCGTCTACAACCCCTTGTTCTTCGGACATGAGCGCGTCTGCAGCTGACGGAGCATCCGTCTTCGGCTGATTGAGGCCCCGGTGCGCGATCGGCCGCCGCTGCACCCGCAGCGGCGGCCGGTTGGCCGACGTCGTCACACCACCGCTTGCCGTGACGACGGGATGGGAGCCGGCACCCCGGACCCATTCGTCCCGAAGACGCCGCTCGAATATCGAAAGTCAAACCGCAACCGCATTAGACATGAGCCGAGCGGCAGCGCGGAGCGGTCGTGGGTTTGTCGCCGCCGTAGCGCGTTCGCTTGAAGGCGTGCACGCGACCGTGGTGATGGTGGTCCCACCAAGGAAGATGTCGGTGCCGCGTTCCGGGCGCGCCGCGCGTCCGAGGCTGTGCCGGGGAGCAGGGCGATGACGGCGACGAGGACATCGGGACGTGCAGAGGAGCCAATCGAACCCGCAATGGGCCGCACGACCCCTGATTTCTACGCGAGCCTGCCCCGGTTTACCGCTTTCTCCAGCCTCATGGATCCAGGCCTCTATCGGCCGCTTCCCACGACCTGGTGGCTGGGTGTGACCGATGTCGTCGGCTCTCAGCAGCAGATCGGGCTCGGCCGCTACAAGGCGGTCAATGCGGCCGGCGCAGCCATCATCGCGGCCGTTTCGAATGCCCTCGGCCGGCGCGCGTTCCCGTTCGTCTTCGCCGGCGACGGGGCAAGCTTCGCGATTGCCCCGGAAGACGTAAACGCCGCCAGAGAAGCATTGGCCGCAACGGCCGTCTGGGTCCGCGAGGCGCTGCAGCTCGAGTTGCGCACCGCTCTGGTACCGGTCTCCGCCGTACGCGATCGCGGGCTCGACGTGCGCGTCGCGCGCTACGCGCCCAGTGCTCACGTTTCCTATGCCATGTTCAGCGGAGGCGGCCTGCCCTGGGCAGAGGCCGCCATGAAGGCCGGCGACTATGCCGTCGCACCGGCTGAGCCCGGCAGCCAGCCCGACCTGACCGGCCTCTCCTGCCGATGGCAGTCAATCCGTCCCCGCCACGCGTTGATTCTCTCGCTCATGCTCGTGCCGCAGCACAGCGGCGACGCGCCGGCCTTCCGGCAACTCGTGCAAGAAATCCTGCACAGTGTGGAGATCAGTGCCGAGGTCGCACATCCGATGCAGGATGAGGGACCGCAGATGCACGGACCGTGGGCGGGCCTGGATCTTGAGCTGCGCGCCATGCCGGGCTCCCGTCGGAGCCGCCTCTGGCGCAAGCTTCGCCTCGTGGCACGATCGATCCCCGAATACCTGATCTACCGCATGGGCTTGCGGGTGGGAGGGTTCGATCCGGCCGCGCTTCGGCACGAGATCGTCGGGAATACGGACTTCCGCAAATACGATGATGCGCTGCGGATGACGCTGGACTGCACAGAGGCCTTCGCGGATCAGCTGGAGGCGCAACTCGCCGGTGCAGAGGCGCGGGGGATCTGCCATTTCGGGCTGGAACGGCAATTGGCTGCGCAGTTGACCTGCATCAGCCCTCCGGTGCCCGGCCGCGGGCACATGCACTTCATCGATGGCGCTGGCGGAGGCTACGCCGCGGCCGCCGCAAGGCTGAAGGGTCGGGCGGCAAGCGTCGGGGCCGTGGTGCCGACCAGCCCGTGAGGGGGCTGTGAAGCGTGGCTGCTGCCGGATGAAGCGCGGGCGCTCGGGACGACCTACCTCGAGCGGCGTTCAGGATCACTGTGCAGCACCGCATCGGCGAGCGTTTGGTCGATGACGGGACCTTCGCGGTCGGCGCCAGCCTGATCGGTGCCGCTGCCTGCGAGCGGCGACCGGTGGAAGGCGCGAAAATCTTCACCGTGTAGGAGCTTCTCCGGCCTGGGATCTTTGCGGAAGGGATGTCCGCTTCGGAGCGTCCTCGAAACACGCTGAATGACCGGGATGGACGCGAAGCCGAATGTCCGCTCCTGCGCGCATTTGTGGGTCGGCGTGACGTGGTCTGGCCGAAACCTGCCATTCCGCTTCGGAATGCCGCCGCCCGAAATGCGGACATTCTCCTTGCCCGACTGCGACCCACTGGCACGCGTAGGATCATGCGAGAACGTAGCCCGTAGGCAAAGGGCAGCTTCGGAGCTTCTGTCCAGATAGGTCGTCTTTACCCGCGGCCGACCTGATCACGATAACGCTTCAGAAGTTGTAGCCGAGACGACGTCGGGAATCCTCCATCAGCTACGCGTCCACGCAGCATGCACGGCTCCAGTCGCCGTATCCGGCTTCGCCGCTCCGATGAAGATCACGACCGGGCCATGGGAATCGCGCCGGGGGTCATAGAAATCGAGCAGGCCGGGATGGAGGCGCTGGATGAAATCCGGTTGCCGCCCGCTCCGACGCAGCAGGTGGTCGATGACGACCTGATCGCCATGCACCGCGTTCGGCACGGGGCCGCAGGATCCTGGGCTCATCCAGCGGTCGGGGTCGGCCGCGAAGGTCGTGTAAAGCGATGCGAGCTCGTCCCCGGACCAGCGCAGCAGCGCACTGGAGAGGCGCCCCGCGTGGAAAAAGTCCTCCATCGCAGCGAGGCCGGGCTCGGCGAGGGCATCGGCTGGGCCGGTCAGCACCGTATCAAGGTCGCACAGGAGGGTCGGACCCGTGCTGAGACCGGGCCGGAACGCTTCCATCTTCGCCCACCAGGCCGACCAAGCGTGCCGGAGCGGGATCGTCTCCACGCCCGCGACGGCCACTGGCAGGTCCGTAAGACAGACGATCCGTTCGAAAGCCGGGGCATGGCGGCGGATGCCGCCTGCGAGGCGGGCGACCCAGGTGGCGTCGTAGCGCCCGCCGCCCTTCAGGACGGTGATCAGCGTGGTCATAAAGCTATTGCTCGGTCAGAGATGGTGGATGCACTCGGATGCGTCCGGCCGCCTCGCCCTCGGCGAACCATGCGCGCTCGGCCGCCCAGGGATGACCGGGCCAGCCGTCGAAACCAAAGCCGAAGACCTGCGCCGGTCCTGCACCCGCCGGGCGGCCGAGCAGCAGCGCGAGCGTCACGAGGAAGCCGGTGCTCGGGTTCGGGTGTCCCGCCGTGCGCGGGCCGAGCAGGGCGTGAGCCTGCTGGTGCAGCGTCTCGGGCAGGAGGAAGACCGGGCGGCCCAACGGTTGCAGCCGCGCCAGAAGCTCGCGGGTCCAGCAGATCGGCTCGGGGACGTTGTGCTCCGCCGGCAGCATCGGGAAGGGCAGGATGAAGGCCTGCGCGGCGCGGACCACCGGGCGCTCGAGGAAGCGCCGGTCCGCCAGCCATTCCCGCGGCTGGCCGCCGCGGTTGACCAGGGCGAGATGCGTGACGCGGTGGCCGGTGCCGCCGCCGAAGCCGAGCGCGTTGTTGAAGCGGACCACGCTGTCCGCCGCATCGATCGCGGCTGCGCACGCACCCGCTCCGGGCGCGTTGCCCACGATGGCGAGGGACCCGTCGGCGGGCAGGCCGGCGCGTCCGGCAGGGAGGGAGTCGACGTCCGGGTTCACGTGCGGCAGGGGTTATGGGAACCGCGGAGGTAAGGCGCGGGCCCGACGCATCCAGGCCCCTCTGTTGGATCGCGGGCGTGGGAGATGGGATCATGCGCCGGTGTTTCGTCTGTGCCGCCGCCATGATCGGGCCGAGCGACCGGACCCTGTCCTATCCGGGCGGCGCGCGCCGCGCCTTCCCGCTGGCCTGCAACGCCTGCGGGGTTCTGCTCGCGCACGGCGCGGCCCCGAAGGCCTGCCGCGCGCATCTGGCCCGAAGCCTCGCCGGTTCCGTCTTCGCGCCCGACCCGGAGGCGCCCTACGGCCTCGACCTCTATACCCTGCGTAGCGCCGCGACCCGTTGGCGGCTCGGCGTCCGTCCCCGCGACGCGGCCGGCCGCGCGGAACTCCGACACCCCCACGGTACCCGGGCGGCCGACGCTGAGCTGTTCGCCCTCGAAGCCGCCGACGGGCGCCCGGTGTCCCTCGGTCTCCTCTGCCGTCCGGCGGACCGGGACGCCGTCCTGGCCTCGCTGCCGGCGCAGGCTGCCTGGACGGACGACGTCGCGATCCTGATCGACGGGCCGGCGCGGGCGGCGGTGCCGGTCCCGGTCGCGGGCTTCGCCGCGGGAGCGGTGCGCGTGGCCGCCCGCCCCCTGGACGGGGATTTCGCCGCGCAGCGCAATGCCCTCCAGGGCCTCGCCCGCCACGGCTGGATGCTGCAGCTCGACGCCGACGAGGCGCTCGGCCCGGCGACCGGCCGCTTGCTGCCCGCCCTGGCGGCCCTGGCCGAGGCGGAGGCTGTCGCCTCGATCGGCCTCGCCCGGGCGAACCGGGTCGACGGCGTCCTCTCGGACGTGTTCCCGGATGTCCAGTATCGGTTGAACCGCACCCATCTTGTCTACGCCGGCCGCGTCCATGAGCGCCCGGTTCTCGACCGCGGCTGGCCCGGGAGCCTCATCGCCCTGCATGGCGGCATCGAGCATCGCCTGAGCGCGGCCCATGTCCGGGCACGGTCGCGGCGCTACGAGGCGCTCGATCCCGGGCGCGGACGCCCGGAGGAAGAGGCCGCGTTGCTGCGCCCCTACGCAGACTGACGGGTCGGAGCGGACCGGATCTGCTGCGGCTGCACGATCAGCCGCCCCGCGCCGCCGTGATCGCCCGTTCGTAGAGCGCCAGTGTCTCGCGCCCGAGGCTCGCCCGGCTGAAGCGCCCGGCCGCCGCCAGGGCGCGGGCGCGATAGGCGCGGCGCAGGTCCGGATCGGTGAGGAGCGGACGCAGGGCGTCGGCGAGGGCCGGCCCGGTCGCGGCCGCGGCCAGGGGGCCGGCGCCGGGCACGCCGACGAAGGCGCGGGCGCTCGCATCCTCGGCGCAGGCCACGACCGGCCGGCCGTAGGCGAGCGCTTCCTGGTAGACGAGGCCGAAACTCTCGTAGCGCGAGGGCGCCAGCACCGCGTGAGACTCGGCGTAGGCCGCCGACAGCGCCCGGCCGTCGATCCGGCCCCGGGCCCGGATGTGCGGCCGCGCCACATCGGGCAGATCGGCCGGGAGATCGTCCGGCGGCACTCCAACGAGGTCGAGCCGGAAGGCGGGCAGCGCGCCCCTCGCCCACTCGGCGCCGAGGATCGCGACCGCGCCGAGAAGGGCATCGAACCCCTTCCGCGCCTCCGCCCGCCCGACGAAGAGCAGGCGGATCGGTTCCGCCGCCTCCGGATAGGGGGCGCCACTCGCGGCCTCGGCGACCTCGGGGGGCAGGCTGAGACCGATCACCGCCTCGGGCTGCCGCCCGGTCAGCCCGTAGCAACGGGCGATCACCCCCGCATGCGTCGCGGTGTTTGCGATGAGCCCAGCGCTCGCCTGAGCCTGCCGACGCTCCAGGCGGTCAGCCGTCCAGCCGTCGAGGCGGTTCCGCAGGCTGCCGGCCGGGTCACGGGTGAAGGCGGCCGGCGTGGAGCTGCGGGTCACCAGCGGCAGATCCCGCCGGCCGGCGAGCAGGGCAGCCGGCGCATACCAATTGGTCGCCTCGATCACGGCGAAGGGCCCTCGGCGATGCGCCTCGAGCACGGCACGCCGGAAGGCGAGCGGGGCGGCGAGATGGCCGGCGGAGCCCCAGAGGCGCAGGCGCGCGAGGGAGCTGCCAGGCGCCAGGGCGAGGCCCGACACGGTGACGCCGCCGATCCGTTCGTGTCCGGTCCGGTCGAGGGTGAACACCGTCACCTCCGCGCCCGCCTGCGCAAGGCTCTCGGCGATCTCTCGGGCCGCGGTGGAGAGCCCGCTCGGCGATGGCGGGTAGTCCCAGGCCAGGAAGGCGGTGCGCATCAGGCGGCGTGCAGGCGGTGGTAGAGGGCGAGGTAATCCCGGGCCATGCGTTCGGCGGTGAAGCGCTCCTCGAACCGGCGGCGGATCGCGGCGCGGTCGAGCTGCCCGATCCGGGCGAGGGCCGCGACCGCCTCGGCTTCGCTGGAGACGATGAAGCCCGTCACCCCGTCCTCGACGATTTCGGGAACCGAGCCGCGGTTCCAGGCGACCACCGGAGTGCCGCAGGCCATCGCCTCGATCATCACGAGGCCGAAGGGTTCGGGCCAGTCGATCGGGAACAGGAGCGCCCGGGCGCCGCCCAGGAGCTCGCCCTTCCGGGTATCGTCGACGGGCCCGAGATAGGTCGCGTCGACGCTCAGCAGGGGACGCACGCAGCGGTCGAAATAGTCCGGGTTGCCGACATCGATCGTGCCGCCGAGCCGGATCGGCAGACCGGCGGCGCGGGCGACCCGGATCGCCACGTCGGGCCGCTTCTGGTCGGTCATGCGACCTACGAAGGCGACATGGTCGTCCGGCGCGGCGCGGAAGGCGTAGCGCGCCCGGTCAATGCCGTGATGGACGATGCCGGTCAGGTTCACGGCCGGGATGCCGGTCGCCTGCGCGGCCGAGATCGCCGCGACGGGCAGGTCGGGAAAACCCTGGAAGAACAAGGCCCGGTCGAGCTCGTCGACCCGCCAGTGGATGGTGGTCAGGCTGCGTCGGCGCCGCGCGCCCAGCAGCGCCGCGTGGGCGAATTCGCCGTGGCAATGGACGATGTCGAAATCGTCGAGCCGCTGCCGCAGGTCCTCCAGCTGCAGAGCCTCCAGGGCGGCGGGCACCCCGGGTGCGACGCGCCCGTGTTGCCGTTCCAGCGCCGCGAGACTCGGGTAATTGCCGACGCGCGGTAAGTCTGTCGCACTGTCCGAGGGGGCGAATAATGTTAGTTCCACACCCAAGCTTCGTAGCGCCGTGCTGAGATCGTGCACAACCCGCTCGGTGCCGCCGTGATGGTCTGGGGGAACGGGAAAAATGTTCGGAGCGACCTGCGCGACGCGAAGCACGGCAACCTCTTTACATATGTTAAGCCGGGGCGCGGCGTTCGCTTTACATAAGTTAAGCGTTCTGCGGCGCGCGAGAGCCGCAGCGCACGCCTGATGTTTGTCCTGCATATCGCCCTGCAGGGCTGCCTGCGCGGCGACGGCGTCGTCTACGGGCTCACCGCCGACACGGGCGGCCATATCCGCTACCTGCTCGATCTGGTCTCGGCCTCGGTGCAGGACCGCGATCTCACGCGGATCGTGGTGGCGACCCGTCTGTTTCGCGGCTCCCTCGGGGCCGCCTACGCCGTGCCCGAAGAGCCGATCGCCGACAAGGTCACGCTCGTGCGGCTCGCGAGCGCGTCCCCGGACTACCGCGCCAAGGAGGCGATGCACGCCGAGGTCGCGTCCTTCGCCGAAAACCTCATCACCTGGATCGCCGCCCAGGCCCGGGCGCCGGATCTCATTCACGCGCATTACGCGGACGCGGCGACGGTGGCGGCCCTGGTGGAAGATCGCCTGGGCATCCCCTTCGTCTTCACGGCCCATTCCCTCGGACGCGTGAAGGCAACGATGCTGGGCACGGCCCCCGTCCGGCCTGATCTCGCCCGCCGGATCGCCGCCGAGGAGGAGGCTGTGGCGCGAGCCCAGCTCGTGATCGCCTCCTCGCGGGACGAGGCGGAGGTGCAATACGCCGGCTATGCGGCCTACGATCCCGGACGCGTCCGCGTCCTGCCTCCGGGCAGCGACCTCGCCCGCTTCGCCGCGGCCCAGACCCATCCCCGGGTCGACGCGGCGATCGACCGCTTCCTCGACGATCCGGACAGGCCGGCAATCCTGGCGCTCGCCCGGCCGGTGGCGCGCAAGAATCTCGCTGCGCTGGTGCGTGCCTACGGCGAGAGTCGTGCGCTCCAGGCCCACGCCAACCTCGTGATCATCGCCGGGACCCGTGACGACATCGATACCCTCGACGGCGACATGGCCGCGACCATGCGCGACCTCCTCGTCCTGATCGATCGCTACGATCTCTACGGGCGCGTCGCCTACCCGAAGACGCACCGTCCGGAGGACGTTCCGGCGATCTACGCCCATGCCCGGACGCGCGGCGGCCTGTTCGTCAACCCGGCCCTCAACGAGCCCTTCGGCCTGACGCTACTTGAGGCCTCTGCCGCCGGCCTGCCGCTGGTCGCCACCGACAGCGGCGGCCCCAACGACATCGTCGAGACCTGCGGCAACGGGCTCTTGGTCGATCCACGCACCCACGGGGCGATCGCGGAAGCGTGCCTGCGGATCCTGGGCGATCCGGTCCTCTACGCACGCTGCGTGGCTGGCGGCGCCCGGGCGGCTGCAGCCTACGACTGGGACCGGCACGCCGCCCGCTATCACGTCCTGCTGCGCGCGCTGCTGTCCCCGGAGCCGCCCACCCAGACACCCCGGCAACTGCTCGTCTGCGACATCGATAACACGCTGGTCGGCTGCGATGCGGCCATGGGAATCTTCCGCCGGTGGCGCAGCCGGCAGGCGGGGCTCGCCTTCGGCGTCGCAACCGGCCGGTCCTTCCACAGCGCGATGGCCGTGCTGGAGCAACAGGACAGCCCCCGGCCCCAGGTAATGATCACCTCGGTGGGATCCGAAATTTACCACCTCGACGCCAACGGCGTGACATACACGGCAGACGCCGCGTGGCGCCGGATCATAGAGCCCGGCTGGGATCGGCCCACCGTGCAGGCAGCGCTCGACAGGCTTGATGGGCTGAGCCCCCAGGGTCCTCTGGAGCAGCGCGCCCTGAAGCTGAGCTATTTCGGTGACACCGAGACCGAACGGCGCGTGCGCGCGCGTCTGGCAGAGGCCGGTATCGCCGCGCGTGTGATTCACAGTCATGGACGGTATCTCGACGTCCTGCCCGAGGCCGCCTCGAAGGGCACTGCCGTGGACCACGTCCGGGCCCTGTACGACCTGCCGGAGCACGCCGTGTTCGTGGCCGGCGATTCCGGCAACGACATCGAGATGCTCGGCGCCCGCGTGCAGGCGATCATCGTGGCGAACTATTCCGACGACCTCGCAAGCCATGCCGCCCTGAAGCACTCCTACGTGTCCCGCCGGACCCACGCCCGGGGCATCATTGAAGGGGTCTCGCACTTCCGCCGGATGCTCGCCGATGCCGGCTGAGCACGAGGGGGGGCCGGCTCCCAGCGTCCTGACCCTGGTCCGCGGCCGGGCCGACCGCCTCCGTAACCTGATGCAGGGTCTCGCCCGCCAGACGCTGCCCCCGCGAGAGCTGGTGATCGCCTGGATGCAGTCGGAGCGTGCGCCGGACCTGCCCGATCCCGGCTGCCCGATCCGGCACCTCCACGTGCCGGGCGAGCCGATGTCGCTGGCCGCCGCGCGCAACCGGGCCGCCGAGGCAGCGTGCGCTGAACTCCTCGTCTTCCTCGACGTGGATTGCATCCCGTCGCCGACTTTGACGGACGCCTATGCGCGGGCCGGCGCTACGGCGCAGGGGCTGTTGCTCGGCGAGGTCCTCTACCTTCCGCCGGGCGCGGGCACCGGCGATTGCACGCCGGCGGTACTCGACCGCCTCGGCCGAGCCCATCCGGCCCGGCCCGCCCTGCCCGAAAACGGCCTGCGGCCGGAACCCGATGCAGGCCAGCTCTGGGGCTTGTCCTTCGCCCTACCGGCCGCGGTTTGGCGCATGGCCGGCGGCATGGACGAGGCCTTCGTGGGCTACGGCGGTGAGGAGACGGACCTCGCCGCCCGGCTTGCCGCCGCCGGGCTGCCGGTCTTCT
Organism: Methylobacterium sp. 1973; assembly: GCF_040545035.1. Lineage (NCBI taxonomy): Bacteria > Pseudomonadati > Pseudomonadota > Alphaproteobacteria > Hyphomicrobiales > Methylobacteriaceae > Methylobacterium > Methylobacterium sp. 1973. The sequence continues at coordinate 22,399 of NZ_JBEPLA010000020.1, forward strand.
GGGTCGCGGGGGCTCGCGCCTATCACCAGCACCATCCGGTCCACGTGCCGCCGCTGCAGCATTTCGCGTCGATCCTCGCCAACGCGGCGCGTTTCCGGGCGCGGCACGGGCGCTGGTGCATGACCTACTGGCTCGACCAGTTCCGCGCGGCCGGGCTGATCGACTGGGACGTCGCCGCCCCCGCGATCCGCCTGATCCGCCCGCCGACCGAACCCGAGATCGCCGCGGCCCTGCGGCCCGACGCCCTTTTCTCTTGAGAGCGAGCCCGAACCCACCGCTATGAAGAAGCCGATCGCGTTCTTCGTTCATCATCAGGGCCGCGGCCACGCCAACCGCACGATGGCGGTGGCTGCCGAGTTTGCTCGTGACCGGGCCGTCTCGGTGCTGACCGCCGATCCACGCCTGTTCGACGGCTTCGGCCGCGACATCGAGATCGTGGCGCTGCCCAACATGATCGGCGCCGCGGTGCCGACGGCGCGCCTCTACGCCGAGCCGACGCCCCAGGTGATGCACTGCGTTCCCCTGGGTCTCGACGCGATGCGCCGGACCATGCGGTCGATCCTCGACCATCTCGACGAGCGTGGAATCGGCCTGTTCGTGGTCGATGTCTCGGCGGAGATCGCGCTGCTCGCGCGTATCGCCAGCGTGCCGGCGGTGCAGATCCGCATGCACGGCGACCGGTCCGATATCGGCCATGTCGGCGCCTACGAGGCCTGCGTCGGAATGCTCGCCCCCTTCGACGAGCGCTTGGAGCAAGACGATTACCCGGCACCCCTGCGCGCCAAGACCTTTTACAGCGGCGGCCTGTGCACCAGCGTCGACCGGGTGCCGGAGCGCGCGGAGGCCCGCGCCAAGCTCGGCCTCGATCCTGCACGGGAGATCGTCGTGGCGGTGACCGGCGGCGGCGGCAGCGGCACGCCCTACGCGCCCCTCACGGTCGCGGCCCGCGCCGAACCCGACGCCCTGTGGCTCACCCTCGGGCCGACCCACCGCGAGGGCCACGAGACCGACTTTTCGAATCTGCGCGAACTCGGCTGGGTGTCCTCGGTCACCGACTACCTCGCCGCCGCCGACATCGTGATCGCCTCGGCGGGCGACAACACGGTCCACGAGGTCGCCCGGGTCGGCGGTCGCCTGATCGTGATGCCGGAATGGCGCTACTTCGCCGAGCAGACCCGCAAGGCCGAGGCCCTGGTCCGGCTCGGCGCTGCCGTGCAGGCGCCCGCCTGGCCGGGTGATCTCCGGGGCTGGCGGGACCTCCTCGCCCGCGCCCGCGCCCTCGACGGGGCTCCCCTGCGGAGCCTCTACGCCCCCGACGCCGCTGCCCGCGCCGCCGGCTGGCTCGAAGGGCTGACCGACGCGCTCTGGGATTGCGGACCGGCCGGCGCCGAAACCGTCCCGCTTCCAGGCATCGCCGCCGAGTGACCGCCGCCGTCTCCCCAACCCAACCGGAGCCCGATCGCCTTATGTCCACCGTCTCCGTGGTGACCCTCGCGAAGGGCCGGCCGGCGCATCTGCGCAACGTGCTCCGCGGCCTGGAGCGCCAGACGCAGCCCCCCGCCGCCTTCATCGTCGCGGTGATGCAGGAGACGCCCTACGACCTGCCCGAGGTCGGCTTCCCGGTGCATCAGATTCCGGTGCGGGGCCGCGAGTTGCCGCTGGCGGCGGCGCGCAACCGCGGCGTGGCGGCGGTCGACAGCGACGCCGTGGTCTTCCTCGACGTCGATTGCATCCCGGCGCCCGACCTCATCGCCGACTACGCGCGGGGGCTCTCCGAACTCGACGGGCTGCTGATGGGCGAGGTGCTGCATCTGCCCGAGCGCGCCACGCAGGGGACCTGGGACTATGCCGGCCTCGATGCCGTGGCGGAGCGGCATTCCGACCGCCGCGGGCCCCCGGCCTCCGGCATCGAGATCTGCAACGATTACCGCTGCTTCTGGTCGCTCAACTTCGCGATCCGGCGGGCCACCTTCCTGGCGACCGGCGGCTTCGACGAGCGCTACACCGGCTACGGCGGCGAGGACACCGACTTCGGCAAGCTCCTCGACCGAAGCGGCATCCCGATCGCCTGGATCAAGGGCGCGCGCGCCTATCACCAGTACCACCCGCACCACATGCCGCCGGTCCATCACCTCGAGAGTGTGGTGCGCAACGCCGAATTGTTCGAGGCCAAGTGGGGCTACCGCACCATGGGCCACTGGCTCTACGCCTTCAAAGTGATGGGCCTGATCGACGACACGCCCGACCGGCCGATCCGCATCCTGCGCCGGCCCGACGCCGCCGACCTCGCGCTGACTGGTCAGCTGGGCCACCAGCCCTACACCAACTCGGCGTCGGTGATCCGCGCCATCGAGGCCCGGACGGATGCCGGGGCCGCCGCGAATGCGCCGGCGCCGGTGACGGCGTGAGGATCGCGCTCCTTGCCCATCTCCGCCATCCGATCGCCCCGCCCTTCGCGGGGGGCCTCGAAGCCTATACGTGGAGCCTCGCGGACGGTCTCGCCGCCCGGGGCCACAGCGTCGCCCTGTTCGCCTCCGGCGACAGCGACGCGCGCTTCGCCCTGGATCCTGTGATCCCGGTCCATCACGAGCGGAGCCATGCCGGCCTGGAGCACCGGGGCGATGCGGGCCTGAAGGCTCATCTCGACGACGGCTACGCTTCCGCCTGCGACCGGATCGCTGCCGGGGGCTTCGATGTGCTCCACAACAACAGCCTGAGCCGTCTGCCCCTGGAGAAACGGCGCACCGCCGCGACGCCCACCGTCACGTCGCTGCACGTACCGCCCTACGACGCCCTGCGCTGGTTCGTGCAGGCGAGCCCCGCCCCGGGACACCGGATCACCGCGCCCTCCCGGGCGCATCTCGACGCGTGGTGGCCGGACGGGGCGCCCGCGGAGGCCTCGGTGCTTCACAACGGCATCGATCCCGCCGCCTGGCCGTATCGTCCGGACGGCGACGGCAGCGCCGTCTGGTGCGCGCGGATCACGCCCGACAAGGGCGCGCAGCACGCGATCGGCGCGGCGCGCCAAGCCGGCCTGCCCCTGACCCTGTTCGGCCCGATCGAAGAGCCGGATTACTGGGCGGCCCAGGTCGCGCCGTTGCTCGGCGGCTCGATCCGCTACGGCGGCCAGCTCAGCGGGACGGCCCTGGCCGCGGAGGTCGGCCGCGCCTCCGTGTTCCTGGCCACACCGTGCTGGGACGAGCCGTTCGGGCTGGCGGCGATCGAGGCGATGGCCTGCGGCCTGCCGGTCGCCGGCTTCGCCCGGGGCGCCGTTTCGGAGGTCGTCGGCGAAGCCGGGTCCCTCGCGGCACCAGGGGACCAGGCGGGTCTTGCCCGTGCCATCGGCGCGGCGCTCGTGATCCCGCGGCCGATCCCGCGCGCGCGTGTCCTGCGCCTGTTCACCCGCGCATGCTGGCTCGACCGATGCGAGGCACTCTACGCGCAGGCCCGCGCCGTTCGATGACCCCACTGCTCTTCCTGGATGTCTGCCCCTCCTGGGCCTTCCAACACCCTCAAATCAGAGTGCCATGACCCGTCAGGACCTGATCGCCGCCCTGTGGCACGGCCGCGACCCCTTCGCGGATCCCCCGGCGGACCTACGCGCCGGCGACCTTCAAGGCTGGCGCAGCATCCACCCCTATCTCGAAGAGGCGGTGATCGAATTCCAACCCCGCGTCACCGTCGAAATCGGGACATGGAAGGGAGCCAGCGCCCTTTTTCTCGCGCGATCCATGGTCGAGCACAACGTCACCGGCACCGTGATCGCGGTCGATACGTGGCTCGGAGCCGTCGATCACTGGGCGGACGAGGCGCTGTTCGCGGAACTCGCCACCGAGCATGGCTATCCGAGCCTCTACCGGACCTTCCTGGCCAATGTGGTGCGTGAAGGCATGACGGACCACATCGTGCCGTTGCCGCTCGACTCGGTGAATGCCGCGGAACTCCTGCGTCTGCGCGGTGTGACCGCCGACGTCATTCATCTCGATGCCGGGCACGAGGAGACGTCTGTCGCGGCGGACCTGCGCGCCTGGTGGCCGGTCCTGCGGCCTGGAGGCCTCCTGATCGCCGACGATTACGACCGCTTGGGCGGCCGCTTCCCGGGTGTGACCCGGGCGGTCGATGCGTTCTGCGCCGAGGTCGGGGCGCGGGGGCCGTGGTCGCTGCAGGGCAAGTGCAAGTTCACCAAGCCGAATGAGGGCTGATCAAGTGCTTCGCCTGTGCGCCGGCGATGAAGATCTGGTCGGCACGCTGACGACCTCGGGCGTCCATCTCATGGCAGGCGGCTGAACTTGGCGTCTTTCCACCCGGACCTTTCCATGAAACGCGGCATTGAGGGGAGATGACCCATGCCTCCTCGAACGCTGCGCCCTGTGCTCTCGTCGTCGACGACGACGGCATGGTCCGCATCGCTGCAATCGACATCTTGGAGGAAGCGGGGTTTGCGACCTTTGCGGCCGCATCCGGTGATAAGGCGTTGCTCGTGCTCGAAGAACACCACGCGTGCATCGTGCTGCTGTTCACCGACGTGCAGATGCCGGGCGTACACGATGGCTTCGCTCTCGCTCGCAAGGTTGCGCGCGCCTATCCTTACATCTCGATCGTCGTTGCGTCGGGGCAGGCCAAGCCCGGACCGAACGATCTGCCGGACGGAGCGCGCTTCATCGGAAAGCCGTTCAGCGTGGACATCGTGCATCACCACCTGCGCGAGGTTCTGCCGGACGAGCAGAAGCCCGAGCCGCTGCGCAACGAGAACCGCGCCTGAGAGGCGCGATCATATCTTTGGTCAGCACTCGCAGCTACGCAAGCATGCAAGCAAAATGACTGTCAGCACCCCAAACGGACCCGGCGGCGCTGTCTGCTTCGATGCATTCGCCGTCCAGAAGCGGACGGGCCGGACACCACTCCGAGCGGACAGTCTGATAGCGACCCAACTCGGTCGCAAGCGCGCATCTAAGCTTTTCTTCGAAGCGGACGTTCGAGTGCATAAGTCAGAAGCGGCTCCCCCGGCATCAGTGCGCCGGCGACCGCTCCAATGCGTCCGACGAGCGCTTCTTCTTTTTGCGTTTGCTCACCTTCAACACCACGTCCAAGTTGTCCTCGGCGATGCGCTCAGCCAACACGAAGTCATGGAGTTCAGCGGTCGCTCCGTCTGAAGCAGCCGACGCTTCCGTCACAGCATAAAACGCCGCGCGAACGATCTCCTTCTTGCTCGCCTCCGGGTGCCGTTCGCGGATGGCAGAACGGATCGCCTTCGGCTTCATCCCAGGGGCGGCAATCTCCTTCAGCGTGTCTGCGATCTCTCTGATCGATGCCATATTGCTCACCTGCACCTCACCCGCTCGGCTGGGCCACAATCCCGTCGGCCAATGCGACGTTCCGATGACGCGGCCACACAGCCAGCTTCTTACGCGAGACGCATTGTTCACGCGAGCGTGAGGCCTTACCGAGCGGGCACGTTCTTCATGAGACCGGAACGCACTTGGGGCGCGTCTGCAATGCGGCGCGCCCCTCTTTCGCCTCCTGCATGAAGGCTGGCGAGGTATGGCCCCGACAGCATCAAAGGCGGTTCTCGCCTAAATGGGTCAATCGCGCGTGAGGCGTATATCGACCTCTCGCTCCACGAAGGTCCATTCCCGCGTGGCCCTGAGGTTAGAGAGGAGAGTTTCGAAATCCGCCTCATGCTCTGGCGCAAACTCGAACCAAGTCAGAAAGTCAAACGGCTCACGAAGATCCCTGCTGTGATGAAGCTTTCTGGCAATGGCAGGAAGATAGTTCATACCAATCGTGGTGTGCTTGGAAGTCTCCTCGAATATTTCACGGCGCTCGTCTTGAGCCAAATCCCACCACTGCTGAGATTTTTTGATCGGGATCAGAGCGGCATGAGTTGCTGTCGGCCGATCAAGAGCAGCTTGTAAGCTCCGTAGCCTATTGGCTTCATCGCGTGTGGTGTAGCGGAGGTTGCTAATAGCTCCGCGTAGACGCCATGCCATGTCGGAAGACGCCAAGTGTCCCGGATCTTCACTTTCACTCACCAAGCCAACTGACACAAATGCCACCTCTTCAAGGCGGGCTCCGGTCGTTGCCTCCGCGCGCGTAACCCGCCACGGGCCTCTGTCGCCGCCTGTGAACTCGATCACACAAGGCATGCCGTCGATCTCCTTGCCACGAGCCTAGTTCGTCGAAGCTCGCCTCGGGTTACACGCCAATACGAGGCGCACTATTGCCAGAGAACCTTCTGTCTTTTTCGGCGAACCTGTCGTGAAGCGGACGTTTCACTTTGGGCATTTCACCAGCTTGTGAAAGTCCGTATTCTCGGGTTCAATACTCGAAAGCCGCCAGTCCGTTTTCCACCCGTCTCAGACGGGCAGAGGCGCAGGGCTACGTTGTTGGGCGCGCTGCTCGCGGGCGTAGTGAATTGGCGGTCTGCCGACATGACGGGCGAAGGCGGTGCTGAAGGTGCTGGCAGACCCGTAGCCCACGCGCTCGGCAACCTCCGCTACGCCGGCTCCCTCGCGACCGAGCAGATCCTTCGCCAGCGCCATACGCCACGCCAGGAGATACGCCATCGGCGCGACGCCGACCTCGCGCCGGAACCGTTCGAAGAATGTCGAGCGCGACAGTCCCGCCTCTCGGGCCAGGGCCGCGACCGTCCAGGGAACGGTCGGTCGCTCGTGCATCCGGCGCAACGCGGCGGCCACGCGCTCGTCGGCAAGCCCGCGCAGGAGGCCTGAGGGCGCCGTCGGACCCGTGGTGGACCGAAGCGCCTCGATCAGAAGCACCTCCAGAAGCCGCGCCAGGACCACCTCGCGACCGGGCCTGTCGCCCCGCGTCTCCTCGTTCACCAAGCCGAGCAGCATCGCCAGTCGTCCGACGCCGCGTACATGGACGAACCGTGGCAGGAGCGACAGCAGCAGTTCCGTATCGTCGGAGGCGAAGGTGCAGTGCCCCACCAGCATGCGCAGGTCGGGCGGCACCTCGGCAGGACCGAGCCGGAACACGCCGGGGCCAATCTCGACGGGCGGCGGCGGCCGCCCCGCCGAAGGCGCGACGAGGCTGGAGGCGGCGAAGGCGCTGGCGGCGGGGATCAGTACGAAGTCGCCGGCCGCGAGGACGATCTCCGCCTCGCCGTCGATCGCAAGGCGGCACGCCCCCTCCAGCACGGCGGCGTAGAACGGCTGGCCGTGGTCGTCGCGGCGCACGGTCCAGGCGCCGCCGGCCAGGACCAGCTTGGAGAACGAGGCGCTGGGCTGAAGCAGCCCGACCACCTGGGTGAGCGGATCGACCATTTCGGACGCTCGCCAATGAAATATGGAATTGCGCCCGTATCACGTCCGGCGAAGCGCTCCTATCACCCCGTGGTGCGTCACACGGGAGGCTCCATGAACACGATCCTTATCACCGGCTGCTCATCCGGCTTCGGCCTGGAGACGGCGCGCCTGTTCCTCGACCGTGGCTGGCGGGTCGTCGCCACGATGCGCACGCCCCGGGCCGCCCTGCTCCCGGAGTCCGACCACCTCACCGTCTTGCCGCTCGACGTGACCGACGCCGACAGCATCGCCCGGACGGTCGCGGAGGCCGGGCCGCTCGATGTCCTGGTGAACAACGCGGGCGTCGGGCTGCTGAACGCCCTGGAAGGCCTGTCGATGGAGTCCGCCCGGGAGGTGTTCGAGACGAACACCCTCGGCGCCATCGCCATGACCCAGGCCGTGCTGCCGCAGTTCCGGGAACGGGGCGCGGGGGTGATCGTCAACGTGACGTCGAGCGTGACCCTCCGGCCGCTGCCGCTGCTGGCGGTCTATACCGCGAGCAAGGCCGCGGTGAATGCCTTCACCGAGTCCCTCGCCCACGAACTCGTGCCATTCGGGGTGCGCGCCCATCTCGTCATTCCCGGCCGATCGCCGGAGACCGCGTTCGGGACCAACGCCCGCACCCGAATGGGGATGGATGTGCCCGAGGCCTATGGCGAACTGGCGGGTCAGGTCTTCGCGAACTTCCAGCAGGCGACGGAAGAGCTGACCCGGGCCTCGGACGTGGCCGAGGCGGTCTGGCGCGCCGCGACCGACCCGGCATGCCCGATGCGCCTGCCGGCCGGCGCTGACGCGGTCGCCTGGGCGGCGGCCTGAACCGACCCCTCGAACGTCCGCTTCCGCCCCATGTTCGAGCGGAAGCGGACGAGCCGAGATCCACCCACCCCGGTCATTCAGAAGACCATGCCAGCGACTCGGGACTTGGCCGATAGCAGAACGACCGCTCCGGAAAAGGCTTGCCGCAGAAGCGGACGAGATCATGCGAACCCGGTCAAATATCCCGATGAGTCACCGTTTTGAAGGTCAGTCGCACAATGAGAGATTTCAATCCCTGGTGCGATGCGCATGACTGGACAAGCTTGTACAACAGGGTGAGTTGACGCGCGCCTTCGACAGACAATAGCGCGTGGCGCCTAGCAGCTTCCCAGACCCCTTTCGGGCCCGGAGGGTCAGGCGATCCCTGCGATGGCGATGCCGAGGTTCTTCGGACCGCGCAGGGAAGCGCCGGCCCGGTAGGGCGGTGGATCGTCGAGGAGCCGCGGCGCGACGAGGCGTTGGCACAGGGTGACCAGGGCGATCTCGGCTTCGACACGCGCCAGCGGCGCGCCTACGCAGTGATGGAGGCCGCCGCCGAACCCGAAATGCTGGTTGTCGTTCCGGTCGGGATCGAACCGGTCCGGCTGCGTGAACCGCGCCGGATCGCGGTTTCCGGCCGCGAGCATCAGGACCACAGAGGATCCGGCCGGGATCGTCGTGCCCTCCACGTCGATGTCGTCGAGCGCCTTGCGGGTGCGGAAATGGACGGGGGGCTCGTGACGCAGGATCTCCTCGATCACGCGGGGCGCCCGCTCGGGGTCGGCCTTCAGCTTCTCGAGCTCGTCCGGATGTCGGAGCAGGGTGAGCATCCCGTTGGTAATGAAGTTCACGGTCGTCTCATGGCCCGCGACGAGGAGCAGGATCGCCGTGGACATCAGGTCGATGTCGCCCATGGCCGGCCTGCCCCGGCCGCCGCGGGCGGCGAGGCCGCGGAGCATGTCGTCGGCCGGATGGCGGCGCTTCTCGCGGATCAGCCGGCGCATGTAGTCCGAGATCGCGTCGAAGGTGGCGGCGATCTCGCGCCGTCCCGCCTCGTCGTGGCGCGCGTCGGGCTCCAGGGCCGTCGCGCGGCGTGTCGCCCAGGCATGGAATTGCCGCTCGTCGGCCTCGGGCACGCCGAGGAGCTCGCAGATGACGGCGACGGGCAGCGGACAGGACAGGTCGTCCACGAGGCAGACCGTGTCGCGGCCCCGGCACTTGTCGATCAAGGCATCCACGAGCGTCGCGACCTTGGCGTGGGAGTCGCGCACCCGGGCGATCGTGAACTCCTTCATCACGATGCCGCGCAGGGTGTCGTGGTCGGGCGGATCGCGGAAGATCAGCGGGCGGTGGGCATTGACCACGCGGTTCCGGATCGGGTTGAGGATCCAGTCCTTCGGGAGGTTGCCCGTGGCGGGCCGGCGCGACGGAGGTAGATCCTCGGAGCTGAGGCGCGGATCGAAGATCAGGCTCCGCAACGCCGCCTGGGTGCTGACGAGGTAGCTGCCATCCGCCTGCCGAGACACAGGTGTCTCGCGCATCCTGGCGTAGAGGGGATAGGGATCCGCCCGGTTCTTCGGGGCCAGCACCTGCGCGAAGAGCGTCTCGTCAGACATGGCTAGCCTCCGGCGCCGGCGCGGCGCGATGGGCAGGGGGCCGCGCCGCGGGGAAGCCCGGCTTCAGCCGCTCGATTCGTGGCTGGTCGATGGCATCGGGAAACGGAGGAAAGCGCGCCCCGGCGGCGACGGCCTCGGCATAGGCGGGCAGCCAGCGCGCCTCGTCGAAGGAGACGGCGGCGATGCTGCGACCGGCCCTGACATGCACGGCCAGGAACCGGTGCGAGGCCCGCGATCCCTGGACGAGCGCGAGTGCATCCGCCCCCGCGGTGTGGCCTGCGAGCTTGATGTTCAGGCCGAACTGGCTCGACCAGAAAGCCGGTAGATGCCGGTAGGGCTGCTGGGCGGAGGGGGCGGCCATCATGTTGGCTGCCGCGTGCCGGGCCTGGTCGACAGCGTTGCCCCAATGCTCCACCGTCATCGGACGATCATTGTAGAGCGGGTTCGGCCAGCGCGCGACGTCGCCGGCCGCGTAGATGTTGGGGTCGGGCTCTCCCGCGATAGAGATCGCGCGGCAGGCTCCGTCGCAGGTCAGGCCGCCCGCATCGGCGGCGAGGCCCGCCGCAGCGAGCCAGCCGGTGTCGCGTGTGGCGCCGAGGGCGACGATGACGAGATCCGTCTCGAGAACCTCTCCCCCGGCGAGGTGCGCGCGGCGGACCTGCCCGGCCTCGCCCGTGAGCGCGCGGACCATCGTCTTCGGGCGGAAATCGACCCCGGCGCCGCGCATCCATTCGGCGAGGGTGGCACCGATCGTGGTTCCGAGCAGGCGGGCAAGCGGCGTCGGGTTGGGATCGACCAAAGTCACCGCCAGGCCGAGGTCGGCACCGTCTCCGGGCCATGTCCTCGCCCTCACACCGGTGGCGATGAGAAGCTTCTCCTAGGGAAGCGTCGCGCCGTCGGCGAGGTGCAGCATCCGGCGCTCCCGGTCCAGCGCGACGGCGGCCCGGCCGAGCCGCCACTGCGCCTGCAACCGGGTGAGCTGTGGCAGCGCGGTCGCGTGGCGGGAAGCTCGCCCGCAAGGACGTGCTTGGACAGGGGCGGCCTGTCGTAGGGCCGATGCGGCTCGGCCCCGACCAGGATCAGGGGCCCATCATCGCCGCCGTCCCGCAACGCCTCCGCCACTCGGCGAGGGAGGCGCCCACGACGACGATGCCCGGTCGCTGTGCGCCGATCACGGTTCGCCCTCCTCGGAGAGGCCGGCGCGCTCGCTCTCAATGGCTCGGACGGGGCAGGCCTGCTGCGCCCGCTCGATCTGCGACCGCTTCGCGTCCGGTGGCGCGGAATCGTAGAACAGGATCTCGTGACCGCGCAGCTCGAAATGCTCAGGGGCGGCGTAGCAGCACTGGGCGTAGCCCTGGCAGCGATTGAGATCGACGACGACACGCATTCAGGGCCTCCAAAAAACTGTGCGGATGACCGGCCGGCGCCGCGCAGGATCGCGAGCATGGCGAGCACGCCCAGGGCCTCGAAGCCCAGCATCGCGAGCTTCATGCCGGTGACGCCGTGCGAGACTTGGCCCACGGCGGCGAAGACCATCTGCGCCGCGGGCGGGTAGATCGTGGGCGCGTAGTCCTTGCGGTTGATCAGCGGGTAGACCGCCGCATCGCGCAGCCGTTCGAGAGCCGGATCGGCCGGGATGTAGCGGTAGGGGTTGATCCCGGCGGCCTGGACCTGCCCGTCCCAGACGTAGCGGTAGATGTCGCTCGACAGGAACGGCGGCGCCGGCAGCAGCGCGGCCCGCATCACCACGGCGAAGCCGGGGATCGTCCACAGGGCCGCGGGCGGCAGCCGCTCCCGCAGCACCAAGCGCACGGCGAGGAGGTAGATTCCGAGACCAACCGCGACCACGCCGACGAAGACGTTGGCGCGGGCCACGGAGCCGACCGTGTCGGCGCCCGGCACGTGGATCGCGAGCGCGCCGACATTCACGACGAGCAGCCCGAGGCCGAGAGCCGCGAGCCGGTGCGCGGGGCTGGCGAGAAGCCGGGTCATGCCGGGACGGCTTCCGAGGTCTCCGTGAGCCCCGCCAGGACCGCGCGCGTCGCCGGGGCCGCGTAGCCGGACGTATCGGCGGAGAGCTGCGCCAGCGAGGCCGCGTCGTCGACGTCGTACCAGGGGTCCAGCTCGACGAGAGCGAGGCCGATCTCGTGCGCCCGGGCGCGGGTGGCGGCCGCGACGGTGTCGGTGCTCCAGGCGATGTCGGCGAAGAGGCGGGCATGGGCCTGCTTGAGGCCTAAGATGTAGTAGCCGCCGTCTCTGCAGGCGCCGAGCACGGCCCTGTCCCCCGGCGCCAGCAGGATCCGGGCGGCCTGGACGAGGAGGCGCGTCGGCAGCGTCGGGATGTCGGCGCTGAGCACGCAAGCCGCTGCATGGCCCTCCGCGAGCATGCCTCTGACGGCCTGCAGCAGGCAGCGGCCGAAACCCTCGACTGCCGCCGGGGCCGGGATGTCGCCGTCCGCCGGGACGAGCTGTGTTCCGATGACCAGATGGGGGCTGACCAGCGCCTTGGCGCCGCGCGGCGCGTAGGCCGCGTAGGCGGCGATCGGCGCGGAGCGGGCCGCCTCCAGGATGTTGGTGGTCGTATCGCGCAGGAAGGCACCGCTCAGGAGTGCGGCCTGGTCGGGCGTCAGCGGCGGGCACAGCCGCGTCTTGGAGCGGCCGCTGCGCGGCGCCTTGGCCATCACGCCGATCGCGCAGGTGGCGGACGATCCGGACGTCGGTCCTGGTGCCATCTCCAAGATTCCTCCGTGATCAATGGAAGGGCCGGACGATCCCGAGGCGGAGCGTCTGGTTCGGTTGAACAGCGATGGCCGAGCCCGGCGCGAAGGCCGGCAGCGCGCGCAGGCGCTCCGGCGTCAGGCCCATGAGGGCTACGTGCTCGCCGAGCAGCGCCACCGCTTCGACCGGCACGGCCACGAGCCGGGATCCGACCCCGCTCCAGGCGACCGGCTGGAGTCTGAGCCAGGTCAGCCCGAGGACGCCGTCGAGGCGCACGATCACATCGGCGCCGCCGTCGTTGCGGCGGACGAGCCCCGTCACGCGGCCGAGCACGGGCTGTGATTCCTCCGGCTGAAACAGGAGGCGGCCGGGGAGATCGCCGACGCGCACAGGCTGGGGAAACCGGCCGGCCGCGCGACCCGCCATCTCGGGGGCGGTCATGCCGGGCTTCGGCATGTGGTCGGGGGCCGGCAAGGGACCGGCCGTCTGCGCCTGCGCCGGCCCGGTGAGGGCCAGCGTCAGCAGGACGACGCCCCGGGCGCACCGGATCGCGCGGGCACTCATAGGCCCGCGAACCAGTTGAAGCCGCGATTCTCCCAGTAGCCGCCGGGATAGGTGTTGGTCACCTCGATGGCCGTGATCCATTTGGGATTCTTGAAGCCGAGCTTGACCGCGGTGCGCAGGCGCAGCGGGTACCCGTAGGGGTCCGGCAGCTCCGCGCCGGCATAGCGGGTGGCGAGCAGCGTCTGCGGGTGCAGTGCGCTGGCCATGTCGATGCTGCTCGGATAGTTGTTGGCCGTCTTGAAGGCGACGTACTTGGCGGTGAGGTCGGCGCCGACGCGCTCCAAGAAGGCGCGGAGCGGCACGCCCGACCACTGCCCGATATAGTCCCAGCCCTCCACGCAGACGTGGCGGATGATGATCTCGCGCTCGGGCAATTCCGCGATCTGCCGACGCGTCCAGGGCCGCTTGTCGGAGATCAGCCCGGCGAGTTCGAGCCGCCACGCCGTGCCGTCGATCGGCTTCACGTCCTCGACGTCGTAGTAGGCGTTGAAGCGCGGCGGCTTCAGGACCTGGGAGGCGGGATATTCCGGCGCGAGCTTGCGGGGATCGAACAGGGCGGCCTGGACGCCGTCGTTGAAGTCGGAGACCGCGCGCAGCGCCCGGCCGACCGCGGTCGTGTCGGTCACGTCGCAGCCGGTGAGCATGGTGAGCGCGCCCAGCGTCAGGCCGCCGCGCAGGAGACCGCGCCGCTCGATCTGGCGGACCAGGGGGCGGTGGTCGTCGAGGATGCCGGGATCCGGCACCGTGCGGGGGCGGAACGGCGACCTCATCGCGCCGCCTCCCGGGCCATGGCCGGGAGGGCCGGCTGGCGGACCGGGCCGCCAGTCAGCATCGCCCTCAGCGTGCGCGGCACGAGCAGGGCGAGCACGACGTGGATGGCAAGGAAGCCCGCCAGCACCGCCATGCCGGCGAAGAGGACGAGGCGCGCGCCCTGGAAGCCGCCGAGCAGTGCGACGAGGCCGGAGAATTGGACCGGCTTCCAGATGGCCAGCCCGCTGACGACCTGGCTGATGCCGGCCAGGATGGCGACGATGTAGAGGATCTCCTGGACGGCGTTGTAGGTCGTCAGGTCCTCGTGCGCGAGCTTGAGCCGCAGCGTGTCGCGGACCGTCTGCACGATGTCGCTCGGGCGGATCGGCAGGAGGCGCTCGCGCAGGCGCCCGGTCGCGACGCCGTAGACGAGATAAGCGCCGCCATTGGCAACCAGCAGCCACATCGCGGCGAAGTGCCAAAGCAGGCTCTCGGCGGCCCAGGACCCAAGGCGGATCGCCTTGGGAAAGTACACGCCGTGAATAATGACGGAATCGTCGTAGATGCCCCAGCCGGAGCCGATCAGCACCACCATCGCCACGGCGTTCGTCCAGTGCATGATCCGCACCGGCTATGGGTGCAAGCGACGCCTGGATCTGATCGCGTTCATCTTCATGATAGCGGGCGCCCTTCGTGTTTTTTGATCCAATACGTGGTCGCAAATTGATGAATTATGGGATCGACAAGCCATATGGGAAAAGTCAACCGCCAAGTTGCCTGTCGTGATGACCTGGACCTTCCACAAAAGACGCTGAGATTAGTTCACCAGTAAGAGCGCACGGAGTGCCCATGTCCTGCGATATCCTTCCGCGTCTGTTCTCGACTTTGTCTGTGCAGGTCCATGCGTTCGCGTTCTGTGAGATCCAGACCGGGTGGCAGCTGGCGAAGAACGGCATGGCGGACGCGATTCTTGTCCATTACGTTCTTGCGGGCTCAGGAACGATCGTGGTCGAAGGTCAAGAACCTCTACGTTTCGGGCCGAATTGCATGGTGATCCCACCGCGCGGCACGCGGCACTCAATTGGTTTCGCGGGAGCTGCCCGAACGGTTACGGCCGAAGACGCACGCAGAGTTCTTCCGGATGGCCTTATTGCGTTGACGGCGGGTGATGGAAGACGGGACATTTTACTGGCCTGCGGCTCTATCGCGGCGCGATATGCCGGCGCGCTCGGTCTTTTCGACCGTCTGCACAACGCCTTGATTGAAGATTTATCCGGCAGCGACAGGCTGCGCCACGCCTTCGCTTTCATGATCGAGGAACTGGTCAATCCAAGTCTTGGTACGCAGGAAGTGACGAGTGCGCTGATGAAGCAGTGCCTGACAATCCTGCTTCGGATCCATCTGAAGGAGAAAGGCGCTGAATCGCCGATCTTCGAAGCGCTGCGCGATCCGAGGCTGGTCCCGGCGATCGCGGCTGTCCTCGACGCGCCTGGGGCGCAGCATACGGTCGATAGCTTGGCTGCGCTCTGTGGGATGAGCCGCTCCGGTTTCGCCGAGCGCTTCTCCGCCACATTCGGCGAGGGTCCGATCGAGTATCTGCAGCGGGCGCGACTGCAACTGGCAGCCAAGCTGCTGACGTCCTCGCCCATGCCCGTGAAGGTCATCTCTGAGAGCGTCGGGTACGCCAGCCGCAGTTACTTCTCGCACGCCTTCAAGATCGCTTACGGGTGCGATCCGAGCGCCTACCGCGCTCAAGCCACGAGCCTGGTCAGATCCCTGGAGCCACAATCCGACCTCGGGATCGACGGCGCACGGCGGAAGTCCGAAAGACCCTGAGCGTGCATGCGGGTGGATGTCTTCCGCGTTGAACACGAGCACCGAGGGTATTGCCATCATCAACGCCGGATAGTCTCGCCAAAAACTTGCGATGGCGGAACCCGCACGGCGTGCGTTATCGTTCAAATCAGGTGCTGTGGCTCGAACTTGGTGGTTTCTGAAATTAAATCTGCATATAAGCGGCGCGTCGAAAAGACGGCCCAGATTTCCTCAGGGGCCTTCATTCGTAAAACGAAGGGCGGCCTTTCGGGGATGAGGACTCTTAAAAATCCTGCTCTTCAGTATGCACGGCGCGACCCGAGAAGCGGCGCCCATCAAGGCTGAGAAATCTTGAAATCAGGATCTGCCACGCCGATCGATGCTGCTCTTCGTCAACGTGGCACAGACGCTTGGCCTAGTTGGGTCGATGACCAGCCCCGATGAAAGAATGGTCTGCTCGGCGAAGACCAGCAAAGAGCGCGTCCGCGTACGGCTTGAGGCCTGCTGCCGAGTCGAGAACGGAGTCGCGCAGTCACTCCTGGCAACATCGAAACATCAGAGACGTGGATCTGCGGGTGCCATGTCCCGCCATTTAAGATGCGAAAGGATGTTCATGCCGTCGGTCCTAGCGCCTGGCACGCACAGCATCGCCGTGAACGGCGTAGTTCAACATTATCACGTCTCCGGCATGGGACCCTATTGCATCGCGCATGCCGGTGGCCCCGGCATAGACGCCAGCTACTTGCGATTGCCTCTGCTCGAAGAGAGCCTGACCATGGTGTATCTGGACCCGATCGGCACAGGATCGTCCGGACGCCTCGCGACCCATCCCCAGGGGTACAGCGTAGACCGCTTCTCCGAACAGCTGCTCGCGTTCATCGACGCGGCCGGTATCCCCGAACCTTACCTCCTCGGCCATTCGCACGGTGCCTTTGTGGTGCTGGAGGCAGCGCTCAAGCGGCCAGGAGGACTCAAAGGCCTGATCGTGTATGCGGGCGCTGCCTACACAGGCGGCGCCTTCATGGCCGATGCGAGCGCTGAGATCGCCGCCTTCGTGGCACGCCACGCGGGGACGGCGGAAGCCAAAGCGGTCGAGAGGGCCTGGGCCTCGATCCCCACCATCCGCACAGACGCGGCCTATACCGCGGCGCTGCGCGACCTCCTTCCGGCCTATATGTCGGACTTCCGGCGCTGGCCAGACATGCTCGCGACCCTGCAACGGCGGCTCCAGGCGACCCTGTTGGTCGGCGATGGCCAAGTCTTCGACGTTCGCGACCGTCTCGCCACCGTGCAGGTTCCGGCGCTCGTCGTCACCGGAACCGACGACTTCATTCTCGGCCCGCGCCACGCGGCGTTGCTGGCCGATCTGCTACCACAGGCGCAAATGAGAATCTTCGAGCAGAGCGGCCACTTCGCCCATATCGAGGAGGCCTGCGCCTTCGCGGAGGCCGTCCTTCGCTTCACGGGACGTCCGGGCCGAGCGTTGTCCGGTATATGACGGCCGTGCGCGCCTAAGATCCTCGACCTCAGGCGCTCCACCGAGGGGCTGCGTGGCTGTCTAGGGCAGCGGCACACCGGACAGCGTCGCGCACCGGTCCAGCAGAGCCTCCTGCAGCCCGACGCGACGGGTGCTGGGCTCCGGCGATTTTTCGCGCTGGTGATAGAAGTACCGGCCCGTGACACGGGTCGCTGGGTCGTCCCCGACCGCCAGCCATGCCTGGGTCACGGGCGCGGCGGCCATATCATCCGGCGCACCGGGGCCGCCCATACGGGTGGGTACCCAGCCCGGTTCGAGGGCGTTCGATCGCACCGCGGGCCAGTGTCGTGCCACGCCGAAAGCCAGCAGGACATTCAGGAACTTCGTTTCCGCGTAAGCCTGCGATCCGCTCCAGCGCCGTCTGGTCCATTGCAGATCGTCCATGTCCGGAATACCGCCTGGGTGCATGCCCGAGCTCAGGTAAACGAGGCGGTCTGGCCTCTCCATCAAAGCGGTGAGCAAGTAAGGCGCCAAGACGTTGATCGCGAAGAGATGGCTCAGACCATCCCGGGTCTCCAGCCGGCGCGCTTCGCGATAGCCGATGCCGACATTATGGATGACGGCGTCGAAGTGCCCGATCGCGTTGGCCTGCTCGGCCACGGATCGCATGCCGGCGATCGTGACGACATCGCCGATGTCGATCTGGGCCGCGTTCGGAAGCGCCCGTCGCGCGACCTCGCCACGATCGGTGTTCCGCGCATGCAGCACGACTTCATGGCCCTCGCGAGCCAGGCGCTGGCCCGCCATGAGCCCGAGGCCATCCGACGATCCGGTGATGAAGATACGGGCCATCGTCAGTCTTTCAGCAATGCTTCGGTCACGATCGCCGTTTGAGAGCGCTGCAACGCCGCGGCCGCCCGTAGATCGTGCGTCGCGAATCCCTGCTCGGGCAGCACCGCTCCAGGCGATGACGGGCTGCTCTGCGCGGCAACCGGAGCCGTTCCGGTCACCATCGCCGATATCCTCGGGTGGACGCTGCCTGCCGTGGTACGTGGGTGGCGCATGTCCGGTTCGCCTGGCAGTCAGTCGGTCACCAGGGAAGCGGATTGTTGAACCGGTCGACGTAGCGCAGACCGGCCAAGCCGCGGTTCGCCTCGATCATGTCGACCACGCGCGGGATGCTCTCCGCGACGGACAGAGCCGCATCGCCGCCGCCCATCTCGGTCCGCACCCAGCCGGGAGCGACGAGGAGCAAGGCGTGCCCGTCATCGAAGTGCTTCGCCGCATAGCCCTTCATGAGCATGTTGAGCGCGGCTTTGCTGGACGCGTAGAGCTGCCAGCCGCCGGTCGCGTGCGCGATGCTGCCGAGCTCGGAACTCATGATCCCGATGGTGCCGCCGGCCGGCACCAGATCCCGCAGGAGCTCGACCGCGCGCACGGGCGAGAAGGCGTTAGTCAGCATCATGTCGAGAAAGTCCGTCTCATGCGCGCTGACCGGGCTCGCCTCGATTTCGCGGGCGATGCCGGCATTGATGAACAGGACGTCGACGCGTCGACCGCTCAAGCGCTCGCGCAGCGCGCGGACCGAGCTTCCATCGTTGATGTCGACCGGCTGGATCTCGAGGCTGTCGGGAAAGCGGTTCGCGAGCGTCTCAAGTTGGTCGGAGCGGCCGCGTGCCGTTGCGATCACGCGCCACCCGCGCCCGAGCCACTCCTCCGCGAGGGCGAAGTCCAGTCCGCGCGAAGCGCCGACGACGAGCGCCGTGGATTGCCCTGTCATGAGAGCCTCCTCTGAATTGCCACGGCTCTAGGTGGCGTAGAGTCGGGACAGGAATTTGCGTCGTTCTGTCAGATCATTCCGGACTCGGAGTCATGGAACGATGCCTTGCGATGGCCGACTGCTCGCCGGCGTGACGGTTCTGATAGCCGTGGTCGAGGCCGGAACCATGACCCGAGCGGCCGAGGCCCTCGGGCTCACCCAGTCGGGTGTGGGACGCGCCATCCAGCGTCTGGAGACCCGCGTCGGTGTGCGGTTGCTCGATCGCACGACCCGGACCTTGCGGCTCACCGACGAGGGACGTCGCTTCTGGGAGCGGGTCGGCCCGCATCTCGACGGGATCGAGGAAGCCGCCCTGGAGGCGGCGGGCAGTGCGTCGACGGTGCGCGGGCGCCTGCGGGTGAATGTCGATCCGATTTTCTCGCGCCTCGTCGTGTCGCGCGAGCTGACGCGCTTCCTCGCGCTCCATCGCGAGTTGCGGCTCGAACTGATCATGCGCGATCAGATCGGCGACCTCGTTGCCGACGGGTTCGATATGGCGCTGCGGTTCGGGGATCCGCCGGTGGCGGGCTTCACCGCGCGCAAGCTCCTGGAGGCGCGGATCCTGACAGTCGCGGCGCCGGCGTACCTGGCTGCGCACGGCCGCCCCGCGCACCCGCGCGACCTTCGGGACCACGCCTGCATCGACTTTCAGGATCCGCTGACGGGCCGCCCCTTCGCGTGGGAGTTCCGCCGCGGCGACGAGGTCGTGCCGGTGCGGCAGCCGGCGCGCCTGATGGTGTCGGACGTCGAGACGATGATCGGCGCCTGTTGCGAGGGCGCCGGGATCGCGCAGGTCATGCAGCTCGGCAGCCGGAACTTCGTCGCGAGCCGCAAGCTCGTCGAGATCTTCCCGGATTGGCCCGACGAGACCTTCCCCCTGTACGCGATCTACCCGTCGCGCCAGCATCGCGCCGCGAAGGTCCGCGCCTTCACCGAATGGTGCCTGCAGCTGGTCGGCGGCGACAACGAGCTCGATGCCGCCGCGACACGGTGAGCCGCGTCCGGGGCTACAGCGCCGCCCGACCGATCGAGGCACCGCCGTCGACGTAGAGTGTCTGCCCCGTCATGAACGCCGCCCCGTCCGACATCAAGAACGCGATGGCTGCCGCAATCTCCTCAGGCCGTCCGAAGCGGCCCATCGGCACCCCGGCGAGATAGCGCGTCTCGCCCGGGCTGCCCGGGGGGTTGTTGGCCCGGAACAGCTCGGTCTCGGTCGGGCCCGGCGCCACCGCGTTGACGGTGATCCCGGTCGTTGCGAGCTCGAGCGCCCAGGAGCGGGTGAAGCTGACCAGCGCCGCCTTCGCGGCCGCGTAGGCCGTGCGCTCGACGCTGCCGAGGATGGTCAGGCTGGCGATGTTGACGACCCGGCCCCAGCCGCGCCGGCGCATGCCGGGCAGGGTCGCCTGCACGGCCTGAAGCGCCGGATGGAGGTTGACGCGCAGGACCTCGTCCAGCGCGGACATCTCAACGGCCTCAAGTCGCTGTGGCCGCACCAAGCCCACATTGTTGACCACGCCATCGAAGGTGAAGCGTCCGGTCAGGTCTGCAAGAACCGCGTCGGTCGCCGGACCGTCAGCGAGGTCCACCGGCACGAGCGTGCCGGGGAAATCGTCGAGGCCTCCGCGCGCAAGGCCGACGACGTGGTGGCCGTCGCCGGCGAGACGGTGGGCCAGCGCCAGCCCGATGCCCTTGCTGGCACCGGTCACGAGAAAGGTTCGGGACATCCTGGATCTCCTTGCGGCCGTGTCTTGTCAGGCGGGAATGGAGGCGGCGCGGCGGAGCGCCGGCAGCATGTCTTCGGGCTCGGGGCGGCGGGTGTAGTCGGGGTTTACCTCGGCGTAGAGGATCACGCCGTCCTGCCCGACGACGAAGCGTCCGGGCATCGGCAGGGTCCAGCTCGCGTCGCCGTTGAACGCCGGCAGGTCGTTCTTCAGGCTCTTGTAGAGATCGACCAGGTAATCGGGCAGCGCGAAGCGCAGGCCGAACGCGGCCGCGACGGCGTTGTGCGGGTCCGACAGGATCGGGAATTCAAGGGCATTCTGGCGGACCGACTTCCGGCTGTTGGCCGCCGTCTGCGGCGAGAGGGCAACGAGGCTCGCCCCGAGCTTCTCGAATTGTGACAGCGCCTCCTGAAGCGCCCGGAGCTCCGTGTTGCAGTAGGGGCACCACACGCCGCGGTAAAAGCTGATCACGAGCGGCCCGCGCGCCAGCAGGGCGTCGGAGGAGACGGGCTGCCCCTCCGAGTCGTTGAGCGCGAACGCCGGCGCCCGGTCGCCGGCCCGGAGGGCACGGGTCGCGGCGCCGGTGGCGATCAGTTCCGCGGTGGCCCGGTGCATCGTCCGGATCACCGAGGGCGGGACGTTGTAGGGGGGCTTGCCGTCCTCGAAATCGGCTTTGAACGCGTCGAGCTTGGATTGCAGGGTCATGGGTTTGTGCCTCGTGCGACAGGCTGGCGAGCTGGCTTGCGCTGCTGGCTTGCGGGAAAGGACCGGCCCGGGGCGAGTCCGGTGGCGTGCGACCGGTCAGGCCTGCGGCACGAGCGCGTTCACCCGCTCGACCGCGCGTTGGACAGCGGGACGCGCGGCCATCGCGTCGTACCAGCGGGCGACATGCGGCGTGTTCTCGAAGCTCACGCCCGCGAACTCGCGTCGCCAGAGCCAGCCGAAATGGGCGATGTCGGCCACCGTGAAGGCGTCGCCGGCGACGTAGCGGCGTTCGGCCAGCACCCCGTCGAGTACACCGAGCGTCCGGTTCGCCTCCGCCGAGAAGCGGGCGATGGCGAGCGGCAACGGCTCGGCGGCCTGGCGTTGGAAGAAGCCCGCCTGCCCGAAGGCCGGGCCGAGCCCGGAGGCGTGGAAGAACAGCTGCTCGAACATGCGCGCCCGGCCTTCGCCGTGCGGCGGCATCAGGCGGCCGCTCGTCTCGGCGAGGTAGACCAGGATCGCAGCGGACTCGGTCAGGACCAGCCGGCCATCGGCCGCCGCCGGATCGATCAGTACCGGCACCTTCGCGTTCGCGTTCAGCGCCAGGAATTCGGGCGCCTTCTGCTCGCCCTGACGCACGTTCACGCCGTGGAGGCGGTACGGGAGGCCGAGTTCCTCCAGCGCGATGAGGACCTTGATGCTGTTGGGCGTGGCGAAAGCGTAGACCTCGAACATGTTCACTTGGCTCCGGCGGGACCACTGCGCCGATGCGGTGGTGACGGCCGGATTGATGCCCCTCCCCCGATGGACAGGGCAGAAGGCCCGAGGCGATAACGCTCATTCCAGGGAGGCATGGCGTGGACCGGTATCAGGCGATGGCCACCTTCGTGCAGGTCGTGGAATCGGGCTCCTTCTCGGGGGCCGCCCGACTCCTGAATGTCGGCCAGCCCGCCGTCTCCAAGACGATCGCGCAGTTGGAGAACCGGCTGCAGGTCAGCCTGCTCGTCCGCTCGACGCACGGCCTGAGCCCCACGGAGGCGGGCCTGCGCTTCTACGAGCGGGCGCGGGCGGCCATCGCGGAGGCGGACGAGGCCGAGCGCGCCGCCCGAGGCGCGGGGGCCGGTCTCTCGGGACGGCTGCGCGTCTCGGCGGCGACCACCTTCGCCCGGCTCCACGTGGTGCCGATGCTGCCGCGCTTCCTCGCCGAGCACCCGGACCTCGACATCGAGATCGTCCTCGACGACCGGGTAATCGACCTCGTCGGCGAGGGGATCGACCTGTCCCTGCGCATGGGGACTTTGCCGGACTCGGCCGCCGTCGCACGCAAGCTCGCCACCGGGGGCCGTTCGGTGCTCGCCACGCCCGCCTATCTTGCCCGCGCGGGCGAACCGCGCAGTCCCGCGGACCTCGCCGGGCACGAGGCGGTGGTCTACAGCCGGCAGCCCGATGCCTGGTCCTTCACCCGGGACGGCGCCGAGATCTCGGTTGCGGTGCATGGCCGCGTCCGGGTCAGCGCGGCCGAAGGCCTGCGTGCGGCCGTGCTGGCCGATATCGGGCTCACCATCGCGTCGGACTGGATGTTCGTCCCCGAACTGGCGAGCGGCGCGGTCCGGCGGCTGCTGCAGCCCTGGGCGTTGCCTATGATCGATCTCTGGGCGGTCTTCCCCACCGGCCGCATGGCCAGCGCCAAGGCGCGGCTCTTCGCCGGCTTCGTCGAGGCGGTGATGGCCGAGATGCGGGAGCCCCATTCCGCGACGGCATAAGTCTTATCGCTGCGCGCCGTCATCCGTCGCCGGGCGGTGCCGTCTACCTCGTCCTCATGCCGACCAACGGGGCCGGCCACCACGAGGACAGCACCGATGGCCCGTTTCGAGACCTACCGCGACGCGTTCCCGAACGCCCGCCTGACCCGGAAGCCGAACGGCGTGCTGGAGGTCATGCTCCACACCGAGGGCGGCAAGCTCGTCTTCAACGGTCACACCCACGAGCAGTTCGTCGACCTGTTCCACGCGATCGGCGAGGACCGCGACAACCGGGCGGTGATCCTGACGGGGGCGGGCGACGCCTTCATGGACGCGATCAGCCCCGAGGGCTTCGATTTCTTCACGCCGCAGGGCTACGACAAGATCCTGCGCGAGGGCCGCAAGGTGCTCAGCAACATCCTCGACGTCGAGGTGCCGATGATCACCGCGCTCAACGGCCCGGTCCTGCTTCACAGCGAATACGCGCTGCTCACCGACATCGTGCTGGCCACGCCCGAGACGGTGTTCCAGGACAAGCCGCATTTCGAGTTCGGGATCGTGCCGGGCGACGGCATGCACATCCTGTGGCCTGAGGTGATCGGTTCGATCCGCGGGCGATACTTCCTGCTGACGCGGCAGGTGCTGGATGCCCAGACGGCCAAGGATTGGGGCGTCATCAACGAGATCGTGCCGCAAGACCGGCTGCTGGCCAGGGCGCACGAGATCGCGGACGGGATCGCAGCTCTGCCGCCGCTCACCGGCCGGTACACGCGGATCGCGCTCACGCAGCGCCTGCGCCGGCTCGTCGAGGAGGGCACCGGCTACGGCCTCGCCCTGGAGGGCATCAGCGCCGCCGACGTGGCCCGGACCATGGCCGCCCAGAACTAAGTGAGCGCCCGATCCGAACCATCGCACGGCGTGTCGGGCCCGCGAGGATGGCCCGGCACGCCGGAGGCTCAGAAGTAGGCCCGGATCTCTCGAGCGATGTCGTCCCCGTTCGTTTCGAGGGCGAAGTGGCCGGTGTCGAGGAAGCGGACCCGTGCGTCCGGGATATCGCGCTTGAACGCCTCGGCTCCGGGCGGGATGAAGAAGGGGTCGTTTCGGCCCCAGACAGCGAGGAGCTTCGGGCGGTGCTCTCGGAAGAAGGCCTGGACCAGCGGGTAGCGTTCCAGGTTGCGCTTGTAGTCGAGCTTGAGCTTGACTTGGCGGTCCGCATTGCCCGGTCGCGCCAGAATGGCGGCGTCGAGCGTGTACGACTCGGGCTCAATGACCGACGGGTCGGGCACCCCGTGGAAGTAGGGTGCCTTGACGCCGTCGAGGGTCATGCGGGCGCGGATGGCCTCCACGGCGGCCTCGTTCGGCTTTTCCCAATAGGCTCTGAGGGGCGCCCAGGCCGCCTCGCCGAGCCCCTCCAGATAGGCGTTGCCGTTCTGGGACACGATGCCGGCGATGCGGTCGGGATGCGCGAGCGCCAGGTCCCAACCCACCGGAGCCCCGTAGTCGAAAGTGTAGAGGCGGTAGCGCCGGAGGCCGAGGACGTCGACGAAGGCCTCGATCGTTCGCGACAGCGCCGCGAAGTCGTAGACGTAGCCGCGGTCCTCCGGGACCACCGTGAAACCGAAGGACGGGAGATCCGGCGCGATCAGGCGAAACCGGTCCGCGAGCCTCGGCATGAGATGGCGGAAGTAGAAGGACGAATTCGCGAAGCCGTGCAGCAGCAGGAATACCGGGGCGTCGGGCCGGCCGGCCTCGCGATAGAAGACGTCCACGCCGTCGGCCCGGACCGTGCCGTGGCGGACCTCTGCGACCTCGGCGGGCCGCGTTTCCGCCGCGACGGCGCCGACCGGGCCTAAGCCTGCCGCCATGACGCTGCCGGCGAGAAGACTCCGCCGCGTCGCCCTGGCAGGCCCGTCTTGGAATGCCGTGTCCTGTCTCATCGCTCCACTCGCATCTGTGCGGGCCGGGGAACGTCCGGATTGCGCGCCTCGCGACCGCGAATGTCGCGCACGTCGAGGCGGATGCACCGGCCTTCGCCGCGAGCCCTCCGACCGTGCCGCGGCGTTCAGGCTCGGGACCGGACAGTGTGATCACGATGAACTCTCTCGGCACTCACTAGAACACAGAGTTTGCGAAACTCAGCCTTACGGATTTCGAGAGGGAGATGGCCCGGCCTTTTCTTACCCGGCGGACGCTCGTCCCAAGCCGGCGGGCGCATCGGCCTTCATGGGGGTGGGATAACGGCACCCAGGGACGCGCGAATGCGCGGCGTCGCGAAGTCGAGGAATGCCCGCAGCTTGAGCGGGAGGCGTCCGTGGCCGACATGGACGACGCTGACCGGGACCGGATCAAGCTCGAACGACCGCAGGACGAGAACTTGGCTCCCGGCGGCGACCAGAGGGGCCGCCTGGTACGACAGCACCTGCGTGAGGCCGACGCCGGCCGCCGCGGCGTCGAGAGCGGCCTCGGCCGTGTTGACCTGCAGACGCGACCGCACCCGGACCACTTGGACGGCCTTCCGGTCGGACGTGGCGAAGTGCCAGGCCGGGCCGGCGGCCAGGTCGCTGAAGGTCACGCACGGGATCTCGGCGAGGTCGGATAGCGTGTGGGGCGTCCCGTGGGCGGCGAGGAAGTCCGGACTGCCGCAGACCACGCGTGTGACCGTGCCCAGCCGCGCCGTTACCAAGTCGCTGTCCGGCAGGTGCGAGATGCAGACCGCCAGGTCCACGTGATCCTCCACGAGGTCCAGGGCCCGGTCGGTGAGGATCAGGCGCACGGTGATGTCCGGGAACCGGGACAGGAACGCCGAGACCACCGGCAGGACGTGCAGCCGCCCGAAAACCAGCGGGGCCGTCATCGTCAACGCGCCGCGGGGCTCGGTGTACTCGCCCCTGACCGCCCGCTCGGTCTCCTCGACCTCGCCGAGCAAGCGTCGGCACGCCTCGATGTAGGCGGCTCCCGCGTCGGTCGGGATGAGCTTGCGCGTCGTGCGGACCAGGAGCCTCGCGCCGAGATGGGCTTCCAGGTCCGCGATCTTGCGGCTGACGCTCGGCAGGGGGATGCCGAGCCGGCGTCCGGCGGCCGACAGGCTCCCGGCCTCCACGGCAGCGACCAGCAGGCTCATGGCCTCCAACCGGTCCATCGCACCCTCTCGTTTTCGGCAACGGTCACTCTCGGAGTGGTCAGATTATCCCGCAGAGTGCAAGTCGGTACCCATGCCTCACCGACGGCGTGCAGCACGGGCTGCATCGCCGGCACCGGAGGGCGAACGATGACTCAGACCACCTACCGCACCGTCGACGTCGACGGCCTCAAGGTCTTCTACCGGGAGGCCGGCGACTCTGCGAAGCCGACGCTCCTGCTGCTGCACGGCTTCCCCTCGTCCGGCCACATGTTCCGCAACCTGATCCCGCTGCTCGCGGACCGCTTCCACCTCGTCGCCCCCGACCTGCCGGGCTTCGGACTGTCCGAGATCAAGCCGCGCGCCGCCTTCATTTACACCTTCGACGCGCTGGCGAAGGTCATCGGCCGCTTCACGGAGGTCATCGGATTGAAGACCTACGCGCTCTACGTCTTCGACTACGGCGCGCCCACCGGCTTCCGGGTCGCAATGGCGCATCCCGAGCGAGTGACCGCCATCGTCTCGCAGAACGGCAACGCCTATGAGGAAGGACTGAGCGAGGGCTGGAACCCGATTCAGCGTTACTGGCGGGATCAAAGCGACGCCAACCGGCAGGCGCTGCGCGAATTGCTGACCCCGGCCTCGATCCGCTGGCAATACGAGCACGGCGTTCCGGACACCTCGCTGGTCTCGCCCGACGGGAGCGCCCTCGACGCGTGGTACATCCAGCGGCCGGAGGTCGACGAGATTCAGCTCGACCTGTTCGGCAACTATGCCAGCAACGTGGCGCTTTACCCCGATTTCCAAGCCTATTTCCGCACGCACCGCCCGCGGCTTCTGGCGATCTGGGGGCGGAACGACCCGTTCTTCCTGCCAGCCGGTGCGGAGGCGTTCCGACGCGACATACCGGATGCGCAGGTGCGCTTCCTCGATACGGGGCATTTCGCCCTGGAGACGCATGCCAAGGACATCGCCGAGGCTGTCACGGAATTCCTCAAGGCCTGAAGCGGAGATTGCTAAGGGCCCGCGACAGCCTGAATGACGGAAGGTACAGAAGGGCCGGCCGACCCTGACGGGGCGGCCGCTCTTTCAAAACCTGCTTGATGCAGCAGGAAGCCATGAGAGACTTCCGCTTTCAAGCGACGTCCGATGGCCGGGGAATGACCGGTTTGGGTGCCAAGCCGAACGTCCGGTTCTGTGCGCGCTGGCGATCCGGCGTGGCGTAGTCTGGCCGTAAGCGGCTGGTCCACTTTGGAGAAGCTTGCAGAGGATGATCCGCCCCCAATGAAGTGGTCCGCCCTGAGGTATGGCTTTCGGGCCAGTGCGAGGACGGACAGATGGGAACGAAGCGGCACAAGCCGGAGGACGTTGTCGCCGAGCTGCGGCAGATGGATGTGCTGGTCTCGCAGGGCCAGAGCGTCGGGGACGCGATCCGCACGACCGGCGTGACGGAGGTGACGTACTATCGCTGGCGCAAGGAGTACGGCGGCCTGAAGAGCGACCAGGTCCGGCGCATGAAGGACTTGGAGACCGAGAACCAGGGGCTCCGGAAAGTGATCGCGGATCTCAGGCTCGACACGCTGATCCTGCAGGAGGCTGTCCGGGGAAACTGACCAGCCCCGCGCGCCGACGCGCCTGCATTGAGCTTGTGATGGACGTCCTGTACGTCTCCGAGCGCCGCGCGTGCCGTGCGCTCGGTCAGCATCGTTCGACGCAGCGCAAGGTGCCGCGGGGCAGAGACGATGAGGCGGCGCTGACCGCCGATCTCGTGGAGCTGGCGCGCCGGTACGGGCGCTACGGCTACGAGAGCGTCCATGCACGCCAAACCCGCTCGCTGCGGTTTTGTCCCGCGCTCTAAGAGCCGGTCTCGTTCGCCCAGCTACGCCGGATCGCCGACGGCGACGACCTGCTGCGGCTCATGATCGAGACGCGGAAGGATCAAGCCGCGCGGATGAAGTAGGCCACCACCGCCTTCTTCG
Organism: Methylobacterium sp. 1973; assembly: GCF_040545035.1. NCBI lineage: Bacteria > Pseudomonadati > Pseudomonadota > Alphaproteobacteria > Hyphomicrobiales > Methylobacteriaceae > Methylobacterium > Methylobacterium sp. 1973. The sequence continues at coordinate 50,522 of NZ_JBEPLA010000020.1, forward strand.
CCAAACCGGACAGCGTCCTCCCCTGGACCGACTGGCTGCGCATAGGCCTGGAGGACGTGCTCGTCCTCGACGCCTGGACCACCTTCAAGCAGCGCTCCCGCGCGGGCGACCTCCTGGCCCTGAAGCCGATCGACGGCGCCCCCATCAAGCCGATCCTCGGCGAGGACGGCCGCCTGCCGATGCCCTGGGTGCAGGGCGGCGAGATTGTCTGGCCCGAGGCCTACCAGCAGATCCTCAAGGGTCTCGGCCTGTCCTTCGGCGCCGGCATCGCGGTCGGCTTCTCCGGGGCGCAGGGCCGCACCGACGCCACCGCCCTCAAGGCCGCGAACAAGGCGGGCGTCAGCCTCGCCCTAACGTAGCCGCTTCCCCTCCACCCGGACCCTTGTGAGGCCGACATGACCGCTCCCCTCGTGCGGGCGACCTTCTTCGCGCGGCTGCGCGCGACGGGGTTGCTCGGCGCCACCCTCGCGCGGACCGAGGTCGACGGGCTGACCGGCCTCCTCGACGCCTGGGAGCGCCTGGGCTGGCCCGCCGATCTCCGCCACGTCGCCTACACCCTGGCCACCGCCTGGCACGAATGCCGGCTGAACCTGTCGATCCGCGAGGCCGGTCTCGGGCGCGGGCATCCCTACGGCGTGCCGGTGGACGGCCGGGTCTATTACGGCCGCGGCGCCAGCCAGCTCACTTGGCTCGACAATTACCGGCGGTTCGGCCGGCGGCTCGGCCTCGATCTCATCGGCGATCCGGACCTGGCGCTCGTGCCGGAGACGAGCGCGGCGATCCTGATCGTCGGCGCGCGCGACGGCCTGTTCCGCCCCGGCCATGCCCTCGCGCGCTACTTCGACGGCGGCACCGACGATCCGGAGGGTGCGCGGGCCATCGTCAACGGCGACGGCGCGCGGAACGGCGCGCGGATCGCGGGCCATCACGCCGTCTTCCTCGCCTGCCTCCGGGCGGCGTGCGCCGCCGCGCCGCCGCCGGCCGCCCCGCCGCCGCCATCGACCGCTTGGTGGCCGCGCCTGCGCGAAGCCGTCCGCCGCAACATGCAGAAGGGGGCCTGACCATGGGGTTCCTCGCCCTCCTGCCGGCGCTGCTCGGCGCGCTCGGTCCGATCCTCCAGAAGGTGCTGCCCGACGAAGGCCAGCGGCTCCAGGTCCAGCTGGAGTTGCAGAAGGCCCTGATCGAGCAGCAGGACGATCTCGGCCGGGCCATGGCCGAGGTGATGAAGGCCGATGCGGGATCCGAGAGCCCGCTCGCCCGCAACGCCCGGCCGATCACCGTGCTGTGGGCGCTGGCGATGATCACCTGGGTGGGCGTGGTGGCGCCGATGCTCGGCCTGCAGGTCGAGGTTGTGGCGGCGCTCAAGGGCGTGCCGGCGGAGCTGTGGTCTCTGCTCACCGTCGGGATCGGCGCCTACATGCTGGCCCGCTTGGTGGACAAGATCGTGCCGCAGGTGCTCGGGCCGAAGGGCTGAGCCTCGCGGCCGCGGGCGCACCCCGATGACGGACGAGACCCCGCCCCGGGCCCGGACGGCGCGACCGGGCCGCGGCGAGCGAAGGACCGGACCCATGGCCGACCATCTGCCCGAATGGATCGGGCGCCTGATCGAGCGCGTCGAGGCCACCGGCCGGCAGATGGATGCGCTCGGGGGCAAGCTCGACCGGATGGACGAGAAGCTGGAGGGCGTGGCCTACCGGCGCGACATCGAGCACTTCGTGGCGCGCGACGAGATCGAGCGGCGGATCGACAAGGCGGTGGACGGCGCAAAGGCGGAGGCCGCCAAGGGGCTGGCCGAGGTCGCCGGGCAAGTGCGGGATCTGCGCAAGATCGGCTGGGGGCTGGCCTCGGCGGCGCTGCTGGCCTTCGGGGGGATCGTGCTGGCGAAGATCGGGCTGGCGGGGCGGTGAGCCGGATCGGTGACCGGAACCGCGCCGCCATCACCGCGTCGAGCCGGCCTCCACATTCGCCAAGCGTAGACCCTCTCAAACCGCTCGGCTCCGATCGCGGCGGTTTTCTCGTACTGGTGGCCCGCCGCTTGCCTGAGCTCAGCTTCCTCCCAGGATCCACTCAGCCCCGCCGGCACCGCCGCGCGGGGCTTTTTCGAGCCCCCCTGGCTTCGTCAGTATCGAACTATCTCTCGAGCGAGCGCGTTTCTCAGCCTTCAGTGCAAAGGAAGGTTCTCATGCGCCATCGCGTTCTCGCAGCCGCCGCTGCTTTCAGCCTCCTCGCAGGCGGGGCCTCTGCGCAGGCTCCCGCGGCGACTCCCGTGGCGCCCTCCGCTCCTGGCACTTCGGGCGTGGTTGCGCCGCAGAACAGCACGACCGGTAGCACGGGCGCCGTGACGACTTCGCCGACCGGGCAGCCGGCCGACACGATGTCGAACAGCTCGTCCTCCGCCGGGAATGCCAATCAGCCAGAGCGCGCCGTTCCTCAGGGCGGCGGCGGTGGCGGCAGCAGCAGGTAGCCGCTCATCGCCATCATCTGCGTGCGTTTTCTTCAGCCCCGCCGGCATTGCCGCGCGGGGCGTTCTCACAGTCTGCTCTGCTCTTCGAATGCGCCCTAATTGCAGGTCAACTTCCGGCCCTCGGCCATCCCGACCTTGCGGTAGTGTTCCAGACCCGACTTGATCGCTCGGCCAATGACCGCTCGGCGCACGTCCGGATTGCAGCGCAGATACTCTTCCTCGTTGAACGCGTAGTCGCCACGCCCGCCCCGGGAGCCTCGGTCGTAATCCCGATCGTAATCGCGGCGGTCACGGTCGCCGTAGCCGCGATCTCCGTAGCCGCGATCTCCGTAGCCTCGGTCACGGGGCCCGTAGTCGCCGCGATCGTAGCCGTAATCGCGTCCGCCGTATGGCTGCGCGAGGGCCGGAGCGGCTCCGCTGAGTAGCGCCAGGCCAAGGACGGTCGCTGAGATCGCCTTCATGTCGTGCTCTCCGTTGTTGCGGGGCGTGAACGCTTTCAACGGTGGGTGGTTCGATTTGCCTGAGCGGATGCCGCTCCCTCGCTCTCCGACTCACTGCCGTCAGCGGGGCTTTCCTTTCCCTGCGTCCGGCCTGGCCTCGGTCCGAGGTTTGGCTGAACTTCCCCCCTTTCGGTGCCCGACCTGAGAAGCCCGCCCGGCGCGCCGGCGCGGGCTTTTTCGTGCGCGGAATCCCGGCGCGGGATTGGCCGGCAGCCGGCACGAGCACGGCTCGGTAACCGGTACTCGCCATCTTACCGCCGAGCCGCGTTGCGTATCGGCTCGGCTCACACGCTGGTGAGATCGGACGCTCCCCCGCCCCGTGAGCAGATCGGGGCGGGGCCGAGCGGGTCTCGCACCCGCAAACGCAGACGTTCACGTTGCCCCGGGCACCCTGGTTTCGGCCGGGGCGCCGCTCGCCGATTTAGGCGCGGGAACCGTGCCGCCGCGTGCGCGTAGACCAATCCCCAAGCGTAGACTCTCTCGAACCGCCCGGCTCCGGCCGCGGCGGTTTTTTCGTGTCCGGCGTCTGCCAGCCGGCCATATCCCTCGAATGCGCCGACCCCGCCGGCCCGCCGCACGGGGCTTTTTCTCGTGCTCAGACGATCACGGCCTCAGCCGTCATATCGGCGCGCGCCGTCTCGGGCAGCTCCTCGAAGCCGTGATAACCGGCGGCCTGGGCGGCGACTTCCAATGCCCGATCCGCTGTGTCGGCCTGTCCCGTCCAGAGGACCGCGCGCGTGCTGTTCTGCCTCACCTGGAAGATCGTCATGCTTACCTCCCGTGCCGTCGATCGTGCGTCGACTGGCAAAGGCAGGATCACCCGGACCTGTTCCGCCCGCAATAGGGTGTCGCCCTGTCCCTTCGGACATCTGCCCGCCGGGTTCGCCGGCGCGGGCTCTTTCGTGCTCGGAATCCCTGCGCGGGACCATCCTCCGGCCGACACCGAACGGCTCGGTAACCGCCGCCGGGCATCCAGCATCACGAGCCGCGTTGCGTATCGGCTCGGCTGGGCCGCGCCGCAGCTCTTCGGCGTCCATCCGGAGCACGGCGTCCTGCGCGTGACGTAGGCCGGCGCCCTGATGGTCAACGCTAGCCGGACCGTCGGCGTCGAGCCCAACCGGATCGTGTTCGACCGGTTCTCCGGCTGCCGGACCAAGCCGGGTCAGACCTGGGGCCCGCCGGTCCGGGAGTTCGCCGCCAAGCGGCGCGGCTGACGCTCAGCCCTGCAGGCTCTCGGCGAAGTCGTCCGGCACCTCGCCCCACTGGCCGAGGATCGTGACGCCCTCCAGCTCGCCGGTCTCGTCGTCGGCCACCACCTTCAGCGCCGCCGCACCCGGCATCCGCCTAGCCAGGGTCTCGGCCTTCTTCAGCGCGCCGCTCTCCGTCTGCGCCGGCTCCTGGCGGGCCGGGCGCAGGCGCTTGCGGTGGATCTCGAACGGCTGCACCACGAAGCTGGTCGTCATCGCCATGGTGCGGCTCCCGTCCTTACGCCGACTTGCCGCCGACCCGTACCGCAGTGAACGCGCGGAACAGCACGGGCCGGCCTGCGGCATCGCGCACGTCCACCGACCACACGGTCCAGTCCTCGCAGCCGACCCCGTCCATCAGGCCCAGCGCCACCCGGTCCGCGTGCTGCCGGATCTCGCGGATGCTCGACAGCCACCGCCCCTGCAGGTCGAACACGACATCACCGCCTCCCAGGCAGTGGAAGCGATAAAGCCTCCGCGGCATTGGCGTTTTCCCGACCTCTCCACACGTGCCCACTGCGATCTCCGCGGGATCCGACACGGCCATTGAACCACGCCCCACCATCGGGCTTTGTTCCCGATATGTTCTAGTCGAGGTTGTGATCCGGATGCATGCCCAACGGCACGAACCGCCTGTGGAGATCCGTCTGTCCGAGGCCGAGGTGATCGCCCTGGCCTATCACCGGGCCGCCTCCGGCGATGCCTGGGCCGCCCTCGTTCGGGCGGTGGAGGATGCGCTCACCGACCTGCGAGACGCCGAAGCGCGCGTGCTCGCCCAGGGCCGGCTGATCTCCCGCGGATACGCACGATGCCACGCCGGGACGGCCTGAGCCCCGTGCCGATCCACCCGATCGACGCGTTGCTGCTCGGGAGTCCCGACGCCGTCCGCGTGCCCCTGATCGGGCAGGCGCTGTGCGCCGGCTTCCCGTCGCCGGCCGACGATTTCCTGGAGGGCGCGCTGGAGCTGCCGCGCTGGCTCGTGCCGAACCCGCCCGCCACCTTCCTGTGGCGGATCAGTGGCTCGTCCATGGAGGGCGCCGGCATCTATGACCGCGACCTCGCCTGCGTCGACCGCAGCCTCACGGCCGGCCATGGCAGCATCGTCGTGGCGGCGGTCGACGGCCAGATGAGCTGCAAGCGCCTCGTGATCGACGGCAACACCGCCCGGCTCGCCTTCTGCAACCCGGACCTGCCGGCCTTCGCGGTCGAGGAACTCGGCGAGGGCGTGATCTGGGGCGTGGTGCGCTTCTCGATCCGCTGGCACGTCGCCCGCGGGCAGGTCTCGTGAGCACGCCGGAGGCGCGCCGGCGCGACCGGATCGGCGGCGGCCGCGCCGTGGCGCTGATCGACGGCAACAGCTTCTACTGCTCGTGCGAGCGGGTGTTCGACCCGAAGCTCGCCGCCGTGCCGGTGATCGTGCTCTCGAACAACGACGGCTGCGCCATCGCCCGGACCAGCGAGGCCAAGGCGCTCGGCATCAAGATGGGCGATCCGTTCTTCAAGATCCGCGACCTGTGCCGCGCCCAGGGCGTACGGGTGTTCTCGTCGAACTACACGCTCTACGGCGACATGTCGGGCCGGACCAACGCGGTCTACCGGCAGTTCAGCCCGCAGGTGGAGATCTACTCCATCGACGAGAGCTTCCTGAACCTCACCGACGTGGCGCCGGGCCTGCGGGTCGAGCTGGCGCGGGACCTGCGCACCACGGTGCGGGCCTGGACCGGGATCCCGACCTGCGTCGGCATCGGCCCGACCAAGACGCTGGCCAAGCTCGCCAACCACATCGCCAAGACCGTGCCGGATCTCGGCGGCGTCTGCGACCTGACCGACCCGACGGCCTACGCGCATTGGCTGTGCCGGATCGACGTCGGCGAGGTCTGGGGCATCGGCCGGGCCTCGCTCGCCAAGCTCCAGGCGATGGGCGTCGAGAGCGTCGCGGACCTGCGCGACCTCGACCCGCGGCCGGTGCGCAAGGGCCTGACCGTGGTGGGCGAGCGGATCATCTACGAATTGCGTGGTGCGGCCTGCCTGCCACTGGAGATGGTGCCGGCGCGGCGGAAGGGCTGCGCGGTGACGCGCTCGTTCTCCAGCCGAATCACCGAGCGGGCGGTGCTGGAGGAGGCGGTGGCGGCGCACGCGACGCGGCTCGGCGAGAAGCTGCGGCGCGAGGGTCTCGGCACCAACCATGTGACGATCTTCTACCACACGAGCGAGCACGACCGCGACGAGCCGATGCGCTCGATCTCGACCACAATGCGCTTGCCGGAGCACAGCTCGGACACGCTGGCGCTGATCAAGGCCGCGCGGCACGGGGTGGCGAAGACCTGGCGCGAGCCGGGCGAACGGCCGTGGCGGTACAGCAAGGCCGGGCTCGTGACGAACGACCTCGTGCCGCTGTCCCACAGCCCGCGGGCGCTGATCGGCGGGCTGGACCGGGAGCGGTCGGGCCCGCTCATGGCGGCGATGGACGCGTGCAACGCGCGCTGGGGCCGCGGCGCCGTGGTGCCGGCGCGCGCGGGGCTGGTGAGCCGGCGCGACTGGAACACGAAGTTCGAGATGCGCACGCCGCGCTACACGACGCAGGTCGGCGAGTTGCCGGTCGCCTACGTCTGAACCGCTCCTTGAGCACGCGGCCGAGTGCTTTGGGTGGATTTCTGCCGGTCCGCTGTCGGGCGACAATGGCGTGAAGCGGACGTCGCCGCCGCGCCCATCTCCAAGACGTAGGCGGGTTGTCCCGTCCTGCCACCAACGGCAGGATGAGGCTAAGGGGCCCGACGAGGTTCAGGATGACGTGGCGGCTACATTGGCTTGAGGCGTCCGGCGATCTGGATCCCTGGCGTAGCACCATCGCCGAAGAGGTCGAGATCGCTCGAAAGGCTATAGCGGGCGTCTTGCCGGTGTCGCCGCTCGACATTCTCGTGCAACGCCTGCCCGGCGCGGTGATCCCGGAGACTGGCACGACGGGACTGGCGATGCGACCTGGCCTGTTCTCCCTGACTATCGACCCCGACAACCCCAACTTCTCACGCGCGCTGCGTAATGGGGACCTGCGCCGGACTGTGGCGCACGAGGCCCACCACTGCTTGCGCATGGCTGGACCCGGCTACGGCTGGACGCTGGGTGAGGCCCTGGTGAGCGAGGGCTTGGCGGGGCAGTTCGTGAGCCGCCTGTTCACCTCGCAGCCCGAGCCGTGGGAATGTGCCGTCACCAACGAGGTGCTCGCGGCCAACTTGCCGGACAACGCGACGCTCGTCGGCAACGGGCACGACCACCGTGCGTGGTTCTTCGGCCTCGGGGGACGGTATCCGCGCTGGCTCGGCTACACCCTGGGCTACCATATCGTGGGCGATTGGCTGGAAGCAGGGGCCGACCTAAGCGGTGACGCATGGATCAACGTTCCCGCACATGTGGTCATCGACGCCGCGCGCGGGCGCACGTTGTTGAACATCTGATGCCGCCCCCATTCAAGGTCGAGTTGGCCGAACACAACCCCTGCTGGTCAGAAGCGGCTGAGGCGCAGGCCGCGATCCTGCGCATCGCGCTCAATCCAATCTTACTTGCCGTCCACCATATCGGATCGACCGCTATCCCAGGTCTGGCAGCAAAGCCCATTTTGGATCTCATGCCGGTCGTCGGCGACCTCCATGACCTGGATCGGCGCAGAAATGACCTCGAAGCAGTCGGCTTCGCATGGTGGGGCGAGTTCGGACTGCCGGGGCGGCGCTACGCGACGAAGGACGAGTGCCATTCTGGGCGGCGGCTCGTACAACTGCACTGCTTCGCCAAGGGATCTCCCGATATCGAGCGCCACCTCGTCTTTCGCGACTACCTTCGGAAGAGACCAGACCTCGTCGCATCCTATGCGCATGAGAAAGTCAGGTGCCGAGCGCTTCACCCCGAAAACTCTCACGCGTATGGCGCATGCAAGAGTGCATGGATCGACGCAGTCGAAGCTGCAGCCTTGGCTGATCGGCTGATTTCCTGAGTGACCAGCGGCCGCTTTGGAGAACCGCAAACGACGGTCCAAGTGCCCGGGTTGGGTCGCATGCGGAAGGTCCGCTTCCGGATGGAGAATCCAGTTCCGATCGCGATCCCAGCCAACCGTTCGAATAACGCGCGCGTATGAGATGAAGCTCAACGCGGTAGCAAATGGCCACTATCGACCCAGCCTCCCCGTTGATGTCAGACCGCGCCTTGTCCCTGCCCGGTCAGCAATTGATATTCGGAATTGTTCTCCATCATTGCGTCGATGTCGAATTGTACAGCCTTTAATCGATGGCCGCCCTGAAGATGTTCTGCCAGGCTTACGGGAATGGGTCTGTCGTAAAGATTTTGTTAACCATCTTTGAGGAAAACATTCGTCGAATTGGGCGGCCTCGATGACGGGCAATCCGTGCACCGATGACCCCAACCCTCTCGCTGAGGGCTGCGCAGATGTGCGGATCCGTGCGAGCAAAGAGCCTTTTCTCGATGCCGTCTCTGTCAGGTCAGCCATCTGTTGTGATTTGCCACGGGACGGTCCGTAGCCGCGAACGATTTCTGGTTACGGCCACCGCCACCCTGGCATTGATCGTCAGCTTCTCTGCGCACGCCGCCGAGCAATCCCAACCCCAAGTGGTCATCGGCGCAGATGGCCGGGATGGCAAAGTCGTCATCATTGGCCGGAACACTTCTGCCACGCCCGGCCAGGCTGGCGGCGATCTGACCTTGATCGATGTCGATACCGCAGCCGCCGGGCTTGATCCCGCCGTGACGCTCCAAATTGGCTCGAAGGGCGGACGCGGTGGACGAGGCGACGATTTTGGCCTCGGTTCGGTTTTCGGCGCCAACGGAGGCGCCGGCGGTGCCGTCTCGGTAACGTTGTTGGAGGACGTCGCCGGACTGGGCGACCAAGTCAGCAGCGGCGCTCGGCCGGAGTTCAAGCCCATTCCCCGGTTCCTCGTTTTTTCCCGGGGCGGGGATGGCGGATTCGCCCTCACGAACTTCGGCGGCGGCGGAGATGCCGGCCCAGTTGCGCTCACCGTTTCGTCCATGGTCTCGACCGTGGGGCAAGCCTTCCTTGGCGTGCGAGTGAGCGCCACCGGGGGAAATGCCGGCTCAGGCGGGGTTGCCGCCGACCAGACTGCGTTCCGGAAGGGCGGGACCGGCGGGTCGGCCTCGCTCGTCGTGACGCCGTCCGGGCAGGTGAGCACCGACGGTGCCGGTGCTACTGCGGCGATCGTCGAGTCCATCGGCGGCGCGGGCGGCAACCGCGGAACAGGAACCGCCTACAGCAAACCCGAGGTGACGCAGGGCGGCATCGGTGGCCCTGCGCGCCTCGACATGGCCGGCACGATCAGGACGGCTGGCGACTATGCCTTCGGCGCCCTCGTCCAGAGCATCGGCGGTCGAGGCGGAAGCCAGGGCGATGCAGGTGGACGGGATGGAGCCCGAGGCGGCGACGGCGGCACCGTCACGGTGATCCAGCGCGGCACCGTGGTCACGCAGGGCGATTATGCCCTGGGCATCGTTGCGCAGTCGGTCGGCGGCCCCGGCGGCAGGGGCGGCGACGGCATCTTCGGCGGCGGCAAGGGTGGGGATGCCGCCACGGGCGGATCGGTGACATTGACCAACAGCGGCACCGTGACGACCGGCGGTACCGGGGCGATCGGTCTGGTCGCGCAGAGCATCGGTGGCGGCAGCGCCGACACGGCCCTGCCCCTCTCGCCCCTGGCCGTGAGGTCCGAGGCAAATGGCGGCGGTGCCGGGGGCAGGACGCTGTGGTTCTCCACCGGCGGTACCGGCGGCACCGGGGGGAGAGGCGCCACCGCCGAGATCGTCGATGCCGGCGGCAGGATCGTGACCGCGGGTGACGCTGCATACGGCGCCCTCGTCCAGAGCATCGGCGGCAGCGGCGGCATCGGCGGCGACGCGTTCACGGCGAATGCCTTCTTCTCTGTCGGCCTGGGCGGCAGCGGCGGCGGCGGCGGCGATGGCGGCCTCGCCCGCTTCACGGGCGTCGGCGGTACGGTCGAGACCGGCGGTGACGGCGCGACGGCCGTGCTGGTTCAGAGCATCGGCGGCGGCGGCGGTGCCGGCGGCGAGGCCAGGACCAAGGCGGTGGGTGTAGGGCTTTCGGCGTCGTGGGCGATCGGCGGGAGCGGAGGCCGAGGCGGACAGGGCGGCTCCGCCGTCATCGAGAGCGGCAGCACGGTCACGACCGTCGGCCTCGGCGCGGACGGCCTCGCGGCGCTCAGCATCGGCGGCGGCGGCGGCGTGGGCGGCCTGGCCAACGCGCAAGCGATCACGGCACCCCTCGTGACCCCGACCGGCAAGGCGCTGCCGAGCTTCGCGTTCTCCACCGCGATCGGCGGTTCGGGAGGGGATGGTGGCGCGGGCGGCGCAGCGCGTGTCGCCAACACCGGCCTCGTTACCACTTACGGCGATGGGGCGACCGGCCTCCTCGCCCTCAGCGTTGGCGGCGGCGGCGGAATCGGCGGCAACGCGACGGCCTACGCGCTGGCCGTCGCACCGCCGCAGCAGATGGCTGTGGCTGCCACCACGATCCTCGGCGGCACGGGCGGCGGCGGCGGCAACGGCGGCAGCGCTACCATCACCAATCGCGGGACCGTGCGGACCTCCGGCGACGGCGCGTCCGGCATCGAGGCCCTGAGCATCGGTGGCGGCGGCGGAACCGGCGGTGGCGCGACCGCGACGAGCAACACCTTGAGCCTGCGCCAGAACATCGCCATCACCCGGGGCATCGGCGGGAAGAACCGCGATCGGAGCGGTGGGGAGGGTGGAGGCGGTGGTACCGGCGGCGACGTGACCGTCACTCAGACGGGTCGCGTCATGACCGGAGGCGACGCCGCGATCGGCGTCCTCGCGCTGAGCGTCGGCGGCGGCGGTGGTAATGCCGGGCCGGCCTCGGCAGTCGCGACGTCCGGAGTCTCCTTCGACAAGACCCTCAACGAAGTTCTCGGCAAGCTCCCGATCGCCGACACCCTGTCGGTGAGCGATACCGTTGGCGGCTCAGGCGGCGTCGGCAACCGCGGCGGTACCGTCCAGGTCACGAACGAAGGCACGGTCTTGACCGGCGGTTCGAACGCGACCGGCATCCAGGCCCAGAGCATCGGCGGCGGCGGCGGCAACGGCGGCGAGGTGTCGGGTGCCGCCACGGGTACGTTCAAAATCACCCGACAGCTTGGCGGATCCGGCGGGACCGGTAGCACGGGCGGCCCAGTGGCTGTCGTCAACGCCGCGACCGGCACGGTCGCGACCTCGGGTGACGGCGCACACGGGATCCTTGCCCAGAGCATCGGCGGCGGCGGCGGTACGGGGGGCAGCCTCGCGGCCGGAACGGATGTCGCGCCTGACGCCGTCGGGGAGATCTGGCAGCAGATCAAGCAGGCGATCGGCGTCGAAGCGTATCAGAAGTGGGCCGCCGACAAAAATAACAAGGACGACAAGAAATCGCTTGAACAATTCCTCAAGGACATCAAGGCCAGCGACACCTACAAGGGGCTCGCTGACAAGCTGAAGAAATCGGATTTCGGCAAGTCGCTGAAATCCTACTCGACCGGCATCTCAAACTACCTGGACACACAGAAGAAGACCGGGACCAAGCTGCCCAATATCTCGGCAACTTTGGCTCTCGGCGGCGACGGGGCAAGCGGAGGCTCCGGTGGCGAGGTCAACGTCAAGAACGAGGGGACGATCACGACCCTTGGAGCCTCCGCTCACGGGATCATGGCGCAGAGCATCGGCGGCGGCGGCGGCCAGGGCGGCGTTTCGTTCGCACAGGCCACCAATGCGACCAACATCGCGGCGACCGTCGGCGGCTCGGGCGGCACGGGCAATACTGGCGGTCCCGTCGGGATCCTCAACCTCGGTACGGTCGCTACAGAGGGCAATGCAGCCTACGGCCTCTACGCGCAGAGCATCGGCGGCGGCGGCGGGACCGGTGTCGGCGCCAGCGTCGACAGCCAAGTCAACAAGGGTTTGACACTCAATCTGAACGTCGGCGGCCGCGGCGGTGTCGGCGCGCATGGCGGCGACGTCACGATCGAAAACCGCGGCACCGTCGCGACGGCCGGGATCGAGGCGCATGCCGTTGTCGCTCAGAGCATCGGCGGCGGCGGCGGCAGCTTCGCCGCACCGGCTGGCGACGACGCGGCTGACGATGGCACGACCAAGGACGGCTCCGGGAGCGACGCCAAGAGTGGCGCCAAGGATGACACGAAGAGCGATGCCAAGGCGCTGACGGATGCGCTGCTCGCAGCGCTCGACATCGTACAGATCGCACCGCCGGAGGATCCTGCCTCCGTCTCGGCCAAGTCCGGCAGCCTGACGCTCGGCGGCTCCGGAGCCATGGCGGGCAATGGCGGCACCGTGCGGATCGTTCAGGACGGCACGGTCGCCACGAGCGGCTTCGGCGCGGTCGGCATCCTGGCCCAGAGCATCGGCGGCGGCGGCGGGCTCGCCTCCGTGGCGGCGGGACCGGGCGGCCATAAATATACGTTCGGGCTGGGCGGCACGGGCGGTGCCGCTGGCGATGGCGGTTCGATCCAGGTCAGGATGGGGGCGAGCGCGCAGATCCTGACCACCGGCGACGCGGCACCGGCCCTGCTCTTGCAGTCGATCGGCGGTGGCGGCGGCTACGGCGGCGCCCATCAGGCCATGGGCTACGCGATCCCCTACGGACTGGCGGACGGCAGTAGCGGCTCCGGCGGTGCGATCAGGGTCAGCCTGGAGCAGGGCTCCGTCATCCGCACCGCGGGCACGCAATCCCACGGCATCGTCGCTCAGAGCCTCGGCGGAGGTGGCGGGCTCCTCGTCGGCCTGTCCGGCGAGACGGCGATGCAGCCCGTGCGAAGCCGCGCCGTAACCGGGAGCGGCGGCGATATCTCCATCGAGTCGGCCGGGTCGATCATCGCGTCCGGCCTGGACGCCCACGCGATCCTGGCACAATCCGGCGTCCAGCGGACCGATGGTAGCCTCGAGCCCGATCCGAGCCGCAGCGGCAAGATCGTCATCCGGGTCAGCGGCCTCGTCACTGGCGGCAGCGGCGCGGGCGCGGCGATGCGCGTCGAGGGTGGGCACGACAATAGGATCGCCATCGAGGAGGGCGCCGTGGTCAGCGCCGCCTCGGGCCGGGCGATCGTCGGCGCGTTCACCACCGGCACGATCACCAATCGCGGTACGCTGATCGGCGATGTCGACCTCACAGGCGGAGGGCAGACGGGTCGCGTCCTGTTCGACAACGGATTCGACGGCGCAGCTTCGGCGATCCTGCGCACCGGTCTTGACGGTGTCATCGCCCTGGGAGATGGCGGCCGCCTGCGCAACGGCGCCATCCTCGACATCGGCGGGGTCGGCAAAGTCGCCCGGGCGACGATAACCGGCAATTTCGAGCAGACCGAGTCCGGGCGCCTGTTGGTCGATATCGCACCGCTGGCGACAGATCCCGCCTTGCGGAACGATCTTCTGACCGTCACCGGCACTGCCTCCCTGAGGGGCGTGGTCGAGCCGCACGTGATCGATGGTCTCTCGCCCGGCCGCTACACTTTCCTCAGGGCCGGCCAAGTGGAGAACGTCGGCGCCAGCGCCACCGGAAGCAGCATCAACTCGGGGGCCATCCCAATCTCCTGGACGATCGTCTCGACGGGGAACAGCATCGCGCTGGTGCCGCAGGCTCATTTCACGGCGCCGGTCGGCGTGACCCTGACCGAGGACCAGCGCAGCGTGGCGCAAGGCCTGCAGGATGCCTGGGATGGAAACACGACGAAGCTGGGCACGCTCTACGGACGCTTCCTCTCCGTCGACAGCTCGAAGGCCTATGCCGCCGCCCTGGACGAGTTGAAGCCAGAATCCAACCAGGACAACCTGACCGACCGGACGCTCGATACCCGCAAGGGTCTCCAGCGCGCCATGAGTTGCCCGGCGTTCACGGGAACCGGTACGCTCCTGCGTGAGGGTGAATGCGTCTGGGGGCGCATCACCAGCGCTCACACGACCCAATCCGCCACCGCGGACGACGTTGGCTACCGTCAGACCGCCCTCAGCTACCAAAGCGGACTTCAGACCGAGTTCGCCCCGGACTGGTTCTTCGGCCTCACGGGCGCCTACACACGGGCGATCCAGAGCGACCCCGACCGGATCACCGGGACGACGAGCGATGCCGCCGATGTCTCTGCGGCGCTCAAGCACCAGATTGGCCCCTGGCTGCTCGCGGCTTCGGCCAATCTTGGTTATTCCTGGGCCGACAACAAACGCCTGATCGATTTTGGTGGCGCTACCGCCACGGCGCGCAGCAAGTCCGGGATCCTCACCGCGGGCGGTCGGCTGCGGGCGAGCTACCAAGTCTTGTTCGGCGACTGGTATCTCAAGCCCTACGCGGATCTGGACCTGCTCTACAGCTACAGCCCCGCCTATTCCGAGACCGGGGCGCCGGGCTTCAACCTCGACATGCGGCCGGTGGCCAAGACGCTGGTGGCATTCAGCCCGATGATGGAGATCGGCGGCCGGATCGACCTCGACGGGGGGCGCTGGGTCCGCCCCTACGGCACCCTTGGCGTGACACTCCTGTCGGACGACCATTTCACCGGTAAGGCGAGCTTTAACGGGACCGGCGCGCTGGGCCTGTTCGCTACAGAATCATCGATCCCCGATCGCCTCGGCGAAGTGGGGCTGGGTTTTCAGGTCAGCCTCGGTGGCGGCATCGAGGTGACCGGCGAGTATCAAGGTCAAGTCGGAGACCACTTCCTCTCGCATGCGGGGACTGCTCGGATGCAGCTGCGCTTCTGAGAAAGGCTGCTGCCGACCTCACCAACACCGATCGCGGTCGATTGGATGCCGTGGGGCATCTACTTCCTACATTTTCGTCCAAAACGGACCGTCTCCAAACGACCCATATCGACCGTCCCGACAGCCGTTGCTACGTCCCGAAAGCGGTCCTTCTCGGTGCTGGGCGACGCAAGTTCGAAGCGGACAGAGATCGGACGCATCAGACGGGGATGCGGACGTGCACTGGACCACGATGATGACCTCGCGTGGAGGCCGAGCCACCTGGAACTATCCGACCTTCGCGAACGTCGCGCGCACATCTGCGACCAAGGCCGAAGGGTTCTCCATCGCCGCGAAATGTCCGCCCCTTGGGGGCCGGTTGTAATGACGCAGGTCCACGAAACGCTTTTCCGCCCAGCGCCGTGACAGCCGCATCACCTCACCGGGGAACACACTGACGCCGGCTGGCAGCGGCATGGGTTCGCTCGGCATACCCGCTTGGCCTTGCGCGTTGTCCCAATAGAACCGCGCCGAGCTGGCTCCGGCGTTCGGCAGCCAGTAGAGCATGATGTCGTCGAGCATGTGGTCCAGCGGGATCACGCGCTCGGGCTCGCCGCCGCTGTCGGTCACGTCCTGAAACAGCGCGTAGATCCAGGCCGCCAGCCCCACCGGCGAGTCCGCCAGCGCAAATCCGACCGACTGCGGACGCGTGTTCTGCAGCTTCATGTAACCCGACTGCACCCGGTCGTATCGCGCCATGCCGGACAGCATCGCCTGCTCCTCCGGCGTCGCGTCCGCGATCTCGTCCTCGGTCGGCTGGAACATGACCATATTCAGGTGGATGCCGGTGAGGCCGGGCGCGCGCATGTGCGCCAGCACCGTCACCACGGCCGCACCCCAATCGCCGCCCTGGGCGAACCACCGGTCGCCATAGCCCAGCCTCTGCATCAGCTCGACATAGGCGCCAGCGACGCGGCCGACGTTCCAACCTGGCCCGGTCGGCTTGTCGGAGAATCCGAACCCCGGCATCGACGGGATCACGAGGTGGAACGCACACCGCGGATTTCCGCCATGCGCCGCAGGGTCGGTCAGCGGCCCGATCACGTCGCGGAACTCCAGGATCGAGCCTGGCCAGCCATGCGCCAGCAAGAGCGGTTGGGCATCGGGCTCGGGCGAGCGGACATGCAGGAAGTGGATGCCGAGGCCGTCGATAACGGTGCGGCTGCTGCCCCAGCCGTTGATGAGGGCTTCTGCCACCCGCCAATCGTAGCCATCGTGCCAGCGGCCGACCAGACGGCGGATGGCGTGCACGGTCGGACCTTGGCTCCCGTCGGTGACGGTGCCGGCATCGGGCCAGCGGGTGCGGGCGAGGCGGTCGGACAGGTCGGTCAGGTCGGCGTCGGCGACCCGGATCGGGAAGGGAGTGATAGCGTCGGTCATGGCATGGCTTTCCCTTGGCGGGTCGATGCTCAGCGGATCGTGGGGGCGAGGACGGCTGCGGCGCTGGTCCAATCGGTCTTGCCGTAGCGGGCGTTGTCGAAGCCGTGCAGCTTGCCGCGTCCGGTCGACATGTCGCGCAGGTATTGCATCCCCTGCCACGCCGGGAACGGCGCGTCGGTCTCCGGGGTCAGCGCGCGCGCGACGGCTATGATCGCGCTCAGGCGACCGATGCCGCCGGCGCGCAGCAGCCGCCAGCGCCGGCCTTCCAGGCTGGTCAGCAGCTCGGCCAGCCCGCGCGGGCTGATCTGATCGCCCGAGATGCGCAGATGGCGGGGCGCGGCAGGGTCGAGCGCCGCGTCCGCGGTGTAGGCGGCGACGTCGTCCTTGGCGGTGAAGTCGAACACCTGGTCGGCATCGCCCCAGAAGAGGACGCGGCGAAAGCGGTGCAGCACGATAGGAGCCTGACCCTCAAGGAGGTCGGCGAACGGCCCGTTGAGTATCGAGGTCGCACGGATCCGTGCCGCATCGAGGCGGGCCGCGAATTGGCGTCGCAGGTCCATGTTGCGATTGTCGCCCGGCCGGGTTGTCAGATAGTCCAGGCAGAAGTCGGACGGGATGAAGCGCGGCACGCCGGCTGCCACCGCCGCGTCGAGCAGTTGCCCTTGCGTGTCGAGGATCACCGGCGCGGTACCGTTCAGCGCAGACACGACGCACGCGGCGCCGGAGACGGCGTGAGTCAGCGCAACACCGTTTCCGAAATCCACGGAGACTTGCTCGACGTTGCCGCGGGCCAGCTCATCGGCCGGCCGGCGCACCAGCGCCCGTACCGGCCTACCCTTGGCCGTCAGTGCCTTGACGATCCGGGTGCCGAGATCGCCGGTGGCTCCTGCCACGACCACCAAGTGCTGGGTCTGCGCGCCATCCACCACTCATTCCTCCATCCGCTCGCCGATCAGGTGAATAGGCGTTGCGCTCTCCTGCGATTAGCTGGGCGAGATGGGACAGGGTGTTGCAAAAGGTGGAACGACAATGCAGCTCTCCGACCTGCGCGCGTTCGTGCGCATCACCGACCTGATGAGCGTGTCGGCCGCGGCGCGCGCGCTCGGCCTGCCGAAGTCGGGGGTCAGCCGCGCGCTCGCACGGCTGGAGCGCGATCTCGGCGTGGTGCTGATGGACCGCTCGACGCGGCATTTGCGGCTGACCGACGCCGGCACGCTGTTTCGGCCGCACGCGCTCCGCATCCTGGCCGACGTGGACGAGGCAGGCACGGCACTCGAAGGGCTGGGTGGCGTTCCGGCCGGTACGCTGCGGGTCAGCCTGCCTTTCACGGTCGCGACCGCACTGGTCGCTCCCATGCTGCCGGGGTTCATGGCCGCCTATCCCCAGGTCCGCGTGATGCTGGCGGTCGAGAACCGCTTCGTCGACATGCCGGCCGAGACGGCCGACCTGCTGATCCGGGTGGGACCGCTCGTAGACAGCGACCTGATCGCCCGCCGGCTGCTGGTCTCGGAGGCATGGCTCTGCGCCAGCCCCGGCTACCTCGCGGCGCGCGGGACGCCCGCTCACGCCGCGGACCTCACCGACCACACGCTGATCGGATACGGAGACCGGGCCATGGCCTACAAGGACAATGCGACCGGCGACGCCAGACGCATCGAGCTGTCGCCGGCCGTTGCCATCTCCGACTCCGCGGCTCTGCTGCCAGTGGTACTGGGCGGCGCCGGCATCGCGTACCTGCCCGATTTCCTTGCGAGGCCGTACGTCGCGGACGGCCGGCTGGTTCGGCTATGGCCCACCGCCGAGGGCATCGAGACCGTGATTCACGCGATCTACCCGAGCCACCGCAGCTTGTCGGCCAAGGTGCGAGTCTTCATCGACGCGCTGGTTGCCAGCTTCGATGGATTGCAGCGTTAGCGCTAAGTCGAAGCTGCAATCCGGCACAGGGTTTGCCGTCTTCCCGGGCACCCTCCCGGCTGATCGCCGATCCAGTCATTGCGCGTCTCACGGCATCGTCACAGTTGGATTGAGTGAATGTGTTGCCTTCCGATTCTCAATGTTTTCGGGACGGCAACATCGCCCATCAACGTCAGCTTTCGATGCGTCCTTGCCCTGAAGCCGAAGGACTGCCGTCCACCGATCGAAGGCACTCGGAGGCGCGTTGGCGCCGCGGGAGCTGGCCGAGGGCTACCAGCTTGCTTTGGCGAACGGCCCTCGGCAGAGCGGACGCACTTCTGCGGCCCCGCGCACGGCTTCAGTCCCTCACGCGGGCGATGACCGCTACCGGCCCGCCGCCATCCGGCCCCTGATGCTCAGCGCCGCCGGAGACGAACAGGTCCGTCCGGCCGATCGACGCGGCGGCCACGCCGCCGACCAAGGCGCGGGCGTGCCGGGTGGCGTTGATATCGCTGTCGTCGTTCATGATGTGGCGCCGTCCCCGGATCAGGCCGTCATGGGAGGGCTCGGCCTTGGCGAGCAGGGCGATCACGCGCTCCGACTCATGAGGCGGCAACTGCCCCGCTTCCAGGAAGCCGAGGTCTGTGAGCACCCCCCGAATCGCGGGCAGGTCGATGCCGTCGTCCATGACCCGGTGGGCGATGGCGAGCGGGCCGGTCCAGCCCTGGGAGTTGCCGAGCACGATGATCTCGTTGCGCATCAGCTCGATCCCCGCCGAGCAGCTGGCGCGGCCGGAGAAAAGATCGCGTCGGGTGCCGATGGCGGAATCCGTGAGATGTTCGCGGTCGACCTCACCGAGGGCGAGGGCGATGCCGAGCGCCGAGGCGCCGCGGGATAAGCCCATCGAGGCGTAGGTGTCGTGTGTGACAACGCCGTGGCCCCGGGCGGCCGCCTCGGCGATCCGAGCGCTCGTCAGGAGCGGGCACTTCACCTGCACGAAATGCACGTCGGCGGGATCGGTGAGCCCCGCCTCTGCCATGGCCCGGCCGACCGCCGCCGCAGTCGCCTCGACCTGCGCCATCCGGCCGATCGCCTCTGCCCGGAACTCCTGCGTGAAGGCCGTGCCGATGGCGAGCGCCTTGCCCTCCGGCACCGCGGGGCCTTCACGCCGGGCGAGGACGAGGAAGTGCGGCGACAGCCCGCCTTCGGTGCCGCCGGACATGACGAGGGCGATCCGCGCTCCGACCTCCGCCGCCGTGCAGCCGAGGGCGGTGGCGAGCGCCGTCTCCAGGGCCATCACCGCAAGCTGTCGGGTGAAGTCATTCACGCAGCCGTTGCCCTCGGTCTTGCCGAAGATCGCGACGATCTCGGTCACGTCCACCGCCCCGGAAGCGACGAGGCCCATCACCTCGGAGACGTCGGCGGGATGCTGCGCGGGCACGCGGAAGACGAGGCATTCGGGCATGGGGGAACCGGGGTGGAAAAAAGGGGCGCCGCCCTTCCATCGGGGCAAACCCATCGTCCGTCCGCGCGCCCAGCGACGACAGGGACCGGCACGATCGGGTGGCCAGCCGGGGCAAGCACAGACCGGACCATCTTCGGAGAATCCCTGCGCCTTCTATCGCCCGGGCGGAGCAAGTCGTCGATCGGCTCCCGACTCCGAACCAGCACATTGGCCCAATCTGCGGTAGAAGCAGACCGTCTCCAGACCACTCCCTACCGCCGTTCCGGTAGCGACCCAACCCGGTCACTCAACCGGCCGAGATAAATTCCCATACGCGGACGCAGCTGGGTGCGACTTCCCGTTCACAGAATGGCGGCGCTATGGACACCATTTCTGAAGATTGTATACGATCGTCATAGATATCAGCTGAGGTGTTGTGTCCAGGTGACGACGACCATTCAACGTCGGTGATGGCACATGCCTCAGCGGGCGGTGAGCACAAGACCTGTCGATGCATCTTCTTCATTCTACAGCTACGCTGCCGCCTGCGAACAGGTTCAAGGTCTGGCGCGATCTGCTGGCGGACCGATACGGAGAGTTCGAGTTTACCCGCCTTGGTGACCGGCCGTTCACGAGCAAGGTCGAGGCGACGAAGATCGGGTCCTTGCCGATCGCGCGTTTCACGCAAAGTGCAGCAGAGCAAACAAGCCGAAGGCGCCCGTCGAGCCACGCCCCTGACTCGGTGCTGGCACTCTTCAAGCTGGCCGGAACGACGTCGGGAACCATGCAGGAAGACCGAGCGGCCGTTCAACGCCCCGGCGATCTTGACCTTGCCCCCTGGTCTGCCCTCATTCTGAAGCTAGAGTCCGTCGATCAGGAGACGGACGATGAAGAAGAGCCGGTTCAGCGAAGAGCAGATC
>NZ_JBEPLA010000021.1:0-67067 GCF_040545035.1 Methylobacterium sp. 1973
GTCCCCGAAGGACGCCCCGGGATCGCTCCCGGGACGCCGCGGACAGGTGCGGTCAGGAAGCACAAAATAGGAACATTGTCAAGGTGCGGGCGGCGCGTCCGGGCGGTGATGCCCTGCGCCCATCGATCCGCGCGGTCACCCCGGGGCGCCGCAGACGAACCCGGACCCGGAGGGGCACGCCGGAGCCGGGCGACCCGGGAACACCGTCCGTGCGAGGCCGTGCCGCCTCGGCGTGTCTGGATCCCAGGCCCCGCCGGGCGGCCCCGGGACGACGGGATGCGGCGGCCTCACGCGGCGCCCATCGCCCGCGACACCGCCGCGTCCGGCCCTACGCCACCTCGGCGAGGTCCCCGAACAGGGACAGCATCACCGGGCGCCGGTCGAGGTTGTAGATCGCCGCCTCCCGGGCGGCGCGGCCGAACCGGTCGGCGACCTCCACCAGGGCGGCGAGGCGGGCGGGGGGCTCGTCCCGGCGCCGGTCGATCTCGGCCGAGACGAAGCGCAGCACCGCGTCCTGGGCGGCCTCGAACCGCGCCTCCGCGTCGCGGCCCGCCAGGGTCTCGGCCAGCTTGAGCACCCGGCCCCAATCGGGCGTGCGCGCCCGCGCCAGCAGGGTCTCGATCTCGGCCACGAGGCCGGCGGTGACCGGATCGAGCATCGCCAGCGCCCGGGCGACCGAGCCCTCGCACTGGGCCAGCGCCCGGGCCAGGGCGGCCTCGTCGGGTTGCGGGAAGGGCTCGGGCAGGCCGCGCACCACCTGGGCGACCGCCTCGGGGGACAGCGGGCGCAGCATCAGGACCCGGCAACGGGAGCGGATGGTCGGGAGCAGCCGGCCGGGCTGGTGGGACAGGATCAGGAACAGTGCCCGGGGCGGGGGCTCCTCCAGGACCTTGAGCAGGGCGTTGGCGGCGTTGGCGTTGAGATCCTCGGCGCTGTCGAGGATGCAGACCCGCCAGCCGGAATCCGTGGCCGTCGAGGCGAAGAGGTCGAGGGCCCGGCGCACCATGTCGACCGAGATCTTGGTCGGCAGCGTCTTGGTGCCGGCGGTCCGGTGGCGGCGCAGGACCACCAGATTCGGGTGCGACAGGCCCGCCACCTTGCCGATGACGGCATCGTCCGCCGGCACGTCGAGGCCCGCCGGCCCGCCGCCCGCGGGATGGGCGAGCAGGCGGCGCGCGACCCGGTAGGCCAGCGTCGCCTTGCCGATGCCGGGGGCGCCGCCGATCAGCCAGGCATGGTGCAGGCGGCCCGCCGCGATCGCGGCCGCGAAGGCGTCGGCCGCCGCCCCGTGGCCGACGAGCCCGAGGGTCTCGCGCGGGCGCGGGATGCCCGACAGGTCTCCGGGCTCGACGTCGTCGGCGGCGCGGTCCACGGGTTTCATGCGAGCCTTCGCTCCTCTGGCGGTTCCGGCACCGCTGCGCTTCCGGAAGCCCACGGGGGCGGTGCCCAGCGCCCCCGAGAGCGCCCCTCGGAACGCCCCTGGGCCGGTCGCACCGGCCTCGCCCGGGCCTCACCGACCCACCCCGTGCCGGTCGCGCGCGGCCCGGCGTGCCGAGCCTGCGTGCCGAGAATGGGCCTCTCCGGCATTCTCGCGCGCGGAACGAAGGGCGAGCGGAGGTTCCACCGCCGACGCGCCCTGCACCCCGTGATCGTGCGCCGGCTCGACCTTGACGGGTCAGCGCCAGGGAGCGGCGGTTTCCATCCGGACGATAGCCCGGACGGGGCACGCCGCAAACCGGCCGCGGAGCGCCGCCGCTCACACCGCATCGCCGCTTCTGCCCGTCCCCTTCGGCCGGTCGGGCAGAAGCTCTGGCAGCCGGGACGCGACGACGGCCCGGATCGCCGCCTCGACCGCGTCGGGATCGCGGGACGCGTCGATCACCGCGCAGCGCTCCGGCTCGGCCCGGGCGATCGCCAGGAAGGCCTCCCGCAGCCGGATGTGGAAGTCGAGGGCCTCGGCCTCGAACCGGTCGGCCCCCTGTCCCGTCCCGGCGCCGCGCCCGGCCGCGCGGGCGAGGCCCGCCTCGGGGGCGAGGTCGAGGATCAGGGTGAGGTCGGGCCGGGTCGGGCCGACGACGACCCGCTCCAGGGCGTCCACGATCCCGGGATCGAGGCCGCCTGCGGCGCCCTGATAGGCCCGGGTCGAGTCGATGAAGCGGTCGCACAGCACGATCTCGCCCCGGCGCAGGGCCGGACGGATCAAGCGGTCGAGGTGGTCGATCCGGGCGGCGCTGAACAGCAGGGCTTCCGCGAAGGGGCCGTAGGGCTTGGCGACGCCGTCGAGCAGGGCCGTGCGGATCTCCTCCGCCCGCGGCGAGCCGCCGGGCTCGCGCGTCACGCAGACGGCCCGGCCCGATTGCGCGCGCAGGGTCGCGGCGAGGCGGGCGATCTGGGTCGACTTGCCGGCCCCCTCCCCCCCCTCGAAGGTGAGGAAGGCGCCGCCCGCCTCCGCGGGATCCCGGAGCCGCAGCACGGTCACGCGCGCGCCGTCACGAGGGGTTGGCCGCCCCGGCAGCACCCTTGTCCGTTCCCTTGTCGCCACCCTTGTCGCCGCCCTTGCCGGCCCGGTCGAGGGCCTTGCGGACGAGGCCGGTGCCGAATTCCAGCGCCGCATCCATCGCCCGCTGCGACAGCGTGCCGGGCTCCACCGAGGCGCCGGCGTAGAGGGGCTGGTCGAGGGCGACCGTGTCGCCGCGCTGGATGCGCAGGACGCCGACTCGCCGGCCCTCCTCCACGGGGGCGACGAGGGGCCCGGTATAGATCACCTTGGCGCTGACCCGGTCGCTGGAGCCGCGCGGCAGCAGGACCCGCACGGGTTTCTTCGCCACCAGCGGCACCGAGCCCGACTGGCCGCCATACACGGAGGCCTCGGCCACGGTCTCGCCCGGCGTGAAGACCTGCCGGGGCTCGAAGGCGCGGAAGCCCCATTCCATCAGCTTGCGCGACTCGGAGGCGCGGTCCCGGGCGCTCTTCAGCCCCGAGACCACCAGAACGAGCCGCTGGCCGTTCTGCACCGCCGAGCCCGTGAGCGCGTAGCCCGATTCCTCCAGGTAGCCGGTCTTGAGCCCGTCCGCGCCGATGTCGAGGGCGAGCAGCGGGTTGCGGTTCTGCTGGCGGATCTTGTTCCAGGTGAACTCCTTCTCGGAGAAGATCTTGTAGTAATCCGGGTAGGTGTCGATGATGTGCAGCGCGAGCTTGGCCATGTCCCGGGCCGTGACCTTCTGGTCGGGCGCCGCGTAGCCGGTGGCGTTGCGGAAGGTCGAGTTCGTCAA
Organism: Methylobacterium sp. 1973; assembly: GCF_040545035.1. NCBI lineage: Bacteria > Pseudomonadati > Pseudomonadota > Alphaproteobacteria > Hyphomicrobiales > Methylobacteriaceae > Methylobacterium > Methylobacterium sp. 1973. The sequence continues at coordinate 3,273 of NZ_JBEPLA010000021.1, forward strand.
CCCGATCTCCTTGGCGCGCTGGTTCATCAGCCCCGCGAAGGCCTCCTCGGACCCGGCCATGTTCTCCGCGATGGTGATCGCCGCGTCGTTGCCCGACTGCACGATCAGGCCGCGCAGCAGGTCCGCCATCTTGATGCGGCTGTTGACCTGCGCGAACATCGACGAGCCGCCCCCGCCGGCGCCGCCGCGCTTCCACGCGTCCTCGGTGACGGTGAACTCCGTGTCCATGGAGAGGCGGCCGGATTTCAGCGCCTCGAACACGATGTCGGTGGTCATCAGCTTGGCCATGCTGGCCGGCGAGAAGCGCTCGTCGGCGGCCTTCTCGAACAGGACCGAGCCGGAATCGGCGTCGATCAGGATCGCGTGCGGGGCCGCGGTCTGGAAGCTCTGTGCGGCGGCGGCGGCGAGGCCGGCGCCCAGGGCGCAGGCGGCCGCGAGGAGGGTGAGAAGGGGTCTGCGCATCACCGTTCCGTCCCACGCCTGCCGCCGGCCCGGAAGCATCCCGGCCGTATCCCAATAACAAGCGTGACCATATTACGGTTTCGGCGCCGGATCGAACGCGAAATGCCGCATCGGCGGCCGAGACCCGGCCGGGATCCGGCCGAGGCCCCGATGGCCGACGCCGCGGGCGGCGTCAGTAGATCCCGGCCAGGCGGGCGTGATGGGCGCCGGCAGGGGCGGCGATCCTGCTCGGTGACGCCTTGCCGGGCGCCGCGGACTTGGCAGGCGCTGCGGACTTGGCAGGCGCCGCGGACTTGCCGGGCGCCGCCTTGGACGGCGCGGCCGCCGCGGGCTTGGCCGGCACGGCGGCGAGGCGTGCCATGGCGAGCTTGGCCGAGGCCGGCAGCGGCGCGGAGGGCGGCGCGGAGGGGCCCTTGGCGAGCTTCGTCGGGCCGGGCGCCGGAGCCCCCCGGCCGTGGACCTCGGCGAGCGCCGGACGGGCGGCCGCGCCGGGTTTCGAGGCGATTGTCCCGGCGGCGGCATGCCCGTGCGCCTGGGGCGCTCCCTGGGCGAGGGCCGGGTTGAGACCCGCGACCTTCAGGCTGCCGGCCCCGACGCCGCCACCCTTGGCGGCGGCGGTCTGGACGGGGGCGGGCCGGAACTCCCGCACCCGCGGGGCGGTGGGCTGCACGGCCGCCGGGACCGTCATGGCGGCGGAGGCCAGCATGATCGGCGCGCGCACCGGCGCCGTCCTCTCGGGCCGCGCGGCCGGGGTCTCGGCGGGCTCCGACGCGGAATCCTGGGCGGGACGGAAGGCCAGCGGCGCCGGGGCGGAGCGCGTGTAGCGCTCCGTGTCCTCGGTCGGGCCGAGATCGGCCATCATCACGGTCGAGCGGCCGGCCGGCCGGCCGTCGGTGCGCAGGCTGGCGAGCAGCTTGCGGTCGTCGCTGCCGGCCACCGAGGCCTTGCCGACATATTCGACGCGCACATGCGCGGTGCCCTTGCGGTGGAAGCCCAGGGCGTCGGCCGCCTCCTCCGACACGTCCATGACGCGCCCGGCATGGTAGGGGCCGCGGTCGTTGACGCGCACCACCATCGAGTAGCCGTTGTCGAGGTTCGTCACCCGGGCGTAGCTCGGCAGCGGCAGGGTGGGGTGGGCGGCGGCGATCGAGTGGCGGTCGAACACCTCGCCGTTGGCGGTCATGCGGCCGTGGAAGGCCGAGCCGTACCAGGAGGCGAGCCCCTCGCGCACGTAGCCGTTCGGATTCTCCTTCGGCACGTAGGTCTGGCCGGCGACCACGTAGGGCTTGCCGGTGTAGCGGCGGCCGCCGCCCTTCGGGATCACGTCGCCCTCGTTGTAGAGGCGCGGGCTCGCCTTGACCCCGTATTTCGGGTCGATACCGTTCCCGGCGGCGAGCTTCTGCTGGGGCGAGGTGGCGCAGTTGGCGGTGGCCAGGGCCACGCCCGAGACGGCCATGAGCCGCAGGGCGAGGCGCGCCGGCCGGGGAAGCGTCGTGCGCACCATCGTGGGGGTCACCAAACTCTACGCGTGGCCGGGGCCCGAACCGGACCGGATCCGGACGCGCCAAGAGGCCCGCGGCCGGGTCCACCCAGAATTGTAGGGATCGCGTAAAGGAAGCCTGAACGTTGCCGGAGGTCGGGGTTCAGGCGCTGCGCCCGACGGTGCCGGGCGGTTCGTGCGTGATCTCAGGATCGACGCATAAAAGGCTGTTCGAGAAGGGAAAAGGCTCTCCCAGAGGGCATCTCCCTCCCCGCCGCGGGGGAGGGAGGCGGAGCCGCCTGCCCTCAGCGGGACTGCGCGTCGGTCAGCTGCGCGATCGACTGGGCGCCGCGCTGCTTGAACAGCAGGTCGAGGCCCTCCAGAATCAGGGCGTGCATCTTGGTCCTCTCGGCGTAGGCGAGGTCGCGCAGCTGGTCGTAGACCGGCGGCTCCAGATAGACCGACATCTGGCGGGCCCGCTGCTTGAGCGTGGCCGCGGGCTTCGGCACCGGAGGCGCGAGGGTCAACGACACGATCTCGGCGCCCTGCGGCCGGACCGCCGGCGCGGATCGGGCGAGGGGCTTCACCTGCGGGCTCGCCGAGGCCACGATCGCCGCGAGGCTGAGCTTAGGCGGCTTGGACATGCTGACCCGTCCTCAGGGGCTGCGTGCGGCGCTCGATCCAGGACCAGAGGCGGCGGACCTCCCCGGCGGCCTGGCCCTTCGGGTTGAATTCGGTGACGCCCTGCCCGAGGCCGATCGCGTCCTGGTGGTCGGTGCGGGCGACGATGTTCACGTCGGGCAGGATGCCGAGCACCGCCAGCCCGTCCGCGGCGTCGCGGACCCGGTAGGAGCGCGGCGGGGTCTGGTTCAGCACGAAGGCGAACTTCTTCTCCAGCCGGTAGACGGCGGCCAAGGTCGGCTTGAACGCCCGCAGGTCCGCGGGGGTCGGCCGGCACGGGATGATGCACAGGTCCGCCGCGCGGATCGCCGACAGCGTGCCGGTGGAATCGACCCCCGGCGTGTCGATGAACACGTAATCGTAGGCGGATTCGCGCAGGCGCTCCATCACGGCGTCGATCTGGGTGGCGTCGATCTGCGCCACCTCGGGGCCGTCGGCGGTGCGGTGGTCGAGCCAGTCGGAGATCGTGGCCTGCCGGTCCATCTCCAGGATGCAGACCGTGTGGCCGGCTTCCCGGGCGGCCACCGCCAGGGAGATGCACAGCGTGCTCTTGCCGCTGCCGCCCTTCTGCGTGACGAAGGTGATCGCTTTCATCCTGGGCGTCCTCCAGAAGGCCCCGTGCATCCGTTCGGGCGCCCGCGACCGCCGGTCGCTGCGCCGTCTGGATCAACCTCAGGTATGGAATTTGCGGCGTGCCGCGATCCTGTGACCCAAGGATGTCCCAAGGCAGGTTGCGGCCGACATGGTTAACGACCCGTTAAGACGGCGCGTCGTTCCGAAGATCCAGGCCCAATGCGGCCACAGGCTATCCATCTAAACTTCAGGTTAAGATTCTTAGCATATAGAGAGTTAACAGCCTTTCCAGCGGCGCTCGGATACCGTAGCGTGAGCGCGGGTGAGACGAGGAGTCCGATGGGGGTGAAAACCTCAAGTTTAAAAGCGGGTGTCGCCCCGGCGCGGACTGGCGCGGCCGAAGCCCCGATCCCGCAAGCCGTTCTGGAAGCCTCCGGCGTCGTGGGCACCTGGGCCCACGATTACTGGGCGGGGCAGCTGGCGCTCTCGGCCACCTTCGCGGATCTGCTCGGCCTCGACCCCGAGGCCGCCGCCGGCGGGGTGTCCCTCGAGGTTTTCCTCGATCACACCCATCCCGAGGACCGCATCCGGATCGAGAGCTACCTGCACGCGATGGCCGAGACCGGCGGTCCGGTCGAGGCGGAGTTCCGCACCCGCGACACGCGCACCGGGATCCGCACGCTCCTGATGCGCGGCCGGATCGAGCGGGACCCCGCCGGCGGGGCGACCCGGGGGCGCGGCATCGCCATCGACCGCACCGAGGAGCAGGCCGCCAATCTCGTGCAGAGCGAGCGGGTGGTGAACCGGATGGCCGAGCACATCATCGCCCTGCGCGACCTCGCCCGCGCCCTGCACCGGCCGACCCTCACCGACCGGATCGAGCACCTGATGATCGAGATCGGCTTCGAACTCGCCCGCTTCCTGCCCGAGCCCGAGGACGAGCCCCGCCACTGAGGATGCCCGCGCCCGCCCGATTGATCGCGCCCGTCCCGGCAAGCTACGGTCCCGGCAACATTTTGCCGGGAGGACGGGGATGGCCCGCGACACGATTTACGACCGCGACCTCGACCGCGTCTCGGCCAACCACCAGCCGCTGACCCCCCTGCTCTACCTGGACCGGGCCGCGCGGGTGTTTCCCGAGCACGTGGCGGTGGTCCACGGCCCCCTGCGGCGCTCCTACCGGGACCTCTACGCCCGGGCGCGCCGCCTCGCCTCGGCGCTGGCGGCGCGCGGGATCGGCCGGGGCGACACCGTGGCGGCGCTGCTGGCCAACACCCCCGAGATGATCGAGTGCCACTACGGCGTGCCGATGACCGGGGCGGTGCTCAACACCCTCAACACCCGCCTCGACGCCGGCGCGATCCGCTTCTGCCTGGAACACGGCGAGGCCACGGTGCTGATCACCGACCGCGAATTTTCCCGCACGGCCGCCGCGGCGCTGGAGGGGCTGGAGACCAAGCCGTTCGTGATCGACGTGGACGATCCCGAATACGACGGCCCCGGCGCCCGCCTCGGCGAGACCGACTACGAATCGTTTCTGGCCGGCGGCAACCCGGAGCACGACTGGCGTCTCCCGGACGACGAGTGGGACGCGATCGCCCTGAACTACACGTCGGGCACCACGGGCGACCCGAAGGGCGTGGTCTACCACCACCGGGGGGCGGCGCTGCTGGCGCTCGGCAACGTCATCACGGGCGGGCTCGGCCAGCACCCGGTCTATCTCTGGACCCTGCCGATGTTCCACTGCAACGGCTGGTGCTTCCCCTGGACCCTGTCGGTGGTGGCCGGCACCCATGTCTGCCTGCGCCAGGTCCGGGCGGAGGCCATGTACCGGCTGATGGACGAGCACGGGGTCACGCATCTCTGCGGGGCGCCGATCGTGATGCAGATGCTGATCAACGCCTCCGATGCCGAGCGCCGCGACCTGCACAAGCGCGTCGCGTTCTTCACCGCCGCCGCGCCGCCGCCGGAGGCGGTGCTCGCCGGCATGTCGGAGGCCGGGTTCGACGTGACCCACCTGTACGGCCTGACCGAGAGCTACGGGCCGGCGGTTGTGAATGCCTGGCACGGCGACTGGGACGCCCTGGCGGCCGACCAGCGGGCGGCCAAGAAGGCGCGCCAGGGCGTCCGCTATCCGGTGCTCGAGGCCCTCGACGTCCGCGACCCTGAGACGATGGAGCCGGTGCCCGCCGACGGGGCCACGATCGGCGAGGTGATGATGCGCGGCAACGTGGTGATGCGCGGCTACCTCAAGAATCCCGCCGCCACGCAGGCCGCCTTCAAGGGCGGCTGGTTCCGCACCGGCGACCTCGGGGTGAAGCACCCGGACGGCTACGTGCAGCTCAAGGACCGCTCGAAGGACATCATCATCTCGGGGGGCGAGAACATCTCGTCGATCGAGGTGGAGGACGCCCTGTTCAAGCACCCGGCGGTGGCCGCCGCGGCGGTGGTGGCCAAGCCCGATGCGAAATGGGGCGAGACCCCCTGCGCCTTCGTGGAGCTGAAGCCCGGCGCATCCCCCAGTGCCGACGAGCTGATCCAATGGTGCCGGGGGCGGCTGGCCTCCTACAAGCTCCCCCGCCACGTGGTGTTCGGCGAATTGCCCAAGACCTCCACCGGCAAGGTGCAGAAGTTCATCCTGCGCGAGCGGGCCCGGCAGGAGGGGACCTGACCGGCATCCGTCGGAAGATCCCGGCGGACGGGGCTGACGCCGCCCGCTCGGACCGATCAGGCCTGCGGCGGAATCCGGCGGTCGACGCGGACCGGGACCGGCACCGCCCTGGGGGCGGACCCGGCGTCGCGGAGGTCCGCGAGGATCTGAGCGACGAAGGCCTGGAGCGACACCAGGCTGAACAGGCTGATGGCGGCGACCAGGGCGGCGGAAACCAGGGTCTTGGCGGTTGCGGGATCCACGGCTGGAGTCCTTGGCTTTGCCCCGCCGCGGGTGATCCGGGCGAGGGGCGCGCGTAGCGGCGCCGATGCGATCCCAAGGTGGGCGTGCCACCCGCGCCGCGCCAGCACCGCCGCGGGCGCGCCTGGCATGCGCCGGGGGCCGGGCTCGGCCGCGATCCGGTTGCCGTGACGCTTCGCCCGACCCCGCTGCGGACATCGCGGGCGGGATGGTGCAGCTTTCCCGGCTGGCCGAACGTTGCGTTTCCCGCAATAAGCGCCCGCGCTGAGTGGCGCGCATCCGGGAGAGACGGCATGGCCGGCAACGGCATCGCGAACGGCGCCCGCGCGGCGCTGCTCGCCGTTCAGGGGCTGAGCCTGTCTGCCGGGCTGGCCGCCGGGTTGGCGGCGGGACTGGCGGCGGGGCCGGCCCGGGCCCAGGGCCCTGTCCCGGCCCCGCCGCCGGCGCAGGCCGCCGCCCCCCAGAGCGTGGCGCCCGCCTCCGCCCCGGCGGGACCGTCCGAGCCGGTGACGCGCGCCGGCTATTTCTACATCGGCGGCCGCTACCAGAAGCTCGGCGACAAGACCGTGATGGTCGGCCAGATGTTCGTGCAGTCGCGCAGCCCGGCCCGGATCACGCAAGCCTACCCGGTGGTGATGGTCCACGGCCTCGCCCAGACCGGCGTGAACTACCTCGCCACCGCGGATGGCCGCCCGGGCTGGGTGCAGCGCTTCGTCGAGAAGGGCTACCCGGTCTACGTGGTCGACCAGGTCGGGCGCGGGCGCTCGGGCACCAACCCGGAGGTCTACGGCCCCTACGACCGGCTCGGCACCCGCAGCCTGGAGCGCACCCACACGGCCCCGGAGGTCTACGACCTGTACCCGCAGGCCAAGCTCCACACCCGCTGGCCGGGCGGGGCGGGCGTGCCGGGCAACGCCGCCTTCGATCAGTTCTTCGCCAGCCAAGTCCCCTTCCTCGCCAACAGCCAGCAGACCGAGGAGCTGGTCGATCCCGCCCTGCTGGCCCTGCTGGAGAAGATCGGTCCGGCGATCCTGATCACCCACGGCCAGGCGGCCCTGTTCGGCTGGGCCGCCTCGGATGCGCGGCCGGACCTCGTCAAGGCGCATGTCGCCGTCGAGCCGAACGGCCCGCCCTTCTTCGACGTGCAGTTCCGCGGCGGCAAGGAGTTCTGGGAGAAGACCGGGGACGGGCGCGCCCGGGCCTACGGCCTGACCCGCATGCCGCTGACCTTCGATCCCCCGGTCAAGGCCCCCGAGGACCTGATCGTGGCGCAGCAGGCCAAAGGGTCTGACGCCAAGGGGGGCGACCCGAAGGGGGGCGACGGGCGGATCCGCTGCTGGCTGCAGGGCGAGCCCGTCCGGGCCCTGCCGAACCTCGCGAAGGTGCCGACCGTGGTGGTGACCGCGGAGGCCTCGTTCCACGCCACCTACGACGAGTGCACCATCGCCTTCCTGACCCAGGCCGGCGCCAAGCCCGACGTGGTCCGGCTGGCCGATCAGGGCCTCCACGGCAACGGCCACATGATGATGCTGGAGACGAACAGCGACGCCGTGGCGGACGTCCTGGCCGGCTGGATCGCGGGCCGCGTGAAGTAGCCCCGGGCCGCCGGGCCGCGGGCCCGGTCGCTGCACCACCGATACGTGTTGAAATGGCAACAGCCCTCGTCTTCCGCGCGAAGGCTGCTTGCGGCCGCGCCCGGCTGCCCGTAGTCCGGGGCTGGAAAGATCAAGTATTACAGTAGTTTATCACGATTCTAAACAGCGCGGCCGACACGTCGGGGGCGAATCCGGCGAACGCGGCCGGCTGCCCGCAGCGTCGCATCCGGCAAGAGATCATGAGAGCCGCCCACCCCCTCCCCGGCGCCACGGGCATCGTCCGGCGCGTCACCCTGCGCACCCTCCTCGCCGGCGCCTCCCTGGCCGTCCTGGCGCAGGCCGCGACGGGCCCGGCCCGCGCGCAGGACGCCGCGCCGCGCCGCGGTGCCGCCGCGGCGCCGGCCGGCAGCAGCGTGCAGCTCGAGGAGCTCAGCGTGGAGAGCCAGGGCGGCGGCGGGCCGGCCTCCGCGGTCCGCGCCGGGGCGCCCGCGCGCGCCGTGGAGAGCCCGACCGGCCCGATCGACGGCTACGTGGCCCGGCGCTCGGCCACCGCCACCAAGACCAACACCCCGCTGATCGAGACCCCGCAATCGATCACCGTCGTGGGCCGCCAGCAGATCGACACGCAGAACGCCCAGACCCTGCAGCAGGCGACCCAGTACGTGGCCGGCACCTATGCGGGCACCTTCGGCGCGGATTCGCGCCTCGACTATTTCCAGCTGCGCGGCTTCGTGGCGAGCGATTACGGCCTCTACCGCGACGGCCTGCAGCTCCTGAACTACGGATTCGCATATTACCGGGTCAACACCTACGGGCTGGAGCGCGTCGAGGTGCTGCGCGGCCCCGCCGCGGTGCTGTTCGGCGCCGGCAATCCCGGCGGCCTGATCAACCAGGTCACCAAGCGCCCGACCGAGACGCCGTTCGGCTCCATCGAGGTCGGCGGCGGCTCCTTCGACCAGCGCTACGCCGCCTTCGACGTCGGCGGCCCGGCGGATCGGGAGGGCCACTGGTTCACCCGCCTGACCGGCTACGCCCGCAACGGCGGCACCCAGGTCCAGGGGGCGCCGGACGACAGCTACTACATCGCCCCGGCCTTCACCTATAAGCCGGACGGCGCGACCCGGCTCACGATCCTGTCGAGCTTCCAGCGCGACAACTCCGCCGTGACCTCGAACTTCCTGCCCTATTACGGGACGGTGAAGCCGACCGCGCTGGGCCTGCGCATCCCGCGCGCGCTCAACGTCGGCGATGCCGGCTTCAACACCTTCCGGCGCGACCAGGCCTTCATCGGCTACGAGTTCGAGCACGCCTTCGACGAGACCTGGACGGTCCGCCAGAACGCCCGCTACGCCTTCGCGGAGAGCTACCAGAACTCCTATATCGGCCAGCTCGGCTACGCCGATCCGCAGCAGACGCAGCTCGCCCGCTACCTGTTCCGGGACCACGCCAAGGTCGCCCAGCTCGACGTCGACACCCAGGCCGAGGCGCAGTTCTCCGACGGCTTCTTCCGGCACGACTTCCTGATGGGCGTGGAGTACCGGAACTTCCAGATCCACGACAACCAGGCCTCGGGCTTCCCGGCCCCGAACCTGAACATCCTCGCGCCGGTCTACGGTCCGCAGACGGTCTCCGCCTCGCCGTACCTGATCAACGCCGACTCGTTCCAGCAGGTCGGGCTCTACTTCCAGGACCAGATCAAGCTCACGCCGGAGCTGAGCCTGATCCTCGGCGGCCGGCAGGACTTCGTCGACAACCGGGTCTACGACCGCCTGACCCCCGCCAACAGCAACGGCCGCAACGACAGCGCCTTCACCTACCGGGCGGCGGCGATCTACAACTTCGACTTCGGCCTCGCGCCGTACGTGATGTACTCGACCTCGTTCCAGCCGCTGATCGGCACGGACATCAACAGCCAGACCTTCAAGCCGGAGACGGGCGACCAGATCGAGGGCGGCGTCAAGTTCGAGCCGCCGGGCCAGGGCTACTTCCTGACCTTCGCGGGCTTCGACATCCACCGCAACAACGTGCTGACGCCGAACCCGGCGAACACGCTGTTCCAGAGCCAGCTCGGCGCGGTGCGCTCCACCGGCTTCGAGGCGCAGCTGGTGGCCAACCTGTTCGACGGCCTCAACGTCGTCGGCTCCTTCACGGTCTTCGGGATCAACACCGTGCGGGGCACCGTCGACCAGCTCGGGCGCGTGCCGGTCAACACCCCCGAAAACCTCGCCAACCTGTTCTTCGACTACACGATTCCGACCGGCGACTGGCGCGGCTTCGGCTTCGGCGGCGGCGTGCGCTACATCGGCCGCTCCTTCGCCGACGTCGGCAACACCCTGCGCCTGCCGGACTACGTGCTGTTCGACGCTCAGGTGCACTACGATTACGAGAACTGGCGCTTCCAGGTGAACGCCACGAACCTCGCCGACCGGCGCTTCGTCTCCTCCTGCCAGGCGCAGAATTCCTGCTTCTACGGCGATGCCCGGCGGGTGCTGGCGAAGATCAGCTACAAGTGGTGAGGCGGGGCGCCCGGGTTTCACGGTCCCGGTCCGGCGCAGGCTCCGGGCGACCCGGGTTCGGTTCGCGCCGCGGATCGCCGGCCGGCGCCCCGTCCGGGCCGGCGTCACCGATCCCGTTCAGGTCGGCTCCGCCCCGGTGATCGGCTGCGGCCCGGAGAGCCGGGTCGGCAGGGCGTCGATCCGCAGGGACCGGCGCAGGGCCCGGGAGAGGGCGTCGACCGCCACCGTCACCAGGGCGGTGGCGGCGATCAGCGCCACGGCCACGTCGAGGCGCAGCTCCGAGATCGCCGCGTCGACGTAGAAGCCCAGCGTCGTGACACCCAGGATGCCGAAGATCGCGCTCTCCCGCAGGATCAGCTCCCAGCGGTAGAGCAGGTAGGCCAGGAACTGGCCGTAGAGGCGCGGCACGGTCTCGTAGGCGTAGAGATCGAGGCCCCGGGGCGCGTCGGCCCGGTAGGGGATCGCGTCGGCGTGGCGGCCCATCAGGTAGGCGACGATCCCGGCATTGTGCAGCGAAAGCGCCAGGATCGCCGGCAGCATCGAGGGGCCCAGGAGCTGCAGGCCGAGATAGGCGAGCACGTATTCCGGCGTGGAGCGCACCACCACCAGCAGCACCCGCCCGAGGGGCCGCCCGATCGGTCCGGCGAAGCGCCGCGCGGTCAGCGGGAACAGGACCAGCGCCCCGAGGGCGGTGGCCACCAGCGCGATCTGCGCCAGGATCAGGGTCTGCGCGGTGCCGGGCAGGACCTGCCCGGCGAGGATCGGGCGCAGCCAGGACCAGAGCCGGACCCAGGTCTCGGGCTCGGCGAGGGCGGCGTCCCGGAGCGGCGCCGGCACGATGTCGTGGCCGAGGAAGCGCGCGAGGCTCGGGCCGATCGCCGCGCTGCCGACGGTGGGCGGCAGCGCCAGCACGGATCCGACGAGGAGGAGAGGCAGCGTCCGGGCCCGCACCCAGAGCCGCCGCGTGCCGATCAGCGCGTAGAAGATCAGGAGCAGCGCCCCGGCTTCCGCATAGCGGCCCTGGCGGAAGGCGGATTCGAAGGCAAAGCCCATGGTCGGCAGGCCGATGAAGCCGAGCACGAGGCTGGAGCGCAGGCCGCATTCCAGGCGATAGAGGGTGTAGTCGCGCATCCGCCCGGCCACCTCGGGCAGGCGGGCGTACAGGAAGGCCGAGACCGCGCCGGTGCCCGCGGGCAGGACCCGGACGGCCGCGAGGTCGGCCTCCTCGATCAGCTCGGCATAGACCTTGGCGCAGATCCCCGCATAGGGCAGCGCGATGGCGAGCACGCCGGTGGTCGCCGAGAGCCCGAAGACCTGCATCAGCAGCAGGGCCCAGAACAGCTCGTGGACGGCGCGGACGCCCGCGCAGGCGAGCCGGACCGTGCGCGAGCGGGCGAAGGGGATCGCCAGCAGCAGCCCCGTCCCGGCGCCGAGCCCGACGCCGAGCATCGCGAAGGCGACGGTGTAGACGACGCTCCAGCCCTCCACCGCGGGGAAATCGGGCCGGATCAGGCCGCCGAGGAGGCGGGCGAGGTCGGCCAAGGGGTGGAGCGTCGTGACCTGCAGGTCCGCCACCAGCAGGCCGGCGAGCGCCGCGGCCAGGAACCAGCGGCTCACCGCCGCGTAGCCGGGCCGCGGCAGGAAGGCGGGGCTGCGCATCAGGCGGCCGCGTAGAACGGGTTGAGCCGCGCCGGATCGAGGCCGGCCGACGGGGCGTCGAGGACGATCCGGCCGGCCTCCAGCACCACGATCCGGTCGGTCTGGGCGAGGGCCAGGGCCACGTCGTGCAGCGCCAGGATCAGGGTCTCGTGGCTGCGGGCCAGCTCGGTGAGGATCCGCGCGCCCTGCTGGCGGTCGAGCGCCGAGACCGGCTCGTCCCCGACCAGGATCGGCCGGCCGTTGTAGAGGGCGCGGGCCACGGAGACGCGCTGCTGCTGGCCGCCGGAGAGTTCGCCGGCCCGGGCCCAGAGCCGGTCCGCGAGCCCGACCCGGTCGAGGACCGCTTCCACCGCGGCGACGTCCGCCCGGGCCGGCCGGACCAGGGTGCGCAGGTTGTGCAGGGTCGAGCGCCGGTCGAGGCGGCCCATATAGACATTGTGGAACACCGAGAGCGGCCGCACGAGGGCGGCGGCCTGGGGCACCAGCGCCACCTGCTCGGGCGCCTGGGCGTGGATCAGGCCGATCAGGGTCGACTTGCCCGCCCCGGAGCGGCCCATCAGCGCGACGCGCTCCCCCGCCCGCACGGTCAGGTCGAGGCCCGAAAGCACCGGACGCCCGCCATAGGATGCGGAGGCGTTCCGGAGGACGATGGCCGCTCGGGCTTGCGCGCCGCTCGCCACGGACGTCAGTCCAGCAGGCCGGTGGAGCGTCCGACCGCGACGAGGGGCTCGTAGGCGGCGTTGGTCACGGGGATGAACTTCGAGCGCCCGAACGGCTCCAGGATCGCCGGGTCGGTGATGCCGACGAGCGCCCCCCGCAGCCTTTCGGTGAAGCCGGCGCCGTAGGTCTGCTCCACGTCGCCCCGCACGGTCCACTGGTAGTCGGGGAAGGCCGGGCTCTCCCAGATCACCGAGACCGCCTGTCGGTCGACCTTGCCGGCCTTCGCGTCGAGGTCCCAGACCGAGTAGTCGACGGCGCCCACCGCGAAGGCGCCGGACTGGACCAGCTGGATGGTGCGGCTGTGATCCCCCGAGAAGCCGACCCGGGCAAAGACCTGCTCGGGGCTCTGCCCCGGGAAGGCCTGCCGGATGAAATACTCGGGCATCAGCCGCCCGGAGGTCGAGGCGCGGGCGCCGAACGTGAAGGTCTTGCCCGCGATGTCCTTCGGGAAGGCCTTGTCGGGCTTCAGCCCCGTGGCGGCGTTGGCGATGAGGTAGGTCTTGAACGCCGCGTCCTCGGCGCCCTGCGCGATCGCCTGGGCGCCCGGCACGGCCTTGCGCGCCTGGACGCCCGTGAAGCCGCCGAACCACGCGAGCTGCACCTGCCCGTTGGTGAAGGCGGTGACCGCCGCCGGGTAGCTCTTCACCGGGATGTAGCGCACCGGCACGCCGAGCTTGGCCTCCAGATAGGCGGCGACCTTGCCGAAGCGCTCGATCAGGCGGCTCTCGTCCTGATCGGGGATGCCGGTGAACACGAGGGGCGGGAGCGCCTTCGGGGCTGCCGTCTCCTGCGCCCGCACCGGCACGGCGCCGGCCAGGGCCGCCAGGGCTCCTAGGGCGAGCCGCCCCAACCATCCCGATTCCCGCTTCGATCCCCGCTTCGATCCCAGCATCGTTTCCTCGTGGCACCGTGCCCACGCACGGTGGGCTGACAATCCGGCGGACGTAGCAGAAGACGCCCGGCCCGCCAGCCTCAATCCGCGCGATTCCGGCACCCTGCGGCGCCGGAAGCGGCCGGGCGAGACCGAATGCGATCGGCGTGCCGTAGTCCCGGTCCTGCCCGGGCCGCCTCAGGCGCCCGGCGCCACCGTGATCGCCGCCAGGGTGAGGGGCTCCGGCAGGGCGGCGTCCGGCACCGGCACGGCCCGGATCCCGGCCGGGAGCACGCCGCCGAGCAGATCCAGAAAATCCCCCGAGGCGGCGAGCTCGATCTCGGCCGCCTTGGCCCGGGTCTCGATCCGCGCCAGGGCGTTCATCGCCGGACCCAGCACCGTGTACTCGGCCCGCACCCCGTCGTCGAAGACCCCGACCAGGAGGTCGCCCGCGTGCAGGGCGACCACGACCCGCAGGGGGAACAGCCCCTCCCGGGCGCGGGACGCGTTGAGGGCGGCGATCCGGTCGCGGATCGACAGGGCGCAGGCAAGCGCCGCCCGGGCCTGGGCGTCGGGGTGGCCGACGACGAACTGCACCAGCACCGCGTCGCCGATATACTTGTCGACGAGGCCGCCCTGCTCCGCCACCGCCGCCTGGGCGGCCGCCCGGACCGCCAGCAGGGCCGTGACCATGGCCTCCGGCGGATGCTCGCGGGAGAGCCGCGAGAAGCCGCGGATGTCGAGGATCATCAGGCAGGCGTGGCGCCGGTGGATGCCGAGGCCGGAATCCCCGTCCTCGGCGGCGAGATCGAGGGCGACCGTGTCGGGCACGAAGCGGGCGAGCTGGGCCCGCTCGTGCTCCATGCGCAGGGCCCGCGCCACCGCCGCGCGCAGGCGGATCATGCCGTCGACCACCAGGAGGCCCGCCGCCATGAAGGTGGCGAGCCCGGTGAGCTGCGCGGTCGGAAACGTCTCGGCGTTCGGGAACAGGTCCGGATGCAGCAGCCCGACCAGGAAGGCCGCGCTCCAGCAGAGGGTGACCACGCCGCAGAACAGCAGGGTCTGCGCCACCCGCATGCTCAGGCCGGTCTGGAGCAGGAGCAGGAAGGCGGGCAGGCGGCTCACCGCGTCGGCGCCGAGACCGGCCCCGCCGCCGGCCAGCATGTGCTCGATGATCACGTAGACGGCGAGACCGGCGTTGAGCCCGGTGCCGGCCCAGCTGTAGACGTTGGCCGCGGGGCCGCCGCCCCGCTCCCGGAGACCGAACCAGACCGTGCCGAGGCCGTAGAAGCCGAGGATGAGCCAGTGGCTCAGGGCATGCAGCGAGCCGTCATAGGCCTGGGCCGCCATCAGCAGCACCAGCACGATCACGATCCGCAGGCCGAGCAGGCGCAGGCCGCCGCCGGCCTGCATGGCCCGCAGCACCGCCTCGTCGTCCGATCCCGGATCCGCCCGGCCCGCCGCCGGCGCCCGCATGGTCTGCAGGCCGGGAAGTGGTGGATTGCCGAAGCTGCCGGAGGCCATCAACCGCCCCGGCCGAGGCGCCGGGCCGCCGCGAAGCGGTTGAGGAAGCGCGGCTCCTTCTCGGGGGCGATCCGGACCGCGAGATGCAGGGTGCCGTCGGCCTCCGACCGGCGGTCGAGGATCTCGGCGTTCTCGTACAGCCAGTTGAGCGCCGCCCCGTCCTCCGGCGGCAGCGCCACCGCGAAGCTCGCGCGGTTGCGCCCGATCCGCGCCTCGATCCGGGCCGTCAGGGCGGCGAGCCCCTCCCCGGTGACCGCCGAGACCAGGACCGGCGCGGCGCTGTCGCGGTCGTTGCGGGCCTTGGCCTGGCCGCTGAGGTTCAGGAGCCGCGTGCGCTCGTCGTCGTCGAGGAGATCGGCCTTGTTCCAGACCTCGATGATCCGGTCCGCCGTGGTCTCGATGCCGAGCTCCCGCAGCACCTCGCCGACATCCTCGGCCTGGGCCTCGGAATCGACGTGGCTGACGTCGCGCACGTGCAGCAGCACGTCGGCCTCGATGGCGTCCTCCAGCGTCGCCCGGAAGGCGGCGATCAGGGGCGTCGGCAGGTCGGAGATGAAGCCCACCGTGTCGGACAGGATCACGGTCTCGCCGTGGGGCAGCTTGGTCGCCCGGGCGGTGGGATCGAGGGTGGCGAACAGCATGTCCTTGGCGGTGACCTCGGCTCGGGTCAAGGCGTTGAACAGGCTGGATTTTCCGGCGTTGGTATAGCCCACGAGCGCCACGATCGGATACGGAACCCGCGCCCGGCTCTGCCGATGCAGGCCGCGGGTGCGGACCACCGCGTCGAGGTCGCGCTCGATCCGGGTCATGCGCTCCTGGATCATGCGCCGGTCGGCCTCGATCTGGGTCTCGCCGGGGCCGCCCAGGAAGCCGAAGCCGCCGCGCTGGCGCTCCAGGTGGGTCCAGGACCGGACGAGGCGTGACTTCTGGTAGGCGAGGTGGGCGTGCTCGACCTGAAGGGTTCCCTCGCGCGTCGAGGCGCGACGCCCGAAGATCTCCAGGATCAGCCCGGTGCGGTCGATGACCTTGGCGCCCCAGGCCTTCTCCAGGTTGCGCTGCTGCACCGGCGACAGGGCGCAGTCCATCACCACGAGGCCGATCTCCCGGGCGCGGATCAGGCCGGCGATCTCCTCGACCCGACCCTTGCCGAGATAGGTCGAGGGCCGGATCCGCGGCAGGCTGACGGCGAGGCTCTCGAGCACGTCGAGTTCGATGGCCGCGGCGAGGCCGGTGGCCTCGTCGAGGCGGGCCTCCACGGAGCGGGACGGCGCGGCGGCCCCCTGCCCGCCCCCCTGCCCGGCCCCCGAGGCGCCGCGGGCCAGATAGGGGCCGATCACCAGGGTGTGGGTCGCCGCGGCGATCTCGCCCTCGGGGGCGGCCTGCGCCTGGAGGCGGGCTTCGCCGGACGTCAGCGTCTCGCTCATGCAGCCTTTGTGACCGCCGGGAGGCCGGCGGCTTCGTTGGAGAGGTCGGATCCGACAGAATGGGGATGCGGGCGACCTCAGCCAAGATGCCGGGTCAATATGCCGGGCCGGGGCGGTGGCGGATATCCGCGACGGCATCGGGAACCAGGCCGCGCGGCGGCACCGGTCCGGAGGCCGCCCTCGCCCCGGGCGACAGCCCCGGACCGGTCCCAGCTTCGGCAGCGGCCTCGGTCGGTCCGATCCGCCGGCCTCGCCCCGGGCGCCCGGGGCGACGAGCCCTCACGCCTTCTCGGCGGTCTCGTCCGGCTCGAACAGCTGCACCGGATGGCCCGGCATGATCGTGGAGATCGCGTGCTTGTAGACCAGCTGCGAATGCCCGTCCCGGCGCAGCAGCACGCAGAAATTGTCGAACCACGTCACGACGCCCTGCAGCTTGACGCCGTTGACGAGGAAGATGGTCAGGGGGATCTTGTTCTTGCGGACATGGTTGAGAAACGTGTCCTGAAGGTTCTGTGCGCGTTCGCCCGCCATCTTCTTAGCCTTCTTGTTGTCCCGGATCGCTCCGTCCGGGATGAGTCGTATGCCGCCGGCCGGATCGTCCGAACACCCGGTCCAGGGCCCATGTATACAAATACCATGACGCCGTGAAAGCGTGGGCGCAAGCAACCCCCGTTCCAGCCGATCCGTGACGGATCGGCCCCGCCCTCAACGCGCGCGCCGGCTCCGGAGCCTCACGGGCCGATGCCCAGGGACTTCAGCTTGCGGTGCAGGGCCGAGCGCTCCATGCCGATGAACTCGGCGGTGCGGGAGATGTTGCCCGAGAACCGCGCGATCTGCGCCACGAGGTATTCCCGCTCGAAGATCTCCCGGGCCTCCCGGAGCGCGAGGCTCATCAGCTTCTCGCCGCCCGCGCCCCCCGGGGTGGTCGGCACCAGGGCGCCGATCTCGGAGGGCAGCATCTCGGAGGTGACCTCCTGCTCCGGGTCGGCCTGGGTCAGGATCATCAGCCGCTCGACGTTGTTCTTGAGCTGGCGGACGTTGCCGGGCCAGTTGTGCGACTGCAGCACCGCCATGGCGTCCTCGGCGATCCGACGCTTGGGCAGGCCGGTCTGGGACGAGATGTTGTCCATGAAGAACTGGATCAGCTCGGGCACGTCCTCCCGGCGCTCCGACAGGGCCGGCACCCGGATCGGCACCACCGAGAGGCGGTGGAACAGGTCCTCGCGGAAGCGGCCCGCCGCGATCTCCTCCTGGAGGTCCCGGGAGGAGGACGAGATGATCCGCACGTCGACGTGCACTCGGGTCGTGCCGCCGACCCGCTGGAAGTTCTGATCGACCAGCACGCGCAGGATCCGGTTCTGGGTCTCGCGCGGCATGTCGGCGACCTCGTCGAGGTAGAGGGTGCCGCCATGGGCCTCCTCCAGGGCGCCGACCCGGCGGCCGCTCTCGCCCTCGACCCCGAACAGCTCCGCCTCCATGGTCTCGGGCAGGATCGCCGCCGCGTTGAGCAGCACGAAGGGGCCGTTCGCCCGGGCCGAGGCCTTGTGCAGGCTGCGCGCGGCGAGTTCCTTGCCGGAGCCCAAGGCCCCGGTGATCATCACCCGGGCGTTGGTCGGCGCCACCCGGTCGAGGGTCTGGCGCAGCTGGTTGATGGCCAGCGACGTGCCGACGATCCGGTTGGTGGCGCCGGAGCGCGCCGTCAGGTCGCGGACCTCGCGCCGGAGCCGGGAGGCTTCCAGCGCCCGCTCGGCCACGAGGATCAGCCGGTCGGCCTTGAACGGCTTCTCGATGAAGTCGTAGGCGCCCGCCTTGATGGCCGAGACCGCGGTCTCGATGTTGCCGTGGCCCGAGATCATCACCACCGGCAGGTCGGGATTGGCGGCCTTGATCAGGTCGAGCACCTGCAGGCCGTCGAGCCGCGAGCCCTGCAGCCAGATGTCGAGGAAGACGAGGTGCGGCCGGCGCGCCTCGATGGCGGCCAGCGCCTCGTCCGAGCCGCCGGCCGTGCGGCAGCGGTGGCCCTCGTCGTCCAGGATCCCGGCCACGAGGTCGCGGATGTCGGCCTCGTCGTCGACGATCAGGATATCGGCGCTCATGCGTGCATCTCCGCGATCCGGGGGGCCGTCGGTGCGGCGCCCTTCTCCTCTGTCGTGACGGGACTCGTCTCGGGGGTCTTGGTGTCGGGACCCGCGCCGGACGGTTCGGGCCCGTGCTCGCGCGGGACCCGCATCCGCACCTGGCCGCCGCGGCCGGCGGGATTGTCGTTCAGCTCGATCCCGCCGCCGTGCTCCTCAAGCACCTTGCTGACGATGGCAAGCCCCAGCCCGGTGCCGCCCTCGCGGGTGGTCATGTAGGGCTCGAGGAGCCGCTGGCGCCCCTCGGCGGGAAATCCCTTGCCGTTGTCGGTGACGGCGATGACCGCGAAGCCGTCCTCGACGGCGAGGCTCAAGGCGATCTTGCCCTTGCCGAGCTCGGCCTCCGGCACCTCGGCCACGGCCTCGACGGCGTTCTTGAGGATGTTGGTGATCACTTGGCTGAGCAGCCTGATGTCGAAGGCCGCCACGATCTTTTCGGATCCCCCGGCGCCGCTCTGGGCCGAGAAGGCGAAGTCGATATCCGGATGCGCGACCCGCATCATGAACAGGTTCTGCTTGGCGATCTCGGTGAGGTCGTTCGGCGCGATCGCGGGCTTGGGCATCCGCGCGAAGGCCGAGAACTCGTCGACCATGCGCTTGATCTCGTCCACCTGGCGCACGATCGTGGCGGTGCACTGGTCGAACACCTCCTTGTCGGCGGTGATGACCTTCCCGTACTTGCGCCGGATCCGCTCGGCCGAGAGCTGGATCGGGGTCAGCGGGTTCTTGATCTCGTGGGCGATGCGGCGCGCCACGTCGCCCCAGGCGGAGCTGCGCTGCGCCTGGACGAGGTCGGTGATGTCGTCCAGCGTCACCACCGAGCCCCGGGACGCGCCCTGCGCCTGCTCGCTCGTGACCCGCACCGTGATGGTGCGCTCGCCCCGGGAGCGCGTGAGCTGGATCTGCTGCTGCTGCAGGCTGCGCGAGCGCGCCTCGCTCTCGGCGAGCACGGGGGCGAGTTCGGGCACCGCGCTGGCCAGCGGCTGGCCGACCAGGGCGTCGCTCGGCAGATCGAGCATCCGCTCGGCGGCCGGGTTGGCGATGGTGACGAAGCCCGCCGCGTCGAGGCCGATCACCCCGGGCGAGACCCCCGACAGAACGGCCTCGGTGAACCGGCGGCGGGTGTCGATCAGGTCGCTCGCCGCGATCAGGCCGGCATGCTGGCGGCGCAGCTCCTGGGTCATCTTGTTGAAGCTCTCGCCGAGATGGGCGAGGTCGCCGCTGGTCTTCTTGGTCGGCACCTGGGCGTAGAAGTTGCCCGATGCCACCTGGTCGGCGGCGTTGATCAGCCGCCGGATCGGCGCCACGAACCGGTTGGCGAAGTTCATCCCGAACCAGACGGCCGAGAGCAGCGCGATCAGCGCGATCAGCAGGAACACCGACGCGAAGGTGATCTGGATCGAGCGGCGCAGCGAATCGTAGGTGAGATACTCGGCCGCCGCCGCCCGGGACACGCCGGGGAACTCGATGGCGAGCTGGCTCACCTCCCGCTGCACCATCAGCACGGCGTCGTCGTAGGCCGGCATGCGCAGGAGCGCGGCGAAGACCCGGCCCTCGGTGGGCAGGAGGCAGATCGGGTCGGCGGAGTTGGCCGCGTCCTCGAAGGCCGCCGCCGAGGGCAGCCGGTTCGTCTTCAGGACGTCGATCTTGGCCCGGGCCACCACCTCGGTCGGCCCGCGCATGATCTGCGCCACCGGCAGGCCGAGATTGGTCGCCCGGGTGGTCAGGAAGGTCTGGAACCAGTCCCGGTTCACGTCGAAATTCGGCCGGGCCCGGGTCAGGTCGTCGGCGAGGATGCGGATCTCGCGGGCGAGGCTCTGGCACTGGTTCTCTTGGTAGGCGTCGGCCACCTCCACGGATTTCAGCACCACGTCGCGGACCCGGTCGGTGAAGCCCAGCGACAGGCCCCGGTCGATCGTTACGGACGCCACCACGGCGAGCAGGATCGTCGGCAGGATCGCGATCAGGCTGAACAGGCCGACGATGCGGGTGTGCAGCCGCGCCACCGCGGCATTGGCCTTGCGGGCGTGCAGGAAGACCCGCGCCTCCCAGGCGATGATGACCGCGAGGCCGAGCACCAGGGCTGCGTTGATGGCGAGCAGCGTCACGCCGTAGGCCGGCGTCGGCGTCACCCGGATCACCCCGGCCAGGATCAGGAAGGTCGCCAGCGCCGAGACCAGGGCGGTGACCACCATGGCCGCGCCGATCCAGCCCGGACCGCGCGGGCCGGGCTGCAGGGATTCCGCCAGGGGCGTCCCGGACGGCGGGGGCGCGTCCGAACCCGCGGGCATACCCGCGTCCCGCTGGTCCGCTGCCTGCTGGCCAGCGGCTTCAGCCGCCCCTTGAGCCACGTCTTGGCCAGCCCCGTCGCCGGCCCTCTCGGGTGCCGGCGTGGAGCCTTCCTCTGTCCGTGGGCGTCTCAGGAACGGCATGACTGGTGCAGGGCCACAACAGTGTGGCGGAATTAATACGAATCCGGGCTTCCGGGCGGCGGATCGGCGGCGCGATCCGTCGCATGCGACCGCCACGACCACAGTCCGGACCGCGGGCCCCGGTCCCGGTGGCCGCCCGCGTCCTCCGGAGCGCGGCGCGCGGCCGGTCCAGCCACGCGCGGACTGCGGGGTGTAGGGTGGCGCGCTGGGACCGGCGGTGCCGGGGGGCCAGAAGTCGGGTGCGGCGGGTCTCGGCGTCGCCCCGGAGAGCCGGGGGCGCGGCATGCAGGCAGGGCAACGGATCAGGGTCGGTCTGATCGGCTACGGCTATTCCGGCCGGACCTTCCATGCCCCGCTTATCGGCGCCGTGGCGGAACTCGACCTCCGGCTGGTCGGCTCGAGCGCGCCTGCCCGGGTCCGGGCCGACCTGCCCGACGTGAGGGTGTCGGCGGATCCGGTCGCGGTGGCCACGGCGGAGGCCGTCGACCTCGTCGTGATCGCCACCCCGAACGACACCCACGCGCCCCTGGCGCGGGCCGCCCTGGCGGCGGGCAAGCACGTCGTGGTCGACAAGCCCTTCACCCTCGACCTTGCCGAGGCGCGCGGGCTGGCCGCCGCGGCGCGGCGCGGGGGCCGGCTGCTGCGCGTCTTCCACAACCGGCGCTGGGACAGCGACTATCTCAGCGTCCGCCAAGCCGTCGCGGAGGGGCGCGTCGGCCGCGTCCGGCACTTCGAATCCCACTTCGACCGGTTCCGTCCGGAGGTCCGCGACCGCTGGCGGGAGGGGCCCGGTCCGGGCAGCGGGATCTGGTACGATCTCGGTCCGCATCTGGTGGACCAGGCGCTCCAGCTCTTCGGTCTGCCCGATCGGGTGAGCGCGCATCTGGCGCGGCTCCGCCCCGGCGCGCAGGCCGACGATTGGGCCCATGCGGTGCTGGACTATCCGGGCCTGCGCGTGGTGCTGCATGCCAGCATGCTGGCCGCCGGCGGATCGCCCCGCTTCCTGGTGCACGGCGAGGCCGGCAGCCTGATCAAACACCGTGCCGACATCCAGGAGCAGCAGCTGCTGGCCGGCGTGAAGCCGGGGGCCGCCGGCTGGGGCGCGGATCCGGACGGGCTGGAGATCCACGACGCGACCGGGCGGGTGGCGCGCGCACCGGCGCTGGCCGGCGACCAGCGCGCATTCTACCGCGCCGTGGCCGGGGCGATCGCCCGCACCCCGGTCGACCAGACCGAGGCGCTGGAGGCCGTGCGGGTGATGGCCTGCCTCGAGGCGGCGCTCATGTCGGCGCGAACCGGGACCTCGGTCCGCCTGACGCGCGCGCCGGACGAGCTGGATCCCTGACCCGCAGCCCCCGACCCGCGACCCCGACCCGCGACCCCGACCCCGGCCCGCGACCTTTGCGCGCTGGCCTGCCGCCACGCCCGCCTGCCGGCATCCTGGACCTTGACCCGTCCGGCGGCGGCCCGTAACCCCGGTGATGGAGGCGAACGGGGTCTGGTGGCCCTCCTGGTCTTCAAAACCAGCGGTACGCCAACAGCGTACGGTGGGTTCGATTCCCATCCGCTTCCGCCATTCTTCAGACTGCCTCAACCGACAAATCAGTGTTCGCCTGTATCCAGGCGACACGCGCCGAAAATTTGGCAATACTGATCTGTCGGAACTGTGGGGGGGCCGGTTCGTTTCCCGCGACCGATCCCGTGCTGGTGTCCCCGTGAAGAACCGTTCCGCCGCCACCGTCCCGTTCCCGCCGGCCCCGGCCGGCCGTGCGCGCTGAGGCCGGCCATGCTGAACAGACTCGTGACGCTCCTGCCCTCCGGCGCCCGTGAGGCGCTGCGGACCCTCGCGGCGCGCATGCCGGCACATCTGCCGGCACGCATGCCGGCAGACGTGCCGGTGCGCCCGCCGGCGCCGCAATCCGCGATCCTGCCGGATTTCGACACGCGGCCCGCCGCGATGACGCCGCTGCTTCCCCCTGCCGCCATCAACGACAATCCGCTCCAGGCCGTCCACGAGGCGGTCGAACGGGACCTGCGCGCCAGCGGCCACCTGCGCTGAGGCCGGACCGAGAGGCCCGTCGGGGTCAGCGCTTGGCTGGCGCGGGCGTCTCGGGAATCGTCCCGGGCGCGATCCAGTGGCAGGCCGTGGTGCCGCGCACGCCGGCACAATCGTAGCTCTGGCCGCCCAGGGTCACCTTGTCGACGATGCCGGTGAATTCCGTGCGCGCCAGCGCCGAGCAGCCGAGATGGTCCGCCTTGGGATCGGCCAGATGCGCCGCGGCCGCCGCCGCGCCGTCGCGCATCAGCATCCGGTAATTGGCGAGCGACGGGCAGCCGATCACCGGTGGCCCGCCCCGCCGGTCGGGGGCGCTCCTGTCGGATCCGGCGGCGCGGGGCGCCCGGGGCGCCTGCTGCGCCAGAACCTGCGCCGCGCTGAGGCTGACGGTCACCGCGACGGGGACGAGGAGAGCGAGAGGTCGGCGTGTCATGGTCCGCTCGTAGCATGACGCATCCGAGGTTGCGCATCCGGCGCGGCGCCGCGCCCGGAACCCGGCCGCCGCGCAGACCTGCGGCGGGTTCAGGGCTCGGCTGCGACCATGCAGGCTTGACCGGAGGCCCGCCATTTGCGAGCGCCGCGGAGAAACGTGAGGAGAGGCCATGGCGACGGCGATCGACAGCGACCAGAAGCTGCACCTGGTCTTCGGTGGTGAATTGCAGGATCTCGACGGGGTCCGGTTCCGGGACATCAAGGGCCTCGACATCGTCGGCATCTTCCCGGACTACGCCTCCGCCCAGGCCGCGTGGCGGGCCAAGGCCCAGGCCACCGTCGACAGCGCGCAGACGCGCTATTTCGTGGTGCACCTGCACCGCCTGCTGGAGCCGCCGGCTCCCTGAGCGCCGCCGCACTACCTGTCGGCGGCGAGTGCTGGGCGGCCGTGAAGGCATTGTGACAGTTCCTGCCCGCTGCTAAGAGCCTCGCCCGTCATCGGATCGTTCCGGCTCCTCGGGAGACCGGTCTGGACAAGAGCGGCGGTAAGGTCCGGCCGCGAGTGAGCGGCCGCCCATGAAATCCTCGATCAAGATCATCGCCGGGAATGCCAGCCGGCCCCTGGCCGAGGCGATCGCGGCCTATCTCGAACTGCCGCTGGCCAAGTGCATGGTCCGGCGCTTCGCCGACATGGAGATCTTCGTCGAGCTTCAGGAGAACGTGCGCGGCGAGGACGTGTTCATCGTCCAGTCGACCTCGTTCCCGGCGAACGACCACCTGATGGAACTGCTGATCATGATCGACGCTGCGCGCCGATCCTCGGCCCGGCGCATCACGGCGGTGATCCCGTATTTCGGCTATGCGCGGCAGGACCGGCGCACCTCCGGCCGCACGCCGATCTCGGCCAAGCTGGTGGCGAACCTCATCACCGAGGCGGGCGCCGACCGCGTCCTGACCCTCGATCTCCATGCCGGCCAGATCCAGGGCTTCTTCGACATCCCCACCGACAACCTGTTCGCCGCCCCCGTGATGGTGCGCGACATCAAGGAGCGGCTGCCGGGCGACAACCGCATGGTGGTCTCGCCCGACGTCGGCGGCGTGGTGCGGGCGCGGGCCATCGCCAAGCGGATCGACTGCCCGCTGGCCATCGTCGACAAGCGCCGCGAGCGCCCGGGCGAGTCCGAGGTGATGAACATCATCGGCGAGGTCGAGGGCCGCTCCTGCATCCTCGTGGACGACATCGTCGATTCGGGCGGCACCCTGGTCAACGCCGCCGAGGCCCTGCTCAATGCCGGCGCCAAGGACGTCTCGGCCTACATCACCCACGGCGTGCTGTCGGGCGGCGCGGTCTCGCGCATCGCCGCCTCGCGGATGAAGGAACTGGTGATCACCGACTCGATCCAGCCGACGCAGGCCGTCAAGCTCGCCCGCAACATCCGCGTGGCCACCATCGCGCCGCTGCTGGGCGAGGCGATCGGGCGCACGGCGACGGAATCCAGCGTCTCCAGCCTGTTCGACTGACGGATCCGCGGGGGGGGCTCCTGCCCCTAGCGTTCCGGCACCCAGCTGCCCCGGTTTCCGCTCTCCGTCCCCGGCGCGGTGAGCACGAGGACCGTGCGGCCCGGCAGCGGCACGGCGGCCCCGGACTCGACGGCCGGCGTGCCGGGCGCGCGGGCGCCCGCGGGCTCGCCGGTGTCGAAGACCGGCGTCCAGGGGCCGCCCACCACCGGGGCGAGGCGGAACGGGACGGCGCCCTCCCCGGCGTTGAACAGCATCAGGAGGCGGTCGCCCGGATCGCCGTCATTGCCGATCTGCATGCCGAACACCTGGAGCCCGTCGTCGGACCAGTGGCGGCCCTCCATCTCGGTGCCCTCGGGGGAGAGCCAGTGCACGTCGCGCAGGGGCTCGTCGGGGTCGATCAGCGCGCCGGTGAAGAAGCGCCGCCGCCGCAGGGCCGGCTGGGCCCGGCGCAGGGCCAGCAGGTTGGCGACGAAATCCGTGAGGGCGGGATCCGGATCGACGCTCCAGTCCATCCAGCTCGTCGGGTTGTCCTGGGCATAGGCGTTGTTGTTGCCGCCCTGGCTGCGGGAGCGCTCGTCGCCCATCAGCAGCATCGGCACGCCCTGGGCCAGCATCATGGTGGCCAGCATGTTGCGCTTCTGGCGGGCGCGTAGAGCCAGGATCGCCGTGTCGTCGGTGTCGCCCTCGACGCCGTAGTTGCGGCTGACGTTGTGGTTATGGCCGTCGCGGTTGTCCTCGCCGTTGGCTTCGTTGTGCTTCTGCTCGTACGCCACCGTGTCGGCCAGGGTGAAGCCGTCGTGGCTGGCGATGAAGTTGACGCTGGCCAGCGGCGAGCGCCGGGACGGGGCGAACACCTCCCGCGAGCCGGTCAGCCCCTGCGTGACCTTGGCGAGCGTGCCGGAATCCCCCTTCCAGAAGCCCCGCGCGGCGTCGCGGAACTTGTCGTTCCACTCGCTCCAGCCGCGCGGATAGCCGCCGAGCTGGTAGCCCCCCTCCCCGATGTCCCAGGGCTCGGCCACCATCTTCACCCGGGCGAGGACCGGATCCTGCGCCACCGCCTGGAAGAAGGCCGCCTGCGGGGTGAAGGCGAAGGGCGCGCGCCCGAGGCTCGAGGCCAGGTCGAAGCGGAAGCCCGCGATGCCGTAGGCGGTGACCCAATGGCGCAGGGAATCCAGCACGAGCTGCATCACCCGCGGATGGCTCGCGTCGAAGGTGTTGCCGCAGCCGGTGCAGTCGATGGTGCGGCGCGGGTCGGCGGGATCGAGCTTGTAGTAGCTGGCGTTGTCGATGCCGCGGAACGACAGGGTCGGGCCGGTGTGGTCCCCTTCGGCGGTGTGGTTGTAGACCACGTCGAGCCAGGTCTCGATCCCGGCGGCGTTCAGCTCCCGGATCGCCGCCTTCAGGCCGCCGAGGCCGCCCTCACCCAGGTAGCGCGGCTCCGGGGCAAAGTAGCCCAGGGGCTGATACCCCCAGAAATTGACGAGCCCCTTCTCCACCAGGAAGCGGTCGTCCGCGAAGGCCTGGATCGGCAGCAGCTCCAGGGCGGTGACGCCGAGCTTGACGAGGTGCGCGATGATCGCCGGGTGGGCGAGCGCCCCGTAGGTGCCGCGCTCCGCCTCGGGGATGTCGGGATGGGTGCGGGTCAGCGCCTTGACGTGCGCCTCGTACACCACCGTCTCGGCCAGCGGCCGCCGCACCGGCGTGAGGGCCAGATCGGGCACCTCCGGGGCGGTGACCACGCATTTCGGCATGTAGACCGCGCTGTCGCGCCGGTCGATCCGGTCCTCGCGCCCGCCCCGGCGATGGCTGTAGAGCGCATCGTGCCAGCGGATCCGGCCGCGGATCTCCCGGGCGTAGGGGTCGAGGACGAGCTTCGAGGCGTTGAACCGGTGGCCGGACGCCGGATCCCAGGGGCCATGCACCCGGTAGCCGTAGAGCTGGCCCGGCAGCACGCCGCGCAGGTAGCCGTGCCAGACGTCGTCGGTCCGGCAGGGCAGACGCACCGTGCGGGTCTCGTGCCGCTCCCCCGCCTCGAACAGGCAGACATCGACCGCGGTGGCGTGCTCGGAAAAGAGGGCGAAGTTGACGCCGCGCCCGTCGAAATGGGCGCCGAGCGGCGCCGGCACCCCGTCATCGACGGCGATCATGTGGGGCGTCCGGTCACACGGGGGGCTGCAGGCGGAATCAGCGGGCTGCGCCGGCTATTCGGCGGCCGCGGCGGCGGTGGGGGCCTCGCGCTCCATCGTGCGGAAATTCTCGAGCTCCGCCAGGAAGTTGCGCGCCCACCAATCGACGTCCTCGCGGGTCATGCGCTCGACCATCGGCTTCCAGCGCGCCACACGCTCGGCCTTCGGCATGTAGAGCGCGGCCCGGATCGCCTCCGCCACCTCGAACCGGTCGTAGGGGTTGATCAGCAGCGCCTCGGGCAATTGCCGGGCGGCGCCGGCGAATTTCGACAGGACCAGAACCCCCGGATCGTCCTCGGACTGGGCGACCACGTATTCCTTGGCGACGAGGTTCATGCCGTCGCGCATCGGCGTGACGAGGCCGACCCGGGCCGCCCGGTAGAGGCCCGCCAGCACCGGGCGCGGATAGGCCTTGGTGATGTATTGGATCGGCGTCCAGGCCGGGTCGCCCAGCGAGCCGTTGATCTCGCCGACCTTCTCGTTCACGTCGCGCGAGAGCTGCTCGTATTCGGGCACCTCGCTGCGGGATTTCGGCGTGATCTGGATGTAGGTGACGTTGCCGCGCTGGTCGGGATTCGAGGCGAAGAAGCTCTCCACCGCCTCCATCCGCTCGGGCACGCCCTTGGAATAGTCGAGCCGGTCGACGCCGATCAGCAGCTTGCGGGTGCGCAGGCCCGCGATGGTCTCGCGCACGACCTTGTTGGCGTTGGCCTTCTCGGCCGCCTCCTTGAAGCCCGCGACGTCGATGCCGATCGGGAAGGCGCGGATCCGCGTGCGGCGGCCATCCACCATCAGCGAGCCGCCGCCCAGCGGGATCGCCCGCTGGGTATCGACGAGGTTGCGCTGCAGGTTCTGCACGTCCGCCTCGGTCTGCAGGCCGATCAGGTCGTAATCGACGATGGCACGCAGCAGCTCGCCGCTCGCCGGCAGCGAGTTGAACACGTCGGCGGCGGGCCAGGGGATATGGTGGAAGTAGCCGATCGGGTTGTCGAGCCCGAGGCCGCGCAGCTCGGCGGCGAGCGGCAGCAGGTGGTAATCGTGCACCCAGATGATGTCGTCGGGCTCCACCAGCTTGGCGAGCGCCCGCGCGAAGGTCCGGTTCACACGGCTGTAGCCGGCATAATCCGAGCGCGAGAAGGCGCCGAGCCCCAGCCGGTAATGCATGATCGGCCACAGGGCGCGGTTCGCGAAGCCGGCGTAATATTCGAGGTGGTCCTGCGGCGAGAGGTCGACGACCGCGTACTGGACCCGGCCCCGGTCGATCAGCGTCGGCTCCTCGGAGGGCTCCTCGGAGATGGTGCCGCTCCAGCCGAACCAAAGCCCCTCATAGGCCGTGAAGGCCTCCTTGACCGCGACGGCGAGGCCGCCCGCCGCCACCGCCTTGCCGCCCTCTTCCGGGATGGCGACGCGGTTCGATACGATCACAAGGCGTGCCACGCGGGTCGGCTCCGGATCAGGGGCGCGGCCGGCCGCGCCTGCATCGAGACTTCACTAACATGTCAGAACGCGCGGGGGGCCTGCGCGATCCTTTGTTGCTTATCAGGCAACCCAAGCGTGAAGCCGGGCGCGGGTCAAGTCGAGGCCCTACCGTTCCGGGACAGGGGGGCCGCTCCGTCCCGATCGGGCGCGTTGTGCAAGCGTGGCAGTTCTGGCAGATCGTGCCTGAACGTGGAGTGAGCGGTGCCGCCCGTCCCGTCGGAGCCCGTGCGCAGATCGGAACTGTGCACCGGGACCGGAACCCGTGACAGCCGAGTCGGTTACTCAGCCATCGCGGGGCTCGCGGTCGCCGCGAGCGGCTCCGTACCCGCGCCGCGAGGAGTATTTTCGAGATGGCCGGCAACGAGTTACCGCAGGGCGCCCCCGTGGACCCGGTTGCGGATCCGCACGGCGCGGCGCCGCACACCGCCGCGGAGGAGCGTGCCCAGTGGCGCGCCCTGCAGGGCGATGTCGAGGGGCTGGCCGACGTGGCGGCCGAACGCGGCCGCGGGCTGCTCGACGCGGCCCGGCTGCAGGCCCAGACCTATGTCGAGCAGCGCAAGAGCGATGCGGCCCAGTCGGTCCACGATCTGGCCCAGACGATCCGCAATTCCGGCCGCGACCTCGGCGACAAGCCGAACGTGCGCGCCTTCTTCGACAGCGCCGCCGACGGGCTGGAGCAGCTCGGCTCCTCCATCGAACGCCGCAGCCTCGGCGACTTCTACAGTGAGGCCGAGGCTTTCGCCCGGCGGGCGCCGGTGGCGGTGGCGGTGGGCACCTTCGTGGCCGGCCTGATCGCCGCCCGCTTCATCAAGTCGTCGAGCCTGCCGCCGGAGGCGCCGGACGGCGATGCCCGCGACAGCTTCCGGGCCTGACGCCATGACCCACGGCTCCGACCCGCGCCAGACCGGCGCCTCCAGCATCCAGAGCCTCATCGGCGACGCCCTGCGGGAGACCAACGAACTCGCCCGCAAGGAGATCGCGCTGTTCCGGGCCGAGATGGCCGGCAACATCCGCCAGCTCATCGTCGGCCTCGCCTGCATGGTCGGCTCGGCGGTGTTCGCCGTGGTCGCCCTACTGGTCCTGATCGGCGCCTTCGTGAAATGGCTCGCCACCATCGTCGGG
This sequence comes from Methylobacterium sp. 1973, assembly GCF_040545035.1. Lineage (NCBI taxonomy): Bacteria > Pseudomonadati > Pseudomonadota > Alphaproteobacteria > Hyphomicrobiales > Methylobacteriaceae > Methylobacterium > Methylobacterium sp. 1973. Next base: position 33,052 of record NZ_JBEPLA010000021.1, read on the forward strand.
TCCGAGTGGCTCTCGGCCCTGATCGTCGGCGGCGTGCTGCTGGCCCTCGCCCTCGGGATGGCCCTGTGGGCGCGCAGTGTCCTGTCCCTCTCGACCCTGGCCCCGAAGCGCACCACGCGCCAGGTCCGCCAGGATGCCCAGGCCCTGTCGGAGCGCGTGTCCGGATGAGTACGATGAACGACCTCGAGAAGGAGATCGAGGAGAGCCGCGCCCGGCTCGACGACACGATCGACCGCATCCAGGGGCGGCTCTCGGTGCCGAACCTCGTGGACGAGATGCTGGGCAATGCCCGGCGGGTGCCGGCCCTGAACAGCACCTACGACTCGGCCCTGGAGGCGGTGCGCCGCAACCCGGTGCCGGTGCTGCTGATCGCGGCCGGCGTCGGCCTGCTGTTCAACCGGATGGCGCGCGACGCCCAGCGCCGGCGCACCGAGGTCTCGGCGGAGCGCGTGCCCACCCTGAACACCGGCGCGGCCCGCGGCTACGACCCCGACCTTCCGACCGCGCGCCCGGCCCGCGATCCGCTGGACACGACCGAGATCTGACGACCGGGCGGGGCCCGGACCGAGAAACCTCCCGCGCCCGGCCGGACGGCCGGGCAGACCGGCGCCGAAGGCGGGCTGCCGGGACCGACATTCGAGGACACCGCCATGACCGACAAGCCGGGTACCCCCGCCACCCCCTCCAGCATTCCCGAGCCGCGCCCCGGCGAGGCGCCGCCGCACGGCGCTCGGGACGGGAGCCTGCGGCCCGATCCGGCCGGTCTCGGCGACCCGCGCGGGATCCCCGGCGCGGCGGCGGGAGACTTCACGCTCCGGCCCGACCCCCGCGGGCTGCACGACCCGCTGCCGCACGGCGCCGCGCCCCTCTCGGCCGGCGGCCATTCGAGCGGCGGCGCCACCGGCGCCGCGCGGGTGGACGCCGCCTCCGCCACCGTGAAGGAGGGCGTCCAGGCGGCCGGTGACCGCGCCGCGGACCTCGCCGGACAGGCACGGCAGACGGTGTCGGACTTCGCGGACGATGTCGGCAACCGTCTCGGCGGCGCCGCCGATCAGGCCCGCGACCGCGCGGCGTCCGCCTACGACGAGGTCCGGGAGCGGGCCGGCACGCTGCGCCGGCGCAACATGCGGGCTCTGGACGACCTGACCACCCAGGGTATCGACGGGCTCAACCGCGGCCGCACCGCCGTCGAGCGCTTCGTGGACGACAATCCCCTCCTCGTCGGCGTGGTCGGCGTGGCCGCCGGCCTTCTGCTCGGCGCGCTGCTGCCGCGCACCCGCCAGGAGGATCGGAGCATCGGTCCCTGGGCCGACGAGGTCCGCGACCAGGGCCTGCGCTACGCCCGCGAGGTGACCAGCATCGGCCGCGACTTCGTCCAGACCGCCCTCGATCCGGACAACCTGAACGCGGCCGCCCGCAAGGTGGTGGATCCGGACAGCCACACGCCGCCGGAGGGCGAGCGGAAGGAGCACAATCTCTGATCCGCGTTCCGGATCGGCGCCGTCGCGTTACGCCCGCACCGTCATCCCGCCGCGCGCGACGACGGTGCGGCCGAATTCCCGATCCGCCGGTCCCTGCCGGCGGATCGGATCGTCAGTCCCGGTAGAGCTCCGCATGCGCGTCCCGCAGAAGATTCTTCTGCACCTTGCCCATGGTGTTGCGCGGCAGCTCGCTCACGAACAGGACGCGCTTGGGGCACTTGAACCGGGCGAGCCGGCCCTCCAGGGCGGCCTGTACGCCGGCCTCGTCCGGGCATCCCGGCCCCCCCACCACCACGGCGGTGACGGCCTCGCCGAAATCGGGATGGCTCAAGCCGATCACCGCGGATTCGACCACGCCCGGCAGCGCGTCGATCTCGGTCTCGACCTCCTTGGGGTAGACGTTGAAGCCGCCTGAGATGATCAGGTCCTTGCCGCGCCCGACGATGTGGACGTAGCCCCGGTCATCGACCTTGCCGAGGTCGCCGGTGATGAAGAACCCGTCGGCCCGGAACTCGGCCGCGGTTTTCTCGGGCATGCGCCAGTAGCCCAGGAACACGTTCGGGCCCTTCACCTCGATCATGCCCACCGCGTCCGGACCGAGGGCCGCGCCGGTTTCCGGATCGACCACCCGCAGGGACACGCCCGGCAGGGGGAAGCCCACCGTGCCGGCGACCCGGTCGCCCGCATAGGGGTTCGAGGTGCTCATGTTGGTCTCGGTCATGCCGTAGCGCTCGAGGATGGCGTGGCCGGTACGGGCCTGCCACGCGCGATGCGTCTCGGCGAGCAGCGGCGCCGAGCCCGACACGAACAGGCGCATGCCTCCGGCCGCCTCCGGCGTGAGGCCCGGCTCCTTGAGGAGGCGGGTGTAGAAGGTCGGCACGCCCATCAGCACGCTGGCCCGGGGCATCAGGCTCAGGATCAGCTTCGGGTCGAGGCGGGGCAGGAACAGCATGGAGCCGCCGCTCGCCAGCACCGTGTTGGTCGCCACGAACAGGCCGTGCGTGTGGAACACCGGCAGGGCGTGGATCAGCACGTCGTCGGCGGTGAAGCGCCAGAAATCGACGAGGGTCCGGGCGTTCGAGGCGAGGTTGTCGTGGGTCAGCATGGCGCCCTTGGAGCGCCCGGTCGTGCCGGAGGTGTAGAGGATCGCCGCGAGATCCTCCGGGCCCCGGGGCACGTCGGCGAAGGCGCTCCCCGCATCCCCGGCCCGGTCCGCGGCCTCGGCGGCGCTGCCGCCGCCCGCCCCGTCGAGGGTCCAGATCCGGCGCACGCCCGCGGCGGCCTCCGCCAGCGCGTCGCGCCGGCCCGGGTCGCAGACGAACACGGCGGGCTCGGCGTCGTTCAGGAAGTAGCCGATCTCCGCCGGGGTGTAGGCGGTGTTGAGCGGCAGGAACACGGCGCCGGCCCGGACCGCGCCGAGATACAGGAAGATCACCTCGGGGCTCTTCTCGACCTGCACGGCCACCCGGTCGCCGGTCTCGACGCCCGCCGCCCGCAGGGCCGCCGCGTAGGCGCCGGAGCGGGCGATCAGGTCCGCGTAGGAGTATCGGCGGCCCTCAGGGGTCTCGATCACGGTCTTGGCGGGATCGGGGACGCCGTCCCGCACCAGGGAGAAGAGGTGGTTCGTCATCGTGAGGCTAGAGCTGTCGCGGGACCTGTCTGTCTGACGCACCCATAACCGCCCGGAGGGCCTTCCGGCGAGCCCTTTCCGGTGGGGCTCCGCGGCCCGGCGGTGACAGGCGGGCCCCGACCGGCCCGGATCCTACGCCTCGGCCAGCACCACGGCCCGCGGCGGCGGCAGCTTGGCGCGCAGCTCACGGGTCACCGCCGGCGCGGCCACCACGGTGCCGAGATTGGCGTAGGTCTCGTGGTTCCGCTCGATGGCGGCGAGGTCGTAGAGGTAGTTGACCATCAGGCCGTGCGACTGGGCCAGACCCTTCTTCGAGGTGTCGCCCAGGAAGTTGATGCGGTCGAGGCGCGCGCCGTTGCCGAGGTGGAACCGGGCCACCGGGTCGAGGGGGCGGCCGCGCTCGTTCTTGGCGCGCAGGAAATAGGCCGCCGCCGCCGGGATCAGCGCCCGGCGCACAGTCTCGGCCCGGGCCTTGTCGGCCGGCCAGTTCGGGTCGTCCAGCGCCCGCAGGACCTCGACATCCTCGGGCAGCAGGCCCTGCGGGCTGTCGGCCCGGCGCTCCCGCGCCAGCCACGCGGCGAAGCCGGGCACCGGCGACAGCGTCACGAAGGTCTTGAGCGTGGGCACCTCGCGGGTGAGGTCCTCGACCACCTGCTTGATCAGGAAATTGCCGAAGGTGACGCCGGCGAGCCCCTTCTGGCAGTTCGAGATCGAGTAGAACACCGCCGTGTTGGCCGCCTGCGGCTGCAGCGGCTTGCGCTCCCGCGACAGGATCGGGGCGATGGCCGGGGCGATCTGGTCGGTGAGCGCCACCTCCACGAAGATCAGCGGCTCGTCGGCCAGCGCCGGGTGGAAGAACGCGAAGCAGCGCCGGTCCGGCGGCTCGATGCGGGCGCGCAGGTCGTCCCAGTCGGCGATGGCGTGCACCGCCTCGTAGCGGATGATCTTCTCCAGGATATGGGCCGGCGTCGTCCAGTCGATGTGGCGCAGCACCAGGAAGCCGCGGTTGAACCACGAGGCGAACAGGTGCTCGAAATCGCTGTCCAGGCTGTCGACGGCGTCCATCAGGGCGGGGTCGGCCTCGTCGCCGGCGCGCAGCGCGCGGCGCAGGTCGAACAGGTCCTCGCGCATCCGCACGAGGCTGAGCGTGCCGCCGCGGGCGAGGTTTAGGCGGCGGATCAGCTCCTGGCTGCGCGGCTCGGCGGCCTCGTGCAGGCTGCCGAGGCGGGCGCGGGAGGGGGCGGCCCGGTAGGCGGCGATCGCCTCGTCGACGGCTTCGTGGTCCGCATCGAAATCGAGGGCGATGGCCCGCAGGAAGGCGTGGCGCTCCGCCTGCCCGAAGCTGGCGTAGCGGTCGAGGATCAGGCGGGCGAGCGCCACCCCGGAGGCCTCGCCGCGCCGGGAGATCAGGTCCTCGCACAGCTTGACGAGGTCGCCCGCGCTGGCCCGGGACGTCATGTCCCCGCGCCCGATGCCGATCAGGTCGCGGCCGCGCTCGCTGATGGTCTGAAGCAGGTCGCCGAAGAAGGAGATCGCCGCCATGACCCTTGCACTGACCCCCGTCGACCCGGATTCGAGACGCTTCCGGCCCCGCGACGCCGGCTCGTCGGACGGGCGCGTGCGGATCCGGCAGCCGCCGCCCACTCCGGGGCGGCTCGCTCAGCGTCCCGATCCGCCCGCCATTCTACGGCGCCGCGGCCGCCGCGACCAGAGCTTGACCGGCCCGAACGGCGCGCTCCCAGCGTGCGGGAGCGGCACGAAGGTCGTGTGACGATCCCGGGGCGGGTGCGTCAGAGCTGTTCGGCGACGGTGGCGAGGTCGGCCCGCTCCCGCCAGTCGCCGACGCCGTGCTGGCGGGCGAAGCGGAGTTCGGCGGCGCGGCGGGCGCGCTCGGGATCGCGGGCCCGCGTGATCGCCACGGAGCCGACCGTGAACGGTACCCCGAGGATCTCCTTGGCAAAGTCGATGCGGTAGTTCGGCATCCCGTACTCCCTGCTGCGGCGGTTCCGGCCCCGTTCATCCGGAACGAAACCGCCCTCTCGTTCGTAATCCGGTTCGGAACCTCTATCGGCTCGACGCCCGGTGCATGGCCTGCGGCGCCCGCTCGCGTGCGGACGGCGCCGGCTGCATCTTCCGCATATGGGGCGCCCTCGGTTCCGGTGAAGGGGCCGGGGGCGTGCCGGCAGGGATGCATCGCCGCAGCTTGCTCCACCGCACGCTCCGCCCGTATCGCTCGCGGCCCGGACCTCTCCCGCACACGGACTCGACCATGGCCCTTCCGCGGCGGCGTGCCTGCCTGCCCCCGACCCAGCCGTGACCACGACGCTCGACGCGAAGGCCCGGCTCGGCCTGACGCTGATCGCCGGCGGAGCGGTCGCCAACATCTACTACAACCAGCCGCTGCTCGGGCTGATCGTGGCGGAGTTCGGCGACCGCGCCGCCCTGTGGGTGCCGACCACGGCGCTCGTCGGCTACGGGCTCGGCATCGTCGGGCTCGTGCCCCTCGGCGATGCCCTGCCGCGCCGCACCCTGATCGTGGGGCAATGCCTCGGACTCGCCCTGGCGCTGCTGGCGGTGGGCCTGGCCCCGAACCTCGCGAGCCTCGCCCTCGCCCACCTCGCGGTCGGGGTGCTGGCCAGCGCGGCCCAGCAGGCGGTCCCGTTCGCGGCGGAACTCGCCCCGGATGCGAGCCGCGGGCGGATCGTCGGCCAGGTCATGACCGGCCTGCTCACCGGCATCCTGCTCGCCCGGACGGCGAGCGGCGTCCTGGGGGCGCATCTCGGATGGCGGCCGGTCTTCCTGGTCGCGTCCCTGCTGGCGCTCGCCATGGCGGCCATCGCCCGGGCCACCCTGCCCCACACGGTGCAGACGCACCCGCTGCGCTACCGCGCCCTGATGCTGTCGATCCTGCACCTCGCCCGCACGCAGCCGGTGCTGCGCACGGCGAGCCTGTCGCAGGCGCTGCTGTTTGCCGCCTTCAACGCCTTCTGGGCGACCCTGGCGCTGCTGGTGGAGGGGCCGCCCTTCGGACTCTCCGCCGCGGGCGCGGGGCTGTTCGGGGTGATCGGCGTCTGCGGCGCCTTCGTGGCACCCCTGTCGGGCCGCTTCACCGACCGGCGGGGCGCCAAGCCCGTGGTGCTCGGCGGCAGCCTGCTCGTGGCGCTGTCCTTCATGGTGCTCTGGGCCGGCGGGACGTGGTCGCTCGTCGCGGTGGCCCTCGGGGTGCTGCTGATCGACATCGGCATAAACGGCGCCCTCATCGCCAACCAGACGCGGGCCTACGCCCTGGTCCCCGGGGCGCGGGGCCGCATCAACACGGTCCTGTTCACGACCCTGTTCGTGTTCGGGGCGCTCGGCGCCTATGCCGGCTCGCAGGCGTTCCTGCTGGTCGGCTGGGCGGGGGTCTGCGCGGTGGGCCTCGCCTTCTCGGCGCTGGCCGTGATCGTGGCGGCGCGCGATCCGCATCCGCCCGGCGTGCGGTCTACCTGAGGACCCGCGACAGACGGCACCACGCCGCCTTCCCGGCCGGCAGGCCGAAGCGGAGGCGCTCCGGGCGATCCGCGAAGCGCCGCACCGCGATCCCGGCCGCCGCGAGCCGCCGGTAGAGGTCGGGCCCGTCGGAAAAGTCGGCGGTCCGGAACAGGCTGGTGCCCCCGACGATCCGGCCGCCGCCCCGGGCGATCATCCGGTCGAGGCGGGCCGCGTCCGCGGACCGCGCCGCCGCGGCCTGCGCGCGCCAGCCCGCATCCGACAGGGCGGCGCGCCCGATCGCCAGGGCCGGGCCCGACACCGCCCAGGGTCCGAGGGCCTCGGCGATCCGGGTCGCCGTGCCGGGATCGGCCACCGCGAAGCCGAGGCGCAGGCCGGCGAGCCCGTAGGTCTTGCCGAAGGAGCGCAGCACCACGAGGCCCGGCGCCGCGTGTGGGCACAGGCTCTCCACCGGCTCCAGATCCGCGAAGGCCTCGTCGGCGATGAGCAGGCCGCCCCGCTTGCCGAGGGCCGCGGCCAGGGCCCGGCGCTCGGCCAGGGGCAGGGTCCGCCCGTCCGGATTGTTGGGATCGACGATCACCGCCACCCGGGCCTCGCCGAGGGCATCGAGATTCCGGATCTCCGTCACCGCGTGCCCGGCGCGCGCCCAGGCGGCGGCGTGCTCGGCATAGGTGGGCCCGAGCACCGCGACGCGGGTCGGCGCCATCAGCCGGGGCAGGGTCTCGATCAGGATCTGGGTGCCGGGGGCGGGCACGACATGCGCGGCGTCCGGCGCGCCGTAGGCCGCGACGGCCGCCGCCCGGAGCGCCCCGAGCTCGGCGGCCTCGGGCAGCCGCGTCCAGGCGCTGGCCTCCACCGGCGGCACGGGGTACGGGACCGGATTGATCCCCGTCGAGAGGTCGAGCCAGGGCTCCGGCGCGTCGGGAAAGGCTTTGCGGAGTCCGCCGAGATCGCCGCCATGCGCGATCGGGGCGACCTCACGCGTGGGAACGCTCCACACCGAATGGTCCATCTGCCCGGTACGTTTGCCGACACGCTTGCCGTCCTCGCCGTCGCCCTCGGGATCGAGGCGGCGGCCGGCTATCCCGACGCGCTCTACAGGGCGGCCGGTCACCCTGTCACCTGGATCGGCCGGCTGATCGCCGCCCTGGAGCGCGGCCTCAACCGCGGCTCCGCGCGGCGGCGGCGGATCGCCGGCTGCGCCGCGCTGGCCTGCCTGCTTGCCGCGGTGGGCCTGCCGGCCCTCGCCCTCACGGTGCTGGCGGGATTGGCCGGCCCCCTCCCCGCCCTGCTCCTCCTCGGCCTGCTCTGCGCGAGCCTGCCGGCGCAGCGCAGCCTGCACCAGCACGTCGCCGCCGTGGAGAAGGCCTTGCGCACCGGCGGCCTGGAGGCCGGGCGCCGGGCGGTGGCGATGATCGTCGGGCGCGACCCCGAGCGCCTCGACGAACCGGCGGTCTGCCGCGCCGCGATCGAGAGCCTGTCGGAAAACTTCTCCGACGGGATCGTGGCGCCGGCCTTCTGGATCGGCGGCCTCGGCCTGCCGGGGGGCGCCCTCTACAAGGCGATCAACACCGCCGACAGCATGATCGGCCACCGGACGCCCCGCTACGAAGCCTTCGGCTGGGCTGCGGCGCGACTCGACGACGGGGTGAACCTGCCGGCCTCCCGGCTCGCGGGCCTGCTGATCGCCGGGTCGGCGCTCCTGCGCGGCGCCGACGCGCGGGGCGCGCTCCGGGCGATGGCCCGGGACGCGCGCCGCCACCGCTCGCCCAATGCCGGCTGGCCCGAATCCGCCATGGCCGGGGCGCTCGGCCTGCGGCTCGCGGGACCGCGGGTCTATGACGGCACCCTCGTCCCGGACGCCCATATGGGCGACGGGCGGGCCGAGGCCACGGCCGACGACATCGCCCGGGCGCTGGCGCTCTACCGGACGGCCTGCTGGCTCCAGGGCGGGCTCGTGCTGGGGCTGCTCGCCCTGTCCCTGGCGCTGGCGGGCTGACCCGTCCGCCCCGGCCGCCCCCCGGTCGCCCCGCCCGACCGGGCCTTGGCACGGCCCGCGCTCCCGACGCATCGTGATGGGACCGGACAGGGAGACCCCGATGCGCGCGGTGTTCGTGGATGCCAACGAGACCCTGGCGGCGGTGGCCCGGCGGCTGCTGCGGCCGGACGACCCGCCCTTCGCGATCCACGCCGATCCCGGCATCGCTCCGCAAGACCTGCCCGGCCTCCTGTCCGGGGCGGAGATCGCCGTGATCGACCACACCGCCCTCCCCCGCGAGGTGGCCCGGGCCTGCGGGGGCCTGAGGCACGTGGTGTTCCTCGGCACCGGCGCCCGCAGCTACATGGACCCGGAGGCCCTCGCGGCCGAATGCGGGATCACGGTCCACACCATCAAGGGGTACGGCGACACGGCGGTGGCCGAATGCGCCTTCGCGCTGATGTGGGCGGCGGCCCGCGGCCTGCCCGAGATGGACCGGGCGATGCGTGCCGGCACCTGGCTGCGCCGCGAGGCGGTCCAGCTCACCGGCAAGACGGTCGGCCTCGTTGGGTTCGGGGGGATCGCGGCCGAGATGGCACGTCTCTGCCGGGGCATCGGCATGCGGGTGCTCGCCTGGAACCGGACGCCCAAGGCGCATCCGGACGTGACCTTCGTGCCGCTGGAGCACCTGCTCGCCGAGAGCGACGTGGTGTCGCTCCACCTGCTCCTGACCGACGAGACCCGCGGCTTCCTGTCGGCCGCGCGGATCGCCGCGATGAAACCCAGCGCGATGCTGGTCAACACCGCCCGCGGGGCGGTGCTCGACGAGGCCGCCCTGGTCGAGGCCCTGCGCGGCGGCCACGTGGCGCGGGCCGGGCTCGACGTGTTCACGGTCGAGCCGCTGCCGGCCGATCACCCGCTGGCGGCCCTGCCCAACGTCACCCTGTCGGCGCACTCGGCGTTCCGCACGCCTGAGGCCAGCGACAACCTGATCGGCGCCGCCCTCGACCATTGCCGACGGATCGCCGCCGGCTGACCGAGCCTCAGTGCTCGGTGCCCGGCATGTTCGGCCGCGGCGTGCCGCCGTGCTGGTGGATCAGGTTGGAGCGTTCCGGGCTGCCCTTGGCGTCGGCGACCTGCTTCCGGGCTGCGGCGGCCAGGAACCAGATGCCGCCGAGCGTCCCGAAGGCGAGGATCATAAGGGGAAATCCCTGGCTCATCGTGTAGTCCTCCTCGACGCTGTCCCGCGGGATGCGGTCCTGCATCATCCTGCCGGACGATCCGGCTTGAGGAAGGATAACGCACGGATCCGGCCCATGTTCAGGCCGGACGTGCCCCATTCGGCGCCGCCCGCCGCGCCGCGTCCCGGCGCAGGGCGGAGAGCACCACGAACATCAGGCCGGCGCCCACGGCGAGGCAGGCGGCCAGGAACAGCATCGGCACGAGGTCGCTCCGGGTCTGGTCGCGGATGAACGGCACCGCGTTCTGGGCGACGAAGCCGCCGAGATTGCCCACCGAGTTGATCGCCGCGATCCCGGCCGCCGCCGAGGCGCCGCGCAGGAAGGTCCCGGGCATCGACCAGAAGACCGGCTGGGCCGCGAAGGTCCCGGCGGCGGCCACGCACAGGCAGGCGAACTTCACGGCGTTGCCCGGCAGGACGACGGAGAGCGCGAGGCCCGCCGCCCCCACCAGCGCCGGCCCGACGACGTGCCAGGTCAGGGCATTGCCCTGCGCGCCCGTGCGGGCGGCGTGGCGCGGCACCCACCAGAGGGCGACGGCCGTGGCCATCCAGGGGATGATGTTGAGGAAGCCGTTGGTGAGGTTCGAGACGCCGAAGCCCTTGACCACGGTGGGGAGCCAGTAGCCCAGTCCGTAGGCGGCGAGCGGCAGGGAGACGTAGACCCCGGCGAGCATCAGCACCCGCCGGTCAAGGAGCGCCGCGAAGGGGTTGCCGTGGTCGACATGGCCGCCCTCCTCGCGCTCGGCCCGCAGGGTGCGGGCGAGCCAGTCGCGCTGCGCCTGCGACAGCCAGGGCGCCGTCTCGGGACCGTCCGGCAGGACCACCAGCACCACCGCGGCCATGAGGATCGCCGGCGCGCCGGTGGCCAGGAACACCCATTGCCAGCCCTGGAGGCCGAAGAGCCCGTCGAGGCCGAGCAGCGCGCCGCCCACCGCCGCGCCCACCGCGTTGGCCACCGCGCTGGCGATCATGAACCAGCCGATCATCCGCGCCCGGTGTCCTTGCGGGAACCACAGGGTCAGGGCGAACAGCACGCCCGGGAAGAAGCCGGCCTCCGCGGCGCCGAGCAGGAAGCGGAGCACGTAGAACATCGCCGTGCCCTGGGTGAAGCCCAGCAGGACGGTGACGATCCCCCAGGTGATCATGATCCGGGCGAACCAGATCCGGGCGCCGACCCGCTCCAGGAAGACGTTGGCCGGCACCTCGAACAGGAAGTAGCCGAGGAAGAACAGCGAGGCCCCGAGCCCGTAGGCGGTCTCGGAGAGGCCGAGGCTGCCGACCATCTCCAGCTTGGCGTAGGAGACGTTCTGCCGGTCGATATAGGCGATCAGGTAGAGCAGGCCGAGGAGCGGCATCAGCCGCAGGGTCACGGTGCGGACGGTGCTCGCGCCGAGATCCTCCCCGACGGGGGATTGCGTGGGGGGCATGGGGCGTTCCTCTGGCGCGTGCGGCCCTTCGTGGCGGGACCGGCATTACACAGAGTAATCCCTCGCGCGGCCCGCGCCTACCGGGCAAGCGCCAGGAGGCGGTCGCAGTCGACATGGGCCGCGATGTGTCGCGCGAGGCCGTCCAGCGCCGCCTCGACCCCGGCCTCGTAGCCCGGGCCGTCCGAGGCCGTCCCGAGGCGCGCGAGCCAGGCCGCCCGCTGGGCATCGTGGGCGAACAGGCCGTGCACGTAGGTGCCGGCCACGCGCCCGTCCGCCGAGACCGCCCCGTCCAGGCGCCCGTCGGCGAGGCGCAGGAGCGGCCGGGCGGCGTCGGGGCCCTCCGTCGCGCCGATATGCATCTCGTAGCCGGCAAAATGAACGCCGTCCGGCAGGCTCGTGCCGGTGACCGCCGCGAGGCGCTTCTCGGGGGTCATGACGGTGTCGACGTCGAGGAGCCCGAGGCCCGCCACCGTGCGGGGCGCGCCCTCGATCCCGTGCGGGTCGGCGAGGCTGTTGCCCAGCATCTGGTAGCCGCCGCACAGGCCGAGCACCCGCCCGCCCCGGCGGACATGGGCGCGCAGGTCGACGTCCCAGCCCTCCTGGCGAAAGGCCTCCAGGTCGTCGATCGTGGTCTTGGAGCCCGGCAGCAGCACGAGGGCGGCCTCGGCGGGGATCGGCGTGCCGGGCCGGACCAGCACCACCGACACGTTCGGCTCTGCCCGCAAGGGGTCGAGGTCGTCGAAATTGGCGATGCGCGGCAGCACCGGCACCGCCACCGTGACGGCTCCGGGCCCGCGCGACTCCGAGCCGGCGAGCCCCAGCACGTCCTCGGCCGGCAGGCGCGCGGCATCGGGGAAGTGCGGCACGAGGCCCAGAGCCGCCCAGCCGGTGCGCTCGGCGATCAGCCGCATGCCGTCGGCGAACAGGCTCGGATCGCCGCGGAAGCGGTTGACGAGGAAGCCCGCGATCAGGGCGGCGTCCTCCGGGTCGATCACCGCCTTGGTGCCGACGAGGCTCGCGATCACCCCGCCCCGGTCGATGTCGCCGACCAGCACCACCGGCGTGTCGGTGGCCCGGGCGAAGCCCATATTGGCGATGTCGCCGGCCCGCAGGTTCACCTCTGAGGCCGAGCCCGCGCCCTCGACGAGGACCAGATCCGCCTCCCCGGCGAGCCGGGAGAAGCTGTCGAGGACGGCCGACATCAGCCGGGGCTTCCAGGCCTGGTAGTCGCGCGCCTTCACGGTGGCGACCATCCGGCCCTGCACCACCACCTGGGAGCCGACCTCGCTCTGCGGCTTGAGCAGGACCGGGTTCATGTGGACGGAGGGCGCCACCCGGGCGGCCCGGGCCTGGAGGGCCTGCGCGCGGCCGATCTCGCCGCCATCGGCGGTGACGGCGGCGTTGTTCGACATGTTCTGCGGCTTGAACGGCCGGACCCTTAAGCCCCGCTCCGTGAAGGCGCGCGCCAGCCCCGCCACGAGCAGCGACTTGCCGACATCGGAGCCGGTGCCCTGGATCATCAGGGCCTTTGTCCGCGGCGGGCTCAGAACTCGATCCCTTCCTGCGCCTTCACGCCGGCGGCGAAGTGGTGCTTGACGCTGCCCATCTCGGTGACGAGGTCGGCGGCCTCGATCAGGGCCGGCTTGGCGTTGCGGCCGGTGACGACCACGTGCAGGTCCGGCCGCCGCGTACGGAGGGCTTCGACGACGGCGTCGAGGTCGAGATAGTCGTAGCGCAGCGCGATGTTCAGTTCGTCGAGGACGAGCAGGCGGATCGTCGGATCGGCCATCAGGCCGGCGGCGACCTCCCAGGCGTGGCGGCAGGCGGCGATGTCCCGGGCCTTGTCCTGGGTCTCCCAGGTGAAGCCCTCGCCCAGGGTGTGCCACACGACCCGGTCGCCGAAGGCCGCCACGGCGTGGCGCTCGCCGGTATCCCAGCCGCCCTTGATGAACTGCACCATGCCGACCCGCCAGCCGCGGCCGAGCGCCCGCAGCATCAGCCCCAGCGCCGCCGTGCTCTTGCCCTTGCCCGGACCGGTATGGACGAGGAGCAGGCCCTTCTCGAGGGTCTTGGCGGCCACCTCGGCATCCTGGACGGCCTTGCGCTTCTCCATCTTGGCGCGGTGGCGGGCGTCGTCGTCGCTCATGCGGAGGCTCCTGCGGTGGGGGCTTGCGGCTTCACGACCAGCGGCAGGCCGGCCACGGTGAGCACGACCCGGTCGGCCCGGGCGGCGAGCTGCTGGTGCAGGCGGCCGGCCGCGTCGCGGAAGCGGCGGGCGAGGGCGTTGTCGGGCACGATCCCGAGCCCGACCTCGTTGCCGACCAGCACCACCGGGCCGGGCGCGCCGGCGCAGGCTGCGAGGAGGCGCGCCGTCGCAGCGTCCAGATCGGCCTCGGCGAGGATCAGGTTGGTGAGCCAGAGCGTGAGGCAATCGACCAGGACCGGCCCTTCGGACGCGGCGACCGCCTCCGGCAGGGCGAGCGGCACGTCGCGGGTGCGCCACGCCCCGGCGCGCCGGGCGCGGTGCTGGGCGATGCGCGCGACCATCTCGTCGTCGAAGGCCTGCGCGGTGGCGAGATACAGCCACGGGCCGGGGCAGGCTTCGATCAACCCCTCCGCGTAGGCGCTCTTGCCGGACCGCGCCCCGCCGAGGACGAGGGTCATGCGAGGGGGGGATTGGGGCATCCGTCCTCCATCGCCCCAACCCGGCCCGCGGTCAAACCTGGGTCCTGTGGCACCAGTGCCGCGCATGAACGGTTGCCGGGCGTCTCCGGTCCGACTATAGAACCCCGGCCTAGCCAGAGCGCCCTTCGTCTAGCGGTCCAGGACGTCGCCCTTTCACGGCGAAAACACGGGTTCGATTCCCGTAGGGCGCGCCAGCAAAATCAGTAACTTAGCTCGATTTTACTGGCGCGGCGGCCCAATAACCCCAACTCTGGCCCAAAAAGCGTTGCGGCGGTTTTCGCCCATACGGGGATGGGGTCGCGGCTTGAGGCCGCGCCCCTCGACCCTAGCTCGCGTGAATGGCTGCCTCGATCTGGCGCCCTTTTGGGAGGGTCCGATGCGCGTTCTGATGGTGGGCTACGAACCGGAGGCCGTCGACTTCTCGGACCCGGCCCTACCGCCTGGGCTGAACGCCGAGAAGATCCACCACGGGATCAAGGTCGCGCTGGAGGACATGCGTAGCCGCGGCTGGACGGCCGAGCAGTGCTTCATCCGGCCGGACGATCAGGCCGGTCCGATTCTGAAGCAGATGCTCATCGCCGGCTCCTACGACTGCGTCGTGATCGGTAACGGTGTCCGCTCCTGGCCGCGGCACCTGCCTGTGTTTGAGACCCTCATCAACGCCGCTCGGGAGACCGCACCGAACATCCCGATCGCCTTCAACACGCGTCCCGAGGATAGCGGGGATGCCGTCGCGCGGGTGTGCGGTGGGAAGCCCCTGTGACGTCCCTCCCCTCACCGCGATCTAGCAGAACGACGAAGCCGGCGATCACGTGCCTTTCGACCACAGCAGGAAGCCGGTAGCCGCCAGCAGGAGCCATCCAGATACGCGTACGATCCCGGTCGCCGGCCCTTCCTCTTCGAGCCGATCGTGAGCCGCCTCCGCTAGGATTGCGGAACACAGCGCAGTCTCAAGGCTCAGGACGGCAGCCAGCCACGGCGACATGCGCGATCCTCACAAAAGAGGCCGGAGCCCGTAGGCCCCGGCCGAGTCCGGGAGGAAACGCCCGTCATGGGCGAGGTTGCACCTTGCACGGCTCGGGCCACGGCCGGGGTCGGCGCGCTGCGGCATGGTAGCCGCAGCGGCGCTAGGGTCGCGACCAAAGCGCGAATCACCGTGGGGCTGAGGTCCTAAACACCCGCGATACGTCAGCCTCCGTCTACGACGCCGCCAAGGCCGCGGCGCGCTTTGCGAAGGCGAAGGGCGCGCACGATAAGCTGATAGCGGCCGCGCACCGAGCCCAGGCCGACGCCCTCGAGATCGAAGCGCAGGCCAAGCGACGGCTCGCCGATGAGTACGACGCCGCGCAGGAGCGGGGCGAGGTCGCCAAGCTGGGCACCAACCAGACCGAGGTGGGTGTTCCGGGCGGGAACACCCTCGCCACCGTCGCGGACCTGGGCCTGACCCGCAAGGCGATCCACGAGGCCCGCCAGCTGCGCGACGCCGAGGCGGCCGTCCCTGGCGTTATCCGCCGCACGCTCGATGGGCGGCTATCCTACGACTAGGAGCATTCTGAGGTGCGAAGGCTCCATATTTTAATGAACACTACAATGGTGTGGCCTTTGAAACTGGTATTATCACTCGTACTTTTGGCTGCGGGCTGAATTTGCTCGACAAGGCGCTAGCCAATAACGGATTTAAAATATCTGCCGACAAAATTGCCGATATTTTTGCGTCGAATAAATACTTTCCCTTTACAAAACAGGCCTTGTACGATTTGATTTCGACTCGATATGCGTCCAACTGAGGTATCGGAAATTTCTTCTGAAAAGATACGGTCGATATAATCTTATCTTCGACCCATTTTTGGGCTTGGCCTCCTGATAGGTAATTCGCTCTGTCGAGCCAGGTTTTCAACTCTCCATTGAACGAGACTGAGGGCTTGCCGGTTGTGATTTCGGCCCCGGTGACTTGGTTGAGTTGAAAATTCAGGGGCACTTGTAATCTAATCGCTTTTTCGAAAGTCGACGCCAGCTCAAATCCGGCCAATTTCAGTTTGTTCAATGTTATATCTATAGCGACGATCGGCGTGTCTTTGACGGCCTTGAGTGTGACGTTTTCGGGCAAAAACGATATTCCGAAATCGTCATCCCCTAGTCTGAGATTTTCATTTCTTACCTGGGACGAGATTATGTTTTTGATATTCTTGCTGATTGAGGACAGGTCTATAATTGCATGGCCCTGAATTTGCGCTTCCTTGTTAAGCAGGATATTCTCGATTTCCAGCTTCGCAGAGTAAAGCAGCTTCAATTTTTCGTATGAAAATTCGCTCGGGAACGGACCTAGAACCATTTTTTCTTGTGATTTAGCTTCTACTGAGTAGGCCAGCAAAATCGATATAGTCGCAATTAAGCTTGGTAAAAATGACCACATCGAAAGCTCCCTAGGTCAGGGCAAAGCCATTTTTGATGCAGCTACTGATTCGATGCCCGCAAATCCTCTCAATATATATCTTGCGCTTCGATGGAAAGAAGCGAGCGCTCTCCGTCATTGAAAAGCGCTCGCTGATTCGTTGCTATTTTTGCGGTTGACCAGAGTTGATGCAGAGCGATGAAGACGTGAGGCCATAGGCGGCCTCGTAGGCCTTCAGGCGTCGGTCGAGGGTGACGAAGGCCTGGCGCACCCGCTTAAGCCTCCAGGTGTGGAGCGGGATGGCGAACGGGTTCACCGGCCACTCTCCGCGGCCAGCCGGAACGTATCGCGCCATGTACCCTCGGCTGTTGCTGAGGTCAGAGGGCAGCCGGCTGCGGCGAGGATCACAGGCGCCCGCAGCTGGGCGTCCACTCCCCAAGCCTGCATGTCGCCGCCGTCGTTGCGGCGCTGGAAGCTGAAGCCTGGGTTCTGGGCGGGGATGAAGCCGCTGTCCCGCGCCTCGAGCGATGCCCAGTGGAGCTTCATCCGCTCATAGTGGAGCCACGCCGAGTAGGTGGCGAGGAGACCGGGGGTGATCGGCGTCGCCGCGTGCGTGGGCTGGCCGATGAGGGTCACGCCGCCGCCGACGAGCGGAAGCGTGGTAAGGCCGCGCAGGAAGCCACGGCGGGATTCGGGAGCGCTCATGCCGCTTCTCCCTCAAGCTCGCGATCGTCGACCACACCGCGGGCCCATGCGATCTGCGACGTCGAGCGGTCGGGGAACTCCGGCCGCCAGCCGCACGCCATATCCGGGCCGTACGCCTCCGGGCTGCCGAGGATCGGCTCATCGTCCGCCTCGTCGTGCTCTCGATCGAGGAAGTGCAGGCTGTTGTCGCTCGGGACGTGCGCGTTGATCCCGTCCAGCCACTCGGCTGCGCAGAGGGAGGCTTCGAAGTCCGAGCTTACACCCACCACGCCGTTGCCCGCCTGGATCGCGCGGGAAACCTGGTAGTCCGCTTCGAGGTCCGGATCGGGCGTTAGCGCATCTAGGACCGCGATGTAGCGGTGTACCCTGTCTAGGCCGGCGTTGATCTCGTGGGCGATGAGGGTGCGCAGGTGCGCAAGGGGCGCGAACCGATGCTCGTGCGCCGCCGCCACGGAGGGCGGTACGGGGATGTGGATGGTCATCTTCGGTCTCTGTGTGGGACCGGCTTTCCAGGGCCGGCGCACAATCCAAATCTGGATCGTGCACGCCCGCGAGCGACACGGGCACCGGGAGTCTGGAAACACGCCACAGAGAACGTGCGCCGCAGCCTTCGCCGAAGGCTCTTGTATAGCTACGGCACTCCCGGCATAGTGCCGGTGTTCGGCGCCACGCACGTAAGCGCGGTCCGTTCAAATAGCGGGATCAAAGCCCGGCAAGGCTCGGATTTCCGCTCTGTGGCTGTGCCGCTATCCCCGGCAAGGGACCGTCACGGGAGTTTCCAGGCTCCACAGACGAAGTTAGACGCGAACCCCGCGCCCGGCAAGGCGGCGGGGTTTTTGCGTTTCTCGGCCTGGAATCGATTGCTACCATTCAACGCCAGGGCTCTCATGGACTAGGGAGACTGGTCGGAGGGCCGTGCCGCTGCATAGCGGCAACGGCCAACCTGATCGCGCGTCATGGGAGGGCAGAGCATGGCCGGAGGCATCGGCATACCCGAAAAGCACCCAGAGTTTCTGGCGATGACGGCCGCGATCTTCTCGCCGTCTGGAGAGGCTGCCGCCGTGGCGGCTGCGGCGGAGGGGCGGCCAGCGCTATTTGGCCTGGATCAGATGCTGACGGAGACCTTCGTTCGGTACCGGGATAAGAACCCGAGCAGCCTTCAGAACGCCGGGTTCATAGTTGCGCGGCTAATGCGCGATAAGTTGGGCTATACCCAGGGCAAGCTCATTCCTTGTCCGGAGGGTTACACGGTTCAAAGCGGGACCATGTTCTAACCGCCGGAGAAGTAGTGTTCGGAGCTGCCTTCGAGGCAAGCGGGTCTTGTGGGCTCGTGCTACGTTTCGCCATGCCGGTCGAGCTGCCACCGTCACGGATCCCGCCACTGCGCTGGAGCATGCTGATCCGCTTGCTCGCTCATACGCGCTGGATCCGCTTCCGGCGACTGGCCCACACCATCCAGCGTCGACCGTGAGGGGGTAAACCGTGAGCTCTGACCCCAAACCTGCTCCGGCGATCAGGCGGACTGAGCTCGGCCGATCGCCGGTCACCGGCTTCGATCACCTGGAGATCGTCGCCCAGCTGGTGGATTTCCCGCCGGGCGCGTCGTCGCGGCGCCACCTCCACCACGGCGAAGAGACGTTCTACGTGCTCGAGGGTGGCATGGTGCAGGAGCCCGGCCGACCGCCGCGAGAGCGTATCCCAGGCGAGCATGGCATCATCCCGCGCGGCATCCATCACTCAGGCTACACCGTGATAGGCGACAGGACCATCAAGGTCCTGTCGGTCTACGTCGTCGACAAAGGGAAGCCCCTGCAGGAGTTGATCCCATAGCGGAGGCTCGGGGACGTCCTTGCGTCGGCCCTCGGCTTGCGGGCATAGCGCCCCCGCGCGGGCCTGTAGCTCAACGGTTAGAGCCGACCGCTCATAACGGTCTGGTTGCAGGTTCGAGTCCTGCCGGGCCTACCACTATCCCTGAGATTTTGATGCCCTACACGCTTCAGCGCCTGGCGGCCGGCAGCTACGACCTGCTTCTCGACGGGACGGTCGTCGGGAGCGTGACGCGCGACGTCACGAAAGGCGGCGACGTGCGCGGATGGCACGCGGAGCTGCTGGATGCAGCTCCCCCCATGCCGGCTCCGTTCAAGCAAGAAGCCCACCGGTTCGAGACGCTGGAGGCGGCCGTCGCGTGGCTTGGAGGAACGATCCACGGAACTTGATCGTCATCCTCACTTAACTCACGACGCTATTGTCGCTTTTTTGATGGAGAAGACGGAGCATTTTATCGACATGCCATTAGTGAGTTTCTGGCGCGGGGAATCTTCTCCTCGGTAAACTGCGACGTCAGCCTCTTCTAAGACAGCTTTTTCTATCATGATGTTTCGTTCCTGGCAGGTTTTCTCCAAAATAGATATCAAACTCCCATAAGGTTCATTCTTGCCCATAATTATCGAGTAATAAAGCGGCTGATGAACGCCGTAAAATCCGACAGATTCGATAATATTAGATGTAAACTCAATCTCATTGTTCTCTAAGGCCATGCCCACTCCTGGCCTGATCCTAAACACGATATTCCCGGCCTCAAGTTTGGCGTCACGAAGCCCTCTTTGATCGACCGAAATTAAGATCTCCTGGTCAGCCTCGATTAGATCAACGATCTTCGATATTTCGATAAATTTCCGACTCATTTTTGCGGTGGCGATAAGCGAGGAGTCGCCGCCGAACTGGCATATTGCAATAACAGCAAAATGATTTTGGGAGCCGTCAAGTTCCATACCTTTGAAGATCCGAGCGCTATCTGTAGCCCAATCAGAGAGCGTAGGAGTGATTTCTCTGAGCTGCCCTCCGTGCCGGCGTGGCCCTTCTGGCGAGTATGGCAGAGCCCCAATATACAAAGAGGAAAAGCTACCAGGATTTCGGCCGGATTGCCCAACGACGAATCCACCGACGGTTGCTATGCCTGTCTCTATTGGACGCGTTCCAACAGCGGCCCAGCCTTCAACATGTCCTTCGACGACAAATTTGGTCAATCTACTGCTAGCTTCAGCGAGATAATCATCTAATCGATCTTCCTGACGCGCATCAGCTAATTCGACGGCGCGTAACCATGTAAGTGGATCGCCTTGATGCCAGAAACGATCATGAACCTGGGTTCTTTGGCTATCGCCAGTTTCGACGAACACGTCACAATCTAATGTCGCACACAGATGGGCGACGAGTTGTTCAAGGCGGATTTCGACGGTGTCGTTTGAGAATCTCTTTTGCATCGTGAGCATGCTACTCACATCTTCCTCACTGACGACCAGAGACACTCTTGTGGATATGTAGGAAGGTAGAACGTCCTTGGATCCTTGAAGGAGTAATGGGCGGTGTTTAATCCCTTCGTTGAATACAAGTGTCCTCAAGTCACTGGCAGCCGCGTTAAACGGCCGAGAAGAAACATGTATTTTTGATGAGATCATCAATACGGAAAAGAAGCCAATGCCGTAACGGCCGGTTTGTCGAAGAACTCGCCTGGATAATCCGGGGTGTTCAGAGCGTATATGATCCGAAGTCCAATAGCTTGTGCCAAACTCAAGAAATGGACCAGTCAGAACCTTTTCCGACATACCAATCCCATCATCATCGACATTCAACGAGTATATAGCTCTTCCCTCTTGTGCTCCGGCCACCAATCTGACAACGATATGGCCTTCGTAGTGCGAACTCGCTGGTTCCAAAGCACGTCTGGCACGTACCGCATCGGCAGCATTTTGAATAAGTTCTCGGAGAGGAACAACGGGATCGTCGCCATAAAGCTGACTTCCGCCAAGCATACCGACGACGCGCTCAGTAGGGCCAACTTTCACGACGGCATTGATTGGGCGCCAACCGACAGGCCGTATATGACTAGCTAAGCGCTCAGGCGCGCTAGCATCTTTAACTCTTGTGATGGAAAATTGCTTTTTCTTTAAATCCCTCATAAGGGACGCGCAAGATTGTAGTTCATTATTTGCGACAACTACAGCATCATGCGCGATCCACCATGCCTCCGCGTCACCTTCCGAGAATGCCTTGGTCGAAGTAAAAACTAATGCACTTGGATCGTCAGTGTCTGGCGTCGGCGCGGCGAGACGGTTTTGAGCACGCCAATGTGCTTCAGACAATCCGTTCAGCTGTAGCATGGCGTATAAGAAATCTGGCGCGCGAGCTTGATCGATTTGCACAGCATCCGCGCATCGTAGAAGGCAGGCAAGTTTGATTGGGTCAATGGACCATTCGCCTGGCATTCCGGGCGGAGCTCCGCGGATGCCGACAAATCTATCAAGCAACGTAGTCAAATTCCAATGATGACTTGCGGCCACCTCACCAATGACTTCGCCAAGATGTATCCTTAGCTGGTCGTCTTCGATCAGGTGAACGGTCGTACCTGTCTTTGGATTGTCGAAGCGAAGTGAAGCAAGCTCCGTCGCCTTTTCTGCGTGTAGGGCTCGCAATGTGGAAAAGAGTGCTGCCTTTCGGACCCTCTCCGGAGGGTTCTCCAGTTCCGCGGGGCTAGGTAGATGAGCCGACGGGTCGCGAGTATATTCTGCGAGAATAGCGTCCTTCCATAGCTCGGTGCTCTCAATCTCAGACATCCGCCCTGGAAAAGCCGCAACTGCATGACCAATATCATGAACTAATATGGCGCCGCCTAGAACGTATGTTTCTGCTGGATTCAGGCCGTAATTGAGCCCAGCGATCAGATCAGCGCTTCTCCATAGCGCCTCAAAATGAGCCTCATCATGAAGCGTTAGATTAGGAAGATCGACGGCTATCTGGCGCGAAAGTACAGCGGCGTTGTTCCAAAAACTTCTATAAGAAGATCTCAGCTTTTCTCTGACCTCAAGATATCGATCTTTTTTTCGATCCTGAAAAGCATCTTGCCACAAGTTCGTGTACTCGAAAGACATTGCCGCTCTTCTCGTTCACGAGATTATGCGATCGGTTAGGTCGCAGTCCCGCCTTCGATGCCTGGCTCTAGGTTGAGCACAGGCGGCGATCGGCAAGCAAGGATCGAAGAACGGTCGCCCAGACTCAAATTGCCGATTGCCTGCGTCTTGGCAGTCTGGCCAGCCGCCATCCTGCCTTCCGCCGGCAGATCCTCAGGCTGACCGCCCTCAAGGATCTGTGGATGCCCAGCCTACGGCTTGAACCACGCGCTGAGCCCGCTGTTGATGGGGTAAGGCGCCGCCCGAACCAGAGCGCCTCCTGAGATCCTACAGGGAGAGGCGTATGCCGAGGATCAGCGTGAAGCTCGCCGGTGACGGCACTCACATGGTCGTGCAGGACCACGATCGCGTTGCGAGCGGAATGAGCCTGGACGAGGCCGAGAACTTCGTCACCTTCCTGCGTGTCTCGGCCCGGGTGAGGCGGACGCGCCGGCTCCCGGACGCGGTGCGCAATCGCGTGGTCGTGACAGCATAGCGACCTTCGCCTTCATCAGGTCTCAACCAGCTTGGCCTATTCAACCTGAGCCATGCTGTTCAGCCGCCTTTCCATTCTGTCTGGGGTCGCCGTTGCCTTATACGGCTACCAAGTCGGCAGCTCCTCGATTCTTGCGATTGGCCTGGCGCTTGTTCCCGCGGCTCTCGTGCTGCGATGGGCGATCATGCCGCCGCGGCGGAATGCCCCGTAGCCGGTTCGCCTGATCGTTCCTTTGCCATTCGCCATCCGGCCTTGCGACGGCAGATCTGGAGCCCAATAGCCGCCAGCTTCGGCCGGGACGCCTTTAAGGCGGCTCTAAGGGCGGCCTCGTCTTGCCAGCGCCCGGCGGCCAGCAGGGACGGCACTGGATGCCGTCCCCTGCCCACCAGGACCTCCAGGGTGCGCAGGAGAGCGCCACCGCAGCCGACGGCGCCGAGCGGGCCGATGAGGAGCATGCCAGCCACGTCGACCGCAGCCAGCTTCCCGGTTGGGGGTTTCACGCCCAGGCGGATCTCCGAGCGGATCCGGTCGACCTCGGCGGCCAGCCGGGCGGCATCGGCGGCCTTGGCCAAGGCGCGCTCACCAGCGCGCTTGGCCCGTATCGTAGCGGCGTGCAGCCGATCGCGAGCGGCGTACTCCGCCCGGCGCGCAGCGCGCTCCTCGGCCGACATGCGGTAGGGCGGGGGCCCGCCGCGGCGGTAGATGTCGTAACGGACGCGGTTGGCCTGGCGCAGCGTCAGCGCTGGCGTCGATCCCATTTCAGCCATCACTACCCTCGCGCAGAACAGACCGATCGCAGCTGCGTTGCCCTAGGAGCCCGAAGACGGGCCGTACGGAGGCAACGCCCATGATGACCAAGATATTCGGCCTCGCGGCCGCTCTCACCATCGCGCTGACCGGCGCCGCCTATGCCCAGCAGCCGGCCGGTGGCGGAAGCGCTACGGGCAACATGAACAACCCGGGGTCGGTCAAGAGCCCGAGCCAGAAGGCGACCGAAGAGGCCACCGGCACGAGCACCCGTTCGCCCGCCGCGGGTGCTGCAACGGTGCCAGGAACCGGCACGGCTCGCCCAGGTGTGGGTGCGGGTGGAAGCGCCACCGCACCCGCAGCACGATAGTCGCATCGCCGGAACCGGGGCTTTATGTCCCGGTTTCCGGCCCATGCGTTGGTTGTTCCCTATCGGTCTCGTGCTCATCCTGTTCGGCGTCGCACTCTCTCACTGGGAAAACCGGTCACACGCCGCGGGCGACGTGACCGGCTCAATGCGATCGCCGGCAAGGGAAGCGAGTCCCAACCCGACCGGCGAGGCTGAAGCTCCCTCGGCGCCCCTTCCGCGGGCCAGCGGCAACATCGATCGGTAAAGGCGCGACAGGCCTAGCTCCAATCGTCATCGCTGCCGAACTTCAAATCAGGCATGGTCACGCCCATGTCGGCAGTCATTCCCCGGCCCTTCGCGCGCATGCCCGAGACCCGGCCGCCGCCGCCGGACAGGGCGACGTCGACCCGGCCGTGGAAGTTCATGTCCTGAAGGCGGTCGACGTGGCGGCCAAACTCCGCGACGTGCCCACCGATCTCACCAGCGCCGCGCGCGCCCGCCGGCGGCGTGTCCGGCACGTTGGGGACCCGAGGCATGCCCGACGTGATCGAGCGGATCGACCCGTCCGGCATCTTCATCGTGCCGTTACCGAGATCGAGGCCCTCTTTGCCGTCGAGGCCCTTCACGAGGCGCGGTTCCGCGGCCGCGGCGCGCTCAGCCATGGTCCCACCATCCGGCGCCCGGTCGCCGCGTGCGATGGCCGCCCTGAGCGCAGGGTTGAACGGAGCCCAGTCCTTGGGCCTTCCACCGCTCGCTCGCAGAAGGGCCAGCGCCACGCGCGTCTGCTCCTCCAGGGTGGACGACATGGCGTTGCGCGTCTTGATCCCAAGTCCGGGCGCGAGCCGCCGCCAGTTGGAGTTGAGGATCTGGAAGTAACCCTGAGCAGTGGCGCCTCGGGCCGTCATCGGATCGAGGCCCTGGCGCGTGCCCACGTAGTTCAGGGTGTTCCGACCGTGACTCTCGTGCAGCTGGATGAGGCCGAGCATGTTGCGCTCGGCATCCGTCATCTCGACCGAAGCCGGGATGCCGGGGATCGGACCTGTGGGGCCGCTACCGGATCCACCACCACGTGAACCGCCGCCAAAGGTAGCCCCACCGCCGAGACTGCCCCCGCCACCCAAGCTCGCGCGCTGGATGAGGCCGGCGAAGCTGCCGCCCCCGCCTCCGAATGACGCCTTCTGGATGCCGGAGCCGCCTCCGCCCATCCCGCCTCCGTCGCCGGGGACGAAGTTGATCGGGATGTTGATGCCCGCGCCCACCGACTCGATGATGCGCTGGAGCAAGGTCTTGCCGGCTTCCGAGCCGGTCTCGTCGGCCTTGCCCTTGAAGTCGTCGAGCATCGCGGGCCGGCGCGGCGGCAGGGGCGCGTCGACGATCGCCTTGCCGATCGTCTCCCCGATTTGCTTGCCCGCCTCCTCACCGCCACCAGCCCAGGTCGGCATGGTCTTCGACCACCATCCCTGGATGGCCTCGCGGACCCATGGATGGTCCGGTCCGAGACCGGCCATCGGGTTGCCGTCCACCGTAGATCCGGTCGCCGGGTCGAAGCCGGCCGGGCCACGCTCTTTGAAGGTCTTCTCGTACTCTTGGCTCGTGGCGTAGGTGGCGAACGCGCCCATGCCCAGCGTCCATAGCGCCGGGTTGAGGGCGAGACTGCCGATGCCCGACAGGCCGGCACCACCGATACGCAGGCCGTTGGCGACGACGCCGGTCCCCTGACCCGCGAGCGCCTTCATGGACATGCCGACGATCGAAGGCAGCGTGACGGCCGCCACGGCGCCGCCGATCGTGGCGCCCGTCTTGGTCTCCTGCGGGTGCTTCTCCATCCAGCCCGAGACATGATTGAGCGCGTCCGTGAAAGCGTTCATGTATTGCGGGGCCTCTTTAATCAGCGGGCTGCTGATGTCCTCCGCGAAACGGGTGACAGACTGCTTCACGCCCTCCAGGGAGGTGAAGGGATCCTTCTCCCGGATCTCACCGGCCACCTCGCGCCCCTTGGCCGTCTTCAGGTTGAGCCGGTCCTTGTCGATGACCTGCTGGTTCATCAGCAGCGAGGCGAAGAACTCGGCCGCGTTGGGGTTGGAGAAGAGCTTCGTCAGCTCGATGACGCCACGCTCCTTGCCGACCGCCTGGAGGTTGATGCCGCGCTTGGTGAGCTGCGGCAGGACGTGATCGACCGCCCACTGATACGGGTCGGACACGAACTGCTCCTGATCGACGAGCTTGCCCCTCTTGTCCCGGAGACCGAACTCCTTCTGCTTTGCGGTGGCCGCCTTAGTCTGCCGGTCGCCGATCAGCGCGGAAAACGCCTGCCGCTGCATCACTCCGAACTGCGGTCCGTCGTGCTGCATCATCGTGGGTACGACGCCAGCGAGGTACTCCTCGTTCAATCCGTACTTCGATGACTTGGCGTTTTGCATGTACTGCCTGAAGCCGTCGCCCGAGATGGTGTCGCCGAACAGGCTCGATGCCTTGAGGAAGGCATCGAGCATACGGTTGAATTTCGCCGGATCGCCAGCGAGGCCGCCACCCTCTAGGCCTTTGACGAGCTGATCGAGGTCCTGGGCGGCGCGGTCGTTGCCACGCATGGTGCCGAGCACAACCTGCGCCTTGAGCAGGTCGGGCAGGACGGCCGCGGTGTGATGCAGGTCGCCGTGATCGCCGAATGTGCCGCGCAGAGCGCGCACGTGCTCCAGGATCTGCACGCGGCCAATGGACGGGAACTGGCTCTGGTAGCGGTTCGCCATTTCGTTGGCCTCCGCCTGCATTTTGGGATCCATGCCGGCGAGGTAGCCGCGGGTCTGTTCGCGCAGATAATCCGAGCCTTTCTCGATGGTCTCGCGGCCGAGATGCCCGACTTCGTGCACGCCGTAGCCGACACCGGCACCCACGAGAACGCCGCGGCCCAAGTGACCCATCCGGTGCTCAAAGCCATGCTGGGCTCGCTCCCGGCGGCGAGCATCGCGCTCGACCCGAGCGGTCTCACGCGCGCCCTCGCGGATCGCTGCTGCTTCGACACGGGCGGCCTCCCGGGCGGAGCGGGCTGCCTCACGAGCGGCCTGCATCCGCTCGCGCGCGGCCTCACGCTTGGCCTGAGCCGCTTCCTTGGCAGCTTGCGACGCCTCGCGGGCAGCAGCCTTCTCCGCGGCGACGGCGACCCTGGAGGCCTCGCGAGCGGCACGGAGCTCCTGCGCGGCGAGCGCGCGCTCCTCCGCCTGTCGCTGCTTGGCGATGCGGGTCGCAAAGGCGATCTGCCGGCGCCCGTCCATGATGGCGCGAGCGTCGGCCGCACGCTGATCGGCCTGCTCCGCCTTCTCGAGGGCGGCGCGCTGGCGCTCCATGCGGTTCGAGAACGTAGTGCGCTCGCGGAATGCCCGGGTATCGGCCGGATCGAGGTAGAGCCGGCCGCTCAGATGCGCCTGGCTGCGCGCGGCCCGCGTGGCGATCTCGCGCGTGAGATCGGCCTCCATCCGCATCACCCGGGCGCGCTCGCGCAGCTGACGCTCGATGTTGTTGGTGTCCGCAGCCATCACCTGGGCGCGAACCTTCGCGTTGCCGATGCCCGAGAGCGCCTGATCGCGCTCCCGGGTCATCCGGTGCGCGTCCTTGACCAGCGCTCCGATCTCGGCCCGATTCAGCCGCATCTGTGCGAGCTGAGCCTTGAGGGGGGCGGAGAGGTCGAGCACGCCCTTGAGCTGCCCGTACTCCTTCGATATCCGCGTCGCGTCCTGGGCGAGCTGGCCGCCGGTCTTGGCGGAGGCCTTCGCCGCGCCGTCGAGCGCTGTGGTCAGCGGCTTGATGCGCGCGACGATCGCGTCGTAGTCGGCCGCCTTCTTCAGCGCATCGGTGCCGCGCTTCGCGTCCTTCACCATCTGGTCGAACACCTTGCCGGTGTTCGACGTGCCGGTGATCCGGAGTTCCGCGTCGATGACGCTTTTCGACACGACCGGTACTCCTCAGTGCATGGAAGGGGCGGAGGCCGCGAAGGCGGCGTTGCTCAGCTCGACTGCGTCACCGAGAGCGATGATCGCTTGCTCGGCCTCGGGGGTGCCCAGGGCCGCCAGCGCTACGATGGCGGGGCTCATCCGTTCGGCGAAGGTCTGGGGCTCGGGCAGCGGCAGGCTCGCGAGAGCACCGCTGGCCTGCGCGAGTGCGAGCGCCACCGTGGCGCGCTCGATCATAGAGGGCGGGGCCAAGACGCGGCCGGGCTCGTCTAGGACGAAGAGCGCTTCGGTTCCGCGGTAGACGATCACGCACAGGGCGTCTGGATGCGCGGAGACTGCCGGGAGACCCAGCTCCGCGGCCGGCGCGGCGGCGCGCCCCCGGCGGCTCACGCGGCGACCCCTGGTCGCCGGAAGAGGAAACTCTGGTGGCTGCCGAAGGGGAGATCGCGCGTCGCGCCATCCCATACGCCGAACCGCTGCCATACCTCTGGTTTCGGTGCCGGCTGTTCACCAACCTGCACACCATCGGCATCGAGGATCGGGATCGGCTGGGGCGGGTGCGCCGGGTCCAGGAACGAGCCGACGTTGACGCCGATGGCGTTCCCGACCGGCGTCACGCGGAGACGGAGCTCCAGCGCGTCGGAGCCGGGCGGCAGGACTGGCGTGTAGCCCAGGGTGTCCCCGGAGAGCGTCAGCACGCTGGGAGCGACCAGCTGCGTAAAAGGCTGGTCCAGGGTTGCACGGCTGACGACGGTGACGGTCACGTTCATGGCTTGTCTCGTGAAAAGTGCGGGATTGCCAACCTTGTCGGTGACGACGCTCCACAGCGTGCGGGCCCGAGGCTGACGGCCGTTTGCGGAGCTCCCGCGTACCCCTCTGGGTCTGCCCGCATTGGTGAGCCGGCGCGGCGTGCGCGCCGGAAATTCAGGCCGATCGTGCGATCCGGTCGACGAGGCTGACCGGGCGCTTCGTCTCGGCCTCCAGATCGTATGTGCCGATCAGGGCGTAGCGGACCTTCTCGGCCGGCCGTGTAGGAGCGGCGGCGGGTCCGGCCATCTGGCCCTCGGCGAGGCGCAGAAGCACCCTGTCGGGCCCAAGCGCATCGTATCGCGGGTCGAGTGGCCGGAAGAAGGCCGGATCACCGGCCTTGAGGCCTGGTAGGTTGAGGGTCGTCGCCAGGGAATACGGCGCATCCGCGCTGTAGGCCGGGACGTACTTGGTGACCATGAACGTACGCGGCACGAGGTGCTCGATAGGCCCGTTGGACGGCTGCAAGTAACCCCGCCGGTCGCCGGTGAAGCGCACGTATTCCTGGCCGACAGACTCGGGACGAAGGTCGCCGGGTCTGCACCAGATCACCACCTCCCCTTCCGACAGGATTTCCTCGGGCGTACCCGCGTCATCCCGTATGGAGTGCTCGACGCCCTGGAGGACACTGGCACCCCGCGGCAGATCGCCGTTCGCCCGCGAGACAGCGATCTCCGCCTCTGCGACGCAGCGGAGCAGGTCGGCAAGGCCGCCCGCGAATGACGGGTACCATTCGATCAGGGCCTGCCGGGCTTCCTCGGCTTGGCGCTGGGCCGCCTGATACGCTTCGACACGCCAGGCCTCTTCCTCGCGATCCTGTGCCCCGGCAAGGCGCTCGCGAAGCACCCTCACCAACTCCTCGGCCCTATCGATCCGGATCGCAGCGTCTGTGCACGCGTCCTTGAGCTTCCGGAGCGTCGATTCGTCCGCGACCAGTATCGATGCCTTATAGGCCTCGCCGGCCGCGGCCGCGGCCTGATGGGCCGTAGCAAGTTCGGCCTCGGCCGCTGGCAACGTCGGAGCGAGCTCGTCCGTGGTCGCGTCCTCACGCGCCGCCATCCCGAGCAATCCGCGCAAGGTCTTCAGCATCACCGGTCTCCGGTCTGGGCGCGGCGCGCCGCATAAGTCTCGTATGCGGTGCGGAAGCCGGCGCTCGAGCGCTTGCCTTCGGCGTTCATCTTGGCGACCGCCTCCGCCACGAGCCCGGCCGAAGCTGCTGGTTGCGGAGCGGCCTCGGTTTGGGCTCGCCGTGCGCTGTAGATCGCCGTTGGATCGAGCCCTTTTGGGCCCGCAGCACCTGGAATGATCGCGCCAGTCGGGAGCTTGGCGTTCTCGGCTGCGGCGACAGCATCCCAGTCGACACCGCCGGCGGCTGAAGCAGCCTGCTCGCGCCGGCTGGCATAAATGGTGTCAGCATCGACGCCGGGCCGGTTGTGGCCCGAATATGTGTCGGGCGCGGGTGGTTGGCTGGCGGCGACGTTGGGCCCAGATGCCGGTCGAAGGTGCGGTGGCATCCCAGCGATGCGAAGAGCCTCGAGCGTCTTTGCGTGGGACGATTTCATAGCGGCACCCCGGACAGGCGGCCCGTCAGCCGTTCGACGACGGCTTCGGCGCGATCCACGTCGACCGCAGCCGCGCCGAGCGCGGCGCGGGCCGAGATCGTCTCCGCGAGATCATCACCGAGGAGGGCATCCCGCCAGCGCCGCTGAGCGGCGTTCCGCTGTGCTACGGCCGCCCCGAGGGCGCTTTGTGCCTGCCCGAGGGCCGATCCGATCGCGGCCGGAGCCGAGGCTGAGAGGAGGAATCTGAGGTCCATGGGCGCGAGGATCTCGCGCTGGAGCAGCTGGTTCCATCCGAAAAAAACGTCCGGCGCAAACTACTGCATCGTCTTGGCTTTTCGAGTCAGCGCTTCTGCCAGCCTCAACGCTTGGCGCGGGATCGGACCATCAGCCGGCGGCAAGTTCGATGAACGGGCGGCGGCGTTGATGCGGGCGGCGATCCGGAGGAGCGTCGGCCCCCAACCGAGTTCCCGCAGCTCCATGAGAGGCACGGCCATCCTGCCGGCGTCGCCCTCGCTGGTAACGAGGTTCAGCAGGGCACCACAACTTCCGACAAGCCACGCCTCCTCGGCATCTGTCCGCGCCCATACGGCAGCTTCAGCGCGCCGGCGGATGCTGTCCGCTCGGCCTTTCAGAGTGGCGTGGTCGATCCCCGTGCTCAACCTAATGAGGAGTTCGCCGACGGCTTCGGCTCGGATCGGGCGCGTGCTGAACACCCCCGCCACCGCCGCCGCCGCGTTCGCCGGCCCGAGCCCGAGGCCAAGGGTCGCCATCGTCCAGGCGGCAGTCTCGAACCGGCGCGGATGCTGCAGCAGCGGCACGGTCGAGCCGCGCGGGCGGCCGCGCCGGGAGGCCCGCCGCTGCGCAATCAGGGTCTCTCGATCACGGCCTGACGCTGTCATGACGAGCCTTCCGATCGAGCAGGATCAAGGCGTTGGGGGGCGTTGGCATCCAATCCAACCGCGGATCCGCGAACAGCAAAAACGCTCCGTCTCCGCGCCTCTACCGGCCGCAAGGTCAGAAACCACCCCTACGGTCCCTTGAACCTGATCCCAGGGGTACGGCGCGGGTCAGCGGGTCGGCCGCCGCGGGCTCTCCTGAAGGGCGGCTTGTGCCTCACCAGCGGATTCATACCCTGATGATGGGCACACTCAGGCAGGGAGCTGCGAGGTCCAATGGCAAGGAAAATAGACGAGCCGGGCGGCGGATTCTTGATCATCGGTGAAGAGTGGACCGTCTGGTGCCGCGACGAAGGACTGGCCTTCGCAGTCCAGCGTGACCTCGAAAGTGGGCTGCCGCCATTTCCGTGGATGCCCCGTGAGAGCGAGGACCTCGAAGAGACCGTCGATGAGGCTGTCGGATCGCCCGCTCCAGGCCGTTGATCATCAGGTCGATACTCCCGTCTCCCATGGGGTACCGGACGCGTGGGACAGGTGGCGACGAGGTTGTGACGTCCCGCTCCGTCTCCGTGACAGGCTGCGTGACAGCTTCTGCCTCGTACTGTGACATCTCCGGTCACCAGCGTGACATCTGAGGGTCGCGACGGTGTCGGGGCGTCGGGACCGCGTGCCCCTCATGGGGCCGCGAGCGGTCCCGCGCGTGCATGGCGGATCTGCCGGAGAGGTCCGGAGGGTATGTCCGTTCAGTAGGGTTCTGGGTCTGCTTGGTCCGCCACCTGACCACCTGGATGCGCGCCGGTCGGATCGGTCGCCTGGGGGCGCCGACCGCCGGACGCTCAGGGCGTGCCAGAATCTCGGGTCGGTCTCGCTTATAATATCCTGGATAGGTCCTGGTATAATCCTGGATAGTGCGCACAAGCTGCTTCGCATTTGATGCGCACAAGCTACTGCGCACCCCCTGCGAAGAAGCTTGTGCGCATTTATGGGGGCAATAAATGCGCAAAAGACGTTCGCATTTATGGGCCTGTAAATGCGCAAAAGACGTTCGCATTTATGGGCCTGTAAATGCGAAGCCTGGAGTGCGCATTTATGGAGCGAACAAACCGGGGAAGGGCAGGCTGTTTCATGCAGCCTCCCGAACTGGTCGGAGAAGCCGTAGCCTGTAGCGGTTCGCGTGCCCGGCCCCCCGGCTGACGGTCACGTCGAGGTGCCCGCGGTCTTGCAGCGACTTCAGCGCCATCTGGACGCCGCGCCGGCTCACGTCGAGTTCACTGGCGAGCCAGCCATGCGAGGGGTGCGCATAGCCCTTCCGGCGGTCGACGCATTGGCTCAGCTCGATCGCGAGGCGATACCCGAGCGGCGGCAGCTCCGGGTCACGAGCGATCTGGCGAAGCCACAGGAAGACGTTTCGGGCGGCGCTTTTGCCGCTCGACGGCTCCGCAGCGCTCGCGGCACGGCCATGTCCGCTCAGAGGATCGAGATCAGGCGGCTCGACGGCGTTGTGGGCGGCCGAACGCGATGGTCTGCTGGCATGCATGTTCAAGCTGCCGACCCTCCGCCCGAACTGTAGGAGGGCCGCCCATCGGCGATCCAGACCACCCGTGCGACAGCCTTCTCAAGCCTGGCCAGCTCATCCTGGATCGCGTCGGGCGACATGCCCATCCTGCGCAGGCGGACGCCGATCGGTCGGAAGCGCTTGTCCAAGAGCATGGCTCGGCACCGGCGGCCGTGCCGCTCGCGAAGGCCGATGAAGGCCTCCGCGAGTTCGGCGATGAGGCGAACATCTCGGCTGGCCGGGAACGGCAAGAGTACCGCATTGCCCTCGGGGATAGAGTCCGGAATGATGTGGGCCTGGGTTAGTTCGGCCACGAGATTACGCTCCCGTGGCCGACGCCGCTTCGATCTCGGCGGCGGTTCAACGGCGGGCGTGCCGCTGAACAGAGGTAAGTCGGGGAGGTCGCTCACGTGGCGCCTCCCATCCGCTCGTTCATGAGCTCGCGGCAGGTCTCAGCATCCAGCTTAAGGGCGTCCGCCCGCACCTTCTCGATCAGGCTGGGTTCGCTGAGTGGGCTCTCCTGCGGGCGCTCAAGCTCTAAGTCGATGACGCCCTGAAGAGCCTCAACGGCCTCGGCATACGTGCTGATCTCCGGGTTTCCAGCTCCATCATCAACGAGGGCGTTGAACAGGTAAGCTATGTGGCCTGGAAGCTTCCCCGTCAGAGCCTCCGCGTACTCGCAGATCTCGTTGAGAGACCTGTCCTTTCCGAAGAATGGCACTGTTGGCTCGTCCAGATATCGCCGCTGCCCTGTCTCTGCGTCTAACCAACCAAGATCAGCTTGTTGTTGGTTCAGTTTGCTCCAGAAAAGATACTTCGCCACGGCGAGGTGAAAAGCCTCCTTGAGGTCTGCAGACATGCGGGCCTCCTCAATGATGCGGACCGACGACAACGTCGTCGTGCACTGGGTACTGACCCTCCGCGCATTCGCCAGCGGCGATGATAGCGGCCTCGTAGCTCAGCCCGTCCCACATACTGAGACAACTGCCGTCGTCGAACTCCATGTCGACGAAGAACACTTGCTTCATGAAGTACCCGGGCACCGTCCCGCCGGTCACCATCGAGGACCAGATTCGAACGGCGGTGACATTGAAGGTCTGGTCTGGGTTGGGAGTGGATTCGCTCATGACCGCCCCCTTACGCTGCATCAGCGGTGGACCGCGGCCGGCGCTCTGCGACCGGCCGACTGCGGAGGAAGGCGTCCCAGTCGTCCTTGAGGATGAGGGTGATCCCGCCGTGTTTCCGGGCGACCAGCGTGCCGTCCGAGATCGCCGAGTAGATGGCGCTACGGCTCAAGGGAGAGTGCTTGGCGAGCGTCTCGATACGCTCTGCACCGGCTTCGAACATTGACGAACCTCCTCGGACTGATTTGCGTCCGAGGAGTTCAAAGCATGAACGCGAGCCTTAGGTAGAGGCCGTAATTTCCCCTGCCAAAGCTCGGAAATTACGGCCCCTACGGAGGCGGCCGTACTCACGAAGGCGCATCATCAAGGTCCGGCGCGGGGTCGCAGCATCCTTCCGAGCGGCTTCCTGCAAAGCGGCTTGCACGCTTTGATCGAGGTCCTGGTGCTCGGCCGTGACTGCCTGCGCGGCGGTGACCTTGCCCCCTGGTCTGCCCTCATTCTGAAGCTAGAGTCCGTCGATCAGGAGACGGACGATGAAGAAGAGCCGGTTCAGCGAAGAGCAG
>NZ_JBEPLA010000022.1:0-46031 GCF_040545035.1 Methylobacterium sp. 1973
TGCCACCCGCTACGACAAACTCGCCCGCAACTACGCCTCGGCCCTCGCTCTGGCCGCCGTCATCGCCTTCTGGTGCTGATCGAGTCCACACCCTAAGGCCTCCTCGATTCTTCACCTGCACGATCCGCGCGCTTGACAATCACACCGAACTTTCACACAACGCGGACGTTGGCTGACCCTAAGTCGTTGTTCTGTATCGTAATGTGCCGTGAGAGCGAGAGTTCAATCCTCTCTCGCAGCACCAGAAACCTTCTCGATCTGATCACCGGTTCGGCTGACGCTGCGGGTTCCTCGACGGGTCCCGGCGCAGACTGAGGATCGCAGCGGCTGCCCTGCCGACATCATCCGCGGAAGGGGACGTGCGGACGTGAACTCGACAGCCCTGTTCACCATGCTGGGCCTCGTCTTCGGCTGGGCGGTCCTGGCCGGCGCGGCCCTGATCACCGGCCGGCTCGCCACCTTCGCGTTTCTGATCCTGACGCTGATCGCCCTCTACCTGTATGTGCCGTGGGTCCGGCTGCGCGCCAGCGGGATCGAAGGCTCCAGCCGGCCGGTGCGATTCTGGACGAACGTCGCCATGCTGGCGGTTAGCCTCGCCGCCTGCCTCGCCTTCGCGATCATGCTCGCCCGCCGAGCCGGGCTCCTCTGAACTCCGGGACGTCGGTGCGGCATCCTCGTGAGGCCGCACGGGCCGCGACCGCCGGACCGGGGACGCTTGCACGGTGCCCGGCCGGAGATGCCCGCCAAGCGCCCTGAACCGGGGTTGGTCTCCCTTAACATACGTTATGTAATACGAGATGCTCTGGCGCGGGAATGATCGAGATTGACCGTGCCAATAGCCTGATCGAGCTTAAGAAAATAGCTTTGACCAAATATTGGTCGTTATAAATAGATCCAGAAATCGAACCGTCGTCCTGACGCGGGGTTGGACAGGGTGAGAGGCTCGATGCTCCCACGGGGGTGCCGAGCCGACAGCCGCTCGTGCGGTGGGCTTGAGCACGCCGTGCCTCTCGCGAGGGACAGATACCATGTACTATCACGACAAGCGTCTTCAGTATCCGGTCAAGGTCGACAGCCCCGACCCGATCTATGCCCGCATGCTCCAGCAGGCGATCGGCGGAATCGAAGGTGAGATCCGGGTCTGT
Organism: Methylobacterium sp. 1973; assembly: GCF_040545035.1. NCBI lineage: Bacteria > Pseudomonadati > Pseudomonadota > Alphaproteobacteria > Hyphomicrobiales > Methylobacteriaceae > Methylobacterium > Methylobacterium sp. 1973. Next base: position 1,146 of record NZ_JBEPLA010000022.1, read on the forward strand.
ATGCAGTACTTCTTCCAGGCCTGGGGCAATCGTGCTCCGACCACGAAGTACCGGGACATGCTGCTCGCCACCGCGACCGAGGAACTCGGCCATATCGAGATGCTCGCGACGGCGGTCGCGCTGAATCTTGAGAACGCGCCGACCAAGGTGCAGGAGGCCGGGGCGGCCGACGCGATCGTGGGGGCCATCATGGGCGGTGAGAACCCGCGCCACATCGCCGAGGGCATGCTGCACAAGACATTGCTGTCCGCCGGCATGGCCGCCTTCCCGGGCAATTCCGACGGCCTGCCCTTCGACATGAGCCACGTCTACGCCAGCGGCAACATCGCGGCCGACATGTACTGCAACGTCGCCGCCGAGAGCACCGGCCGCGTCCTCGCAGTGCGGCTCTACAACGCCACGACCGACGCCGGCATGCGGGACATGTGGAGCTTCCTCATCGCCCGCGACACCATGCACCAGCAGCAATGGCTGGCGGTGATCGAGGAACTCGGCGGCCACGCGGGCACCCTGCCGATCCCGAACTCCTTCCCGCAGGAGAAGGAGAACCAGAAGTTCAACTACGCCTTCTTCGGGACGTCGGCGGACGGTTCGCCGCCGCCGGCCGGCCGCTGGACGCAGGGCCCGTCGCTCGACGGCAAGGGCACGTTCAGCGTCGTCCAGAACCAGCCGATGGGCGAGGAGCCGGTGCTCGGCCCGGCGCGCCCCGACAGCGGCGCCGAGTCCCAGCAGATCGGCTGATCGACCGGACGCTCCGATCCGCGCGCCCTCCGGTCGAGGCGTTTTCCTCGGAGGGATCCGCGCCCTGCGGTCCATCGGTCGGGGCGCGGGGCGGACCACGCGGCACAGTCGGCGAGGGTCGCGGCCGGTCGGCACGGCCGCGACGAGATCCGGCGGATCCGGGCGGCGGCCGGGCCCCCGAGGGGCACCTCCCGATCGTCGGCCCGCATGGCACCGAGGGGGGCACTGCGAGCTTGCGCGTGGTGGCGACCCGATCCGGGTCGGGCGTCGGCGGGCCGCGATGCCTGAGACCGGAGCGGCGTTCGGATCTGCGGTCCGGGCGTCTCCCGTTGGCCGGCGGTGGCTCAGTGCCGGGTTCGCGTCCCGACGGCCGTGTCCGGCCCGCTGCGCGCCGCGAAGCGGGCGAGCCGCCCACGGCTCGGCTCCTCGAGGCCACCGGCATGCGCAAAGGTCGTCAGGGCGATGCCGACGAGAAAGCGGGCCTCAGCGGCCGTCACGGCGCGACCGCTCAAGGTGCTGGCCGCGCCTCGCAAGGCGCTGACGGCTTCCTGGAAGGCGGGATCCATCTCGAGATCCGAGAGTCTGGTCATGGGTTCGATCCTTGTGTTCAACCCGCCGCGCCTGGCCCCGTGTCGAAGACGACATGCGGAGCGGCGCGGTCGCGGACGGCATCGCCGCAGATTCGGCGCCGGGGCGTAGCGTTTTTCAGCGCGTCCAATGCCATCGAAACCCTCCTCGTTCCGGGGCGTTTCTCGTGTCCGCCGCGGCGACCGGCATGTTTCTGTCCATGTATATTCGTATTGGCTGATCTATGTTGCGGCGAGTGTGACATATTCCGGGATTAATATCCGAAATCATGTTTTCATCCTGTTCAGGTGGTCGGCTATCATGCTCGCAGTCTTGCTGGACGCTGATACAATCGACCCACCGGCGCCCCGGCTCCCCGACAGCGTGCAATCTCATCTCGGCCATCTGCTGGCGGCGACTTACGCGCAGGACGCCGTTGAGCCGACGATCGCGGAGCGCTTCGCCGAACTGCTGAGGTTGCTAGACGGTGCCTTCGGCGAGGCGCAAGACGGCCGTGAGAAGGAATTCCAGGCCTCGCTCCTGGGCATGGTGCCGAACCTGCAGCGCTTCGCGCGCTCGCTGCTGCGCAACCACGTCGGTGCCGACGACCTGCTGCAGAACACGCTTCTGCGGGCTTGGCGCTCGCGCGCCAGCTTCGTACCGGGCACCAACCTGGAAGCGTGGCTGTTCACGATCATGCGCAACGCGTTCTACAACGAGCACCGGAGGCACGGGCGCGAGGTGCAGGACGAGGATGGAGCGCAGGCGGAGCGGATGGTCTCGCTGCCCGAGCAGGGCGGCCATCTCGACCTGAGCGACGTCCAGGCGGCCCTCGGTCGTCTCACGCCGCCGATGCGGCAAGCGCTCGTGCTCGTGGCGATCGAGAACCTGACCTACGAGGAGACCGCCGCGATCATGCGGTGCCGGATCGGCACGGTGAAGAGCCGGGTCTGGCGGGCCCGGACGCAACTCGCGCAGATGCTGGGCTATACCGGCCTTGAGATCGGTAGCGACGACGTCATGCTGGCCGCCGCCGGCCCGAAAGGTCGGAAAACCGCCGCCGTCGCGTGACGGCGACACGGGATCGGGGTCGCAAGCGGCCCGTTCGAGGCGTAGGGTCGCCCCTCGATCCTGGGCTCAGGGAGCCACCGTTTCCCATGTCGCCGCGCGTCCTGATGTCCGGTGCTGTTGTGTTCGGTCTGGCTCTGGCGAGCGGAGCGCAGGCGACTCCAGGACCCGCGGTGCGGGCCTGGCTCTCGGACCTCGTCACGCGGATCGATGCCGCCGACCGCGCTCAGAGGGGATCGGGTACGGCTCGGGGCGGCGGAACCGTGCTGGTCCACGTCCAGATCGGTCCGGACGGGGCGGTGCAGAGCGCGGAGATCGAGCAGAGTTCGGGCTCGCCGAAACTCGATCAGCGCGCGCTCCGCGCCCTGCAGGGGATCAGCCCGACCTCCGCCCCGCCGCCCGCTCTCCTGAGCGGGGACGGGATCGTCGATCTCAGTATCCCGGTGGAACTCGGCCACTGAGCTCCGGCAGCCGGTGGCGCCGCCCGGAGAACGGGTTGCGCATCGCGGCTTCGTCTTCGATCACCCCGCCGGCCTGTCTGCGCCGCTGCGTCAACCTGGCGTCGACGTCGCCACGATGATTGCAGCCCGCGGGCCGACGATCCGTTCGGTCAAGAATCTTCGCCGAAATCCGCCCCGAGATAGGCGCCGACGAGATACCCGGCCTGATGGGCGGTGAGATAGGCGAACAGCAATAGGATCTTCTCGGCGTCGAGATGCGTCCATACGAAGGCCCACAGGCCCAGCCACCCGATGCTGACCAGCATCGAGCTGGCTATCAGAACCGCTGCCCGATACCGCCAGCCCTCCCATACGCCCACCGCGAAGAGCAGGGCAGCAACCAGCAACGGGCCGTCTCCTTCCGCGCGAAAAGATAAACTTTTACGCGTTAAGTCTCTGTGGGTTCACAAACATTCAATGGGCTGACCGACCTTCGGGGGTGCGGTTTAATATTGTATGAACTCGGTCCGTCCTTCCGGTCGGCCGAACCTTGGCGATGCATCGGCCGGCTCCCGGAGCGCGGTCTCCTCGAGCCGACCAGTCGATGAGGCGCAGGCGGCAAGGTCCGCCTGCCTAGTCGCTCGGAACGGGATCGGCACGGCAAACATTGATCGTATCGATATGCGCTATCGATTGCATCTGTTTGGATCATGTTGCTCTGCAACGTAAATACCCCCTCGAAGCCGGGCACGACCCGGACAACGAGAGGACTTCGCATCATGACCGTTCGCACCATCGTTCTCGCCGCCCTCGCCGCCGTTCCGATGATCGGCACCGCCCTGGCCGACGAGACCATCGCGCTGACTCCCCCGCTCTACCGTGAGCAGGCGCGTCCCACCGCCGCGGTTCGTCCGGCCTCGGAGCTGACCACGACGCCGCGTCTTGTCCCGGCGAGCCCGGCCTCGCGGCGGGTCGTCGCCACCGCGGTCTCGACCCGCTGAGGCGGGCGATGGCCGCGATCCGGCGCCACCGGGTCCATCCGGTGGCGCCGGCCGCGTCGCCGGATCGCCCGCGCCGCGCTTGGAAGACCGCCGCCGTGCCCGCGCAACCCGTCCTGCGTGCCGCAGGCGCCATCCTCCATCGCCGACCGGATTGCCGCGGAGGATTGGCCTCCGCTTGACGGGCCTGCCACCGTCCGCCCGTTCAGGCCGGGCAGGGCTTGCCGCCGGGCAGAACCACCTCGCTCTGTCCGTTGTAGATCTCGCCCCCGCGCACCGGCCAGACTTTTCTGGATCGGAAGGTCCACCGGGTCAGCTTCGAGAGCACCGGGAAGATCGGATTATAGATCATCGTCACCTCCGACACGACGAAGCGATCGCCGTTTCGGGTCATCCCCGGGGGCGGTGGGCCGAGGGAGGTGCCGGCCGCGTAGGCCTGCCCATTGGATTCGGCACTCGAGCAGACCTTGGTCGTCGCCGAGCTGCCGTCGCTGTAGGTGCCCGCGGCCGTCAGCACGATGCTCGCGCCGCTCACGTCGTAGGGGTTGGAGATCGCGCTGGTCGCGGCGAAGACCGGTTTCAGGTCGGCGTAGCTGCCGCGGGCGATCAGATCCGCCATCGTGGCCGACGCGTTGTCGAGCCGCTTCCCGATCATGAAGGCGCGGGGCAGCTCGATCGACCCCATCAGGATCAGCAGCAGGATCGGCGCGATCACGCTGAACTCGATCGCGCTGACGCCGTCCCGGCTGCCGATCAGGCCGGTCAGGCCCGCGCGGGGACGGAGGCTCAGCACGGTTTGGGCTCGTAATCCTCGGCCCGGAAGATCTCGGTGGTGACGAGCAGCTGCGACTTGTCGGACATGATCCGCCCGGTGAAGTCCAGCATCTGGAAGAGGCGCATCACCGGCACGGCGACCCGGACCGTCACCGTATCGCCGCCCTGCGGGCATTCGAACCGGGTGCCGAAGCCCGTCGTCCACGTCTTCGTGGTCTTGTCGAACGGCTCCGCCGGCTGCGATGCCGAGAACGAAGCCGTCCGCGACACGTCGAGGCGCAGATCGGCGCAGGGGAACAGCGCCGACGGGCCGGCACAGACGAGCTTGCGCAAGCGCTGGCTTGGATCGCTGCCGTCGGCGCCGTCCTGAAAGGCGCCCGTGCGCAGCTGGCGCACGCTGCGGTCGACGGCGATATCGAGGGTCTGCTGCTCGATGGCGACGACGCCGGATTCCGCCACGACGCCCAGAAGTGCCAGGAACGGCGCCGCCAGGAGCGCGAACTCCACCGCCGAGGCGCCGCCGCGGTGGCCGCGCAGCCGTCGGATCCATCCGTCGGTGCCAGCCCGGCCGCCCGGCTCGCGTGTGCGCCAGACAGTCGCGACGCGCCGCAAGATGCCCATCATGACAAACGAACTCTGCAGGTCCTATGCCTGCTGCCGTCCCGGCTCAACGGCCGGACGAAGCTAGATGTAAGATCGGCTCGTTTAGAAAACGTTCAAACATGAGTAGAATTTGCCACCTTATCGAGGTTCGGCGGCGACGAGTCTGTGGAGGACTGTCTTTTCGCGCTTGGGTTGTATATAATTCGATTATATACTCTTCTGCTTGTATCGCGGCCCCGTGTTCCGGGGCGAGCGGGCTTCTGTCTGCAAGGGGTCCGACGATTTTCACAGCCAAGCGTGGCCGGACGGGCAGCGCCGGCATTTTGGCGTTCCAACGCGACGGATTCTTAGGAGCTGGGCGCTAGCCAGGTCGGGTTGGCGGTTGGTGCCGTCGCGATGGCCGCACCGATCCCGCCCGGGGAGAACTGCCCATTTTACCCTTCTGGAGAGCGCTCCGCATCGGCTCGCGCGCCCTGGCGGACCGGTCCGGCTCGGTGGCCCTGACCTTCGGTCTGAGCGCCGTGGTGCTGCTCGGCCTGACCGGCGGCGGCATCGACTATGCCCGCCTCGCCTCCCGGCGCAGCCAGCTCCAGAACGCGGCCGATGCCGGCGTTCTGGCGGCGGGCAATTACCTCAAGCTGGCTGTCGCGACCTCGGCGGCGGCCAAGAGTATCGTGGTCGACACGATCCAGGCCCAGGCGGCGCCCCGCACCGAGAGCCCGTATGCGCTCCAGGTCGACGTGGCGGACGACAGGACCAGCGTCGCCGTGACGGTCGACGAGACCGTCAAGCTCGCCTTCGGCGGCTTCGTCGGCGTGCCGATGGTCAAGGTCGCGGTGCGCTCGAAGGCGCGCGTCGTCGGCAAGATGCGCCTGTGCCTGCTCACGCTGGATCCGCTCGCCGACGGGGCCTTCGAACTGGAGAAGAGCGCCGAGGTCACGGCCCAGGACTGTTCGCTCTACAGCAACTCGCTGAGCCCTCGCGGCATGGTCGGCAAGGACAACGCCTATGCCCGGGCACAGACCATCTGCACCGCGGGCGGCTTCGACGGCGCCCGCGCGAATTTTGCCCCGCCGCCGCAGACGAGCTGTCCGCCCATCCAGGATCCGCTGAAGGACCGGGCGCCACCGCCGATCGGCGCCTGCACGGCGATCCCGGCCTCGGCCAACAGCAAGCGCGACACCAGCGGCAATCTCGTCGATCAGAGCGTGACCCTCGATCCGGGCACCTATTGCGGCGGCCTGCACATCACCAAGAGCGCCTCCGTCGCGTTGCGCGCCGGCACCTATGTGATGAAGGACGGGCCGCTCATCGTCGATAAGGATGCCGCCATGACCGGCATCGACGTCGCCTTCTACTTCACCGGCAACAAGGGCGGCCTCGTCTTCGACAAGAAGACCACGGTCAGTCTGTCGGCGCCCACCACAGGTCCCATGGCCGGCCTGCTGATGATGGAGGAGCGGGTGGTCAGCGATCCGGTCGACCCCACCCAGGCCGTTCTCGGGGATCTGTTGAGCCCGATCGCGCCGACGCCGCCGCCGCTGGCCGCGACCAAGCCGATGCGGACTTACCGGATCATCAGCGACAATGCGCGGACCATGTTGGGCACGCTCTACCTGCCGGCGGGCCGCGTGGTGATCGACGCGAGCAAACCCGTTGCCGACCAATCGGCCTACACGGTGATCGTGGCCCAGCAGGTCAACCTCTACGAGGGTCCGAATCTCTATCTGAACGCGAATTACGACGCGACGAGCGTGCCGGTGCCCAAGGGGGTCGGCCCCCTCTCGGGCAAGCTGCTGCTCTCGCAATAGCGGAAGCCACGATGCCGATCCTCCGCTGCCGGCCATTCGTCTGGGAGTGACGCGGTGCTCGCACTGATCATCGACGATTCCGAGATGAACAACCTGCTGGTCATGCAGGCGCTCAAGCCCGTGGCCGGCTGCGAGCCGGTCGCCTTCACCTGCCCCAGGGCGGCGCTCGACTTCCTGCGGGCGCATGTCGACAGGATCGGGGTCGTCGTCACCGACTACGACATGCCCGGCCTGACCGGCCTCGACGTCATCGCGGCGGCGCGGGCGGTCCCGGGCTTCGCGCACGTGCCGATCGTCATGGTGACGAGTCTCGACCAGCGCAGCCTGCGCCATCAGGCCCTGCGCGCCGGCGCGACGGATTTCCTCGGCAAGCCCTGCGATCCCGTCGAGATCCAGGCGCGCATCACCAACCTGATGACGATCAGCGCGGCCCACCGGCAGGAGCAGGACCGGGCCGCGGTGCTCGCCCGCGAGGTCGCGGCGGCGGTCGCGGTCATCGAGGCGCGGGAGCGCGAGATCATCGCCCTGCTGATGCGCGCCGCCGAGCACCGGGACACCGATACCGGCGATCACATCGCCCGGGTGGCCGGCTACGTGGGCATCATCGCCGCCAATCTCGGCTTCGATCCGGCGGAGATCCGGATCCTGAAGCTCGCCTCCACCATGCACGATGTCGGCAAGATCGGCGTTCCCGACGCGATCCTGCTCAAGCCGGGGCCGCTCACGGTCGAGGAGCGCGCCGAGATGGAGAAGCACGCCGAGCGCGGCCGGCGCATCCTGGAGGGCAGCACCTCCGACGTCGTGCGCCTCGCCGCCGAGATCGCCGAGAGCCACCACGAGCGCTGGGACGGAACCGGCTATCCCAAGCGCCTGCGCGGCGAGGCGATCCCGATCTCCGGTCGCATCGTGGCGGTGGCGGACGTGTTCGACGCCCTGGTGACCGAGCGGCCCTACAAGGCGGCCTGGCCCCTCGAGCGCGCACGGGCCTTCCTGGCGGACCAGGCAGGCCGCCACTTCGATCCGCGCTGCGTGGAGGCCTTCCTGGCGGGCTGGGAGATGGTGACGCGGACCTGCATCCGCGCCGCCGCCTGATCCCGTCTCTTCCGCCGCCCCCGTCCCGCGACCGGGCCCCTCCGGGCCGCCTGAAGGAGAAGAGCGTGCATCTCGCGTGGCTCAGGCCGAGACGTTCCCTGGCCGGCCGGCTGGCGCTGGCGGTGACCGGCGCCGTCACGGCGGCTCTCGTCCTGGCGGCGGCCCTCTCGGTCTGGCGCGAGGTCGACCGCTACGCCGCCGACAAGCAAGCGGCGCTGGAGGCCGTCGCCCAGGTCTTCGCCCACGGGGGCGCCCGGGCCACGGCCGCCAACGACGAGGCCGCGGCCGCCGCCTCCCTCCGGGCGATCGGCAACGTGCCGTCCATCGTCTACGGGGCGATCGAGCGACCGGACGGGTCCGTCCTCGCCGAGCAGGGGATCGGCCTGCGGCTGACGCAGGACGCAGCCCTGGACGGGGCGGATCTCTCGCTCCTTCATCTGTTCGCCACCCAGAGTCTCCGGGCGACCGCGCCGATCCTCGAGAACGGGCGCCCCGTCGGTCGGGTCGTCCTGATCGGCGAGACCGACGACATCCGCGACCACGTCTGGGCCGCCGGCCAGAACGCCGCCCTGGCGGCCCTGCTGGCCGTCGCGATCGGGATCGGCGTGTCGTTCTACCTGCAGCGCAGCGTCACGCGGCCCCTGGGGGCCCTCACCCGGACCATGGAGGCGGTCCGCCTGCGCCACGATTACACGCAGCGCGCCCCCGTGGAGAGCGACGACGAGGTCGGCGCGCTGGCGCGCACCCTCAATGACCTGCTCTCCGCGGTCAACGAGCGCGACCACCGCCTCGCCGCCCACAGCGCCCACCTGGAGGCGGAGGTCCAGGCGCGGACAGCCGATCTGAGGGAGGCCAAGCAGGCCGCCGACGCCGCCAACGCCGCCAAGTCGACCTTCCTGGCCACGATGAGCCACGAGATCCGGACGCCGATGAACGGCGTCCTGGTCATGGCCGAACTGCTGGCGAGTGCCGACCTGCCGGTGCGCCAGCGCCGCTACGCCGAAGTCATCGCCCGGTCCGGCCGGTCGCTCCTGGCGATCATCAACGACATCCTCGACTTCGCGAAGGTCGAGGCGGGCAAGCTCGATCTCGAACACGTGCCGGTGTGCCCCGCCGAGATCGCCGATACCGTGGTGACGCTCTTCGCCGAGCGGGCCCGCGCGGCCGGGCTCGACCTCGCGGCCGACATCGCGCCGGAGGTGCCGCAGGCGATCCTCGGCGACCCGGTCCGCCTGGGTCAGGTGGTGAGCAATTTCGTGTCGAACGCGCTGAAGTTCACCGAGGCCGGGCACGTCTCCGTCCGGATGGCGCTCGATGCCGGGGACGGATGCCTCGTCATTGCCGTCGCCGATACCGGGATCGGCATCCCCCAGGACAAGCTGGCCACGATCTTCTCGGCCTTCTCGCAGGCCGATCAATCCACGACCCGCCGTTTCGGCGGGACCGGCCTCGGGCTCTCGATCGCCCAGCAGATCATCGCCGCGATGGGCGGCACCGTGGCGGTGGAGAGCCGCGTCGGCGCGGGCTCGACCTTCTCGGCGCGCATTCCCGTGACCGTCGCCGAACCCGCCCGGCCGATCCTGCGCCACGGCACGGTGCCGGCCGCGATCGTGCTGGACACCGCCGGTCCCGCGACCCGGGTTGCCCTCGCCGCCAGTCTGAGCGGGGCCGGCTTCGCGCCGGTCGCGGCGGACCGTGGCGCGGCCCCCGCCCACTGGGTCCTCGACGCGGCCGCCCTCGTGGCGGCGGGTCGCCGGCCGGATCGGGCCGGGCGCGTGCTCGTCCTGGCGGGGGCGGGCGACAATGCGGCCGATCAGGCTCTCCGGTCCGGCCTCGCCGACGCGGTGCTGCGCTGGCCCGTGATCCAGGCGGAGTGGCGGCCCCTCCTGGCGGCGCTGGCCGCGGGCGATCCCTTCACCGCGTCCGCGGCGGTCGCCGTCGCGACCGATCTGCTGCCGCAGTTCTCCGGCGCGCGGGTGCTCGTCGCCGACGACAGCGCGGTCAACCGCGAGGTCGCCCTCGAGGCCCTGGCCCGCTGCGGCGTGACCGATGTCGTGACCGTCGAGGACGGGGCCGCGGCCGTGGCGGCGGCCGGGTCGCAGCACTTCGATCTGATCCTGATGGATGGCAGCATGCCGGTCCTGGATGGCTTCGCGGCCGCCCGGACGATCCGGCAGCGCGAGGCGGCCACGGACCGGCGCACCCCGATCGTCGCGCTCACGGCCCACGTCCTCGGCGAGGCTGCGGAAGCCGCAGAGGCCGCCGGCATGAACGGAACGCTCCTGAAGCCCTTCACCCTGCGGCAGCTCGCCGATCTCCTGCAGGCGCATGTCCCGTCCCTCCGGGACGCGGCACGGGAGGCTGCGGTGGGATCGGAAGAGGCCCGGGCCGCCTTGCCGACCGGAGCATCACCCGGAGCAGCACCCGAAGCATCGCCAGACGGCGATCTGCTCGACGCCGAGGTGCTGGACGGGCTCCTCGGCCTCGGAGACGGTGCCTTCCTGGACCGCGTCCTCGATCTGTACCGGGCGCAAGGCCCTGTCGCGCTCGCCACCCTCCGATCGGCCCTCGCTGTCTCGGATCAGCCTGCCATCGCCAGGGCGGCCCACAGCCTCAAGTCGATGAGTGCGAATATCGGCGCCCGCGCCCTCGTCGCGCGGTTGCGCGCCATCGAGGATGCCGCCCGGAACGCGGCCTGCGCCGAGCCGCAAGAGGCCTGCGACGGGCTGGAGACCCTTCTCGCCGCGACGATCCGCGACCTTGAGGGACGGACGCGCGCCCAGGCGGTGGCCGCCTGAGATCGACACCGGATCGGCGATGTCCTGCGCCGATGGGCCGGAGCAGCGGGGGCCGCTCCGCCCGGGACATCCGCCCCTCAGTCGATCCGCGCATCCGCCGGCCCGTTGGAGCCGGCGCTTGGGGGATGTCACGGTCGCCCGCCGCCGCGCACCCGCGGGGCAGTGGGCGCCAATGCCCCTGAGGAATGCCTCGTGATTTCGCAGACCTGCCCTGCGTTCCCAGGGCTGGTATGCCAGATACGAGCCTCGTAAAGCTGCGCTTCCTCCCAAGCACTCCCTCAGCCCGCCCGGTTCGCCGCGGCGGGCCTTTTCGTCGATGCGACGCGGGATACCGCCGCCGTCTGCACGGCAGGTTCCGCTGCGATCGGCTCGTCCACCGTCACGGACGAGAACCGATCCGGGCCCCCGTCAGCTCGTGATCATCCGGCGGGTGAACATCGCGGCCGCGAACAGCACGGCGGCGCCGGCCGTGACGAGGCTCGTCATCAGGATCCGTCTCGGCTCCGTGGAAGAGCCGGCCTTGACGGGTTCGACGATCGGCACGAGGGCCACGACCTGTTGCTGGGCCACGATCCGGGCCCGGTCATAGGCCAGTTGCACGTCGCGGTGGTATTTCTCGGCGTTCTCGCGCTCGTGCTCGAGGTCTTCGAACCGCGTGAGCGCGTCCGAGAGGCGCCGCTTCTCCGTCGGTGCTGTGCCGGCCAGCTGCTGCCGAACCTTGGCGATGTTGGCATCGAGATCGGCAATCTGCTGCTTCAGGTCGATGATGCTGCGGGATTGCGGGCCGAGATCCCGCTGAAGCACGGCGAGCTGGATGGCGAGCTTGGTGCGCGAGTCCCGCAGCTCCGACATCGCCTTGATGGTGGCGGTATTCGACTTGACGACGTCGAGCACGCCCTCGCGGTTGCGCAGATCGTTCAATGCGGCGTTGGCCTGCGCCTCCCGCTCCTCGGCGAGCTTCAGGACACGCGCGCTGACGTCCAGCGCGTCCTGGCGGGACCTCATGCTCAGGTCGTTCAACATCCGCTCGGTATCCGCCATCACGGCCTTCGTGATGGCAAGCGACTCGTCGGGGTCGAAGGCCTCGACTGTCAGCGACATGATGCCGGACGCCGACTCGACGTCGACGTCGACGCGGCGCTTCCAGTACTTCAGGAACTTCTCGACCGGCTTTTCCGGGCTGAACCGCGAGAACATGTCGATGCTGTCGCGACCGAACCAGTCGCGGATCGGAAGCTCCGCCGCGACGGCTTCGACCAGCGGCCGGCTGTGGATGTATTCCTGTGCGATGAGCGTTTCCTGGGCGACCGTCGCCTTGATCACGCCGGCATTCGTGCCGACCGTGTCCGGCGTCGCCTTGTCGGCCGTCCCGACGGTCGGCCGGATCGCGAACTGTGCCTCGGTCACGAAGCGGTCGGAGGCGATCAGGCCGTAGAAGATCGCGCCGCCCAGGGTCGGCAGGACGAAGCAGACGACGAAGAGGAGCGGTAGCCAGGGATCGCTTTTGACGTGACTCTGGTAGGAGCGCACGCCCTTCTTGGTGTCGGGAAGGCCCGGCAGGCGTGCGAACTGCCGCAGCGAGTGCGCGATCACCTTGTTCCGGTCGATGCCTTTCGAAGGCCTGCCCCCCGCCTTCTCGACCTGCGTGTTCATCGTTGCTTCTCGAACTCGGGCTGCCGCGGGCGCGATCGGCCCGCGAGGCTGTGATGCCGCTCGCGCAGCCCGTCGCACAGCGAGGCGGCGAAAGCATGTCAGCCGAGAGACACCGGAACGAGAACCCGACAGAGGGGCCGGTCCAGAACGCCGTGCCGTCATCGGCGGCGTGCGGCGACCGACGATGGACCGCACATCCGACCGCCGGTGCCGTTCGGGACCCCGAGACGTCCCCCGAGGGAACCCTCGATCTACCGCCTGTATTCCGGCGAGAGATGATCGAGCGGGTTGGTGCGCGCGTCCTTGTTCCGGCCGGATACGGTCCCGGTGCTCCCCCCGCGCATGACGTCCGTCGATGAAGAGAGGGCGCTCGGGGGTGAGACAGGGCCGCTCGGTCGATCGGCAGGGGAAGGGCTGCCCGGCGTGGTGCTGACCCCGGGGTGCAGCGTCGCCGGCGTCGGCTGATCGATCCGGCTCGCCGCCGATTGGGCGAGCACCGGTCCAGAGAGCGCGATCAGCGCGCAGGCCCCCATGGCCGCGCGGCGCATGGCAGTCCGTGCGGAGCCGACAGGGAGAGCGTGCATCAGGATCATCAATCCAGTCATCCTCGAAAGCCGGTCGGTCCGCGTCCGGTGAGCCAATGGATCAGCGCATCGGCAGTTCCGAACCGGCGATGACCGGTGCCGCGCCGAGGCTTCTCCGGCGCGTCGCCTCGGCGGCACCCTGCGCGCATGAGGCGAACGGCGGTCGAGACGGCCGAGCCCGCTTGGGCATCAGCGCAGGGTCAGGGCCTCCACGGCGGCCTTCTCGGACGGGACCAGCAGGGCGAAGCCCGCATGCTCCGTGACCAGGATCGAGGCGCGCATGGCTGCGGCGGAGAAGCACTCCGGTGACATGCTTCGCAGGGCCGCCAGGCCCTTCTGCAGCCGCACGCCGACCTGCACGATCCCGCCGCCCTCACGGGCCAGCGGATGGAAGAAATCCGCAATCAGGTCGTCGGTCGACAGGGCCGGGACCCGGATGCGCGGATGCTCGGGTTCGCGCGGCGGCCGGTCCGGGTCCGGTATCCACTCCGAGAGCACGCGCAAGCCTGCACCGATCACCGCGATCGCGGTCCCGTAATCGGCGGCCGTCGGCGGAAGCGCCTTCGATCCGATCTCCGCGAGAACGGACAGGCCGAAGCGCGGATCCTGCTCCCAGGCACGATCGTCGGCGATCAGGAAGGCCCGGCGGACGGCCGCCAGGGCGGCGGTCTCCATCTCCGGGTCGACGAAGGCGAGGGGCGTGGCGGCGTGGACGAAGGCGCCGGGGAGCACGGCCACGTCCAGCATCGCGTCGCGGCCGCCGAGGGCCCGCGTCAGCACCGCCAGGTCGACATGCTGGATGTAGCCGATCCGATCCGCGAGGACCGGCCGCGCGTGGCGGTGCGCCGGATCCGGGGGGATGCCACCGAGATGCGGTTGGTCGCGCCGGCAGCGCAGCGCCTGGGCCGCCGCCTGCTCGACCAGCCGGATCGTCTCGCCGACCCGGCCGAAGCGCGTGAGCTGCTGCATCCAACGCAGGAGGGTGACGACGATCAGGCCGATGACCACCACCGTCGCGCCCAGCATGACGAGGCGCCCGCCCGGCCCGTAGAGGCGGGTCGACAGGGCCACGATCCCCACAACCGAGAACAGGAACGCCCCGAGGAAGGTGGCGAGCGCGTCGTGTGCCCGCCGGTCCTCGCTCCAGAGGATCGTGGCGCGCGGCGTCACGCCCGACGAGGCGGACCCCAGGGCGTTCACCAGCACGGTCAGCGAGAAGGTCGTCACCGTCAGCATCGAGGAGGCCAGGATGCCCAGGACGTTGCCGACGGCGTCGGCACCGACGCTGAGGGCGAAGTTCTCCTCGACGTGAAACTGGAAGCGCCACGCCACCAGGGCCGCCAGGACGCCCCCGACGCAGTAGAGCGCGGCGCGGACCCAGGCCTGGCGGAGGGTTCGGGACAGGATCAGCCGCCAGCGCGGCATGACGGTCTTCATGCGCGCTTCGGCCCCCTCCCGCCGCCGATCCCGATGTCCGCGCCGATGTCCGCGCCACCGACCCTGCGACGGACCAACGCCGCTACTCGGCCGGCAGTGCCGCGTCTCCGGCCCCGGACGGCTCGGGCGCGGCCGGATCGCGGCGCCCAAACAGCCGCTCGAAGGCGACGTAGAAGGTCGGCGTGATGAACAGGGTGATGAAGGTCGCCACGACGAGGCCGCCGATCACCACGGTCCCCATGGAGACGCGCGCATGCGCCCCGGCGCCGCTGGCGATGGCCAGCGGGATCGAGCCGGTGATGAAGGCGAAGGAGGTCATGAGGATCGGGCGCATGCGCAGGCGCGCCGCGTCCTGGGCCGCCTTCAGCACGTCCTCGCCCTGCCGGCGCAGATCCTCCGCGAAGGACACGAGCAGGATCGAGTTCTTGGCGGCCAGGCCCACGAGCAGCAGGAGCCCGATCTGGCCGAAGATGTCGAGTTCGAGCCCCCGCACCGCCAGGAAGCCGATGGCGCCGAAGATCGCGATCGGCGTCGCGAGCAGGATCACGAAGGGCAGGCGCAGCGACTCGTACTGGCCCGCCAGCAGCAGGAAGATCATCAGGACGCCGAGGCCGAAGATCAGCGGCGCGTAGCCGCCCGCGACCTTCTCCTGATAGGCGACGTCGGTCCATTCCACCGCGTAGGCGGCCGGCAGGCGGCTCTTGGCGAGCGCCTCGACCTCCTTGAGCACCGTGCCGGAACTCGCGGTGGAGGCCACCTCGATCGCCACCTCGATGGCCGGGTAGGTGTTGTAGGACAGGACGGCGGTGGGGCCGGTGGTGAACTCCGCCCGCACCAGGGAGCCGATCCGCACCGGCTCGCCCCGGCTGTTCAGGACCGGCAGGGCCTCCAGATCCTGGATCGTGCGCCGGCCCGCGGCCTCGCTCTGCACGTAGACCTGGTAGACGAAGCCGAAGCGGTTGAAGAGGTTGACGAAGCTCGATCCGACATAGGTCCCGAGCGCGTCGAACAGGTTCTGGAGGGGCACGCCGAGCTGCTCGGCCTTGGCCCGGTCGATCTCCAGGCGGATCTGCGGGACGCCGTAGCTCGTCGTCGGGAGCGCCTGGGCGATGTTGGGGCTCTTCTCCATTTCGTCGATGAAGCGCTGCGCCGCCGCGGCGAGCTTGAGGCCCCCGGTGCCGCTGCGGTCCTGGATCTCCAGGGTCAGGCCGCTGCGCGTGCCGAGGCCGGGCAGCGGCGACGGGTTGACCACCCGCACCGTCCCGTCCGGATCGTGCCGGAACTGCTTCTGCACGCGGGCGATGATGGCGTCGGCCGAGGCCGTCCGCTCGCCCCAGGGCTTCAGGACCGGGATCTGGAACCCGTAGAACGGCGCCACCGCGTCGGCGAGGATGCTGCGCCCGACGACGCCGATCGTGTGATCGACCTCCGGCATGTCCCGCAGGCTCTTGCCGAGCCGCTCGACCATGCGGTCGGTGCGCGCCACGGCGGCGCCCTTGGGCAGGGCGACGTCGGCGAAGAAGTAGCCCTGATCCTCGTTCGGGACGAAGCCGGTCGGGCGCTGCATCACGAGGAGCACGGTGAGCGCCGCGAAGGCCGCGAAGGCGAGACCGACGAGCACCAGATGGCGGCTGAGCCGCCCGATCATCGCGGTGAGGAGGCCCGCGGCCCGCTCCAGCGTCCGGTTGAACCAGCGCAGCGGCGCCTTCCACCGGCTCTGCCGGGCCTGCGCCACCTCCGGCCGGTGCCTCAGGATCAGGCCGCAGAGCGCCGGCGTCAGGGTCAGCGAGACGACGGCCGAGATCATCACCGAGATCGCGATGGTCAGGGCGAACTGGTTGTAGAGCTGGCCGGTCAGGCCCGGGATGAAAGCCACCGGCACGAACAGGGCGGCCAGAACCAGGGTGGTGGCGATCACCGGGCCGGCGACCTCGTTCACCGCCTCCCGGGCGGCCGGCCGCGGCTCCATCCCCTCGTCCATCAGCCGCTCGGTGTTCTCGACCACGATGATCGCGTCGTCGACCACGAGGCCCACCGCCAGCACCATGCCGAGCAGGCTCAGGGTGTTGAAGGAGAAGCCGAGCAGCGCCATCGGGCCGAAGGTCCCGACCAGCGCCACCGGCACGGCGATGGAGGGGATCAGCGTCGCCCGCCAGTTCTGCAGGAACAGGTAGGTGACGATGACGACGAGGAGGAGCGCCTCGAACAGGGTGTGGACCACCTCGCGGATCGCCTCGCGGACGAACTCGGTGCGGTCGAGGGCGATCTTGTACTTGAGCCCGGGCGGGAACCGCCGGGCCAGCTCTTCCATGGTGGCCTTCACCCCGTCCATCACATGGACCGCGTTGGCGCCGGGCGTCTGGTAGAGGCCGAGCGTCGCCGAGGGCCTCCCGTCGAAGCCGGAGCGCACGCCGTACTGCTCCGAACCCAACTCCACCCGCGCCACGTCTCGGACCCGGACCACGGAGCCGTCGGGGTTGGCCCGCAGCAGGATGTTGGCGAATTCCTGGGGCTGGCTCAGCCGCCCCTGAGTCACGACCTGCAGCTCGAAGGCGGTGGGCTGCCCATCGGTCGGCGGTTTGCCGAGGGATCCGGTGGTGATCTGCTCATTCTGTTGGCTCACCGCGCGGATCACCGCATCGGGGCTGATCGCCAGGGCCTCCATCTTCACCGGATCGAGCCAGATGCGCATGGCGTAGCGCTTCTGGGAGAAGTTCTGGATCCGGCCCATGCCGTCGACCCGGCGCAGGGGTTTGATCACCTGCGTCTCGGCCCAGTTGGCCAGGAACAGCTCGTCGTAGGGCGAGCCCGGATCGGCGTAGAGCACGATGTTGCCGAGCCGCTGGCGGGAGCTCTTCTGGATCTCCAGGCCCTGCGCGCGCACCGAGGCCGGGAGCTTCGACTCGGCCCGGTTGGCGCGGGTCAGGACCTCTGCGGCGGCGGCGTCGAGATCGGAGCCGATCTCGAAGGTCGCGTCGAGGTTGACGCTGCCATCCGTGTTGCTGGTCGAGGCGATGTACAGGAGGTGCTGGGCGCCGTTGATCTCCTGCTCCAGGGGCGTCGTGACGGCGTCGTAGGCCTGCTGTGCGCTCGCGCCCGGATAGGTCGCCTGGATGTTGATGATCGGCGGCGCGATCTCGGGAAACTGCGCGATCGGCAGGGTCAGGCCCGCCACCGCGCCGATCAGGGTGATCAGAACCGAGATGACGGCCGCGAGGACCGGCCGATCGACGAAGCGGGCGAACATCGGACCTCGACGGTGGTCGGTGGCCGCGAGGACCGGGCGTGCAACGCGAGCGCGTTTGGCGTGTTCCCTGTCCGGTTCGGCGTCGAGCGCGCCGCAGCGGGGAGCAGGCGGCGTGCGGGCGGGGATTCGGTACGGCTTACTCGGATGTGGCGCCGCGCTGGTCCTGGCGGCGGGCGGCTGGTTCGCGATGGGCCGACCGGACCCGTCCGTGCTGATGGCGGCCCTGCCCTGGTCGGACCGGCCGCCCGAGACCGCTGAGGCCGAGCCGCCGATCGCCGTGACGGTGACGACGGCGCGGACGCAGGCGGTGCCGATCAGCTTCACCTATACGGGGACGATCATCGCGCAGCAGGACGCGGCCCTGCGGGCCCGGGTGACCGGCAACGTCACCGATCGCCCCTTCGAGCCGGGTGGCCACGTGAAGAAGGGGCAGGTGCTCTTCCGGATCGACCCGCGTCCGTTTCAGGTGGCGCTCGCCCAGGCGCAGGCCCAGGAGGCGCAGGCCAAGGCGCAGCTCCAGTTCGCGCAGGCCGAGGTGAGCCGGACCGACACGCTGGCCGACAAGGGCTACGCCTCCGAGCAGCGCCTCCAGCAGCTTCAGTCGAACGCCGCCTCCGCCGCCGCCCAGGTCCAGGGGGCCGAGGCCGCGATCGCGCGGCAGAACCTCAACCTCGACTACGCGGTGGTGAACGCCCCCTTCGACGGGCGGGCGAGCCTGTCGATCGTCAACCCCGGCGACCTCGTCATCGAGAACCAGACGCAGCTGGTCACGGTGGTGCAGCTCGACCCGATCGACGTGCAGATGGCGCTCTCCTCCGAGGATTCCGAGGCGCTGCGCGAGGCGATGCAGAAGGGCCCCGTGACCGTGGAGGTGCTGGACGAGGCCGGCAAACCCATGCGCGACGCGAAGGTCTATCAGCTCGACAACCGATTTGACCCCCGCACCGCCCGTCGCCTCGTGCGCGCCCTATTGCCGAACACCGACGAGCGCTTCCTGCCGGGTCAGTTCATCCGTGCCCGGGTGAAGACCGGCACCGAGGAGAAGCTTCTGGTCCCCACGATCGCGTTGTCGGCCAGACTCGCTCAGCAGATCGTCTACGTGGTCGACGATCAGGGTGTCGTACGCCAGAAGCCCGTGACGACGGGCGACAGCTTCGGCGAGGACACCGCGATCCTGGCCGGGCTCAAGGCCGGCGAGCGGGTGGTGACCGACCACCTTCAGGACATGCGGCAGGACCTCAAGGTTGAGATCCGGTCCGCGGAGGCCGACGGCCCGTCCAAGCCTCCGGCGACGAAGACGGGGGTCCGGGATGCGGACGATCGGGGCTGACCGCGCCATGCGAGCCATCCTCCCGCTCGGGCTGACCCTGGCGCTCCTGCAAGCATCGGCCGCGCAATCGGCCTCGACGGCGGCGGCGGCGGGCTGCCGTGTCGATCATGCGCGGTACGCGGCCCTCAAGACAGGCATGACCTATCGGCAGGTGCGGGCACGCCTGGGTTGCGATGGCCGTCGCATTTCGCACCTGACGATCGGCCGGGTCCGGCGCGCGACCTATTCCTGGCCCGGGCGGTGCACGTATGGGGCCAATCTCACGCTCACGTTCCGCAACGAAAGGCTCACGGACAAGGCGCAGCTAGGCCTGCGCGTGCCCTGAGCGATCCGCTCGGCCCGAGAGCGGCCTTCCTGCCAGGCCTGAGGGGCAAGACGGGCCTCGGAGCCGACCGGGTGATGACCACACGCCGGAGGCGTTCGAGCGCCGCCCCCGACGGCCCTGGCCCGTGTCGGGCGCAGCCGCGCCGACGGCAGGGGGCATCACGGTCGGGAGGGATCGCGCCATTTTCCGGGATAGCCCCAGGTTCCGGTCCCGCTTCAGGCGCGGTCTCGGCGAGGGGCGTCGTCGCCCACGCATGGCCGGATCGGCGCGTGACCTTGGCCGCGGCGGTGCCGGCGGCCTCTTGGCGTTTGATGCAGGGGCGACGGCCGCCTTCCCTCTGGCGGTTCGTTGAGCTCGCGGCCTCGGCGGCCTATGCATAGACCCCATGGAACTCCACGCGCCCGCCAACCGACCCTTGGCACCCATCGTCTGCCAACCGCCGCCCGCCGGAAAGGCGGCGCCGTTCCTGCCGATGAGCCGCGCCGAGATGGCGGCGCTCGGATGGGACGCCTGCGACATCGTGCTGGTGACGGGCGATGCCTATGTGGATCACCCCAGCTTCGGCATGGCCATCATCGGCCGGCTGCTCGAAGCACAGGGGTTCAAGGTCGGCATCATCGCCCAGCCGGACTGGCAGTCGGCCGAACCGTTCAAGGTTCTGGGCAAGCCGAAGCTGTTCTTCGGCGTCACCGGCGGCAATCTCGACTCGATGGTGAACCGCTACACGGCGGACCGCCGGCTGCGCCACGACGACGCCTACACGGCCGGCGGCGAAGGCGGCCGGCGGCCGGACCGCTCGACCATCGTCTACACGCAGCGCTGCCGCGAGGCCTACAAGGACGTGCCGATCGTGCTCGGCGGCATCGAGGCGTCGCTGCGCCGCATCGCCCACTACGATTACTGGTCCGACAAGGTGCGCCGCTCGATCCTCGCGGACGCGAAGGCCGATCTGCTGATCTACGGCAATGCCGAGCGCGCCGTGGTCGAGGTGGCGAACCGCCTCGCGGCCGGCGAGGCGCCGCAGGAACTCGACGCCGTCCGGGGCGTCGCCCTGTTCCGCCGCGTGCCCGCGCATTACACCGAGCTGCCCGCCGACGATCTCGATTCGACCGACGAGGCCGCCGCCCGTCGCCCCGGCGAGACCGTGATCCGGCTCCCCGCCTACGAGCAGGTCAAGGACGACAAGGAGGCCTATGCCCGCGCCTCGCGGGTGCTGCACCGGGAGGCCAATCCCGGCAATGCCCGCCCGCTCGTCCAGCGCCACGGCGACCGCGACCTGTGGCTGAACCCGCCGCCGATCCCGCTCTCCAGCGAGGAGATGGATGCGGTCTACGACCTGCCCTACGCCCGCGCTCCCCATCCGTCCTACGGGGACGCGAAAATCCCCGCCTGGGACATGATCAAGTTCTCGGTGACGATCATGCGCGGCTGCTTCGGCGGCTGCACCTTCTGCTCCATCACCGAGCACGAGGGCCGCGTCATCCAGAACCGCTCGGAGGGCTCGATCCTGCGCGAGATCGAGAAGATCCGCGACAAGACGCCGGGCTTCACGGGGGTGATCTCGGATGTCGGCGGGCCGACGGCGAACATGTACCGGATGGCCTGCAAGGACCCGAAGATCGAGGCGGCGTGCCGGCTGCCGTCCTGCGTCTTTCCCGATATCTGCCCGAACCTGAACACCTCGCACGACGACCTGATCCGGCTCTATCGCAAGGTCCGGGAGGTGAAGGGCGTCAAGAAAGTCATGGTCGCCTCCGGCGTGCGCTACGACCTCGCGGTCCGGAGCCCCGAATACGTCAAGGAGCTCGTGACCCATCACGTCGGCGGCCGTCTCAAGATCGCGCCCGAGCACACCGAGCGCGGCCCCCTCGACCTGATGATGAAGCCGGGCATCGGCACGTATGACCGCTTCAAGGAGATGTTCGACGCCGCCGCCAAGCAGGCCGGCAAGAAATACTACCTGATCCCGTATTTCATCGCGGCGCATCCGGGCACGACCGACGAGGACATGATGCACCTCGCCCTCTGGCTCAAGAAGAACGACTATCGCGCCGATCAGGTCCAGACGTTCCTGCCCTCGCCGATGGCCACCGCCACGACCATGTATCACACCGAGATCAACCCGTTGCAGGGCGTGCGGCGCGGCGGCAGCGAGCCGGTCGACGCGATCAAGGGTATGCGGCAGCGCCGGCTGCACAAGGCGTTCCTGCGCTACCACGATCCCGAGAACTGGCCCCTGCTGCGCGAGGCGCTGCGGGCGATGGGTCGCGCGGATCTCATCGGGCCGAGGCCGGACCAGCTCGTTCCGCTCTCGCAGCCGCCGGGAACGGGCGCCGGTGCGCGCAAGGCGGGTGGCCAGCCGCGCCCCATGCGCCATCCGGGTGCGCCGCGTTTCACCACGAAGGGCGTGCCGCTGAGGAAGTGATGACCGCGCGCGGCTGATCGACGGATGTTCCGAGAGCTGCGTTCGACCGAGGCTGCATCCACATGGATCGAGCGCGGACATCCATGGATGTCGGGCGCGGACCAATGGCCACGGCTTGCGCGTGTTCGGGCTCGGATGGCTTTGCGCGGTCGCGCGTGGCAACGCGGGCGCCTTCGATCCGAGGGACACGAAAGACGCCGTCAACCTGCGCTTCGGGGTCGTGGACCCTGATGGAGGATTGCGGGCCGGGAAGGCGCGAGGGCCAAGTCCGACGCGAGCGCCTTCATCCTGAGTATCCCGGCCCCGCTGGAGACGGAAAACGAGGGCCAGCTCCCCCGGCCAGTTCGAGCCGGTCGCGCACCCCTGGACGTCCTGCACGGTGAGCCGGTGCTGCTGGTCGGCGAGGCTCGACAATCCTGCCGCGTGCGAACCCTCCGGGTCGGGCACCTCCCGCCGTTACTTTATCCGGTCGTCGCGGTGCCTGTTGCGCAGAATCGTGAAAAGCCACGCCTTCGAGGCAGCGCCAGGCCGCTAGCTGGTTCGATGCTCCCGGGCCTTGAGCAACGTGTACTGCACGAGGCCGTCGCTCTCGGTGGCGTCGCGGTTCAGCGACAGCGCAGACCGGCGCAGATGCGGCACCCCCGCGACAAGTTCGGCCGCGAAGCCGTGGCCCGACGGCGTCTCGGCCGTGTCCAGCGCCTCCAAGGGGCGCCGGAAAGAGGCCGCCAACGGGAATCTCTTATCGGGCAGCGCGACGTCTAAGTAGTAATTCCGCAGACCTCGCCGGAGTTCGTCGCGCGCAGGCGAGATCACGGCACCGTGTACAGCAGGCGAGCGAAACTGTTCGGCGACATGGGGCACGCGAGTGGGCTCGCCATCGTCTTGAGGGCGGCGCCCAGGACCATCCGGCGGTCCCGCAGGCGCGATGAGCATCAATCTTGAGTCGCAGATCCCCGCGTCAATGATACGTGCGTACCGGGATAATAACATAAATTTTGGAACCTGCTTGTGCGCAACCCGTTTGTGCCCGGCTGCCGGAGGGGCAGTGAGCGCGGGACGGGGTGCGGAAGCGGTGACGGCGGACGTCGACAGGCATGAACTCCGGCCCATCATCGCCGGCCTGAGTGAGGGCGAGATCCTGGTCGAGCCCGACTGGGCCAGCGCGTGGTGTGCCAACGCGGCCGCCCCGGCGATGCAGGGTGCCGAGAGCCTGAACGAGCTCGGGCCGACCATGGACGCGTACCGGGACCGGTTCTGCCTGCGCGACCGCAGCGACCGTGGCGCCATCGAGAATCTCGCCAACCTGCGAAGGCGGGAGGTCGGTCGGGCGAAGATATCCGCCGTCAACCTGACGGTGCGCGAGCGCCAGATCCTGAACCTCGTCTGCGCGGGCCGGAATAACGCGGCTAACGCCCGCACGCTCAACCTCTCACGCAATCACGACGCCGCGATCCACCGCAAGATCGGCGTCCGCAAAGGGTCGGAGGCGGTCGTCTGGGGTCGAGGAAACGGATTTCCGATACAAGTCTCTGGAGCAAAATGATTACCGTACTGGTATAATTTGCTCATTGAACACGGAGACGGGACGATCATCTCATCGTCGGTGCAGGGTTTTCTCGAACACGACGGAGCACCCATGGCCGAAGACAGGAGTTCCACTTCCGCCGAGCACCTCAAGGGCTCGGTCAAAGAAGCCCTCGGCAAGCTCACCGGCGACATCCGGGTCGAGGCCGAGGGGCGACGGCAGAAGCGCGAGGCCCGCGCCGCCAAGTCCGTCGGGATCCAGCCCGCCAAGCCGGGTGGGGACTGACGCGAATTCGACCGGCGCCCCGACGCGGAGGCGCCGACCCACACCACCATCACGCAAGGAGAACGACATGGTTGACACGGATCGGATCACGGGCGCCGCCAAGGAAATCGGCGGCAAGGTGCAGGGCGCGGTGGGCGATCTGACCGGCTCGCGGCGGGACTCGGTCGAGGGGCGCGCCCGCGAGGCGGCCGGCCAGGCCGAGAACCTCTACGGCCAGGCCAAGGACACCGTGCGTGACGCGGCCGAGCACGTCGCCGACACCGCCCGCGATATCGGCGGCCGAATTCGCGAGACCGTGGGCGGCCTCGTCGGCTCCGACGACGTCGAGGATCGGGCGCGCCGCGCGCAGGGCGCCGCCGAGGATCACTTCGACCGGGCCCGTCGCTCCGTGCGCCGCGCCGCCGACGACGCCTCCGATTACGCGGAAGACGCCTACGAGCGCGGCGCTCGCGCCCTGCGCCATGGCCAAGGCGGTGTGAGCGGCCAGGTCGCCGAGTACCCCCTCGCCTCCCTGCTGATCGCCGGCGCTGTCGGCTTCGGTCTCGGCCTGCTCGTCTCGGGCACCCGCGACTGAGCCGCCGACCCACGACTTCGAACGACCCAAGACCCGGAGTGAAAGAGTGACCATCCAGACGACCGCTTCCCCCCTCGCCACGACAGCCACGCAGGCCGACACGCGTGCCGTGCTGCTCAACCAAGTGTCCTGGGGGGCCATCTTCGCCGGCGCCGTCACCGCCCTGGTGACCCAGGTCATCGTGAACCTCGTCGGCGTCGGGGTGGGCCTGGCCTCCGTCGGCACCACCGCCGCCGACAACCCGTCGGCCTCCACCGTCTCGATGGGCGCTGGCATCTGGTTCGTGGCCTCGGGCATCGTCGCCTCGCTGGCCGGCGGCCTGATCGCGGGCCGGCTCTCGGGCAAGCCCCTGCCGGGCGCGGCCGCCCTGCACGGTCTCGTGTCCTGGGCGGTGACGACGCTGGTCGTGCTCTACCTGCTGACCTCGGCCGCCAGCGGCCTGGTCGGCGGCACGCTGAGCACCGTCTCGGGGGCGCTCGGCGGCGCGGGCAACCTCGTGGGCGGCACCGTGCAGACGGCGGCCCAGGCGGCGGCGCCGTCGCTGTCGAAGATCTCGAACCCGCTGGACGGCATCGAGGACAAGGTCCGCCAGCAGGCCGCCGGCCAGGACCCGCAGGCGGCTCGTGATGCCGCGGTGGCGGCGGTGCGCGCCGTGCTGACCGGTGACCCCGCCCAGAAGGAGCAGGCCAAGAACCGCGCCGCCGATGCGCTGGCCAAGGCCCAGGGTATCTCGCCCGACCAGGCCAAGGCGCAGATCGACGACTACCAGAAGCAGTACGAGCAGGCCGTCGCTACCGCCAAGCAGAAGGCTGAGGCCGCGGCCGTGACGGCCAAGTCGGCCGCCACCCAGGGCGCGTTCTACGCTGCCATCGCCCTGATCCTCGGCGCGCTGGCGGCCTTCTTCGGCGGTCGCCTCGGCGCCCCGAAGCCGGCGACGCTCCTCTCCTCCTACGACGCCCGCCGCGTCTGAACCCCTTCACCGGCCCCCGCCCACGGGCGGGGGTCTTCACCGGCCGGAGCATCCGGCCTCACTCGCGAAGCAGGAGCGCACGATGAGCAGCACCACCGACAAGCTCAAGGGTCTGGCCAACGAGGCCGTCGGCAACGTCAAGCAGGGCGTCGGCAACGTGACCGGCAACGACAAGCTCGTGGCCGAAGGTAAGGCGCAGGAGCTGAAGGGCGAGGCGCAGAAGACCGTGGGCGACGTCAAGGACGGCGCCAAGAACCTCGCCGACAAGGTCACCGGCAAGCACTGATCGCGACTCCAGCGGCGCCGGTACGGCCGGCGCCGCCCGAGAGAGCCGTGTCCGATGAGCAGAGGAGTGAACCATGAACCGCGACCAGATTCGTGGCGCGTCCCGTCACCTCCAGGGTCGCGCCCAGACCGCCGTCGGCGGCCTGACCGGTGATCCGATCCGCCAAGTGCGCGGCGCCGCCAATCAAGTGGCCGGCGGTGCACAATACGCCTACGGCCGCGCCCGCGACCGGGCCGAGGACCTCGCCGAGGACGGCCGTCACCTCGCTCACGAGGTCTGGGAGCGCGCCGACGACCTCATCGAGGACGGCCGCCATGTCGCCCAGGAGGCCCGCCGCCGGGTGCAGACCCACGGCCGCCGCGCGATCCGCTATGCCGATGCCAACCGCACCACGACGCTGCTCGCCTTCGTCGGCGTGGCCTTCGCGCTCGGCTGGCTCGCCCGTTCCTCGCGCTGACACCGCGCCAACCTGGAGATCCCGATGATCCGCAAGCTTCTGACCGCCTTCCTGCTGCCCCGCGTGATCGCCTTCGTCACGCGCCGCGTCACCGGCCGGGCGACCACGCCGCCGCCACGTCGCGGCTACTGACCGCCAAGCCCGGCGATTTCTGCCGATTCATCACGGAAAGGACGCGACATGAGCAAGGGATACCCCTCGATGACCGCCCTGCTGGGCCTGCTCGCGGTGGCGGGCTACCAGAACAGGGACAAGATCGCGGAGTGGCTCGGCACCCCCGCCCGGGACGCCCATGGGTCGGTCGTGCCGCCGGTGGCGCGGACCTCCCCGGCGACCGGGTCCGCGGCTCCCTCCAACCTCGAGCGCGTGCTCGGCGGGGTCGGCTCGGCCGGGGTCGGCGGCCTGCTGGCCAGCGGGTTGGCCGAGCTCGTCGAGCACTTCACCAAGGGCGGCCACGGCGAGACGGCGAAGTCCTGGGTCAATCAGGGCGCCAACCGCGACATCGCCGAGCCGGACCTTGAGCGCGCCATCGGCCCGCTGACCCTGGAGCACCTCACCCAGCAGACCGGCCTGAGCCGCTCGGAGATCCTTTCGCGCCTGTCGCGCGAACTGCCGTCGGCCATCGACCGCTACGCGACGGACGGCCGCCGCTTCGCCTGACAGCGGGACCCGAACGTCCCGGTCGTCCCATGGGGCGGCCGGGCAGCCGACCAGGGCCGGCATCAGGCGGCAGCTTGCACGATGCGGGGGAACCGTCACGCCATGATCACCGCCCTGCGTCGCATCCTCATCACGGCGCTCATCGCCGCGCTTGCCGGCCTCGGTGTGGTCGTGGCCCTGCTCGGCCGGCGCCCGCGGACACGCGTCAAGCAACGGACTGCGGTCCCGGTCCCGGTTGCGGCTCCCGTGCCGGCCCCTCGCACGACCGGCGGCAGGCGGGGGCTGGCTATCGGGCTCGTGTGCCTGTTGCTCCTGACGGGGCTGGCCGGGCTCGTCTACGAGCGCCATGACGCGACCGTCGGGGTCGTGTCTCGCGCGCCGGACGGCGCGGGCCAGACGCTCGCCGCCCTGCCGCCGTCCGACACCGGGACCGCCCGCACGCCGAGCCAAGCGGACGAGAGGACGACCCAGTCGGCGCGGACGCGCGAAGAGCCCGGCCCACCGGCCAACCGTCCGCCTTCGCGCCCGTCGGCATCGGCCGCGCCGGGGTTCGACGTCGTGCGCGTCGAACCGAACGGCGACGCCGTGATCGCCGGACGGGCGGCGCCGAACGCGTCCGTCGAGGTGCTCGTCGATGGCCAACCCGTGGCGCGCGCGCAGGCCGATGCCGGAGGGCACTTCACCCTCACGCCACCGCCCCTCCCGGCCGGGAGCAGCGAGATCGGGCTGCGTGCGACGGATGCGAAGGGCGACACGCAACGGTCATCGACCCGCGTCGCGGTGGTGGTCGCGCCGGCCCGGGATGCCAGACCCCTCGTCGCCCTGTCGTCGCCCGACGCGCCGACTCGGGTCCTGTCCCGGCCGGATGGCCCGGCCCCGGGTAACCCGGCTCCCACGACGGTGCCGGGTCGGGATGCGCCGATCGCCGGGCGAGACGAGCCGGGCGCCGATGCCAGCATCCCGACGACGGGTATCGGGACCGGCGCGCGCCGAGCAGGCGGGGCGACGTCGCCGACCGATCCCAGACCCCGAGGGGCTCGCCCGGCCGAGAAGCCCGTCGCCGACGCGACGACGGTATCGCCCAAGGTCGTCAGCATCGATGCCCAGGACGGAGGCAAGCTCTTCGTCACCGGACGGGCAGCCTCCGGGGCCAGCCTGCGGCTCTACCTGAACGATTCGCCGGTCGCCCCGGCAACGGTGGGCCGCGACGGCACCGTGACATTCACCATTGGCCAGGGCGTGAAGCCCGGCCACTACAGGGTCCGGCTCGATCTGGTCGATCCCGCGACGGGCAAGGTCCGGGATCGGGCAGAGGTGCCGTTCACGGCGCCCGGTGCCGGCCACGACGAGGGGGTGGAATACGCGGCGACCCAACAGGGCGGAGCTCCGCAGACCGCCGTGCCGGCCCCGTCGGGACGACGGACCCCCGAAGATGCCGCCGCGGCGCGCGCGGACCCGGCGCGACACACCGGCACCGGCAGCTTGGCGGCTGACGTTCCGTCCGGGGCCATGGCGGACTCGGCCGAGGTCTACGTCCCCCGGATCGAGACAGCCCGCATCGTGCGCGGCGACAATCTTTGGACGATCAGCCGCCGGGCCTACGGCGAGGGCGAACGCTACACGCTGATCTTCGACGCCAACCAGGACCAAGTCCGCGATCCGGACCTCATCTATCCCGGACAGGTCCTCGTGCTCCCGGACAAGGACGTCGTCGACGCCGGCCAGACCGGCAAGCGCGACTGACTGGGTCATCTCCCATGCTGCGAAGATTGGTTTCGCCGCGTGGGCGGGGTTGTCCGGGTTCGTCTGGGCGGCGGGTCAACCTCGGTTCGGCACGGCTATGACGCCGCCAGGCCGGTCCGATACAGCGACCAACCGGACCTGTGCGACCTGACAGAGCCGGATGGCATCGACAGGCGCTGCCGAGCACTCCGTGCCGGCCCCCGGCGCCTCCCTGTCGGCTTCGACGGTCCGGGCGCGTGAGAAGGACGCATCTTGTCGATGCTCCAGCCGCCTGCGTGTCGCAGAGCGGGATGGCGTCCGTGCGGCGCCGCGCTGGCGCGGCGCCGACTCCGGTTCAGTAGCTGACGTAGCCGCCGGCGCCCTGGGAGGGGCGCACCGGGCCGCCGGTATTCACGGACGGGGCTGCCCGCTGGCGCTCGGCCTGGCGGTTGGCCAAAGCGCGGCCGGCGGCGCAGCCACCGACGGCGCCGAGGACGCCGTGCCCGGCATAGTGGCCGGCGATGCCGCCGACGATGGCACCCTTGATGCAGCCCTTCGCCTCGGCCGCCTGACCGGCGGCCAGAAGGGCACTCGCCGCCACAGCGGCCACAGCGACACGCTTCATCATGATAATCTTCCCTCCGCGGCATCTCCGTGGCCGCAGCGACGATTTAGGTATTCAGAGCGCGTCATGAAGATGCCGTGGTGCAAATTTCCATGAATTTCACCACTTGAATTTCCGAGGCATACTACAGAATGACGATCCGTTCGCGTCGATGCTCCGCGATGACGAAAATGAACATTGCTTGAACGGAGGCGAGCCGTCGATGGAAGAGAGGGTTGCTCCTGTCCTGGGCGTTCGCCGCGTCAGGTCTTCGTGACGCGACCGGCCTGGCCTGCCGACATGGGCCGGCCGCCCGACCTGATCCTCCGGCGGCTCCGGACGACCTGACGGAGGACGACGGAGATCTGGTCGGCCGAGCAGGGGGTGTGCCGGAGCTCGAAGCCGTTCGCGCCCTCCCCCGCGTTGGTCGCCATACCGCAGAGCCACGGCGTGGATGCGCTGCCGACCGGTCTCGTCCGAGCGCCCGAGATCACGCAGAGAACCGTTCTCGACGCACCGCCGGATGGTTCCGCGCTCCGTCAGGCTGAAGCCTTCGCGTTTCAGGCGTGCATCGCGTTCGCTGTCGTGCCCCGCCGCGAAATCCTTCGTGGCCGCCAGTGCCTGCAGGCGTGCGAAGGCGCCGAAGTCCCGCTCACGTTCCTCCAAGAGCGAAAACCCGTCGCCGATCGAGCGCCATGCGCCCTTCCCGTAAGCAGCCCTTCGTCGGCCGTCCGGCAATTTCGGCTCGGGGTGGGAGCCGACTTCAACTTGTCGTCTCGAAACAAACAGCGCGAGACATCGGACACCATCAGTGAGCGCAGATCAGGCGGCCTTCACGCCTGCCAGGAAGCGCGAGACTTCCTGCGTCAGGTTCTCCGCATGATGTGCAAGCTCCCGGGCCGCACCGAGCACCTGAGTTGCCGCGGCGCTCGTCTGGCCTGCACCCTCGCGCACGTTGGTCATGGCCGCCGTCACGAGGCTCGTCCCCTGCGCGGCATGAGCCACATTCCGCGCGATCTCCTGCGTCGTGGCGCCCTGCTGCTCCATTGCTGCTGCGATCCCAATGGATGTGTCTGAGATCTCGCCGATGACGCGTTCCAGGTCCTGGATGTCCAAGACCGCTTGATGCGTCACGGCTTGAATCTCGGCGACCTGCTCACCGATCTCACCGGTTGCCTTCGTGGTCTGACCAGCCAAGTGCTTTACCTCCGCGGCGACGACGGCGAAGCCTTTCCCAGCCTCGCCAGCGCGTGCCGCCTCGATCGTGGCGTTGAGCGCCAGCAGATTGGTCTGCGACGCGATGTTGGAGATTACCGACACGACTGAGCTGATGCGCTCGGCGCTGACGGTAAGCTTCTGAACTGTAAGGTCCGTTTGCTTCGCCTTGTCGACGCCCTGATAGGCGACACCGGCTGAATGGCCGACCTGCTGGACGATCTCCTGCACGGACGCGGACATCTCCTCGCTGGCTGCGGCGACTGTTTGGACGTTGACCGACGTCTGGAGCGCCGAGCCGGCGGCGGCCACAGTCTGCTCTGTGGTTTCGGCAGCCGTAACCGCCATAGCGTTCGCGGTGGCCTCCATTTCGGTGGCCGCGCCTGCCAGCCCCTGAACAAGGGCGGAGACGTTGTGCTCGAACTCCGTCATCATCACGGCCAGCACGCTCACCCGGCGCAACTTGAGTTCGTTCTCGACAGCCTGCGCCTCAGCAAGTTTCCGGGTGAGTTCAGCGTTGCGCGTGGCTTCCGCCGTGGCATGCTCGGATGCCGTCATCGCCTTCGCCAATTGATTGACCGCCAGCATGAGCGCGCCGGCCTCGACAAGAAGGATCACGGCATGAATGACGACGCGGGTGTAATCAGCGCCGTCCGGAAATACGGCTGCCGGATAGAGCACGTTCAGAGCGAGATGATGGATAGCGACCACACCCGTGGCTGCAAGGATGGCGCTCCAGCAACACCAGCCGGCCACGACGGCGAGAGCAGCGAAGAACAGCATGTGCATGTCGATTTGCAGATGCGTTCCTGCCGTGCCGAACACCACCAAGCCAACGAGCGACATGGCTGCAGCGGAAGAGAGCTGGCGTGTGATCGCCGCTGGGCCATTGACGCGTGCGACCAGTCCGACAACGACGATCAGTGCGCCTCCAAAAGCAGCCGCAGCAGCAAGATTGGCGTCCGTGGCCCAGGCCGTGAGGACGGCCACGATATAGAGCAGGCCCAGCCCCCCAAGCATCACAGGCATGAAGGCGTGGCGCAGCGCCGCGAGGTTACTGACAGGCGTCATAGCTGGTGAGTTCCAATCGTGGATGATGACGCAGAGGCCTTGGGCAAGCAGCCGCTCACCGCGGTAGCTGCAACGACAAGGGTCGCGCCCTCTCGGTAGAGCGCCCACACAAGATTCGGTGGGGCAGAGCTGAGGATCAGGATGTGCCCGCGCGGCGACATCCACAGAATCCGAACGTCGA
The DNA here is from genome assembly GCF_040545035.1 of Methylobacterium sp. 1973. Classification (NCBI taxonomy): domain Bacteria; kingdom Pseudomonadati; phylum Pseudomonadota; class Alphaproteobacteria; order Hyphomicrobiales; family Methylobacteriaceae; genus Methylobacterium; species Methylobacterium sp. 1973. Next base: position 32,589 of record NZ_JBEPLA010000022.1, read on the forward strand.
CACCAGCGATCGCCGCAGGCGTCAGTTCATCAGGGCTGAGGCGTAAGACCGCGACAGGCTCATCGTGCCGCGGGCTGAGCGACAGGGTGGCAGGGCCGAGCCCACAGAGAAGGATGAAGCCGCCGACGAGGATGCTGTTTGCGCCTCTCGGTCGAATGGGTCGTCCGGGCGGGTCAAAAATCGGCCGAGCCTGCGTCATTCTCTTTCATGTATGGGTCGTAGAGATTCTTTCGCCCCTATCGCCCCAAAATCTTATATAAAGCCTTTATAAAACTATATTCTTGGACCTCTTGGGTGTTTACCAAGTCTACTACAAGTAGTGTGGTTCAAATTTCCGTGATCGGGTTGGGTCAAACAGGCCTGTCGACTCTCTCCGTTGCTTCTTTGGTATTTCGGAAGTCAGCCTCAGTCTCGATCGAGCACAGTCGGGATCGGGCTGTCCGTAATCTGATCTTCTGATCATCGGGGCAGGCTTTTAGTGGGCGAGCGGCAACATCCGCTTCGATGCCTTCGCGCTCAGAACCGGACCGGCAGAAATCACCCTGAGCGGCCCTCCCGTGTCCGACCCAACCCGGCCGCCCCGACGGTTCCCTGTCGTTTCCGCAAGCAGACGCCCCGCTAGACCACCGACAACTCCGGCAGACTGATGGAGGAAGGGCTACGAAACGGCGTGCGGATTCTATCCTCTCGGGAGGTATCCGATGCACCGTGGAGCGAGGTTTCGGCGGCTCGCAAGCGCCGATTGCCATCGTCGAAATGATTCACTGAAGGGGTCATGACCTAACATGCATTGGATCATTCGCCAGCTTGTTGAATCAAAATTGACCTATTTCTGAAAAATTCAAGCTTTATACCGATTGATGCAAAAGTCCTGGAGGCAATTCTGCGACCGCTACAGCGTCGGCGACACTCGCGGCGCTGCCTACCTTAGGTATTTTTTTAACAATTTTAAATTAGAAACAGACGAACACACACTCGGAAACCATTATGAGGCCACCTGTCCTCATCGAAGAAGACGACCGCGTGGCAGCACTCGCCGCATATGATCTCGTCGATACGGTGCCGGCACCTGCCTTCACGCAGATCGTCAGCTTGGCCACCCGCCTGTTCGACGTCCCTACCGCCTTTGTTTCACTGGTCGACCGCAGCCGGCAGATCTTTCACGCCAAGGTCGGCCTTGACCTGTGTGAGACGGACCGGGAGGTCGCGTTCTGCTCCCATACCATCGCGCAGCGCGACACTCTCGTTGTCCTCGATGCCACCCTCGACCCACGCTTTTGCGACAATCCGCTGGTTGTTGGACCGCCATATATTCGCTTCTACGCCGGGATCCCGCTCGTCGCACCGTCGGGCCACGCCGTCGGCACATTGTGTCTCGTCGATACGCGGCCACATCACGGCTTCTCCGCCGCGGATCAGACGATCCTGCGGAATCTGGCGGACCTCGCCCTCGACCGCATGGAACTGCGACGGCTGCAGGTTGCCGAGCGGGCAAGTCACGCGCGCTTCCTCCAGATTGCATCCACCTCGCCGAACGGCATCGTCTGCGCGGACGCTGCGGGCCATATCACCTTCTGGAACGATGCCGCCGAAGGCTTGTTCGGCTACTGCGCCACCGAGGCGGTCGGGCAATCGATCGATCTGGTCGTGCCCGAGCGCATGCGCAGGGGCCATGACGGCGGTCTGCACCGGATCGCCGCCGGCGGTGAACCCCGTCTCCTCGGCAAGACCGTCGAGTTGCCCGCGCGGCACCGCGACGGGACGGAATTCCCGATCGAGCTGTCGCTGTCGCGCTGGGAGGAGCAGGGACAACCCGCTTTCGGCGCGATCATCCGCGACATTCGCGAGCGGCGCGCCAACGAGGAGCGCCTGTTCCGCCTCGCCCATCTGGATCCCCTGACCGAACTGCCCAACCGGGCCGTGCTGCGCGAGCGGTTGACCGAGATCGTCACGGCCATGCGGGCCGTCTCCGTGATGATGTTCGACCTCGACGGCTTCAAGGAGATCAACGACAGCCACGGGCATGCCACGGGCGACGCCGCCCTCAAGGCGATGGCTGCACGCTTGCTGGCCTGCGTGCGCCCCATCGATACGGTCTCCCGGCTGGGCGGTGACGAGTTCGTGCTCATCATGCCTGACATCGGGGATCCTCTGCGTGCGGCCGCGGTCGCCGAAGCGATCATCACGGCGGTCGCGGAGCCGTTCGAGCACGCGGGGCAGACCCTCCGGGTCGGTACGAGCGTCGGCATCGCCCTCGCGCCGGCCCATGGCGAGAATGCCGACGATCTCCTCTCCTGTGCGGATCTTGCTTTGTACCAAGCCAAGAGCGAGGGGCGACATTGCTACAGGTTGTTCGCCCCCATGCTCCGAGAGCGGGCCCAGCGCACGCGTACGCTGCGGGACGAGCTCGGCCGTGCCGTGGAGAATGACGAATTCGTGCTGTTCTATCAGCCGCAGGTCCGCATGCGGGACGGAGCATTGACCGGCGCCGAGGCGCTGATCCGCTGGCAGCATCCCGAGCGCGGCCTCCTCGCGCCCGGGGCGTTTCTGGACGTGTTGGACAAGAGTCGCTACGCCGCACAAGTCGGTGACTGGGTGCTGCGCACCGCTTGCCGACAGGCCGTGGCGTGGCGCGCAGCGGGCGCCGCACGCTTCCGGATCGGCGTGAACCTATGCAGTGCCCAGGTGCAGCGCGGGGACCTCGCCGAGACGGTTCAAGTCGCTCTGGCCGAAAGCGGACTGCAGGCAGACGGTCTCGAACTGGAAATTACAGAGAACATCGTGCTGCGCCACGACGCGCAACTGGTCGTCGCGCTGCGCAACCTCCGCGAGGTCGGGGTCGGCATCGCCTTCGACGATTACGGCACCGGCTACGCCTCCCTCAGCCTGCTGAAGCGCTTCCCGCTGACACGCTTAAAAATCGACCGCTCATTCGTCACGGGAAAGCTGGCATCGCATCAGGACATGACGATCGTGCGGGCGATCCTGCAGCTTGGCCACGGCTTCAAGCTGGACGTGATCGCCGAAGGAATCGAGACCGAGGCGGAGTACACGCGCCTGCGGACGAAGGGCTGCCAAGAGGGGCAGGGTTACCTATTCGGCAAGCCGATGCCGGCTGACATCTTTGCCAATCGGTTCGGGCTGAGGATCAGGGAAGACATGCCGGCCGCATTGACTGCCCGTTGATGCCTTGCGTCGCGCAGGCCTCACCCGGCAGGGATGCTGCGCTCCACACCATCGCTGACGGCGCGCAGGCGTCGGAAGAAACGAGGTCGGCGGCAGGCCATCCTGTCGGCAGACTCGGTGCTGTCGCGCCGGTCCAAGTCTGTCGGTGACGCGGTTGCACGCTTCCGTGCAACCGCCCGCGCTGCCGTTCGGCCGACGCGATAAACCGCGCACGTCTGAAGGGCGTCCGCTTACGCCCCAGACAGAACGGGGAGCGGATCGTCCCGAACCCATCCTGAGAGGCCCTCCCGCTTCCGGCCCAGTGGAGGCATTCAAGCTGCCGGTCAGGCACTCCTCAAGCGGACGCTTGATGCCGGCACATGACCGACTGCTTCGACGCTAAGGTGCAGCTTCATCCCCTAGACGCGCACGAGCGCCGATCGGATGACGGTTGCGCGTCGATTCGCGGCTCCAAGGGTAACAACTTCTGATGGATCTAATAAGATCTGAGTGCAGGACATTGACGGGGTCAATCACCATTGGTTGATCGCCGAAGAAGCAACCTATAACCGGTTCGAATATAAATATTAAGGCTCTCCCGGCGAAGAGCAGGTTGCTTGGTGGGCTGCCTGTGAGGGCGGGAAGCCGATCCAGGCTCCCCCATCTTGCCCGTGTGGCCGCGTCACCGCCTCCACTCCGGCAGGCGCTGGGCGGCCGTGCGGGGTGCCCCGTCCAGGACCGGATCATGCGCCTTCACCTGACAGTCAAAGCGTCACTCCTCGCCGCCTTCGGCCTCCTCGCGCTCCTGTGCGCCGGCCAAGCCGTTCTCACGACTCTGACGCTCTCGGGCATCCGGGCCAACGTCACGGGCGTCGCCACGAACTGGCTCCCCTCCGTCGTGGCGATCACCAACATCCGCGCCGCGGCCGCGGACGTGCGCATCAAGCAGTTGCGGACTCTGACCCTGTCCGGCAGCCCCGAGCAGCGGGCCGAGAACGCGCGGCAGATCGATGAGGCCGTCGTGGCGCTCGCGGCCGCCCGGACGACCTACGAGCCCCTGATCTCGTCCGCCGAGGAGCGGGCTCTCTACGACGCGTTCGGCGCCACCTGGGAGCGCTACCAGACCGTCGGCCGCGAGGCGGCGCGCCTGGCGGAGGCGGGCCAGAGCGCCGACGGTGCCCGGCTCATGGCCGACCCGGCCAACATCGACCTCTACAACGCCGCGCGCGACACCCTGGTCAAGGATGTCGCCCTGAACGAGCGCGGCGCGCGCGCGGATGCGGACAGCGCCATGGCGGCGACGGATTCCGCGACCGTGACGGCTTATCTCTCGATTGTGCTGAGCGTGCTGGCGGCCTGCGGCGCGACCGCCTTCGTGCTGCTGCGCGTGTCCCGCCCGATCCAGGCGATGACCGGCACGATGACGATCCTCGCCGCGGGCGACACGAGCGGCGCGGTGCCCCACCGCGCGCGCCGCGACGAGATCGGCGCGATGGCGGCGGCCGTTCAGGTGTTCAAGGACAACCTGATCCGCACGCGCCGGCTCGAAGAGGAGACCGGGCAGGCGCGCCTGGCCGCCGAAGAGCAGCGCAAGGCCGGCATGCGGCAGATGGCCGACGGCTTCGAGGCCGCGGTCGGCGGGATCATCGGCACGGTGTCGTCCTCCGCGACCGAGCTGCAGGCGACCGCGCAGGCGATGACCGCCACGGCCACCGAGACCGCCAGCCAGTCGACGACCGTGGCGGCGGCGGCCGAGGAGGCCGCCTCCAACGTCAGCACGGTGGCGGCGGCGGCCGAGGAACTCGGCTCGTCGGTGCAGGAGATCGCCCGCCAAGTGCAGGGGTCGGCCAGCCTCGCCCATCTCGCGGTGAGCGAGGCCGATCAGACCGGCCTGCGCGTGCAGGAACTCAGCGCCGCCGTCTCCCGCATCGGCGACGTCGTCGGCCTGATCTCGAACATCGCCGGCCAGACCAATCTTCTCGCCCTCAACGCCACCATCGAGGCGGCGCGGGCCGGGGCTGCGGGTAAGGGCTTCGCGGTGGTCGCCTCCGAGGTGAAGGCGCTGGCCGAGCAGACTGCCAGGGCCACGCACGAGATCTCGGGGCAGATCGCCCAGATCCAGGCTTCGACCGGCCAGGCGGTCACGTCGATCGCGGGCATCACCGGGCGGATCCGCGAGATCAGCGGCGTCGCCACCTCGATCGCCGCCGCCGTCGAGGAGCAGGGTGCGGCGACCCAGGAGATCGTGCGCAACGTCGCGCAGGCCTCGACCGGCACCAACGAGGTGACGGGCAACATCGCCGGCGTAGCGCAGGCGTCGGAGGAGACGGGGGCGGCGGCCTCGCAGGTCCTGTCGGCGGCCTCGGAGCTGTCGCGGCAATCCGAGTATCTCGGCGCCGAGGTCAGCCGTTTCCTCGCAACCGTGCGTGCCGCCTGAGACGAGCCTCTCGTCGCGAGCACGTAAGAGGCCGACCGAATCCTTGAACGTCCGCTTCCGCCTCATCTTCGAGCGGAAGCGGACGGGCAGAAAACCACCTCAAGCCGTCCTCTCGCTCCCGACCCAACCCGACCCGGCCGCTTGGATCATTATGTTTTAGTTTCGAAAGCGGACACGGACGCCGAAGAGCAGCGCGGACCAGGACGCGCTACGGGGAGATCGGGTCCCGCTCGCGAAGCGTCGATCTTTTGGTGCACCTGCTCCCTATCGGTAACACGCACGGCCGGGTTTTTGAGCTTCCGCTATAGGCTTTCCTTGGTGTGCCCTTCAAACGGCCGCTCAGCCTGCCAGCGCCGCCGTGTCATCCCTATGATGAACTGCGTCAGCATCCCGTCCCCCCCTCCCGAGGACTGCTGCTGCAACAGCGAGCGACAGGCTAGAACCGACAGGCGACACAGCCCCAGGAGGCAGTTGACTGCGTCCTCTGGCTCATCTGTTCCGGCAACTACCGCGCAGCTTGGCCGGAAACCTGACGCGCCAAAAAATGGCCGATCCGAGCCACGCGGCGGCTTCTGGACGCCAGAAGATACCGGCTGGATGCAGTCGGGTGGGCTTAAAAAACTCCTCGTCACGTCACGCATTGCGGACATCGGCAGGCTCGCTCGCCGAGGGTGGGTAAGCCTTGGGAAGCACTCGATGGAGCACTCGACTTGAAAGATACCGTTGGGTAGGTATCTTTGAGGCGGCGCCGATTTGCCGTGCGTCAAGGAGGGGGCATGGCGACCGCCTACAACCGCAAGAAGCAGCCAGAGCTCGTCCGGCGGACGCTCCTCGATTGCGCCGCCAAGCTCGCGCTGGAACAGGGCTTGGCCGCCGTCACGGTGCAGGCGGTCAGCCACGCCGCCGGCGTGACCAAGGGGGCGCTGTTCCACCACTTCCCAAGCAAGCAGGCGCTGGTCGAGGGCGTCGTCGCCGACCTCATCGCGCAGCTCGACGCAGATATCGACGCCGCCATGGCGAAGGATCCTCGTCCGTACGGGCGGTACACGCGGGCTTACGTCGACATCACCCTGCACGACCCGATGATCACCGAGGGCGGCCAGTGGGCTGCCCTACACATCTCGATTCTCGCCGAGCCCACCTTGCGCCGGATGGTGTCGGACTGGTTCGCGGAACGCCTGCACCGTCACCGGGACACCGACGGGGATGCCGACCTGGAGTTCGTCCGGCTCGCCGCCGACGGCGCATGGATCGCCTACCTCGTGCGCGAGAAGCCGACCGACCCGGTGCCGGAACTCGGCGCGCTCCGCGCACGGCTCATCGCGATGACCCTGGCCGAACCGAAGCCAGCCTCGGGCGGGGACAGGGGCTGAGCGATGGGATCGACTTCGATGCACGGATTCGCTCCCGCCCACGGGGCGGACGGGCCGGATGACCTGACGGGATACGGCGACCTGGCCGCCCGGCACGTTTCCGCTGGGCGCGTCCTCGGCCTGTTCCGCCCCTACGCGGGCCGGATCGCGCTCGTCCTCGGGCTGATCGCGCTCGCGACGGCGGCGGGGCTCGCCGCCCCGTTCCTGCTCCGGGAGATCATCGACGTCGCGCTGCCGCGGGGCGACGTGCGCCTGCTCGGGCTGCTCGCGGGGAGCCTCGTCGGCCTCGCCGCGCTGGCAGCGGGCATCGGCGTGCTCCAAGCCCTCGTCACCGCGAAGGTCGGGCAGACGCTGATGCACGACCTCCGGGTCCGCGTGTACGCCCACCTCCAGTCGCTGTCGCTCGGCTTCTTCACGGTGACCCGGAGCGGGGACATCCAGGCGCGCATCGCGAGCGACATCGGCGCCCTCCAGGCGCTGGTCACGCACACCGCGGGCGAAGCGACGCGCAACGCCAGCGCTGTCGCGATGACCGCGGCCGCCATGCTCTTGCTGGAGTGGCGGCTTGCCCTGTTCTCGTTCCTGGTTCTGCCGTTGGCGACCTGGATCAGCAACCGCGTCGGTCGGATGCGCGAGGAGACCACCTACGCGCAGCAGGAGCGGATCGCCGAGATGACCGCGGCGGTGCAGGAGTCCCTGTCGGTCTCGGGCATCGTCCTCGCCCGCACGATGGGGCGCACGCCGCACCTGGCGCAGCGTTTCGCGCGGGCCTCGCGCGAGGTGGCGACCCTGGAGGTCCGCTCGCACACCGCGGGCCAGTGGCAGTGGTCGGTCATCGATCTCGTTCTGCAGGCCCTGCCGGCCCTGACCCTGTTCCTCGGCGGCTGGATGATGAACGCCGGGACGGCCATGACGGTCGGCACGCTCGTCGCCATGATCGCGCTGCAGGAGCAGATGCTGTTCCCGCTGGAGGAGGTGCTGCGCACGGGCGTCGAGGTCCGGAAGACGCGGGCGCTGTTCGGGCGCATCTTCGAGTACCTCGACAAGCCGGCCGGGATCACCGAGCGGCCCGATCCCGTCATCCTCGAACCCGCGCAGGTCACCGGCCACGTGCGCCTCGACGGCGTGACGTTTTCCTACGAACGGTCGGGACCCGCCACGCTCCGCGGCGTCACGGTGGACATCCCTGCCGGCTCGCACACCGCCATCGTCGGCGCGACCGGCTCGGGCAAGTCGACCCTCGGCCATCTCCTGGCACGCCTCTACGACGTCGACGCGGGCGCCGTGCTCTATGACGGCGTCGACGTGCGTGACCTGAGCGCGCGTTCGCTCTCCGACATCCTCGGTGTGGTGACGCAGGACCCGTTCCTCCTCCATGCCAGCGTCGCGGAGAACCTGCTGTTCGCCCGGCCCGAGGCGACGGTGGCCGAGATGGTCGAGGCGGCGCGCATCGCCCAACTGCACGACCTGATCGCGGCGCTCCCCGACGGGTACGACACCGCCGTGGGCGAGCGGGGTCACCGCTTCTCGGGCGGCGAGAGGCAGCGCCTCTCGCTGGCCCGGACGATCCTGCGCGACCCGCGCGTGCTGCTGCTCGACGAGGCGACGAGCGCCCTCGATACGGCGACGGAACGGGCGATGGTCGACGCCCTCGCCCGCCCGGCCAAGCCCCGTACGACCATCACCATCGCCCACCGCCTCTCGACCGTGCGCCGCGCCGACCAGATCGTCGTGCTCGACCGGGGGACGGTGGTCGAGTGCGGGACGCACGAAGCCCTGCTCGCCCGCGACGGCGCCTACGCGCGCCTCGTGCGCAAGGCGGCCTGACGGACTCGACCCACGGACGGATTCCATGTCTCCGAGCACACACATGCGGCGGATGCCGGCCCTCGCCCTCGCGGTCGCCCTCGTCCTGCAAGGCTGCAAGCCGGCGGCGGACGGCCAGGCGGCAGGCGGTTCCGGAATCGCGGGTCCACCCCCCGATGTCTCGACCGTCACGGCCGAGGCGGCGACGGTGCCGCGCACCCTCGACCTGCCCGGGCGCCTGGCCTCGACGCGGGTCGCCGAGGTCAGGGCTCAGGTCGCCGGCATCATCCAGGAGCGTGCCTTCGAGGAGGGCAGCCTCGTCAGGAAGGGCGACGTCCTGTTCCGCATCGACCCCGCCGTGTACCGGGCCGAGGTCGATGCCAAGTCCGCCGCCCTCGACCGGGCCGAGGCCACGCGGGTGCAAGCACTGCGGCAATCGGAGCGCACCGAGACGCTGCTGGAGCGCCAGGCGGCCAGCACCGCCCAGCACGACATCACCACCGCCGCCCTGCGGCAGGCCGAGGCCGACGTCGCGAGCGCGAAGGCGCAACTCGCCCGGGCCCGGATCGACCTCGACTACGCGACCGTACGCGCGCCCATCGCCGGCCGCATCGGCCGGGCCATGGTCACGGAGGGCGCCCTCGTGGGCCAGGGCGAAGCGACGAAGCTCGCGCTGATCCAGCAGGTCGACCCGATCTTCGCCGACTTCAACGCTTCCGCCGCCGACGCCGGGCGGCTCGCCGGCCTCGGTCCGGGACAGGGGGAGACGAAGGTACGCCTGGTCCTGCCGGACGGCTCGCTCCACCCCGACGCCGGGCGTCTGCTGTTCACGGATGTGAGCGTCGACCCCGGCACCGGGCAGGTCTCGCTGCGGGCGAGCTTCCCCAACCCGAAGGTCGCCCTGCTGCCGGGCACCTACGTCCGCGTCCGCGTCGCGCAGGGGGAATTGCCGGGCGCGGTCATCGTCCCGGCCCAGGCCATCCAGCGCAGCAGCGCCGGCGTCGCGCAGGTCTACGTCGTCGGTGAGGACAGGACGGCCGCCCTGCGCCCCGTCAGGGCGGGGGCGCTGACGGACACCGGCTGGATCGTCGAGGAGGGCCTCAGGGCCGGGGACACCGTCGTGGTCGAGGGCTTTCAGAGGCTGCAGCCCGGCATGGCGGTGAACCCCATGCCTTGGCAGGCAGCCCGGACGGCCTCCGCCGCCGCCGCCAAGCCCTGACGTCGCCGGGATCGAACCGACATGAGCCGCTTCTTCATCGCGCGCCCGATCTTCGCCTGGGCGATCTCCATCTTCATCATGCTGGTGGGCGCGATCTCCATTGCCGCCCTGCCGGTCTCGCAATACCCGGACGTGGCCCCGGTCACGATCCAGGTGACCGCGACCTACCCGGGCGCCCCGCCCGAGCGGCTCTACGACGGCGTCACCCGCATCATCGAGGAGGAGCTCAACGGCATCCCGGGGCTGATGTATTTCGAGAGCACCAGCGACACCTCCGGCATGGCGCAGATCACGGCCTCCTTCGCGCCGGGCTCGGACCCGTCGAAGGCCACCGTGGCGGTGCAGAACCGGATCAAGCGTATTGAGGCGCGCCTGCCCCGGGCGGTGACCCAGCAGGGCGTCACCGTCGAGGAGGCCAGCACCAGCTTCCTCCAGTTCGTCACCGTCTCCTCCAAGGACGGTTCCCTCAGCGAGACCGACCTCGGCGACATCGCCGCCCGCCGCCTGCTCGGCGAGTTGCGGCGGGTGCCGGGCGTCGGCCGCGCCACCCTGTTCTCCTCCGAGAAGGCGCTGCGGATCTGGATCGACCCGGTCAAGCTTGTCGGGTTCGGGATGACGCCAAGTGACGTGACGGCCGCCGTCGGCGCGCAGAACGCGCAGGTCGCCTCCGGCATCGTTGGCGCGCAGCCGGCGACGCCGGACCAGCGCATCGCCGCCAACGTGCTGGTGAAGGGGCAACTCACCACGCCCGCCGAGTTCGGGGAGATCGTGCTGCGCGCCAACCCCGACGGCTCGCTCGTGCGCCTGCGCGACGTGGCCGAGGTCGAACTCGGCGGCCAGTCCTACGCGATGCAGACCCGCCTCGACGGGCGACCCGCCGCCGGCATCGGCATCCAGCTCGCCCCGGGCGCCAACGCGCTCGCCGCCGCCACCGGCGTGCGGGCGAAGCTCGCCCAGCTGCAGCGGACCCTGCCGGCCAACGTGCGGGTGACGGTGCCCTACGACACCACGCCGTTTGTCGAGGCGTCGATCAGGAAGGTGCTGGTGACGCTCGCCGAGGCCATGGCGCTCGTCTTCGCCGTGATGTTCCTGTTCCTGCAGAACGTCCGCTACACGCTCATCCCGACCATCGTCGTGCCGGTAGCGTTGCTCGGCACCTGCGGCGTGCTGCTCGTCGCCGGTTTCTCGATCAACGTGCTGACCATGTTCGGCATGGTGCTGGCCATCGGCATCCTCGTCGACGACGCCATCGTCGTGGTCGAGAACGTCGAGCGCATCATGGCCGAGGAGGGACTGCCGCCGCGGGAGGCGACCCGGAAAGCCATGGGCCAGATCACCGGCGCCATCGTCGGCATCACCGCGGTTCTGATCGCCGTCTTCGTGCCGCTCGCCTTCTTCCCGGGCTCGGTCGGGGTCATCTACCGGCAGTTCGCCGTGAGCATGGCGACCTCCATCGCCTTCTCGGCCTTCCTGGCCCTGTCCCTGACACCCGCCCTCTGCGCCACGCTGCTGAAGCCCGTCGAGAAGGGTCACGGCCACGACAAGCGCGGCTTCTTCGGCTGGTTCGACCGCCGCTTCCGCTCCGGCACGGAAGCCTATCGGTCGGGTGTGGCTAGCGTGCTGCGCCGGCCCGTGCGGGCGCTGCTCGTCTACGCCCTCCTCGTCGCCGCCCTCGGTTGGGGCTACCTGCGCATGCCGGGAAGCTTCCTGCCCATCGAGGACCAGGGCTACGTCATCGTCGACGCGCAGACGCCGCCGGAATCGGCCACCGGCCGCACCCTCGACGTGGCCAAGCGGATCGAGGAGCACTTCGCCAAAGAGCCCGGCATCGACAGCCAGACGCTACTTCTCGGATTCGGCTTCTCGGGCCAGGGACAGAACGCGGCCCTCAACTTCGTCGGACTGAAGCCCTGGGGCGAGCGCGGGCCGGACGACGGCGCCGACGCCATCACGGCCCGCGCCAACGCCGCCCTCGGCGGCCTGCCCGACGCCATCGCCATGTCGCTGTCGCCGCCGGCCATCGACTCGCTGGGCAATTCCAGCGGCTTCGCCTTCCGCCTCCAGGACAAGGGCCAGCAGGGTCATGCGGCGCTGGCGGCCGCGCGCGACCAGTTGCTGAAGGCGGCGAGCCGGAGCCCGATCCTGCAGGGCGTCTACGTCGAGGGCCTGCCGACCGCACCGCAGATCGAGCTTATCCTCGACCGGCAGAAGGCGAATGCGCTCGGCGTGACTTTCGCCGACATCAACGACGCGCTCTCGACGAGCCTCGGCTCGGCCTACGTCAACGACTTCCCGAACCAGGCACGCATGCAGCGGGTCATCGTCCAGGCCGAGGCGTCCCGGCGCATGAAGGCGGAGGACCTGCTCGACCTGAACGTCCGCAACGCCAAGGGGCAGATGGTGCCGCTGCAATCCTTCGCCCGGGTGGAGTGGACGATGGGACCGTCGCAGGTCGTGGGATTCAACGGCTACCCGAGCATCAAGATCTCCGGCAGTGCCGCGCCGGGCTACGCCAGTGGCGACGCGATGGCCGAGATGGAACGCCTCGCCGGGCAACTCCCGCCGGGGTTCGACTTCGCCTGGACCGGGCAGTCGCTGCAGGAGAAGCTATCGGGGTCCCAGGCCATCTACCTGCTCGCGCTGGCCCTGGTCTGTGTCTTCCTCTGCCTCGCCGCACTCTACGAGAGCTGGTCGATCCCCCTGGCCGTGCTGCTCGTGGTACCGACCGGCGTGGTCGGTGCGGTCTTCGCGATGCTCATGCGCGACATGCCGAACGACGTCTACTTCAAGGTCGGCCTGATCACGGTGATCGGCCTGACCGCGAAGAACGCGATCCTCATCATCGAGGTGGCCAAGGATCTCATGGCGAGCGGCGTATCGGTGAAGGAGGCGGCGCTGGAGGCGTGCCAGCTGCGCTTCCGCCCCATCGTGATGACCTCGTTTGCCTTCATTCTCGGCGTCGTGCCGCTCGCCGTCGCGACCGGGGCCAGCATGAACAGCCAGCGGGCTATCGGGACGGGCGTGCTCGGCGGCATGGTCACGGCGACCGTGCTGGCGGTCTTCGTCACGCCGCTCTTCTACGTCCTGATCGGGCGGGCATTCGGATCTCGGGCAGCCGGCCGACGGCAGGTCGATCCCGCCCGGCCGGTCGCACCCGGGCGGCGCGGCATCCCCGTGCCCTGAGGATGATCAATCGGGATCGGGCCCCCGCGCAATGAGGCGCTGTCCGGCACCGTGACCTCCACCCATCGTGACGTCTGCTTCGCGGCCGTGATTTGGACGACTAGAGGTTCCGGTATGGGCGCAAGCCAAACGACAGGTCTTGCGCGCACCGGCGATCCGGCATGGCCTAGGGTGTGAACCGAACCAAGGCGTTGCAGGGTTTGTCGTTTTGTGATTCCAGGCGGCCGTTTTGCGGCCTGGAGGTAGCGATGGCGGACCTG
>NZ_JBEPLA010000023.1:0-43248 GCF_040545035.1 Methylobacterium sp. 1973
CAGGTCCGCCATCGCTACCTCCAGGCCGCAAAACGGCCGCCTGGAATCACAAAACGACAAACCCTGCAACGCCTTGGTTCGGTTCACACCCTAAGCCGCCGGAAACGCTTGACACGCAGATCACCAGTGAGGGGCGGCGGCCAGGAATCGCGAGTTATTTCGACCTTTGTTTCGCTCGGGCTTGGGGTCAATCGCGGCATCGGCGCCGCCTTACCGCCGTCCGGCGCTCCCTTGACTTCGTCATCGCCACGGTCCTAGCAGCCGGGCATCTTCGGGACGGGACGGGTTCATGACGGCCAAGCGAGCACTGATCACGGGTGTGACGGGCCAGGACGGCGCGTATCTGGCGCAGCTGCTCCTGCAGAAGGGCTACGCCGTCACCGGCATCGTGCGGCGCTCCAGCCATGCCGGCGTGTTCGACCATCGGTTGAAGTGGCTCGGCATCCTCGACGATGTCGAGCTGGTCGACGGCAATCTGCTGGACCAGTCCGCCCTGCTGCGCATCGTCCAGGCGGCCAAGCCCGACGAGATCTACAACCTCGCGGCCCAGTCGTTCGTGACCTCGTCCTGGCAGCAGCCGCTGCTGACCGGGCAGGTGACCGGCCTCGGCGCCGCGCACATGCTGGAATGCCTGCGCTCGGCGGCGCCCCAGGCGCGCTACTACCAAGCCTCGACCTCGGAGATGTTCGGCCTGATCCAGGAGGCCAAGCAGAGCGAGTCGACGCCGTTCTACCCGCGCTCGCCCTACGGCGTGGCCAAGCTCTACGCGCACTGGATGACCATCAACTACCGCGAGAGCTTCGGGCTGCACGCGTCGAACGGGATCCTGTTCAACCACGAGAGCCCGCTGCGCGGCGTCGAGTTCGTGACCCGCAAGGTCACCGACGCTGTGGCGCGGATCAAGCTTGGGAAGCAGAAGGAGCTGCGGCTCGGCAACATCGACGCCAAGCGCGACTGGGGCCACGCCCGGGACTACGTGAAGGCGATGTGGCTGATGCTGCAGCAGGATCGCCCAGACGACTACGTGATCGCGACCGGCCGGACCACGACGGTGCGGGACATGTGCGAGATCGCGTTCAAGCATGTCGGCCTGAAGGTGGACGACCACCTGATCGTCGACCCGGCGCTGTTCCGGCCGGCGGAGGTCGAGGTGCTGCTGGGCAACCCCACCAAGGCCAAGGCGACGTTCGGCTGGGAGGCCGAGACCAGCCTCGAGGCGCTGATCACCGAGATGGTCGACGCCGACATCAAGCGCCTCAGCGCCAACGCCTGACCGGGGCGGCCCATCGGGAGGCATAGCCGAGGACGGCACGGGCCGGAACACCCTTTCCCCGGCGCGCCGGGCGGCGCGGACCGACACCGGACAGATGCCTCGTCTACCGTCCGGCGGACATCAGTGGAAGCACGCCGCATGACGACTTTCAAATACTCGCTCGAAGATTACGCCTTTGCGGAGTCCGAGTTCTACACCTACCGGCGTCGCCTCGCCGACTACGTCGTTCGCCTCTCCGATGCGGCCGCATTGCTGCGCGAGCACACGAATGAAGTCACGGTTGCCGGCGTCGGCCTCGCGCCGCAGCCCGGCGACACTCCGGTGATCGACGGTCCCGGGTTGCCGGGCTCCCTCGACATCCACCGCACTCTGGAGTGCTATCGGGGTGCCTATCAGCGTCTGCGCACGACCTGGGATGGGTTGAACCCAGCTCAACGCCAGGGACTGCGTTCGCCTCCATCCGGCCTGCCGACGCTGCGGCCGGTCGACGGTTGAGGCACCCGCCCGCGATCCACCCGCCCCGGGCCGGGCTGCGGCGCGGGCCGGATCCGGGAGGTCCGTCGCGGCCGGCGAACGGCGGGGCTCCGATCTCGACGACGCCCTTCTGGATCAGGACATTGCAACATTGCAGCATCCCAGGACGCTGGTTATCAGTTCGGCCCGCTCGAAAATCCGAGATAATATGGACGCCCCGCCGCAATCCGACTTGTCCGCTCCCGGTTTGGCGTCCGCGCGCGGGATGACGATGGGATCCGATGCCTTGGCGCAGGCCATCGTGCAATCGGGGCTGTTCGACGCGACCTGGTACACCCTGCGCCATCCGGAGGCGGCCGACGCACCCCTGGCGCACTACATCGCGCATCAGAACGCGGATGGGTTCGATCCGAACCCCCTGTTCAGCACCGCTTGGTACCGGGCCGAGGCCCCGAGTGCGGGGGAGAGCCCGCTCCTACACTACGTTACAGACGGCGCGGTCGGTGGCCTCGATCCGCATCCGCTCTTCGACACCTCTTGGTATCTCGCCTGCAACAGCGATGTCGCCGGCGCGGGCGCGAACCCGCTGCAGCACTATCTCGCCGAGGGCGGCCGCGAAGGCCGCAACGTCCATCCGCTGTTCGACACCGGCTTCTACCTCCGGCAGCGTCCGGACGTGCGCGATGCGGGTCTCAACCCGTTGCTGCACTTCCTCGCAGACGGGAGCCGGGAGGGGGTAGACCCTCACCCTCTGTTCGACAGCGCGTGGTATCTCGCCCGCTACCGGGACGTTGCTGCGACCGGCGAGAACCCTCTCGTCCACTACATGCGCCTCGGGGCGCAGCTCGGCTACGATCCGCATCCGCTGTTCGACACGCAATGGTACCGCCAGACCTTCCCGGACGCGGGCGAGAACGCGCTGCTCGACTATCTCGGCCGCGATGCCGCGGACGGCGCCGAGCCGCACCCGCTATTCGACTCCCCCTGGTATCTCGAGCAAGCGCCCGACGTGGCCGAGGCGGGGATGAATCCCGCGATTCACTACCTAACCGACGGGGCACGCGCGGGCCTCAGCCCGCATCCCCTCTTCGATCCGGCCCATTACCTCCGGCAGGTCCCGGATGCCGTCGACGCTCGCGCCAATCCCTTGCTGCATTACCTGAGGGACAGCGGCACGGCGAGCCCGCACCCGCTGTTCGACGTCGCTTGGTACCTAGCGCGCACGCCCGGGGCACGGGGCCTGAATCCGCTGCTCCATTACAGGACGCGCGGCGCCGCGCTCGATCCACATCCGCTATTCGACGCCGCCTTCTACCTGTCCCGCAACGCGGATCTTGTCGGGACCGGCCGCAGCCCGCTCGCGCATTTCATCGAGGGGGGCGCCGCGGAGGGGCGCGATCCGTGTCTGCTGTTCGACACATCTTGGTACTTGGAGCGCAATCCGGACGTGGCCGGCTCCGGGCAGAATCCCCTGGTCCACTTCCTCGGCGATGGCGGCCGAGAGGGGCGCGACCCGCACCCGCTGTTCGACATCGGCTGGTACCGCTCCCGCGTCCCGGACATCGAGGACGCCAACCCCCTGGTCCATTACCTCGTACACGGCATCCGAGCCTGCACGAACCCGAACCCCCTGTTCGACGCCGCGTGGTACCGTGCGCACCATCCGGAGCTCGGGCGGGACCAAGATCCCCTCGTCGATTACATCGAGCGCGGGGTCCACATCGGATCCGAGCCACACCCGCTGTTCGACGGCGGCTGGTACCTTCGGACCTATCCGGACCTGGTCGACACCTTCGAGACACCGCTGCACCATTACCTGCATCTCGGCGCCGCGGAAGGCCGGGATCCGAGCCCGAATTTCTCGACGCGCTGGTACCTGGAACGCCACCCGGACGTAGCCCGCGCCGGCCTCAATCCGCTGGCCCATTTCGCCACCGCCGGCCGGACCGAGGGCCGGGCGCCGCTGCCGCTCGAGACGCTCCACGAGCGGCGCAGCACCGCGGCGCTTCTGACGCTCGCCACGGAGGTCCAGGACATCCACCGGCATATCGGGCTGATGGTGGTGCAGCCCACCTTCGTAGTGCTGGTCGGCAGCGCGGACGTCGAGGCGGCCGAGTCCACGCGGGCCTCCCTCGACCGGCAGATCTACACCCGCGCGCTCCGCTGCCAGACGCCGTCGGCGGCAGCCGACGCCCTCCGGGACCTGGAAAACGCCTACCTGCTGTGGCTGGAGGCCGGCGACGAGCTGCCTCCGCGCGCCCTCTACGATCTCGCCTGCGACATCAACCGCGCGCCCGACACCGACCTGATCTACGGCGACGAGGAGGTCCCGGGCCGGTACGGCATCCTGCCGTTCTTCAAACCGGGCTGGAGTCCGGACTACCTCGAGAGCTTCGACTACGTCGGCCGGGCGGCCTGCTATCGGGGTGCCGCGGTCGCCAGCCTGCTGGTCGAGGCGCGTAGCGCTTTCGATCTTACCCTGCGCCTCGGCGAGGCCGGCGCCCGGATCCGGCATCTGCGCCGGATCCTCCTGCGCGGCCCGGACCGGCGGTACGGGGAGGACGCGACCGAGCGCGCGCTGATCGGGGAGCGGCTGGCGCGTACCGGCCGCACGGGCGCGCGCATCGACGCCGCTTCTCGGGCCCGCCGCTACGCCGTGGCGCCCGGCCCGCGGACCGAAACCGTCTCGGTGATCGCCTCGCTGACGCTCGGTCCCGTCGGCGAAGAGGCGCGATCGGTTGAAACCTTTATCAGTCGGATCGCCGCGATCCGGGAGGAATCGAGCCACGCCCGTCTAGACGTGACGGCCGTCCTCGATCGGGAGGCCGGTTCCGTCGAACAGGCCGCCCTTCGCGCGGCCGGGTGCCGACCGGTCGTCGCGCCCGCGGGCGCGATCAGCGCCGCGGGCCGGCTCAATCACGGGGCTCGCGAGGCGAGGGGCGACGTGCTGCTATTCCTCGCCCCTGAGCTGGAGCCGACCGAGCGTCACTGGATCGAGCGTATGCTGATCCATCTCGACAAACCTGCGGTCGGCGCCGTCGGCGCGCGCTTGGTCGGCGGTGACGGCCAGTTCCGGCACGCCGGCCTCGTTATGCATGCAGGCCTGCCCGAGCCCGTACGCGAGGGCAACGGTGGGGCAGAGGGCTATTTCTTCAGCGCCGCCGCCGCCCGGAATTTCCTGGCCGTGAGCGGGGAATGCCTGATGACCCGGGCCGCCACGTTCGCCGAAGCCGGGGGTTTCGACGAGGCGCTCGGCGGGGCACTTTGGGATGTCGATTACTGCCTCGGCCGATGGGCGGCCGGCTCCCAGATCGTCTACGAGCCGGGCGCGATCCTGGCCGATACCGGCCCTTGGCAGGCGCCGCGGCCGCGTGCCGTTGAGGTTGAGCACTTCGTGCGCCGCTGGGGCGCGCGGGTCGTCCACGACCCCTTCTACAACGAGGCCGCCTTCAGGCTCGGACCGCCGAACTACGACGGGCGAGGGCTGCCCTGACGGCGTGGGCTCGAGTTTACGGAACAGGCCGCTTCAATTAGTGCGCTCACCGAGATCAAATCCGCGCGGCCGCCGAGCGCTTTCTCAACGCCAAGACGCCATGAGTCGAATCGACCCGATCGCGCTCGCGAGGCCCATGAGCGCGGGCACGTCACCCCTGAGCCGAGAGGTGCCGTAATGGCGCTCAACTTTACATGGAGCCGTCGCAAGGGCCTGACCGGCATCGGCCGCCGTATCGGCAAGGAGATCCTGCGCAGCGGCACCGCGCGCGTTCTGCGCGCGGGCTGGCATCGCGGCGAGGGAGCACTGAGCGGCCTCGACGGGCTCTATCACCGCTGGGCTGGCGCACCGGACACGCGCGCGAGCCGCAATCCGCTGGTGCGCCTCGCCGCCCGCGGCGGCCTTCCGCCCTCGACCGACCCAACGTCCGAGGCCGAGCAGCTCGCAGCCCTCGCCCCGCATTTCGATGCGGCGTTCTACGAGAGCTGGTACGGGATCGGAGGAGCATCGGCGCTGCGCGACTATCTGCGCACCGGCTGGCGCCAGGGCCGCGACCCCCGCCCCGATTTCTCAACGGCGGAGTACCTCGCCGCGCATCCCTTCCTGCGTCACACCGACATCAATCCCTTCCTGCACTACCTGCAGACCCGGCTCGGCCACGGGGTCGATGCAATCCCGCGGCCCGACGCCCGTCGCGCCGCCCGCCTCGCGCGTCGGCTGATCGACCCGGACTACTATCTCGCCGGCAATCCCGATCTCCGGGCGGCGGGCGTCGAGCCGAGCGATCACTACATGAACTCGGGCTGGCGCGAGGGCCGTGACCCATCGCCCCATTTCGACATCCTGTACTACTGCTTGACCCGCGGCCTCAGCTACACGACGGACAATCCGCTGCTGCATTACGTAATGCATGGCGGTAAGGCGCGGCCGCTGAGCGAGGACGAGGCGGTCTCGTTCCAGCTCGAGACGATCGCGCCCTACTTCGACGCCGCCTATTATCGCGGCCGGACCGATCAGCGTTCCGACGAAAAGCTGCTGCGCGCCTACGCGGCCGGCGAGTGGCGCCAGATGCGCAGCCCCCGCCAGGAGTTCGACCCGGCGGGCTTCGTGCAGGAGCGCGCGGAGAGTCGCGCGGTTCGCGGCGATCCATTCTTCCGCTACATCGCGGAGACGCTTATCTCCGCCGAGACGCCGTTCGAGAGCCCCGGCCGGATCAGCTTCCCCGCGGTCGACGACGACTGGTACCGGACGACCTATGCCGACGTCCGCGGCAGCGGCATCCGGCCCTACGTGCATTTCGCTAGCGTGGGCTGGCGCGAGGGGCGCGACCCGAGACCGGAGCACGCGACGCTGTACACGCTGCTGCGCGTATGCGGGTTCCGCCCGGACACGCCGCCGGTCGAGGATACCGGCTGGATCGCCGAGATCGGCCGCGAACCGGTGGACCGCGAGGCCTACCTGCGGCTGCAGGCGGCGTTGGCGGCCCTGCACTTCGATCACGCCTTCTACAGGCGGCGCTACGGCGTGCCCGACGAGGTCGACGCGATCCGCGATTATTGCGAGCGCGGCTGGCGGATGGGACGCAACCCGCGCGCGGATTTCAACGGGCGGGATTATCTCGACCAGCACGGATACGTGCTGGAGACCGGGGTCGCGCCGTTCATCCACCATCTCGCCACCGCGCTGATGCTCGGCGTCGACATCGGCACCGGCTTCGACCCGCGCTATGGTACGCCGCCCTCAGACGCGGACGAGGCGATGATGGACGAGGCTCTTTTGATGGAGCCGTATTTCGACGCCGCCTTCTACGCCAAGCGCTATCCGGACGTGGCCGGCGCGCAGGGCGGCCCGCTCGCCCACTTCGTCGCCCACGGCCAGCACGAGGGTCGGCTTCCGAACAAGACCTTCTCGTACGACTTCTACGGCAAGGCTTACGGTCACCTGCTCGCCGCGGGCGAGTCGCCGTTCCTGCACTACGTCCGGACCGGCCGGGCCGCCGGGCTGATGGCCTGTCCGGAGGATCTCGGCACTTGGCCGCCCATGCTCGCCCCCGAGCCGGCCGATTGGAACGGATTGCCGCAAGCCCTGCCGATCGCGCAGGCCGACGTCGTCGTGATCATGCCGGTCTACAAGGGTCGCGGCGAGACCCTGCGCGCCATTCACGCCTGCCTCGTCGCCCGGCAGCAGACCCGGTTCACGCTGCTCGCGATCAACGACCGCTCGCCCGACCCGGAGCTGTCCGCAGACCTCGCCGACCTCGCCGGCCGCGGCCTGTTCCACCTCGTCGAGAACGAGCACAACCTCGGCTTCGTGCGATCGGTCAATCGCGGCCTCGGCCTCCGCCAGGGCAAGGCCGTGGTCCTGCTCAACTCCGATGCGCAAGTCTTCGGCGACTGGCTCGACCGGCTCGTCGCCCACACGCGCGCCCGTCCGCAAATCGGCAGCGTGACCCCGCTCTCCAACAACGCCACGATCTGCAGCTACCCGAAATTCAACGCCAACAACGGCATGCGGCTCGAGATCGAGCGGCCCGAGCTCGACGCGGTCGTGTCGCGGATCAACCTAGGCCGCGCCGTCGCGGTGCCCACCGGCGTCGGCTTCTGCATGTACATGACCGAGGAAGCCCTCGAGGCCGTGGGCGTGCTCGACGAGGTCGCCTTCGGCAAGGGCTACGGCGAGGAGAACGACTGGTGCATGCGCGCCATCAAGGCGGGCTTCGTCAACCTGCTCGCGGAGGACGTGTTCGTCTACCACGCCGGCCAGATCTCGTTCGGACTCGACGAGGGCGGCGAGTACGACCAGGGTCAGGCGGCGCTGCTGGCCAAGCACCCCGACTACCCGGCCGTGGTCGGCCAGTTCGTGGCCGCCGATCCCGGCCGGCAGACCCGGGCACGGATCGATCTGTACCGGCTGGCCCGACACTTCCGGAGCCGAGCGGTCCTGTTCGTGACCCACAGCTGGGGCGGTGGCATCCAGCGGCACATCGAGGACATGATCGCGCGCCTGCAGGGCGAGGGGGTCAGCGTGGTGCTCCTCTCGGTCGACCGCGACCGCAACATCCAGATCAACGTCTCGTACCGCAGCGCCGAGTACCTCTACCTGCCAACGATCGAGAGCCTGTCCCTGATCCGGGACGAGGCTCAGGTCGCCGAGTTCCTCGATTGGCTGGCGCCGGTCCTGATCCATGTGCACTCGCTGGCGGGCCTGCGCTGGTCGGCGGTGCGGACGATGATGCGGCTGGTCACCGAGGCGGGGCGCCCCTATGCCTGGACGCTGCACGACTTCTCGCCGGTCTGCCATCGCAACCATCTAGTCCAGCCCGACGGCACCTATTGCGGGCTCGCACCCGTTCCGGTCTGCCGGGGCTGCATGACCGCGGATGGGGAGGCCCGTGAGGAGCCGGATCCGGAGAAGCGGCGGACGACGTTCGGCGCCTTCCTGGCCGGCGCCGCGCAGGTGTTCGCGCCCTCGTCGGACACGGCCCGGCGGCTCAACGCAGTCTATCCGGACTTGGCGATCACCGTCCGGCCTCACTTCGAGGCGGACCGCCGAATCCGGCCGGCGATCCGCAAGCGCGGGGAGGGAAGGCGCCGGGTGGCGGTGCTCGGCGCCATCAACATGATGAAGGGTGCGCGCTTCCTTCAGGCGCTGGCCACCGACGCGCGGAATCGGGCCCTACCGATCGACATCACCATCGTGGGCTTCTCCGACCCGGCTCTGCGTCCGGCGCTCGCGGCCGTCGGCATCACTGAGACCGGCCGCTACATGAGCGACGACGAGGCTCTCGACCTGACGGCGCGATCGTTCGCCGATCTCGTGCTGCTGCCGGCGATCTGGCCCGAGACCTACTCGTACGCGCTGACCCTGGCGCTGCGTACCGGCCTGCCGGTGGTGGCCTTCGACCTCGGCGCGCAGAGCGAGCGGCTGCGTGGCTACGCCCACGGACACGTGCTGCCCTATGCCCTGATCCACGATCCGGCCGCGTTCAACGACCGGCTCTTGGACGTCGACATCTCGCCACGCGGGCGGATTCGCGGCCCCATCCGGGCGGCCGAATACGACGACCTGATGCGCGACTATTACGGCCTGGACCCGGCGCCGGCCGCAACCCGACATCCCGTCGACGAGGACGCCGCATGATCTCCGTCAACGAGGACATGAAGCAGGAGATGCTGCGCCGCGGCATCTCGGTGCTGCACCCGGCCCCGTTCGGCCTGCCGGAGGATTGCGTCTTCGAGCCGCCGTGCAGCATCAAGTGGATGGGCGTCGATTACTGCCTCACCATGGGGGCGTTCTCGTACGCGGTCAGCGGCTACTATTTCGGCGCGGACATCGCCCGCTACTGCTCGATCGGCGAGAGCGTCCAGGTCGGGCGCGGCAGCCACCCGGTCCAGTGCGGCTCGACCTCGCCGCTGTTCTACACGCACCACTCGGCGGTGTTCGACCGCCTGGACCCGCGGGCGGAGGATTACGAGATCTCCGGACCGGATCTCTGGCCCAAGCGCGTGCGCATCGGCAACGACGTCTATATCGGCCACGGCGCCTTCCTGATGCCCGACATCACGATCGGCGACGGGGCGATCATCGGCGCCATGGCGGTGGTGACCAAGGACGTGCCGCCCTACGCGATCGTGGCCGGCAGCCCCGCCCGGATCGTGAAGATGCGCTTCCCCGACGCGCTGATCGAGCGCTACCTGAAGGTGCAATGGTGGCGCTACGCCTTCTGGGACCTGCGCCAGTGCTCGATCACCGACCCGGAGAAATTCCTCGACGCCGTCGAGGAGCGGATCGCCGGGGGCATGCAGGAATACCGTCCGGAGCGGATCCCGATCCAGTCGCTGATACCGGGCGCATGATCAGATCGTCCCCTCGAGGCGCAGGTTCGACTCCGGATACTCGATCATCACCCGGCGCTGCTTGGGCGAGTTGTTCCAGCCGCCGGGCCGGATGTAATCCCCCGCGTCGGTCACCTCGACGACGTTCTTGACCGTCGGGATCTCTCGGAATTTGTGATCGTAGCCGTTCGCGAACGAGACCACGGTCTCGACCGAGTCGGACAGGTAGCAGATCGCCGGCCCCAGGGTTCCGAACCCGAAGACGAGGTGACGCCCGTTCACGAGGGCGGCGGTGTCCTCGACGATGCTCCCGCTCTGGACGGTGAACGGGATCACATGCGCGCTGAGATGCGCCTCAAGCGCGTCGATCACCGGGTTGAGGCGGTTCTCGTAGACGAGCTTGACGCGCGTGATCCGGCCCGCCTGCCGGAAGCGGTCGATCACCAGGGTGTAGAAGGCCAGCGGCGGCTGGATGTAGGCGGCGTTGACCCAGGTGCTGAACACGTCGCCCGAGCGGATATGGATGATCAGCTCGTCGTCCGGCTTCGGCGCGAACACCGGCGGCAGCAGATTGTAGAGCGGGTGGATGATGGTACGGACCATCTCGCGCTTGTCGTGCGGCGTCAGCAGGTCCCGGGCGAAGCGCGCGTGGTGCTCCAGCTCCCAGAAATAGCCCTCCAGGAACCAGCCGCCCTCGGGCAGGGGATGGGGGCCCGGCAGGAAGGTGAGACCGCCGAGATCCACCGGCTCGGTGCGCGCGATCACCCCGCTGCTCTCCCGCGTGGCAAGCTTGAAGTAGCGTAGACCGAGCCGGCGGGCGACGGCGATCGCCATGGTGTGCTGCATCAAGCCGTTGCCGAGGGCGGCGTTGAGCACGAGCGACACGCCAATCAGCGGACGGTCGCGGGTGCCAGGCGCGCCGACCAGAGCGTAGCTCATCTGCTCGACCGCGCCGGGCGTCTCGGCCAGGAGCGGGATATCGAGGTCGTGCTCTTCCCGCAGACGGATCAGTTCGAGGGCCGGGCGCTCGACGAACACCTCAACCTGGGTCAGCACCAGCGGCTGGGGCTCGTCGAGCGACAGCTTGACGAACCGAGCCCAGACGAGCCCGGCGAGCGGAAGCTGCAGGGGGATAGCCTGCCCCCGCGCCCGGAAATGCGTCAGCCCCGCGTGGATCAGGGTCCAGGCTGCCCCGTCGTCCGAAACCTCGACGCGGAGGGAGCGGGCGGCCTCCCGCGCCATCTCGCGCCGGTTGTGGACGACGATCGCCGACAGCGGGAGGCGCTGCCCCAGGTCGACCTGCCACCAGGCCGGTTGGTCGACGTCCGTATGGGCGTTGTACTCCTGGCTGAAATCGCCGTTGACCAGTCCGTCCGGACCCAGCGGGCACCAAGCTGGCCGGGAGCTCTGCGTCGCCGGCTTGCCGAGGGCGACGTTGACGTAGAGGTCCGGGTTGTCGAAGGGCGCGGTCATCGTCGAGGTCTGAGCAGCTGGCGCGCGCGCGGTCAACCGCCTTGTCTCCCGCCGCGGCGGCCGTCCGATCGGGGCGGCCCCGGCTTGCCTTGCCGCGCGACATCCAGCTAGGCGATCGGGCCCGGCGTGACGCCACCCGCCGACCGACAAAGGGGCGAACGAGTGCATCGCATGGCCGAAGCTGCCGACCGGATCGAAGACCTCGTCGATCTCGCGGCCCCCCGGGAGATCACCCGGACGGTGGAGGGGGCCCCGCCGGCGCCCGCCGCTGGAGGCCCGGCCGAACCGGATCGAGCTGGTGAGTCGCTCACGCTCGTGGTCGATCTCGGCGTGAGGTTCCCGATCCGCGCCGTCTCGGTCAGCCTGGACGGAGCGCGTCGATCGGAGGTCGAAACCGATCTGCGGCTCGCGTTCTCAAAGGACGGCAGCGCTTGGTCGGAGCCGCCGATCGCGGCTCGGTCCGCGGCGGACCGGGAGATCCGTGCAGTGCTCGCGGCCGGGGAGGGGCGATGGGCGCGCCATGTCCGCGCCGTCGTCCCCGCCGGGAGCGCCTCGGCCCGCGCGCGGCTGCACGTCTGGTGCGAAGCGACGACGCTCGATCTGATCGTATTCCGCGCCCAACTCGGCGTCGCCTTCAACATCCTCCACGAGCATGCCGGAGCGGTGCTGCACACCTCCTACAGTCTAGTGAGCGCGGAGCCGCCGCGCTCGAAGGCGCTGGTCGGCATCGCGCTCCTCGAGAACGGTGCCTTCGGCAATTGCCTCGTGCAGTACGCAATCGCCATCGCGGTCGCGCGCGCGCTCCGGCTGACCTACGTCAAGATCCCGAAGATCGACCGGAGCCAAGTGATCTTCCTTAAGGAGCGTCTGACCTGCGCGGGGATCACCTTCATCCCCGCCGACGAGCCGCTGCCGGACGACGGCTACTTCCTGTCCGGGATGTTCTTCGACACGCCGTTCCAACCCGTGGTGGATGCGCGCGATCCGCTGCCCATGCGGGCGATCGTCCACACGTACATCCGGCCCCTGTTCAACGGCCTGCCGGCGGTGTTTCCGGCCAAGCCTGAGGACGAGCTGATCATCCACATCCGTTCAGGCGACATCTTCAGCACCTGGATCGACCCGAACTACCCGCAGCCGCCGCTGGCGTTCTACCGGATGGTCATCGAGCGCCTGATGGCGGAAGGCCGCATCCGATCCGTCAAGATGGTGTTCGAGAACCGGGCGAACCCGGTGATCCCGGCGCTGGAGGACCATGTCGCGCGCATCGGCCTGCCGCTGAGGACCCAGAGCGGCACGCTGGCCGACGACGTCGCGGCGATCGCCAACGGCCGCTACCTCGTCTTCGGGTTCGGCTCATTCGGACCCGGTGTCTGCCACGTCTCGGAACGGGTGGAGCAGGTGTTCTACTTCTCGTGCAACTGGCCGCAGGGCTTCCAGATGATCGAGACGGTGGGCCAAGCCATCGAAGTCCGGGATGTCGGCGGCGGGTACATGAAGATCGGGGAGTGGGCGAATTCCGAGGCCCAGCGCCGCATGATGATCGAGTATCCGGCCGAGAAGCTGGCCTTCGACGACCGGCTGTGAAGGGAGCCTTTCGCGGCCCGCTCTCCGTCCGATCCGGCCGCGCCCGAGCTCGGTTGGCCACGTCGGCGCGCGGCGGAGGGCGGATCTAATGGACGCCGCGGTCGGACTGGTGCTAGAGGCCTGCCCATCTTGGTCAGTCTATGAGAGCGCACGCAACCTGCACTGCCCGCTCGCCGCTGACCGAAACCGGTCCATCGGAGAGCGTCATGGGTGAGAGCGAGGCGCCGAGCCAGGAGGATGCGGCTCTGCTCTACGGAGCCGAGTATTACGCCTCGCATTGCGGCCCGGTCGCCTACGACCGCTCCCGGCCGGAATGGGCGAGCTTCTTCGGCAACGTGGCGGACGAACTCATCCGCGCGTTCCGCCCACACAAGGCATTCGATGCCGGCTGCGCCCATGGCTTCCTGGTGGAGGCTCTGTGGGACCGGGGGGTGGAGACCCACGGCCGCGACATCTCCGCTTACGCGATCGAACAGGTCCGGCCGGACGTGCGGCGCTACTGCGCCGCCGGCAGCCTCGTCGCGCCCATCGAGGGTTACTACGACCTGTTGACCTGCATCGAGGTCTTGGAGCACCTGACGGAAGACGATGGCATGCAGGCCATCGCGAACCTAACCCGGGCGTCGTCGACGATCGTCATGTCCTCCTCGCCCAGCGATTTCGAGGAGCCGACCCACCTCAACGTGCAGCCGCCGCTCTACTGGATGAAGGCCTTCGCCGAGCACAGGTTCCGGCCCGTCATCGATGTGGCGCTCCCGTCGATCACCCCGCACACCCTCGTCTTTCGGAAGGATGCGGAGACGCCCGGCGCCGCGTTCCTGAGCGCGTGCGCCGAGATTGTGCGATGCCGGATCCAGTTGCACGAGGAGCGCCATCGGCTCACCGCCGAGCGGAGCGCCCTCAGCAGGTCCCTGGCAGTCTTCGACGCGGATTACTACACGCAGGTCAATCCCGACGTCATCGAGGCCGGCTGCGATCCGCTCGAGCACTACGTGACCTACGGGCGACTGGAAGGGCGCTTCCCGAACGCCGCCTTCGCCGCGGCGGTCGACGGCATCGTGCACGGATACCACACCCGGCAGGCGCCGTGAACGACCGGCCGCCACGCGCCCGGCGAGGCGGCCGGTGCGCGCGTCCTTATTCAAAGAAGATGAATTCGTGGTCGCCGGTATAACCGGCCCTCTCAAAGATGAACTGCCACTCCTCGGGCGTGTGGAAGGCCCGGCAGGTCAGCTGCCAGTACATCAGGTTCACCTTCTCGCGCTCGTTGCGGTACCCCTCCACGCAGATGTACTTGCCGCCGCGGCTGACCCGCTCGATCTCCGAGAGGGCCGGAAACAGATCCTGGATGTAGAGGTTGTGCAGCGTCGTGATCGAGATCACGAGATCGAAGTGATCATCCGGCCAGGGCAGCTTACGGGCGTGGCCCACGCGGCAATCCGCCTTGACCGACTCCATCGTGTGCTCGACCGCGTAGGGTGACACGTCGATTCCTGCCACCTCGATCCCGGGACAGGCCTCCTTGAAGTCGTGGAGCAGGAAGCCCTTGCCGGAGCCCACGTCGAGGACGCGCGAGCCGGGCTTGAGCCCGTAGGCCGCGATCATGGCGTCGGCCACCTTCCGCCAGCGGCCATCGTACTTGTAGCCGCCGTAGCCGGTCTCGCGGCTGCCATCCCAGTAGTCGTAGTCCCACTGGATCGCCAGTTCGGCGACCTCGGCCTTGTCGCGTTGCGTGACGCGAGCCAGGTAATCGCGTGGGGTCGATTTGTGGATGAGGCTTACGAAGTCGCGGTAGGCCATGCGTGTTTTCCTGATCTGTCCCGTCGCGGATATGTCCGGGAGCCCGTGTGTCCTGCCTCAGCTCTCGACGTCGTCAAGCTTGGCGGCCGCCTTGGCGAGCTGCTCGGCGCAGCGCGCGGCACGCGCCTCTGAGGTGGCGAAGGAGCGCCGCGCGGCGCCGACCGGCAGGAACTGGTTGAGAATGATGCAAACCCACTTGATGCGGTAGACATCGAGAAGAGCCGCACAGCGCTCCCGATGCAAGTCCGGCAATCCGAGTCCCGTGACGATCCGCTCCACGGCGCGCGGAAACAGCGTCACCGGCACGGGGATCTCCGGCTGGCAGAAGAAGTCGCAGACGAGCTTCGCCGGGTCGTCGCGGCCCGCATACTCGAAGTCGAGGAAGCCGAGCCGGCTGCCCTCGAGGAGCGCGTTGTGGAAGCCGAAATCGGACGGGGACACGATCGTCGCCTCCGGCACGATGGGCTTCTCAAGGGACCCGGCGTCGCGCGCGGCG
Source organism: Methylobacterium sp. 1973 (assembly GCF_040545035.1). NCBI lineage: Bacteria > Pseudomonadati > Pseudomonadota > Alphaproteobacteria > Hyphomicrobiales > Methylobacteriaceae > Methylobacterium > Methylobacterium sp. 1973. Next base: position 15,432 of record NZ_JBEPLA010000023.1, read on the forward strand.
AAGGCGGCCACGCGGGTGCGGACCCGGTCCCAGGCGGGAGCGAGGCGCGCGGCCACGAATTGGTCGGCCTCCGCGCGCAGCGGCGCCTCCGGATCGAGGGACGCGAGCAGGCGGACCCGCCGATCGACGGTGGCAAGATGCGCGGCGACGGAGAAGCAGGCTTCGGAGGCCGCCGGCAGGGCGGCCGCATCGGCGCGCGGCGGCGCGTTGATCGCGAGCACGAAGTCCAGGGCGGCCTCGACGTGACCCGGCCGGACGGCCCCCGGCTCGATCTTGCGGCCCGGGAGGTGCGCGTAGAGGCCGAGCCGGCGGTCGCGGTCGCTCGCCAAGGGTTCCGGGATGCTTCGCACGCCGCGCCCCCAGGCATAGGTCAGGAAGGCCCATTCGGCCCCGAGGCGGTCGCGGGTGTCGTGCGGGTGCGAGAAGTACGATTTGAGGACGAGGCTGCTGCCATCGGCCAGCCGGACTTGGAAGACCCGGTTGTTCTTGCCGCCCGGCAGCGGAACGAGCTCGATGGGATCGGCGCGTCCGGCACGCCGGACGAGCTGCCCGACCGCCGGACGATCGAGATCCGCGGCAGGCTCGCTCACGCGGCCGGGCCGAGGATCGCGGCGCGAAGCGACGCCCACGTCCGGTAGCACTCGAAAATGTCCGCCTTCCAGACGCCGTCGGGGCGGCGGCCGTCCGGGTCGAACAGCACCCGGCGCACGCGGTCGGGCCAACCGGGCATCCCGAGGATCTCCGGCAGATCGTCGATGAAGACGTCGACCTGCAGCTGTACGGCCCGGGCGAGCTTCTCCTCTTTGGTCAGCTCGAAACAGGCGTTCTCGTCGGGCAGCAGGCCGCCCGGTCCGACCAGACCGTGCCCGGCGAGGAAGCCCCGCGCCGCCGCGTGGAGGTCGTAGCGCGGCCCCATCATCGGGTGCCGCGTCTTGTGACTGACGATGAAAACGGCGTGGCCCGCCGCGCGAGCCGCTCGCACGAAATCGACCACCCCGCTGTAGGGCGCGGCGAGGTCCATGCGCGCGCCATAGACGTAGCCCTGAAGCTCGGTGAACGCATCCGCCTGGCCCGAGCCGTTGAGGAAGTCGCGAACGCTGTTCTTGTCGCGCGGAAGGTCGGGGGCGATCAGCTCACGCTGCAGCGCGGCCGCGTAGAACACGCCGTCGTAGCACGCGATCGTGTTGTCGAAGTCGATCCCGATGCGCATCGGTTTAGTGGATCGACATGTCGATCAGCGGCCGCCCCACCTTGCCGGCAGCCAGATCCGTCAAGGCCTGCTCGGTCTGCGTCAGGGCGTAGGGCTTCGAGAGCAGATCGCGGACGGGGAAGCGACCCGAGCCGAGGATCTTGGCGAAGCGGCCATAGTCGCGATCGGGATGGCTGTCTCCGCCCCAGGTCCCGAACAGGCTCTTGCCCTGGTTGAACACGGCCGGATTCAGGGTGAGGACAGCGCCCGCCTTCGCGTTGCCGATGACCACGGCCCGGCCACCCTGCTGGCGGGTCGCGTTGACCGCCTGATCCATCACGGACGGCTGCCCGGACGCCTCGACCGCGACGTCGACGCCGGTCGGGACGATGGCCTTGATCGCTGCGAGCACGTCGCCCTCGCCCGGATCGATCACGTGCGTGGCGCCGTAGAGCTTGGCGAGCGCGCGGCGACCGGGGCTCGGATCGACGGCGATGACCGGGAAGCCGCCCGCGAAGGTCGCGGCCATGATCGCGTTGAGACCGATGCCGCCGCTGCCGAACACGGCGACGGCGTCGCCGGCCTGAACCTTCAGTGTGTTGAACAGCGCCCCCATGCCGGTCGGCGCCGCGCACCCGAGGAGGACGGCGAGATCCATGTCGAGCCCCGCCGGAAGGTGCGTGAGGCGGTTCTCGCTGACCACGGCGTGGCGTTGGAAGGTGGTCACGCCGCCGGCGTTCACGTTCCGGCCTTCCCAGCCGTAGACCGCGCCGCCCGCCTCAACCCCGTGCCCCTTGATCCAGGACAGCACGACCTTGTCGCCGGCCTTCACCTTGGTGACCGCGGCGCCGGTCTCTAGGACGGTGCCGGTGCCCTCGTGGCCGAGGCAGTGCGGAACCCATTTGTCCTCACCCTTGTCCCCGCGCCATTCCATGACCTGCGTCCCGCAGGCTCCGGAATAGGCGATCTCCACCAGAGCTTGGCCGGGCTTGAGCGCCGGGATGTCCAAGTCCGCGATGACGAGGGGTTGGCCGGTCTGGACCAGGATCGCCGCTTGCGTCTTCATGCTCTTCCAGGTCTCGCCGTTTCGTTGCGCGTTTTCAGGGTGACCGACCGCTAGGCGAGTGCCGCGGCGATCCGCTTGGCGATCTGGCCGCCGGTCAGCCCGAGCTGTTCCCGGGCATATTCCTGCTCGCCGGCCAGCTTGTAGAACTTGTCCGGCGTGCCGATCCGGATGAAGGGCTTGGGCTGGGTGCAGCTGTCGATGAGCCATTCGGCCACCGCGGACCCGAAGCCGCCCAGCACCGAGTGCTCCTCGATCGTCGCGACCAGGCGGAAGCGGCCGAAGGCCTCCCGCAGGCACTGCTCGTCCAGGGGCTTGACGGTGTGGAAGCTGACCACGCGGCTGGAGAGGCCCTTCTCGGCCAAGCTCTCCGCCGCATGGACCGCCTCGGGCAGCATGTTGCCGGTCGACAGAAGACAGACGTCGGTCCCTTCGCGCACCGTCAGCGCCTCGCCGATGCGGAAGGTCTCCGGAACGTCCTTGTGAACCAGCGGCTCGCCCTTTTTCCCGAGGCGGATATAGGCCGGCCGGTCCTGCTGCAGCACGGCCCGCATGGCAGCCCGCACCTCGAACGCGTCGCCCGGACAGATCACCACCAGGTTGGGGATGGCACGCAGGAACGCGATGTCCTCGCAGGAATGGTGCGTCGGGCCGAGACCCGCGTAGGCCAGACCCGCACCGACCGCCACGATCGTGACCGGCGCCTCGTGGTAGCAGGCGTCGGTGCGGATCTGCTCCAGGCAGCGGGTCGTGACGAACGGCGCGATGGTGTAGGCGAACGGGCGGAATCCCGACATCGCCAAGCCGGCGGCGACGCCCATCATGTTCTGCTCGGCGACACCGCAGTTGAGAAAGCGCTCCGGGGCGGCCGCTCGGAACTTGTCGAACAGGCGATTGCCGATATCGCCCGAGAGCATGACGACCCGGGGATCGCGGCTGAGCTTGGTCAGCTCGTCAGCGAACGCATTCCTCATGACAGGCCGAGCTCCGCGAACGCCTGGGCGACCTCCGCAGCCGAGGGCGCGCGGTAGTGCCAGTTGTTGTCGTCTTCCATGAACGACACGCCCTTGCCCTTCACCGTGTGGGCGATCAGCGCCACCGGCTTGCCGGAGCCGTTGGGCACGGCGCGCATCAGGCGGGCCAAAGCCTCGACGTCGTGGCCGTCGATCTCGTGCGCGTCCCAGCCGAAGGCGGCCCATTTCTCGCGCAGCGGCGCGAGGGCCAGGGTCTCGTTCGAGCGGGCCGTCGCCTGCCACTTGTTGTAGTCGACGATCACGCACACATTCTCCAGGCGCTGCCCGCCCGCGAACATGGCCGCTTCCCACACCGAACCCTCGTTGTTCTCGCCGTCCGAGAGGAGCACGAACACCCGGTGCTGCCGATCGGCGATCCGGGCCGCGACCGCCATCCCGAGCCCAAGGGGCAGGCCGTGTCCGAGGGAGCCGGTGGCGGCCTCGACGCCCGCCAGCAGATTGGCCGGGGGATGCTCGGCCAGCAGCGCACCGTCCTGGCAATAGGTGTCGAGCGTCTCCCGCGGGAAGAACCCCCGGTAGGCCAGGGCCGCGTAGAGCGCACTCGCCGCATGGCCCTTGGACAGGATGAAGCGATCCCGGTCGGGCGCCCGCGGCGCGTCCGGGTCGATGTCCAGGGCGTGCCAGTAGGCGGCCGCCAGGACGTCGCAGCACGACAGCGAGGAGGCGAGATGCGCGCTCTGCGCCTTGTGCGACATTTCGACGACGCGCCCGCGCAGCTGCGCGGCCATCGCCTTCAGTGCCGGAACGTCCGGCGGCGGTTGATCCCGGTCCACAGTCATGTCAGCCCAGATCCCTGTTGCCCGTTCCTACTCGGCCCGCCGCGTCAAGGCTTGTGCTCGTAGCGGATCGGTAGATCGGAGAGGGCGGGGCCGAAGCGCTGCGCCCAGCGGATAACGTCCTCGATGCCTTCCTCAAGGGTGATGCGGTCCTGCCAGCCCAGAGCCGTGCGGATCTTCACGCTGTCGAGCGTGTAGGCGGAGTCCTTCCCCGGCCGATCAGGCCCGATCTCGACGCACTCCTCGAAGGACTTGCCGAGCGCCGCCAAGATCATCTCGACGAGTTCGCGGATGGAGACCAGGCGGTAGCCGGAGATGTGGTAGCTCTCGCCGAGCCGGCCGGCGCGCGCGACCTTCAGGGTGGCGTCGGAGACGTCGCGCATATGGATGAAGACGCGTACAGACTTGCCGCCGCCGTCGAGCTTCAGCTTCTGCCCCGACAGCGCCGCCAGCACGGTCCGCGGCACGATCCGGTAAAGCTGCTGGCCGGGACCGTAGACGTTGGCCGCGCGGGTGTAGAGCACCGGGAAGTCGTAGGTCTGGAAGTAGCTGCGCAGCGACATGTCGCCGGCCGCCCGCGAGACCGCGTAGGGCGTCGAGGGATTGAAGGGATGATCCTCCCGCACCCAGCCTTCCGTGGACCCGTAGACCTCGGGGGTCGTGACGTGGACGTAGCGCTCCAGCCCGTCGTAGCGGCGCAGCAGCTCGTGGAGGCGCACCGTGGAGACGACGTTCGTCATCATCCAGTGATCGGGGTTCGCCCACGATTCGCCGACCATGCTCTGGGCGGCGAAGTTGACGACATGCGTCGGGCGCGTCTCGGCGAGCAGGCGCTTAAGCGCCTCGAGGTCATGGTTGATGTCCACCCGCTCGAACCGGACCGTGCCGGATCGCTTCTCCCAGCGATAGGGCAGCAGAGCGTCGTGGGGCTCGTTCGAGCGGCTCGTGGCCACGACGTCGTGCCCCTGCTCGGCCAAGTAGTCACAGAAGGTGGCGCCCGAAAAGGAGTTGGAGCCCAGGACGAGGAATCGCTCGTTGCTCATTGCGGCGCGTCCTCCCGGACGAGGTGACGGTGGGCCGAGAGCTTCTGCATCAGCATGTGGCCGATGATGAGCTGCACGTCCTCAGCGATCTGCATGTCGTCGACCGCGACGTGGATCGGCCGATCCGTGAGCGCCTTGGCCTTCCCGCCCGAGAATGCCAGCACGGCGTAGCTCCGCATGCCGATCTCGCGGGCCGCCTCCAGCGCAGTCAGGATGTTGGGCGAGTTGCCCGAGCCCGAGAAGACGATCAGCAGGTCGTCCGGTCGGGCGAAAACCGCGAGTTGCAGGGCGAACACGGTCTCGTAGCCCTCGTCATTGGCGAGGCAGGTGAGCACCGCCGGGTTGGCTGGCAGGGCGTGGACGCGCAGGCCCGAGCCGGCCATCTTCGACAGGGCGTAGAGGAAGTCGTTGGCGAGATGGATGGCGTTGCCGCCGCTTCCGCCGTTTCCGGCGATGAAGACTTGGCGGCCGGTCTTCCAGCAATCGTACAGATCTTCTGCCAGGCGCTCGACCATGTCCCACTCGACGCGGTCCAGGGCCGCCGACAGACGGCGCCCGTAATCCCGATAAAACTCCGTGCCGCCCGTGAGCATCATCGCACGATCTCCCGCTCCATCCAGCGAAGATTGTACCAGCGATCCTCATCCTTGAGTGCGCCTTGGCGGTAGAGCCCGACGATTTCCTTGATCGCGTCCTCGACAGTCTTCTTCGGACGAAAGCCGGTGGCCAGGAGGCGGTCGGAATTGACCCGGTAGGACCGGGGGTCGTTCGAGGGCGTCACGACCAGCTCGGCGGAAACATGGTCGACGACCATCTTGGCGATGTCGAGGATCGAGATGTTTTCGAAGCCGGCATTGTAGACACCCGTGTGCTCCGGATGATCGAGCAGGAACAGGTACAGGTCCGTGATGTCATCAATATGAATATTAGGGCGGGTCTGGTCGCCTCCGAAGACCGTGATCTTGCCTTTCGTCAACGCCTGCATGGTCAGCATGTTGACCGAGACATCGAGGCGCATGCGCGGCGAGAACCCGCAGACCGTGGCCGGCCGGACGATCTGAACGACCATGTCGTCCTTGTACGACAACACGATGCGCTCGCCGCACATCTTCGTCTTGTTGTACTCGGAGATTGGCAGCAGGGTCAGATCCTCGGTGACCTGCTCCTCGTCCTTGACGCCGTACACGCTGCCGGACGACGCGTAGATGAAGCGCTTGATGCCCCGCCGGTGCGCCGCGTCCGCGAGCTGCATCGTGGCGAGGCAGCTGATCTCCCAGGTCAGCTTCGGATCGAGGTCTCCGCAGGGATCGTTGGCGACGCTCGAGAGATGGATGATCGCGTCGATCCCGTCGAGGTCGATTTCGTCAGGATTCCGGACGTCGCCGCGCGTGATTTCAAGATTTGGATGCGGCCGCAGCTCGTTGCCGAACCACTGAATGTCGAAAGCACGAACCGAGTGTCCGGCCGCCAGAAGTTTAGGGACCAAGACGGAACCCTTGTAGCCGCACGAGCCGGTGACGAGGACTTTCATGAATCACCTGTATTCAGGCCGCTGACTTTCGATCAACGGCATCCGAGCCATCACGCGCTCGCGGCGCGAGGTGCGATAACACCCGTTCCCCGCTTACACAAGCGAGGAACCGCCCGACAAACCGTTGCCGCGCAGCCCGAGGGCGAAGTCGCGCTCGGCGTGCGCGAGGCTCTCGGGCGTGCCGATATCCCGATGGTAGGAGGGGGTTTCCACGCTGTAGATCCGGCCCACGAAGTGCGGGATCACTTCGGTGCTGAGGTCGACGACAGGCCGGCCGAGACTCGCGGCGAAGTCGACCACCTCCGGCTCAAGGATGTAGACGGCGGCGTTGGCGAGGTTGCCCGGCGGCTCCGCCACCTTCTCGTGGAAGCGCCGGACGATGGCCCGCTCGTCGAGTTCGAGGATGCCGCAGGAGCGCGGATCGTCCGTGCGGAAGCTCAGCATTGACATGGCCGCTCCCGCCGGGCGACCGCGGTGCCGGGCCAGGAAATCGTCGAGGTCGAACGCGGTCAGGTTGTCGGCGTGGGCCGTGAGGAACGGCTCGGATCTGAAGTAGCCGGCATTAGCCAGGATCGTGCCACCGGTCCCGAGCAATTCCGGTTCGTGGACGAGGTCGATCCGCGACCGCCAAGCCGATGCACCGACATGCGCCGCAACCTGTTCCGCGAGCCAGTGCGTGTTGATCAGGACGCGCTCGATGTCCGGACAGGCGAACAGGCGCTCAAGCCAGTAATCGAGCAGGGGGCGGCCGGCAATCGGCACGAGGCATTTCGGAACCCGCTCGGTCAGCGGACGCAGGCGCGTGCCATGACCGGCGGCGAGTAGGAGTGCGCGCATGATCGTGCGTCCTGGCGGACCTCAGGCAAAATCGTCGGGGTGGTCGATCTCGGCCACGATGTCGGCGACCGTGAGCGGGAGGTTGCCCACCCGGGATGTCTGGCAGGCCGCCGCGAGCGACCCAAGATAGGCGCTGCGCCAGATGTCGGCACCGCAGCACAGCGCCAGCGAGGCGGTCGTGAACAGCGAGTCCCCGGCGCCGGCGACGTCGCGCGGCGCGGTGTTGAAGGCCGGCAGGCGATCCGTGCGCGTCACGCCCTGGTCGTCCCCATAGATCAGCAGGCCTTCGGCGCCCAGCGTCACGAACAGGTGCTGCGTGCCCGACACGGATTTCAGCCGCTCGGCCACCGCGATCAGGCCGGATTCGAAGTCCTGGGTGGCAAGCCGCGCCTCGCGCTCGGTCGGCGTGATCAGCGTCATGCCACGGTACCGCGAGATATCGGCGAGCTGGGACGAGGCCTGACTGTCGGCCATCGTCATCACGCCGTGCTCCTTCGCGCGGGCGACGACGGCATCCACCAGAAGCTGCGGCAGGCAGCCGTAGTTGAAGTCCGAGAACAGCAGCAGGTCGGTGCGTGGAAGCAGTTCCTCGACCTTGCGCAGGAATTGGCGCATGACGACGGGATCGATCGCGTGCTGGCGAAGGTCGTTGACCCGCAGCAGTGATTTCCCCGCCGCGCGGTACCGCGTCTTGTGGGTCGTTGGGCGCGTGTCGTCGGTGATCAGCTCCGAGCCGACACCGTAGCGCTCGAAATTGTCCCGCGCGAACTGCGAGAGGGTGTCGTCCCCCACCACCGTGACGAAGTTCACCTGCGCTCCGAGACCCCGCGCGTGCAGGCTGACGATCCCCGCGCCGCCGACGAAGGTGCGCTGCTCGATCGGGGACAGGACGATGGTCGGCTCCTCCTGCGACATGCCGAGGGCCTCGCAGTCGATGTACGTGTCGATGATGAGATCACCGACGACGAGCACCCGCTTCCCGGCGAACTGAGACAGGATCGGCTTTAGATCCTCCATCCCGAAGCCGCGCCGGGCGGGCATGTCCGATGATTTGATGATGGTAGAGAGCTTGGTCTGCAGGTATTCGTTGCGCAGGAGCTGGAGCGACGAGAAGCGGACCTCGCCGGACGCGAAGATCAGTTTGCCCCCATACGCGGAGACGATCGCCTGCTCCGGGTTCTCGCGATTCTCGAACTCCTTGCCCTTGATGACGATCTCGGGCCGAAGACGCGAAATGACATCCTCAACCGGCGAAGTCAGCAGCAGAGCGTGATCGATATGGATGTTGGCGCGCAGCCCCTCGAGCCGCATCTCCGCGGGAACCGTCACACCGGGCGATGAATCGGGCAGGACTCCAACGACCAAGTAATCGCCGATCTCCGCGGCGAACTTGAACAAACGGAGGTGGCCCGGATGGACGACGTTGAAGTTGCCGGAGACGAACACGATGCTTCGTCCGGCACCGACCGACTCGCGGATCTCGACGAGCGATGCAGTTTCCTTGGATCCCAAGTTCACGTCCATCCCTCTCTTCTCGTCCGCGTCGCGGCCGCAATGGTCTTGAGCATGGTCGGACCTCCGGCGGGACCCGATCGCCGGAACGTTTTCCGACTGAGCCTTCCTCGGCTCAGGGACACGCGCGCGGCAGGCGGCAGCCGCCCCGAAGGCACGCGGACGACATCCGTGCGGGGTGTAATCGGAATGCGGCTTCCGCAAGGCAAAATGCCTCAGATCGACGCGCGGCGGCGATCCCGCATCGCGACGGCTGCTCCCGAACGACGGACTCTGAGCGGGCCGCAGCATCGGGTATCGTGGTGCGACGCGAACGACTAGGCGCCTCGCGGTTCCCGCGATCGGCCCGACGCTCATGCTGGTGGTGGGGAACTCAATGGGGAAGCACACAGGGGCCGGCCGGCATCCGCCACGCGGGGCCGTGTTTTTGGATCGGGACGGCGTTCTCAATGAGGACCGGAGCTATGTCGGCGAGCTGGAGCGATTCGCTTGGCTCGCCGGCGCGCCAGAGGCGATCCTGCGCATCAACCGCGCGGGATTTCTCGCCTTCGTCGTGACCAACCAGTCAGGTGTGGCCCGCGGCTTCTACGACGAGGTGGCCGTCCGTCAGATCCACGCGCAGATGCAGGCCGATCTCGCTCGTATCGGCGCTCGCATCGACGATCTCCGGTATTGCCCGCATCACGAGGATGGGACGCAGGCGGCGTACCGGCGCGCCTGCACATGCCGGAAACCGAAACCGGGCATGCTGCTGGACCTGATCGCCACGTGGAACGTTAATGTGCGCCTTTCAATCATGATCGGAGATCACCCGCGCGACGTCGAGGCGGGGCACGCCGCTGGCGTGCCAGGCATACTTCTCCGGCCCGGAGACAGCCTACTGTCGTGCGTCGAGACGTTCCTCAACGGTCGGACTGCCGCGGCGGCGGGTTTCACGGATCAAGCCTGATTCATCAGCCTTGTCCGGCCGGGGGCGTGAGGCGGCCCCGGCGCGTTCGATCAGGAGGATGCACCAGTGATATAAGCCGTCTGCTTGCGGAGGCCCTCGATCTCCCCGCGCAGAAGCAGAGCCTCCCGGGACTGCGCCCCCATGGGGCTCGCCTGGAGCATTTCGAGACGCCGAGTCGCACGCGCCAAAGCGCGCTGGGTCGTGTTCATAACCGCGCCTAAATTACACTGTGATCCCTCCATTCAATGGCGAACCTCCCGTTTAGTTCCGGTCTCCGGTTCGGCGCCACACCGATTCAGAGCGGTAAGTTTCTGCGCAGGAAGTCGCGCCCGATCCGAGAGTCACCACCGAAAGAGTAGTGGCCCGGGCGCAGATAGTTCCGGAACAAGGCCTGCCGCGATGCATCGTCGTCTGTGTAGGATGCCGTGCCGTCGAGCCGGTCGAGCATCTCCTCGGTAACCTCCCTAATCTCCGCGGGCGTCACGTTCCGGGCGACCAGACCGGCAGCGACGAATTCTTCGGCGAGGCGGAAGTCGGCGACCTTCGACGCGAAAACCTCGCCGAAGGACAGTGTCCGGCCCTCGCGGGTCTGCACGGCCTGCGGCAGGGCGAGATCGCCCGCGTTGAGGGCGTAGGAGCCCGAGAGCGGCGTGGTGTTGACGAGGATCGACGGGCGGCCGAACATCGCCGCCACATTGTAGAGGCCAGACGCACAGCCCAGGAAGAACCGGCAACTCGCCGACAGTCCGATGTCCAGGAGCGGCGATTTGAGCGGGCATAGCGCATAGTCCACCACGTTCGGTCGCGGAACCATCGGCGGCATGGTCGGATCGCCCATGCGGATGCACCAGCCGCCTCGCTTGGTGATCAGGCCAATGGCCTCATCGTAGTCGGCGATGTCGACGTTGCGATGGAGATGCCAATGCTCGTCGCTCGGGGAATAGCCGCCGCCGCGCGCGTGCAGGCAGACGAACCAAGCGCCGTCGGGAACGCCCATCTGCGCGAGCGCCGCAGCGGTCGCCTTCCGATGAGCCGCGGTCAGGCAGAAGAGAGGGCCGCGCGCACCCCAGCGACGATAGACGTCGAAGCAGCGGGCTGTCTCGTACATCGCGACGGCGTAAGGGGCCGTCTCTTCGACGAAGCCCTCCGTCCGGAGCCGAGCCTCAAGCGCGATCGCCTCGGCAGTTCGTGGGATAACGTGGATGTAGCGATCCAGGTACTGCGCGAGGACGGGATTCGCGAAGCCACCATGGTCGGGCTCGATCATGATGGCCACGGGGAAGCGACCGCAGCGCAGCCGGTAGTCCTTCAGGAAGCTGTCGCCTTCCAGGGCGAGATGGCCGATTCGCTGAGGAACCGCGACCTGGACGACCTTCAGATCCAACCAGCGCGCCAGCCAGCCGGCCGCCTTGGCGTAACGTGCATCAGCGAGCAGCTTCGCCAGGATACCCGCCATGTGACGGCTTGGGACAGCCATTCTCATCCAACTCGTGCGAAGCTTGAACGCTTGATGTCGTCCTGTGATCAGGGATTGTGTCGCATTTTTAATTATAAGTATGTGGTCGATAGTGTTGTGGATTTTTGCGACTGCAATGAATTTTCGCCCTTGCGATATGTATTTCCGCCACCAAGAAAAATCGCACGTGGCGAATTTTTGCGCATAGGGGACACAAGCTCGTCTTTCTGTCAATCACGGCTCGGCCTTCGCAACCGTCGAGCATCCGGCGACCGGTCGGCGTGCTGAAGACGCCCCCTGAGCCGTCCTCCTGCCGCGACCAAGCACCAACCGGACCGCCTGGGCCTGCGTGGATCGACGTCGGGATCGCCGCGCGACGGGACACGTGGCGACGGATCTATCATCTCACGAACCGACCGGAGGGCCGCCGCGCGGGAAGCTCAGTCACCGAATCGCCGGCCGACGCACGCTGCGTTGCCGTCGCGGCCGTCCCGCGCAGCCTGCAGCCGGGCTGCACGCGGCCTCGCGATACCGGCCAGATCAGAGCGGCGGTTGTTGCTGCACCGCACATTAGACACTGAGCGGCTTGCATCGCCCCAGGGGGCGCTTTAGTGGCGCTCGCGACACGCCCGTGGCGCGCTTCCGCGTGACCGAGCTTCTCAGGCGCGGGATCATGACAGTGGCACGGCACGATCACGCCTCCGCAATCGACCAACAAAGACCATTGGGCAGCCCTTCCATATGTCTCAGGCTGACGCAGCGAGTCCGCGTTTCCGCGTGCTGGTCCCGGTGTGGGGCGAGCGTTACATCCGCGATTTTTGCGCGATTTCACTTCCAGCCCTCCTGGCTGAGGGCAATCTTCCGGCGCTCACCCGCGCAGGCGATTGCGAAATCATCTTTTTGACCGTCAGATCGAGCGTTGACTACTTTCTGAACTCGGACGGCATCAACCGGATCAAGGATTTCTGCCCTTATTCCTTCGTGTTCATCGACGACCTTCTACCTCTGGAGAGCTACGGCATCATCCTCACGGTCGCCTATGGCCGGGGGATCGCCTCGATGGGCAGCTTCCAGACCAGCACGTCCTTCATCTTTCTGAATGCAGATTTCGTTCTGTCGAACGGCATCCTGAGCACCGTCATCGACCGCCTCGGAAAGGGCTACAACGCGGTGATGTCGGCCAGCCTCCGCTCCAAGCAGGAGGATGTAGTCGACGAACTTCAGAAGCGCGTCTCGGGCGTGACGGGGACGCTCGACGCTTCGCCGGCGGAGCTCGTGAGGCTCACGCTCGACGCCCTGCACCTCACCGCGCGCGCGAGTCTCGTCAACCAAGAGCTGTCGCATCACAGCGCCGCCAACCAGTTCTTCTGGCGTGTCGACGACGACACGCTGATCGGCCGATTCTTCCTCTTGTTCATGCTCTGCATCCGTCCAGAGCGCCCGTTCACCACCTGCGTCGGATGGTGCGACTACACCTTCATCCCCGAGCTCGTACCGTCGGGGAACTACGACGTCATCACGGACTCGGACGAGGGCTTCATCCTTGAGATGCAGGCTCGCCGAGGCGAGCTGCACTACATCCGGTCCGGCCGCATCGCGCCGAAGGATTATGCTCCGCGCCTGTCCTTCTGGACGACGGCGCAGCACCGTGACTACGCGACACGGTCGATCACCTTCCACACGGGCCGGCTTCCGGACCAGTTTGACGCGGTCGCGTCCGAGGCCGACCGCTACATGACAGAACTGTTCGGTCACCTGTCGCAGCCGCCTACCTCGCACCTGCGTCACCCTTACTGGACGTCCGGGTTGCTTCACTTTCAGGACAACATCCCGGCGAACGCGACACCGCCGGAACTGCCGCGCTACGTGCCCCGCCCATTGGAGGCCGTCCGCCACCGTTTCGACCGCGCGAACAGGGCCGAAAGGCTCGGAGCGCGGCTCGTCAGACGGCTCGTCGGCACACCGCCGAACGTGAGCCCGTTCCACTACGGCTACCTCGACTACGCGAACTTCTCGAAGCAGATTCGATCCTTTCGGGCGCAGAGCCGCCACCCAATATACGTCCGGGACCATGCGAGCCCCCTCGATACCTATGTCCAGGGCGGGGCTCCCTGCGCCATCGTCAAACTGACGGACATCGACAAGCGCCGTTCCGACACACCGCGCTTCGACGGGGCGATTATCACCCTGTCGGATCACATGCTCCAGGATCTGCCCCGGCTTCTCCGCCTCGTCGCCGCCCAGTGCAGGGACGACGCCCCGATCCTGATTTGCGTCGACGCCATCCACGCGGTCATCTTCCAGAGCCGCTATGCGGTCTACGGCGACATGATCGAACTGATGGGAAGCGAACTGCCGCCCGCCGCCAGGGTCGAGAGCTTCGCGCTGGTCACGGCCCCGGCGCGCTTCGTGCCGGCCTACCTGCTGTTCCAGGCAAAAGAGATCACCGGCAGCCGTAGGCTCAGCGCTTGGCTCGGGGCCGTCATCGTCGCCCTTCCGGCCTACCTATCGCTCCTCAAGGCCAATCTGCGGCGCAAGCCGGCCACCTCCGCCGATCCGGGAGTCTGTACGAGCGCCACGATCTGGCTCCGCGGCCCGTGGGAGAGCAAGACCCGGGCGATGGCCGAACGCGCCCTGCAGTTCGACACGGCCTATTACAACCGGATCAACACCGACGTGGCTCAGGCCCGGATCGACCCGGAAACGCATTTCTTCGAGCATGGCTGGCGAGAGAAGCGCGACCCATCGGCCTACTTCAGCGTCAGCGGCTATCTGAGCGCGAACCCGGACGTCGCCGCCGCTCAGATCAACCCGCTCACGCACTTCCGCGATTACGGCCTGGCGGAGGGCCGAAACGGATGGCAGCGATGAAGCCGGTCCCGGCTTCGCGCGGCGCGGGCTCCCGCCCGTGCCCGGGGTGAGCCCGAGGTCAGCCGCACCGGCACCTGAGCCGGCAGAGGCCGACATCCCGGCCGCCCGGGACGGCCGCTTGAGTGTTCGGATGCGTTGATTTAAGCCACGCGGCGGCGAGGAACGAGGAGTCATATGGCAAGCGGCAGAGGCTATCTCGTCGTGGGCGGAGACAGCCTGGTCGGAGGCAGCACATTTGCGGCGCTGAAGCGTCGCGGTGACCGAGTTATTGCCAGCACGCGGCGCCCTTCAACAATCTCGGACGAGCGCGTCTTTCTCGACTTCGAAGATCCCGAGGCGTTTCGAGCGCCTGAAGGCATTGATTACGCCTTCGTCATCGCCGCCGCGACTAATTATGAGCGCTGCGAGAAGGATCCAGCCGCGCAAGTCATCAATACGGAATTAATTCCTCGGACAGTCGCTTCACTGCTGAGCCAAGGGTTGTTCGTAACGTTCATCTCGACGAATTCCGTGTTCGGCGGAGAGCGGGCCTGGCCGCACGAGGACGATCCGCATGATCCCCGTATCCCGTATGCGCGCCAGAAATCGGAGGGCGAGGCCCGCGTGCGGGCGTTGGCGTCAGCCATGGGATGGGCCGACCGGCTCAACATCGTTCGGCTGACCAAGATCCTCGACGGCGGCGTGTCCCCGCTGCCCGCCTGGACAGCCGCCTGGACAAGGAACGAAGCGATCCAGCCCTTCTCTGATCTCACCTTCGCGCCCCTTTCCGTCAGGTTCGTCGGGGAGGCGCTCGCCCGGGTGGGGGAGGCGCGCGTGGCTGGTAACCTTCACCTGTCGGGTGCGGAAAATATCGATTACGTCAGCTTCGCGCGCGCGCTCGCGGCCCATCGCGGGATCGATCCTCGGCTGATCGAGCCGACGACCTCAGTCGAGAAGGGAGTCAACATCCCGTTCAAGCCGACGTTCAGCGGCCTGGGGATGGCGAGAACGACCGATCTGACCGGCGTGGCGCCACAACCCTTCGCCGAAGTCCTGGCTGATCTCGATTTGCCTCGCGCTTGAACATTGCCCTGAGACAGGGGACGGGTTCATGGACGTCGAAGCTCGCAGCGCGGGCCCGCTTCACGACCCCGCTCTGTGAGTGTCCGATCATTCGCCACGGCCTGAGCGTGTGCGACGGTTACCGAGAGGAGTTCCCTTCATGAGCGCAGCCGACACGCGCGTTACGCATCGAACCACCTGCCGCCTGTGCAACGCCTCTGAGGTTGAGCGCGTCGTAGATCTGGATCCGATCCCGCTCTCCGAACGCTACAGCACGGATCCGAAGGCGGCTGCGGCTCTGCCGCGGTTTCCCATCGATGTCTACATGTGCCGCGCCTGCGGCCACGTCCAGCAGCTCGACGTCATCGATCCGGACTATCTCTGGAGCTCCTACACGTACTACTCGGGTGACGCTAAGGGCATGCCCGAGCACTTCGCTCAGATCTTCGAGAAGGTATCCCGCAAGATCGACCTCGCCGAAGGCACCCTCGTCGTGGACATCGGCAGCAATGACGGCTCGTTGCTCAAGCCCTTCAAGCAGGCGAAATGCCGGGTGCTCGGCATCGACCCCGCAGTCGATGCCGTCCAACGCGCGAACGCGGCCGGTATTCCCACGCTGCAGGATTACATGAGCCCGGCCCTCGCCGAGCGGATCCGCGCCGAGCATGGACCTGCCAAGGTGGTCTGCGCATTCAATGTCTTCGCCCATGCGGACGATCTCAGTTCCATGGTCGACTGCATCAGGACCCTCCTGGCACCGGACGGATTGTTCTTCTTCGAGGCCCAGTACCTTCAGGACATCATCGACGGCGTTCTCGTGGCGACACTGTTCCACGAACATCTGAGTCATCACTCCGTAAAGCCTCTGATCGCCTTCCTGGACCGGCACGGACTGGAGCTGATCGCGGTCGAGCGCGCGCGCATCCAGCACGGGTCTCTGGTCGGAACCGTGCAGGTGAAGGGCGGCCCGCATCCGATCGACGCCTCCGTGCGCGACCTTCTCGCCAACGAAGACGAGCGCCGTCTGGACCAAGTCGAGACCTTGCGGGCGTTCGGGGCCAAGGTCACTCAGCTGCGGGAACGGGCCTCGTCCCTCGTCGCGCAGTGGCGCGCCGAGGGGAAGACCGTCGCCGGTTACGGTGCTGCCCGGAGCGGCCCAACCCTGATCACGCAGTTCGGCCTCAAGTCCAAGCTGGACTTCATTGTCGACGACCATCCCCAGAAGGTCGGCACCTACGAGTCCGGCGACGGCATCCCCGTTGTACCCACGGCCGAACTGATCAAGCGGATGCCGGATTACACCATCATCTTGGCCTGGGTTCACTCGGAATTGATCATCAAGAACAACAGAAACTATTTGGAGCGCGGCGGCCACTTTGTGGTCCTTTGCCCCTCGACGCGAGTCGTCGACAAAGACGGCGACGTCCAGATCTAAGCCAATTCCATCACACGCGATAATTGGATGCTGAACGATGAGCGAGCGAAAGACCAGAGAAGCGCAGTATCAGGTCATCGTGAAAGCCGCCAGTGAGCGCGGCGTCGAGCGCATGGGGCTGCGCAGCAGTGAGAGCTGGTGCGAAGACCCGAAGCACATCGTCTTCCGGATGGCCCGCTACAAGTTCGCCGCCAAGATGCTGTCCGGCCGTAGCAGCGTGCTGGAGATCGGCTGCGGCGACGCGTTCGGAACACGCATCGTTCAGGCCGAGGTCGGCAAACTCACCGCCATCGATTTCGATCCCGTCTTCATCGACGACGTCAACGACCGGATGATCGACCCGTGGCGCTTCGATGCCTTCGTCCACGACATGCTCGACGGTCCGGTACCGGGCGCCTTCGACGCTGTCTACGCCCTCGACGTCCTGGAACATATCGACCCGGCGCAGGAGCGTGCGTTCCTGACCAACTGCTTCGCGAACCTCGATCCCAACGGCGCCGCCATCGTCGGAATGCCGTCCCTTGAAAGCCAGGTCTACGCTTCGCAGCAGTCGAAGGAAGGCCACGTGAACTGCAAGAGCGCCCCCGACCTGAAGAAGCTGATGTCCGAGTATTTTCATAATGTCTTCATGTTCAGCATGAATGACGAGGTCGTTCATACCGGATATCACCGCATGGCCCACTACGTCATCGCGCTGTGCGCCGGTCGGAAGTCCTGACCGTCGCATCCCTCGCATGCGGCGCTGGCTCTGGGACGAGCGCCGCTCGCCCATGGCCGGGGTTCAGGCTCGGGCCATCCCTGCGAACGGCCATCCCAGCCGATGAGCGAAGGGGCAGCGCGACGTGACCGAACTCGCGAACATCAGGCAGGTCTCGCCGGAGGTCTTCTACTCGGATGGCCAGTTCCGGGCTGTCGGGGCTGAGACCTGCGACGTTCTGAAGGCCCAGGCGGCGCTCTCTCCACGGCGGCGGTGCCGGCTCTGCTTCCACGCCGAGCCCTCCGACCGGCAGCAGGAGATGCTCATCGCGATGCACCGGACATCCTACGTTCGTCCCCATCGCCACCGGTCGCGCCTGGAAACGCTGGCCATCTTCGAAGGCCGGTGCGAGACCCTGCTGTTCGACGAGCGGGGTACGCTGACCGACCGCATCCCCATGTCCGCACCGCAAGCGGGCGGCGCGTTCTTCTACCGGATGCCGGCGGGCCTGTTCCACACCCTGTCGTTTTCATCGGATTGGCTCATCTTCCTCGAGACGACCACGGGGCCGTTCGATCCGACCGATACCGAGGGCGCCGCTTGGGCGCCGCCGGAAAGCGACCCGGACGCGGGCCACGCCTTCCTCGCCCGCCTCCTCCAGTCCTGCCAGGGTGGATGAGGCCGACGTCCCGGCCCCCGTCACCGATCGGTCGGGGGCCGCCGCGCCTGACCCCGCCGGCGCCGGCACTCCCCGCAGGCGGCGGCGCCCCGTTTTGCACGGCCGGAGAGACCGGACGGCTCCCCGGGCAGCGGAACGGCCGGCCTTACCCGGCGAAGATGGAGCGCGGACTGGCCCTGAAGATCGAACGGAATAAGCCGCCCCGCTCGACGAAGGGGCTGTTCTTTGCGATGACGGCGTCCTCGTTCTTGATCGAGAGCGCGAGGAGGCAGACGGCGATCCCATGCTCGACCAACGCGGAGGAGGGCAGGATCGGGAGCCGCGCGCCGGGCAGGAACTTGTTCTGCTTCTGAGGTGTGTCGTCCGCGACGAATTCGACGAGATCGTCCACGCCGAGGAAGTTGACGAAGGCGCACGCTAGGTGCCCCGCTCCGAAGAGCGCGATGGGCCCCTTCTCGGCGCGCAGCCGCGTGAGCTTGTCCCGTATCGTGCGCCGCGTTGGTTCGAAGTCCTCACAGTAGCTCGAAAACAGCGCGCGCTCGGCGCGCGCGTCCGCGCTCACCCGGGCCGAACCGAATCTCCCGACCTTGCGGGCGATCTGCACCATCGAGTTCTCGAACGGGATTGGATAGATGTCTGTTCGAACGGGTTCAAAGCCGCCGAGCGCGAGCAGCGGCTCGAAGCTCGCCGGCGTCAGGTAGAGCGAGTGCTCTTCCCAGACCATGCAATAATCATGAAGCCTGAGGCTCGTCGTGCAGTCTGGTACCTCGACCATGATCAGGCCCCCCGGCTTCACCAGAGCCGCGATGCCGGCGACGAAGGCGGGCACATCTTCGGCGTGCTCGAGGATGTGGCGGACGATCAGGATGTCGGCGGGCCCGCGGCGTTCCGCGATGCGGGCCATGCGATCCGGGGTCGTCAGTCTCTGGACGGTCTCAATGTTCGCGGCCGGATCGGCGATGCCGAGATCCTCGTCCAGCCGGACCCGCCACGTGTTCGAGAAACCGCGTTTCCGGAACCTGTCGACAGTCGTGTCATCCTTGTAGGTCAGCGCGCCGACCACGCAATCGGGATGGACGCCCGGCAAGGCGACGATCTGCTCGACGACGGTATCGAGATGGTCCTCCGGCTCGCGGGCGAACAGCCAATCGTAGGGTGGCACCAGCGCGTCGTGCGGCACAATCCCCGTGCTCTGGATCGTGCCGCAGGCGGCGCATTGTCCGAGCGTGAGTCGGAATGTCCGCTCCTCGGCCGAACGCTCGGCCAGGAAAAACGAAGACACCGGGTGACTTCCTACGTCGAGCTGAGTCGTGACGGAGTCACTTTCACAAACAAGACAAAGCACGCAAATCTTTCCCGGATCGGAGGTGGTTATTCGGGACGCGTCTAGCATGTCTCACCGGACGCCGGAAGGAGGGCGCTGGGTCGGGGAGCCACCGTCTGATGCCTACGGAGTGCCCGCCAGGCCAGCAGCGACCTGGCGTGCCCGGCCCTCGACCGGGCACGGCGGTCACATAGTCTTCAACGCCATGCGGCCAGAGTAGTCGACGCGGTTAAGCAGCAGATTCAAGCTGTTGTCTTGAATGTACTCGTCAATGGCTCTTCGCGCGCCTTCGAAATGGCCGTAATCGTCGATGATCAGCACCCCCGATCGGGACAGCCGGGGATACAGATGCACCATCTCGTGCTTGGTCGAGGCATACCAGTCTGTATCGAGCCGCAGGAGAGCGATCTCCCGGGGCGCCGCATCCGGGATCGTCGCCTCGACCATGCCCTTGACGAAATGCACGCGGTCAGCCGGATAACCGGTTGAGGCAATGTTTGCCCGGACCTCGTCCAATCCGGCCTCTGCCCAGTGGCTGCTCGTCTCGCTCACCTGCTTGGGCAGCCAGCCGTCGATCGCGCGGTTGCCCCAGATGTCGACGTCCATCTCGGAATCCGGCCTGGGCAGTCCCTCGAAGGTGTCGAACAGGAACAGGTCGCGGTCCATCCGGTTCAGGCTCGCGAGCACGCGCGCGATGAGCATCATGCTGCCGCCGCGCCAGACTCCACATTCGACGAACGCACCCGGGACTTGCGCGGCGACCACGTAATGGACGGCCTTATACAGGGCGTACAGCCGCTCCATCGACGTCATCGTGAAAGGTCTGATCTCCTCAACCATCACCCGAAAGGCGGCCTCTACGTCGTCGAGGCCGGTCTTGAGATGGTAGTTCTTCGCCGCGAGCTGGTGGTCGACGTCGTATTCTTCCCGCTTGGCAGCCTCCGCGACGGCCTGCTCAATCTCGGGCGGAACTCGCATGCCGAGCGTGACCAAGACAGTGCGGTAGCGGCTATTCAGATCGATCCGTTCCGGCTCCGCTTTCAGGCAAGCCCGCAGTTGCTTCTCTTCCCAGTCCAGAGGAAATCCGATCCCGCGCGCCGTCATCGACGCGTACAGTTCCAGCCCCTGCCCAATCGTTGCGGTTTCCGCGATCAGAGCCTGGGCCAGCGCCATCTCCGTCTCGGAGAGTTGGTCAAAGATCCGCGCGAGCGCCGCCGAGCGCGCCTCCTGCCGATCGAGCCCAGCCCGGACCGCGGCCATCTTCTCGCGGATGTCGGCCCGCTCCGATAATGCCGCGCCGAGTTCCAGCAGGCGAGCCGCCCACCGGGCCGGAAACACGTGGCCCCGCTCCACGACAGAGCTGTAGAGATCGAAGGCTTCGTCGAAGCTGCCATCTGGCGACAACACTCGGCGGAGCTGGTCAGCTCGGATCTCCGTGAAGTCTTGAAGAATCTTCGCTTCTTCGCCGTTTGCCGGGACTGGTTCACCCTCCATCAACGGCGCTCCAAATGATTGCATTATGTTGCTCGCGATGCCGACCCGGCGTTGCCCCTGGCGGGCCGGATTTCTTCCCGGTCGCCTTGACGCACCGAATGCAGCCGCCCCTGCCGCCTTTAACGGAAACGAGGCAACTTCATCAAGAAGAGATGGTGTTGTGAGGCGCGAACTCCGGACTGAGCGGATCCGCCTGTCGGCTCGAGTAACCGCTTGAGGGCAGACTTGCGCCATGCGTCTCTTCGATCCGCATGATCGGGATGAGATGCCGGTTCGGTGACAATTGCTCAGGAACAGGACCCTGGAGCCGAGCCTGTCCGCACCGCGAGCAGGAATGGCTGATTTCGGCCGGTGCGTTCGGCCAAAGTCGCATGGCGCGCTGCGAGCCGGCCGCCCGTCGGCTGCGAGGCCGCCGGTCGACGAACACACGGTCATTTCGCTATAGGAGCCCCTCCTCGACAGCGGTGGCCATATCTCACGGGCGCTGACAGCATGGCAGGAACGAACGGCATGGATCGTGAAACGGACGACGCCGGCCACCTGCCGGCCAGGCGCGCCGAGGCCGAGAGCGACGTCGCCGTGGTTTACCTCGCGCGTGGATACGACGCCGATCACCAGGCGCGCTTCCGCGCCTTCGCGGCTTCGTACCGAGCCCATCCGGCGGGATGCGGACACCGGCTCTATGTCATCTTCAAGGGTTTTCCGGACGCGGCTTCAAGGGTCGCGGCAGCGCGCAGCTTCGACGGTCTCGCCTTCACGGCGATCGACACCGACGACCTGCGCTTCGACATAGGCGCTTACATCGACGCTCTGCCGAGCCTGTCGGAGGAGGTCGTCTGCTTCCTCAACACCAACGCCGAGATCGCCTCGCCCCATTGGCTGGCCAAGCTCGCGCGCAATCTCGTTCAGCCCGGTGTGGGGATGGTCAGCGCCACGGGCTCGTACGAGAGCCTGCACTATATTAATCCGACCTTCCCGGCCTTTCCCAACCCGCACCTGCGCTCGAACGCGTTCGCCATGCGCCGCGATCGGGCGGCCGAGATCCTGGGCTCCTACACCATCGCGGGCAAGCTCGACACCTTCCAGATCGAGAGCGGCGCCGACGGCCTAACCCGCCGCGTCCTCGCCCAAGGCCTGACATGCCTGATCGTCGGCGCCGACGGGCGCGGCTACCCGCCCCAGCACTGGGCGGAGAGCGAGACGTTCCGGCAGGGCGAGCAGGCCAATCTGCTCGTCCACGACAACCAGACCCGCGCCTTCGCGCGGATGAATGCGGCCGAGCGGAGCGTTCTGATCGCGAAGACGTGGGCCGTCGCGCGCGAGCCGTCGATCCTCCCGGAACCGGCTCCCGCCGGGGTCCAGCCCTGACAGACCCGCGCGCAGGACCAGCGCCCTTGCACCCGTCGACGAAGCGTGCAACCGAGCGGCACTCCTCGCAGAATGCGCCGGCGGGCCAAGGGTTTTCGCAATGAAGGCAGTGATCTTGGCGGGCGGACTCGGGACGCGCCTCTCAGAGGAGACAGGGACGCGCCCGAAGCCGATGGTCGAAATCGGCGGCCAACCGATCCTATGGCACATCATGAAGGGATTTGCGGCCCATGGCGTACGCGAGTTCGTGATCTGCCTCGGTTACCGCGGGTACATGATCAAGGAGTTCTTTCTCAACTACCGCCTCCACCTGTCCGACGTGACCGTCGAGACCGGTACGGGGGCAATTGAGTTCCACCGCAGCGGCGCGGAAGATTGGAGCGTGTCGCTGATCGAGACTGGACCTGAGACCATGACCGGCGGCCGGCTCCGGCGCGTGCGCTCCTATCTCGGGACCGAACCGTTCTTCATGACCTACGGCGACGGCGTCTCCGACGTGGACCTGACCGCGCTCGCCGCCTTCCACACGGCGCACGGGCGGCTGGCGACGCTCACCGCCGTGGCGCCCCCTGGCCGCTTCGGCGCCCTGGAGCTTGATGGAGACGCGATCCGCAATTTCCGCGAGAAGCCGGCAGGCGACGGCGCCGTAATCAACGGCGGCTTCTTCGTCCTCGACCCGCAGGTACTCGACTACGTCGCGGGCGACGCCACCGTGTGGGAGGATGAGCCACTGGAGCGGCTCGCGCGCGAGGGTCAGCTCCAGGCTTACCGCCACACCGGATTCTGGCAGGCGATGGACACGCTGCGCGATAAGAACCAGCTTGAGGCGCTCTGGGCGAGCAAGGCCGCTCCCTGGATGATCTGGGCATGAGCACCGTCGTCCCGAGCCCGACGACACCGCGCGCAGCCAACCCCGATCCAGGGTTCTGGGCGGGGCGCCGGGTGCTGCTCACCGGGCACACCGGCTTCAAGGGTGCGTGGCTCAGCCTATGGCTCGCTCGCCTCGGCGCGCGGGTTACTGGGTTCGCGCGGATACCGGAGACCGACCCGAGCCTGTGCGCGCTGGCCGAATTGCCTGCTCGCGTCGACAGCCGGATCGGGGACGTTCGCGATTTCGCGGCACTCTCCGCCTGCATGGCTGAGGTACGGCCCGAGATCATTCTCCACCTCGCCGCCCAGGCTCTGGTGCGGCCGTCCTACGCCGACCCGGTCGGCACCTATGCCAGCAATGTCATGGGTACGGTGCACCTCTTAGAGGCGGTGCGCGCCTGCCCATCGGTGCGGGCGGTTGTGATCGTCACCAGCGACAAGGCCTACGAGAACCGCGAGTGGGTCTGGGCCTACCGCGAGGACGAGCCGATGGGCGGGCGCGATCCCTATTCCAACTCGAAGGGTTGCGCCGAGCTCGTGACCAGCGCCTATCGCGCCTCGTTCTTCGGCGACGGCGGACACCCGGCGCGGATCGCGAGCGCACGGGCCGGCAACGTCATCGGCGGCGGCGACTGGTCGCTGAATCGCCTCGTCCCGGACGTGGTGCGCGCCTTCGGCCGCGGCGAGCCGGTGGAGATCCGCGCGCCGGGCGCGGTGCGGCCCTGGCAGCACGTGCTGGAGCCGCTCTCGGGTTACCTTCGCCTGGCTGAGGTCCTGTGCGGCGAGGACGGTGCGCGCTACGCCGAAGGCTGGAATTTCGGGCCGGCTGACGCAGATTGCCAACCGGTCTCCGAGGTGGTCGCCGGCCTCGCCCGGGGCTGGGGTGCCGAAGCAACGTGGCGCCTCACCGGCGGCACGCACCCGCACGAGGCGACCTTCCTCAAGGTCGACGCCTCGAAGGCGCGCGCGCATCTCGGTTGGGACCGGCGGCTACGGCTCGCCGAGGCGCTGGACTGGACTGGGGCGTGGTACCGGGCCCAAGGCGATGGCGCGAACGCGGCCGCGCTGACACTCGACCAGATCGCGCGCTACGAGGCGCTGGCAGGAGCGGGGGCAGGGGACCGGGCATGAGCGCAGCGATGGATACGGTTCCGGCCGCCCCGAACCGGGCCTGCTGCCGGGCCTGCGGCGCTCCACTCGCGCGCACCGTGGCCGATCTCGGCCTGTCGCCGCTCGCAAATTCCTACGTGCCGCCCGCGCGGGCGGGGCAGGGGGAGATGGCCTATCCGCTCCACGCCTATGTCTGTGAGCGCTGCTGGCTGGTCCAACTCGAGGCGTTCGAGAGCCCGGAGCACATCTTCTCGGACTATGCCTACTTCTCGGGCTTCTCGACCGGCTGGCTGCGCCACGCGGAGCGCTACGTTGTCGCCATGACCGAGCGCTTCGGCTTGGGGCCGCACAGCAAGGTGGTGGAGGTCGCCAGCAACGACGGATACCTCCTGCAATACTTCGTAGCCCGGGGCGTTCCGGTGCTAGGCGTCGAACCCGCGGCCAACGTCGCGGCCGTGGCGCGCGAGAATGGCGTGCCGAGCGAGGTCGCGTTCTTCGGCCGCGCCACCGCCGCGCGGCTGCTCGCCGAGGGGCACGGCGCCGACCTGATGACGGCCAACAATGTGCTCGCCCACGTGCCCGATATCCTCGATTTCATCGCCGGCTTCCAGGTGCTGCTCAAGCGTGACGGCGCCGCCACCTTCGAGTTCCCTCACCTCCTGCGGATGATCGAGCACAATCAGTTCGATACGATCTACCACGAGCACTTCTCGTACCTGTCGCTCGGCGTGGTCTCGGGGCTCCTCGAAGGGTCGGGGCTTCGGGCATTCGACGTGGAAGAGCTGCCGACCCACGGCGGCTCGCTGCGCGTGTTCTTCTGCCACGCGGACGGCCCGCACGCGCCGACGCCTGCGGTGGCGCGGGTTCTGGCCGACGAGCGGAACGGCGGGCTGTTCTCGGCCGACGGCTACGGGCGCTTCGCCGAGGCCGTGGTCGAGATCAAATGCGCGAGCCTCAAGTTCCTGATTGAGCAGCGTCGGGCGGGCAAGAAGGTCTGCGGCTACGGGGCGGCGGCCAAGGGCAACACCTTCCTGAACTATTGTGGGATCGGCCCGGAGCTGGTCAAGGCGGTGGCCGACCGCTCACCGCACAAGCAGGGCACGCTTCTGCCCGGCAGCCGGATCCCGGTGGTCTCGCCGGATGCGCTGCTGGCGATGCGCCCGGACTACGTGCTGATCCTGCCCTGGAACCTGAAGGCCGAGATTACGCAGGAGATGGGGGCGATCCGCGCCTGGGGTGGGCAGTTCGTGACCTGCATCCCGGGTCTCGCGGTGGAGTGAACCCGTGACCTTCGATGAGCTGCCGCTCGTGGGCGCCTACCGGATCGGGCTCAGCCCGCATAGGGACGAGCGCGGCTTCTTCGCACGGACGGTGTGCGAGGACATACTGGCTGCGCGCGGGCTGGTGGGCCGGTTCCGGCAGTCGAGCGTGTCGTTCAACCTGCGGCGCGGCACGGTGCGGGGGATGCACTACGCAGTGGCGCCACACGCCGAGACCAAGCTCGTGCGCTGCACGATGGGGGCGATCCACGACGTGATCGTCGACCTGCGCCGGGACTCGCCGACCTACCGACAGGCCGTCAGCGTCGAGCTGTCCGCCGAGAACCGGGCCGCGCTCTACATCCCGGCGGGGATCGCGCACGGGTTCCAGACGCTGCGCGACGAGACGGAGGTGCTCTACATGATCGACTGTACCTACGTAGCCGAGGCAGCCCGCGGCCTGCGCTGGGACGACCCGGCGTTCAACGTGGTCTGGCCGGAGCCAGTGACGGTGATCAGTGAGCGCGACCTCACCTTCCCGGCCTGGACCGGCGCGGATCCGGTCGTGTGAGTTCGGGCGTGCCGCGCATCGTGCTCACCGGCGCGACCGGGTTCGTCGGCGCCCACGCAATCCCGGCGCTCCAGGCCCGCGGCTTCGAGATCCACGCCCTCGGCCGCCGGCCGCCGGCCGCGGAGGTCGCCTTCCACCCGGTCGACCTGCTGGACGCGGCGTCTGTCCGAGACGTCCTCGACGCCGTTCGGGCGAGTCATCTGTTGCACTTGGCCTGGTACGCCGAGCCGGGCCTATACTGGCGCTCGGCCGTCAACCTCGAGTGGGTCGCGGCGAGCATCGCCTTGGTCCGCGCCTTCCGGGAGGCCGGCGGCGTTCGTGCGGTGGCAGCTGGCACCTGCGCCGAGTACGCCTGGGGCCCCGACCGCTTACGCGAGGACGCGCCGTGCGCCCCCGCCACCCTGTACGGGGCCGCCAAAGACGGAACGCGGCGCATCCTAGAGGCCTATGCAGGCGAGACCGGGCTGTCCTTCGCCTGGGGGCGGCTGTTCTTCCTTTACGGACCGGGCGAAAAGCCGGGCCGGCTGGTCGGCGACGCGATCCGCTTGCTGACGGCGGGGGCCCGCTTTCGGACCAGCCCCGGCTACCAACGTCGGGACTTCAGCCACGTGGCAGACGCGGCCGCGGCATTCGCGGCCCTGGTCGACTCGCCGGTCGTCGGGACGGTCAATATTGGCTCCGGGTCTGCGGCCCCAATACGCGTGATCCTAGAACGAATCGCCCTCCTGACTGGACGACCGGACCTGATAGACTTCGGTGCCCGCCCCCTCTCGGCAAGCGAGCCGGCTAGCATTGAGGCCGACGTCGAGCGCCTCCACCAAGAGGTGGGCTTCGCCCCTTACTACGACCTCAACTCCGGCCTCGCTCATACACTCAATGCGACTGCCAGACGCTGCGGCGGGAATGGCGGACACTTCTAAGGTTAGCCGTCCGGTCCCGGCCGAGATTTCGGCTGTCTGAAGCTCAGCTAGTGGTTTGAGTTAAAAGAGGTTTGACAGTTTAGCCGAATGGGCCGATCGTTAGGTGCTTCCTGATGGAGGTGCGCCATGTCGCGTGGCCCAAAGGCCCTCTCTCGATCTCAGCGAGCAGGAGCAGGGTGAGATAAAGCGCCTGCTGCGGCGACACGGGACCGGGCAGGCGCTGGTTTCGCGCCTGCGTATCATCCTGGCCTGTGCCGAACCGGGCGCGACCAACCTGGGCGTGGCTACGGTGCTGGGTGTCAGCCGCCAGACGGTGGCGCTGTGGCGGGCCCGCTTCGCCGCGCATCGGCTGGAGGGGCTGGTCGATGCACTACGCTCCGGCGCGCCCCGCAGCATCGACGATGAGGCCGTCGAGCGCCTGGTCGCCCTCACTCTGGAAGAGGCACCGGCCAACGCCACGCACTGGAGCACCCGCACGATGGCGCTGGAGTTGACCCGGTCTCGTGGAGCCCTTCAGACTTTCCGCACGAGGTGCGCTCCATGCCTCATACACGCCCGCCCTACGCCCCCGAGTTCCGCCGCCAGATGGTCGAATTGGTCCGCGCCGGACGCGACCCGGCCGATCTCGCCCGCGAGTTCGAGCCCTCCGCCCAGGCCATCCGCAACTGGGTCGCTCAAGCCGACCGCGGTGAGTGAATCGCGCCGGGATTTTCGGAGGCTCCAACTCTTGAGAGACTGGAGCCATGACGAAGCATACCCCACCCTTTTCCCCTGAGGTTCGCGAGCGG
>NZ_JBEPLA010000024.1:0-38798 GCF_040545035.1 Methylobacterium sp. 1973
CTCGTCAGGCTCATAACCTGAAGGTCACAGGTTCAAATCCTGTCCCCGCAACCAAACACACAAACCCGCCGCGCCCAAAAGCGCGGCGGGTTTTTCTTTGGTGCCGAGCGCGCGGTCCCAGTCATCGCGCCTCACCGTGCTCCGCTGCTCCGCCGGCTCCGGCGCTCGGCCTTGCGGGTCGCGGTCTCGCGCAGGTGCTGCTCGATGGCGTCGTTGGCGCGGCCGCGCATGTGCCGGATCGCCTCCCCGTCGTCGAACGTCTCCGGGAAGCGTCGGGACAGCCACAGATAGGCGCTCGCGAGCTTCACGGTCCGCTCCTGATAGTCGAGCGCGCCCGCGAGGTTGCCCCGGAGGGCGGGGACCGTGAGGCCGGCGGCCCGGGCCTGGCACCAGCGCTCCAGGAGGCCCATGGCGATCTCGTCGCGCCGGTTGATCGGGCAGACCGAGAAGGCGAACTTCTCCTCGATCGGCAGCCGGGCCCGGTCGACGATCCGGGCCACCTCCAGCACCTCCTCCAGGGCCGAGGGCTGGAACGGCGAGCCGGCGTAGAAGGTCGCCCGGGCGAAGTGGGTCAGCACCTCGGTGAGGCTGTGCGTGCGCATCTCCTCGGCCACCGAGCGGATCGCCCCGAGATCGGGGCGGACGAAGAAGCGCGTGTCGGCCGCGGGCGCCGTCGGGGCGCCCGACAGCGCGATCCGGATCGGCTCGATGGCGACCGCGTCCGTCGCCGCCACGTAGCCGACATCCTGGTGGCCGTAACGGCCGGCCCGGCCGGCGATCTGCCGGATCTCGGAATGGGTGAGCGCCCGCTCGGCGCTGCCGTCCCATTTGCGCACCGCCGAGAACACGATCCGCTTGAGCGGCCCGAGATTGAGCCCCATGCCGATCGCGTCGGTGGTCACCAGCACGTTGGCCTCCCCCGAGCGGAAGCGCGCGGCCTCGGCCCGCCGGACCTCGGGCGACAGGGCGCCGTAGATGGTCGCCACCCGGTGGCCCCGGGCGACGAGGATCTCGCGGTTCTCGTGCACGGCCCGGCGGGAGAAGGCCACGACCGCGTCGCCGGCCTCGACCTTCTCCAGGGGGACCGGCTCCTCCACGAGCAGGAGCGGCGATTTCCGGGTGAAGGGGATCACCTCCAGGGATTCGTTGGCGGCCTCGGCGGCGCGGCGGACATACGACAGGGCGTCGTCGGAGCCGCAGACGATCACGGTCTTGGCGGCGACGCCGAACAGCGCGTTGGTCCAGGCCCAGCCGCGGTCGGGATCCGACAGCATCTGGATCTCGTCGATCACCGCCACGTCGATGGGCCGCGTCAGGTCGGCGGTCTCGATGGTGCGGGCGGTGTGGGTGGGGTTGGCCGCGCCCAGCACCTCCTCGCCGGTGATCATGCCGGCGCGCAAGCCCCGCTCGCGCAGGGTCTCGTAATTCTCCAGGGCCAGGAGCCGGAGCGGCGCGAGGTAGGCGCCGGTCTCCGCCGCGGTCAGGTGCTGGAGCGCCGCGTAGGTCTTGCCGGAATTGGTCGGCCCCATGTGGAACAGGATTGTCCGGTTGAGGCGCCGGGCGGCGGTGAAGCGCTCGATATAGGCGCCGAAGCCGACCTGATCGCGCAGGCGGCGCAGGCGCGAGCCCTCGCGGGCCACCGCCTTGGCGTGCCGGCGCACGGGGGTGAGCGTGTCGTTGAGGCCCCGGGCGAGCTTCGGGCCGTAGGTGAATACCCGGGACCGCAGCGAGCGGTCCATGTGGGCGATGTAGGCGGCGGCGTCCGCCCCGACCTCGCGTAGGTCGACGAGGAGCTGCGCCCGCAACCGGTCGACCGGCTTGTGCAGGGCCCGGCTGGCCTGGAGCGCCGTGCGCGTCACGGCCTCGCGCAGGGCGTCCAGGCGGTGGGCCGGGTCGTTCCGGGCGGCCATGCGGGCCAGGATCTCGGCCGCCTCCGGCTCCGGCGCGATGTCGAGCCGCAGGTCCAGGCGGCCGTTGTCGAGGAGGGGGATCTCGGTGCGGATCAGCCACGTGATCCGGTGGTCCTTCGTCACCACGGCCCGGAGGTTCGGCACGGCCTTGCGGACCGCCGGGATGCCGGTCTCCGCGAAGGCCCGGGCGGCCTGCATCGCGCGCACGGCGCGGGCGACGCGGTCGTCCTCCACCTCGGCGCCGTATTCGGGCAGTTCGAGATCGGCGAGCAGCCGGTCGAGGTCGACGGCCTCCGGGGACAGGCCGAGCCGCCCGAGGGATTCGATCAGGCTCTCGATGGTCGGGCGGAGACGCTTGCGCGCCATGCGGTCACCTTCGGCAGAAGCGTCTCACGCCAACCCTGACGCGGTCGGGTGCGTTCCGGATCCGATCCATGCGCGGAACCGCGCCCGGACGCCACTCCGAAACCGTCCTTGCGAGCGCAGCGAAGCATTCCAGCGGCGCCACGAGCCCCAACGTTGCGCGACACTGGGTTGCTTCGCTGCGCTCGCAAAGACGGGATCTCACGGTTGCCGGGCCGCCTCGGCGAGCCAGCCGCAGAAGGCCCGCACCGCCGGATCCTCCGCCCGGGGCTCCGGGACGTAGGTGTAGTAGCTCCGTGCCGGCAGAGACGGGCCCGCGAAGGGCAGGGTCAGGCGGCCGGCCGCGACGTCGTCGGCGATCAGCCGCTCGGGCCCCATGGCGATCCCGAGCCCGTCGAGGGCGGCCTGGAGGGTCAGGTAGAAATGCTCCAGCGTCACCGAGGCCTGCGGCTCCAGATCGGGCACACCGGCCGCCCGCAGCCAGTCCGGCCAGACCCGCGGGAGCGTCGCCGCGTGCAGCAGGGTGTGCTGCCGGAGCTGCTCGGGCTCTGCGAGGGGGAGGCGCTGCAGCAGGGCCGGGCTGCAGACGGGGATGCGGCGTTCGGACAGGAACGGCTCCGCGCGATGGCCCGGGCGCGTCTCCGGACCGCCGCGGATCGCGACATCGAACGGCTCCGCGAGCTGCGCCAGGGGCACGTTGGAGGTCGTCAGCCGGACCTCGATCGCCGGGTTGGCCACCTGGAAGCCGGACAGGCGCGGGATCAGCCAGCGCAGGGTGAAGGTGGCGAGCGCATTCACGTGCAGCAGGCGGGGCCGCCCGCGCTCGACCTGGCGGGCCGTGGCCAGGGCGATCCGGTCGAGGGCGGCGCCGATCTCGGTGGCGTAGGCGACCCCCGCCTCGGTGAGGACCACGCGCCGGTTGTGGCGCGTGAACAGCGGCAGGCCGAGCCAGCCCTCCAGCATCTGCACGTGCCGGCTCACCGCGCCGTGGGTGACCCGCAGCTCGTCCGCGGCCCGGGTGAAGCTCCCGTGCCGCGCGGCCGCCTCGAAGGCCTTCAGGGCGTTCAGGGGCGGCAGGCGACGATGCACGGGTCAGGTTTCCTCACGCGAGCGTCAGCATAAGGCGTTTGTCAGCCCCCCGCCAGACCGCCATCCTGGATCGGAACCACGAAGGATGGCTGGATGTCCGTCGCGTCCGTTCCGACCGCGTCTTCCGAAACCGCGTCCCCGCCGGAGGCGCGGCGCACCCTCCTGGCCACCGGGGTCAACCACGCCCTGCACGACGGCTACACGGACCTGATCTACGTGCTGCTGCCGGTCTGGCAGGCGGAGTTCGGCCTCGATTACGTCGCCCTGGCCTTCCTGCGGTCGCTCTACAACGGCGCGCTGGCGGCGCTGCAGATGCCGGCGAGCCGCCTTGCCCAGGCCTGGGGCGCCCGCATCGTGCTGGTGCTCGGCACCGGGCTCAGCGCGGCAGGCTATGCGATCGCCGGCGCCTCGGGCGGGCTCGTCGGGCTCGGGGTCGGCCTCCTGCTCGGCGGCGCCGGCAGCAGCACCCAGCATCCCCTGGCCTCGGCGGTGATCGCCCGGGCCTACGGCGCGGCGGCGCGGGGGCCCCTCGGCACCTACAATTTCACCGGCGACCTCGGGAAGGCGGCGGTCCCGCCCCTGGTCGGGCTGCTGCTGACCCTGTCGGGCTGGCGCCACGCCCTCTGGGTGATCGCCGGCGGAGGCGTCCTCGTGGCGGTGCTGGTCGGGCGCCTGCTTCCGCGTGAGCCGCAGTCACGCAGCGCCCAGGCGGCCGCCAAGCGGGCGACCCGCCGGGTCGCGGGCGCATCGCCGCCCGGCGCGGGGTTCGGGCTCCTCGTCGCCATCGGCATGCTCGACAACGCCGCGCGGCCGGCCTTCCTGCTCTACCTGCCGTTCCTGCTGCAGGAGAAGGGTGCGGCGCTGACCACGGTGGGCCTCGCGCTCTCGCTGGTCTTCATCGGCGGCGCCCTCGGCAAGGCGGTGTGCGGGCGCCTCGGGGAACGCCTCGGCGTGACCCGGACCGTGATCCTCACCGAGACCGGGACGGCGCTCGCGATCCTGGCGGTGATCGTCCTGCCCCTGGCCCCCGGGCTGATCCTGCTGCCGCTCCTCGGCGTGATGCTGAACGGCACCTCGTCGGTCCTCTACGGGACGGTGCCGGAACTGGCCCCGGGCGGCCGGGTCGAGCGGGCCTTCGCGGTGTTCTACACCTGGACGCTCGGCGGCAGCGCGCTGGCGGCGCCGCTGCTCTACGGACGGCTCGGCGACGCGGCCGGCCCGCACTGGGCGGCGGTGGCGGCGGCCGGGACGGCGCTCGCCGTGGTGCCGCTGATGCTGGCCCTGGCGCCGCGCCTCGGGGCGGCGGACCGGCAACGGGCCTGAGGCGCGCCGTCCGCTTGGATCACCCGTCATCGCGAGCGCAGCGAAGCGACCCAGGGCAGCGGGACTTCTCGCCAGCGCGACGCCACCCTGGGTTGCTTCGCTCCGCTCGCAAAGACGTTTGCGTCAGGCGTTTCCGAGGGTGCTGACCCGGACGGCCTCCGAGCGGCCCTCCACCGCGATGTCGCGGATCGCCTCCGGCGCCACGCGGGCCGCCCGGTAGACCGCCTCCGACACCACGGCCACGCAGCCCAGCGTCTTGGTCAGGCCCTGCAGCCGGGATGCGACGTTGACGGTGTCGCCGAGCGCGGTGAAGCGGGCGTCGGTCGCGTCCCCCATCTCGCCGACGATCGCGGGGCCGGCATGTACGCCGACGCCGTAGCGCAGGATGTGCTCCAGATCCTCCGCCAGCAGCCGGTTCAGGGTCTCGACAGCGTCGGCGATGCCCGCGATCGCCCGCAGCGCGTCCCGCGCCGCGTGCTCGGGCTCGGTCTCCAGGCCGAACAGGGCGAGCAGACCGTCGCCGAGGAACTGGTTGGTCGAGCCGCCGGCCTCCCGCACGGCGTCGCCGACCGCGCCGAGGAAGCGGTTGATGATGAACACCGTGTCGTAGGGCAGGCGCTCCTCGGCGAGCCGGGTCGAGCCGCGCAGGTCGACGAACATCGCCACGATGAAGCGCTCCTCGCCGGATTGCGCCCGGTCGAGCAGGTCGGCCTGGCGCATCCGCGGCTGCGGCGGCAGCAGCGGCACCACGGCCATGTCGGTCTCGGGCCGGAACTGACAGGCGAGCCGCACCCCCGGACCGGCGGCGATGCGTTCCAGGACCGACCGCTCGGTGCGGCCGGGACTGGGCGCGCCGTCGCTGCCGTCCGTCACCCGGATGCGGCAGGTGGAGCATCGGCCGCGGCCGCCGCAGACGCTGGCATGGGGGATCCGGTTGCGCCGGCTCGCCTCCAGCACGCTGGTGCCCCGGGGGACCCGCACCACCCGCCCGTCCGGATAGCTGAGCCGGATCGTGCCGCGCTTGACCTCGGCGAGGGTCCGCACGCCGCGCGCTGCGACCACCGCCGCCACCAGGCCCGCATAGGTCCCGAGCAGCCCGTCCCGGATGGCGGCGAGCCGCGCGACCTGATCGGGCAGCCCGACATGGACCGGCTGGAGGGCCACCGCCCGCCACGCCGGATCCTGCGCCAGGGTGAGGATCATGCGGCCGCCCTGCGCGAAGCCCAGCAGCGACAGGACCGGGACCAGGACCGCGAGCGCCAGCAGCCAGGGCGCCATGCGCCCGAAGGCGGGCTTCAGCCGCAGCCAGAAATAGAGGCCCATGCAGCCGTGGATCCACGCCAGGACCAGGACCGTGACCTGCAGCAGGCCGAGCGTCGGCGAGGCGATCCAGAAGGCGTAGAGTTCCTGCGCGTAGCCCTTGTCGAGCCCCTCGGTGACGAAGGAGATCCGGGTCGCCGTGATGTGGCTGATGAGGAGCGTCGGGATCAGCAGGCCCGAGACCAGCTGCAGGGCCTCGGAGGGCCGCCAATGGAAGAAGCGGGCCGCGTAGAGCGCCTGGAGCCCGAGCAGCAGATGGAGCACCAGGGCGCCGTAGAGCAGCGTCAGGCCGACGGGATTGAGCCAGACGGCCGTGACGAGGTCGAGGCCGTCCTCCATGGCGTCGAGGGAGATGTTGCCCAGGGCGTGGTTGAGCAGGTGGGTCAGCACGTAGCCGAACAGGACCAGGCCGCTGGCCAGCCGGAGGCGCCGCAGGTTCAGGCGGATCCGCGCGGCTTGCGTGGCGGATCGGGGTTGCGCGCCCGCATCGGCGGATCGAAGCGTCGCGATCGAGGCTGTGCGCACCATGCTGGGAGGTCCGAGGAGATCGGTTCTGGGCCCGCCATTCACGGTCCCTCGTACCAGCAAGACTTCCGCCGCGTCCGATTTATTTCCAATCGCCGGCGATCCGTGGAGTCCCGGACGTGAGGATCGCGCGGACCGCCCGCGCCGGAGACCCGATGCTGGACACCTTCTTCGCCCGCAGCGCCGCCGCGGTGGCCTTCGACCTGATCGGTACCCGTCTGTTCGTCGGCGCGGCCGGCGGGATCATCGTCGAGACCGAGGCCTACGACAGCACCGATCCGGCCTCCCACAGCTTCCGCGGCCCGACCCGGCGCAACGCCAGCATGTTCGGCCCGCCGGGCCACGCCTACGTGTACCGCTCCTACGGGATGCACTGGTGCCTGAACCTCGTCTGCGAGCCCGGCAGCGCCGTGCTGCTCCGGGCCCTCGCGCCGACCGAGGGGGTTCCCGCCATGCAGGCGCGCCGCGGCCTGGAGGATCCGCGCCTCCTCTGCGCCGGTCCCGGCCGCCTCTGCCAGGCCCTCGGCGTCACCGACGCGCTGGACGGCGCGCCCCTCGCGGGGGCGCCGTTCCGGTTCGAGCCCCGCGCCGCGGGCGATCCCGGGGCCGTCGAGGTGGTCAGCGACCGGCGCATCGGGATCACCCGCGGCGCCGAGACGCCCTGGCGGTTCCTGCTCGCCGGCTCCCGCTTCGTCAGCCGGCCGGTGCGGCGGGCCGAACCGGGGGCCGGGACCGCCTGAGGATCGCAGCAGCCGGAGCGGGATGTCCGGTCGCGGATCCGGGACGAGCCCGCACGACCGGGCCGACGCTTCCGCAGGGGGGCGTCCGTCGGGTAGGACGGGGCCGAGGCGCGGGCGATCCGCCGGGCCTGGGCGCGCGCGGGGAGGGGCCATGGCGGCCAAGGATGAAGCGACGTGGCGGGTCGGCGTCCTGTTCTCCCGCAGCGGGGTGAGCGGCATCACCGAGACCGAGCACTTCCTCGGCACCGCGCTCGCGATCGAGGAGATCAACCAGGCCGGCGGCGTGCTGGGCCGCCCGATCGAGCCGGTCTGCTACGACCCCGCCGGCGAGACCGACGCCTACCGCACCCTGGCCCGGCGAATGCTTGCCGAGGACGGGGTCGAGGTGGTGTTCGGCTGCTCGCTCTCGGCGAGCCGGAAATCGGTGCTGTCCACCATGGAGCGGCACAACGGCCTGCTCTGGTACCCGTCGATCTACGAGGGCTTCGAGTACTCGGAGAACATCATCTACACCGGTGCGACCCTCAACCAGAACGTCTTCGCCCTGGCCGACTACCTCCTGCAGGAGCAGGGGCGGCGGATCTTCCTGATCGGGTCCGACTACATCTACCCGCGGGAATCGAACCGGGTCATGCGCGACCTGATCGAGGCGAAGGGCGGGACCATCGTGGGCGAGCTGTACGCGGCCCTCGACGCGGACGACGCGGCCCATGCCGCCATGATCGCGGCGATCCGCGACGCCGCGCCGGACGCGGTCTTCTCCACCGTGGTGGGGCGCGGGGCCGAGCGGCTCTACCGCGCCTACGCGGAATCCGGCATCGACCGCGCCCGCTGCCCGATCGCCAGCCTGACCCTGGCGGAGGGCCAGATCCACGCGATCGGTCCCGAGCACTGCACCGGCCACGTCCTGGCGGCCCCGTATTTCGGGTCCCTTGCGAGCGAGGAGAACCGGCGCTTCGTCGCCGCCTTCCAGGCCCGGTTCGGGCCCGAGCGCCCCACCAGCATGTGGTCGGAGACCGCCTACGCGCAGGTCCATCTCTTCGCCCGGGCGCTCACGGAGGCCGGCACCCTCGACGCCGAGCGCCTCGGCGCGGCGGCCCTGCGCCAGCGCCTCGCGGCGCCGGAGGGCGACCTCGCCTTCGACGGCGAGACGCGGCACATCTGGCTCACGCCGGGCATCGGCGTCGCCCGGGCCGACGGGCAGTTCGACGTGGTCTGGCGGGCGCGCCGGCCCGTGCGGCCCGATCCCTACCTCGCGTGGTCCCGGTTCGAGACGAACTGGCTGGAGGAGGGTCTCGCCGCGTGACCGCCCCCGCCCGCAAGATCCTGGACGACCTGCGGCGCGCCCGCGCCCTCGTCATCCACCCCAAGGACGAGGAGGGCGCCGCGCTGCTGGAGCAGCTCCGTCGCCTCGGCTGCGCGGTCTCCCTGGCGTGGCCGCCGCCCGCCGCCCTGCCCGCCGACATCGACACGCTGTTCATCCAGCTCGACGACGCTCAGGTGATGCACCTGCTGCCGTCGATCGAGGCGCTGGAGCCGGCGGTCATCGCCAT
Organism: Methylobacterium sp. 1973; assembly: GCF_040545035.1. Taxonomy (NCBI): domain Bacteria; kingdom Pseudomonadati; phylum Pseudomonadota; class Alphaproteobacteria; order Hyphomicrobiales; family Methylobacteriaceae; genus Methylobacterium; species Methylobacterium sp. 1973. The sequence goes on from NZ_JBEPLA010000024.1 coordinate 8,824, forward strand.
CGTGGCCTACGAGAGCCCGACCTCCCTGAAGGCGATCGCCGACGTCAACGCCCACGGCGTGCTCAACAAGCCGCTCCACCCGCGGGGCGTGCTCACCCAGTTCGCCCTGGCCCGCTACCGGCGCGGCTACGAGGGCCGGCTCACCAGCAAGATCAACCGGCTGGAGGAGACCATGAAGGGCCGCCGCACCGTCGAGAAGGCGGTCCGGCTGCTCGTGGACCTGAACCGGATCGACGAGGACGCCGCCTACAAGATGCTCCGGGACCGGGCCACCGCCGCCCGCGTGCCGATGGCCAGCGTGGCCGAGAGCGTGGTCTCGGCCCACGAGGCGATGAGCGGTCTCGGCCTGCGCATCGCGTTGGCGGAAAAGACCTGATCGCAGCAGCCTGCCGCATTTATGGTCTTGCGGTCCGGTTCGGGGCGCGTATCGTAGTCTAACCGGGCAAGGTTGCCCCGCAGCAAGATTGCTGCATGACATCTCGGCTTTGAAGCCTCTGGTTCGCGGATGATCTTGTCCGCGCCCAGGGGCTTTTTGCGTTTTGGAGCTTTCATGATCCAAGCGAACGGTCCTGCGCGCCCGCCGATACGGGTGTCGTGCATCCAGTTCGCGCCGGACTTCGGCGCGGTCGACGCGAATCTGGCGCGGGCCTCCGATCTCGTCCGCGCGGCCGCCGCCGCGGGCAGCCGGCTGATCGTGCTGCCGGAACTCGCCAGCACCGGCTACGTGTTCGAATCCGCCGCGGAGGCCGCCGCCCTGGCCGAGCCGGTGCCGGAGGGCCCGACCACCCGGGCCTGGGCGGCGCTGGCCGCGGAACTCGGCGTGCACATCGTGGCGGGGATCGCCGAATCCGCCGGCGACGTCCTCTACAACGCCGCCGTGATCGTCGGGCCGGAGGGCTATATCGGCACCTACCGCAAGGCGCATCTCTGGGACCAGGAGAACGTGTTCTTCGCCAGGGGCGACCTCGGCTTCCCGGTCTTCGACACGGCGCTGGGCAAGGTCGGCGTCGCCATCTGCTACGACGGCTGGTTCCCCGAGACCTTCCGGCAGCTGGCGCTCGGCGGCGCCGAGATCGTCTGCATCCCGACCAACTGGGTGCCGATGCCCGACCAGCCCGCGGGCGAGGCCGCCATGGCCAATACCCTGCACCGGGCCGCCGCCCACGTGAACGGCCTCTTCATCGCCTGCGCCGACCGGGTCGGCACCGAGCGCGGCCAGCCCTTCGAGGGGCAGAGCCTGATCGTCGGCCCCAAGGGCTGGCCACTCGCCGGCCCGGCGAGCCGCGACCGGACCGAGACCCTCTCGGCGCTGGTCGATCTCGACGCGGCCGGCCGCAAGGACCTGAACCGGTTCAATTCGCTCCTGCGCGACCGCCGCACCGACATCTACGGCTGAGCCGAGATCCGTAACCCTTCCCGTCCGTCCCAAGGAGTTCGTTCATGGTGAAATGGTCCCTCGCCGGCGCCGCGGCGCTCGCCCTCGCCCTCGCCGCCACGGCCGCGCAGGCCGCCGACGGCAAGCCGATCGTCATCGGCATCCCGATCGGCCTGTCGGGCGCCAACAGCGTCGTCGCCCCCTCGGTGGTGCAGTCGGCCGAACTCGCCGTGGAGGAGATCAACGCCAAGGGCGGCGTGCTCGGCCGCAAGCTCGTCCTCGAGGTCGCCGACGACGCCTCCGGGGCGGCGGGCGCCCAGAAGGCCTTCGACAGCCTGATCTACCAGAAGAAGGTCGACGTCCTGATCTCCATGGAGACGAGCGCGGCGCGCAATGCCGGCTTGCCCGCCGTCACCAAGGGGAAGGTGCCGTACATCTACACCTCGTTCTACGAGGGCCATTCCTGCAACAAGAACATGTTCGTGGACGCCTGGGTGCCGGAGCAGCAGGTTCCGCCGGTGGTGGACGCCTTCAAGGCGCAGGGTGCCAAGACCTACTTCCTGATCGGCAGCGACTACGCCTTCGGCCGCGGCATGCTGGGCTTCGCCAAGAGCTACGTCGAGAAGACCGGCGGCAAGGTTCTCGGCGAGGAATACCTGCCGATGGACGGCAGCGACTGGACCGCGATCATCTCCAAGCTGAAGGAGGCCAAGGCCGACGCGCTGATCACCTCGACGGCGGGCGGCGCGCCGAACGTGACGCTGACGAAGCAGCTGCGCGGCGCCGGCGTGACGCTGCCCTTCGCCAACCTCGCGCTGGACGAGGGCACCGCCAAGAGCATGGGCGCGGACGCCGAGGGCGTCTACCTCTCGGCCTCCTACGTCACCGGGATCGACAGCGCGGAGAACAAGGCGTTCCTGGCGGCGATGCAGAAGAAGTTCGGCGCCGAGCTGCGCACCCCGAACGACCTCTCGGTGCCGGAATACGAGGCGATCTACCTCTACAAGGCCGCGGTCGAGAAGGCGGGCGGGACCGAGACCGCCAAGGTGCTGGAGGCGCTGCCGACGGTAAGCTTCACCGGGCCGCGGGGCACGATCACCATGAGCAAGCAGCACCACGCGCCGCTGACCATGTATCTCGGCCAGATCCAGAAGGACGGCACCGTGAAGGTCGCCGGCACCTTCAAGGACGTCGATCCCGGCGAGCAGTGCCCGAAGCTGCAATGAGGGGCGGGGCGCGACGCCTCCCTCTCCCCGCCCGGCGACGATGGCCGCCCGTCTGAGGCGGACACCGACGCCGCTGAACGAGCGCGACGCGCCCCCTCTCCCGTGCGGGAGAGGGTTGGGGTGAGGGATCGGAGGTTTCGGGATCGCGCGCCCCATCGCCGCGCGGTCAAGGTCGAGACTCTCTTGGAGAGGCCGCATCCCTCACCCTGTCCCTCTCCCGCGCGGGAGAGGGGACCCGCGCCCGATCCTGAATCCGCGTTGCCAAAGCAGATGCGTGGATCGGCAGGCCCGCACAGGGGCGCTCATTGCGCTGGGCCTCTGCCGCTTTCGCCTCGTGATGACGGTCCTTCAACCGGAACTCCCCGATGCTGCTCACCCTCGACATCCTGACCACCGCGGCGATCCTGTTCATCGTCTCGATCGGCCTCCTGGCGATCTTCGGCGTGCTCAAGATCATCAACTTCGCCCACGGGGCGTGGCTGACGGTCGGCGCCTATTGCGCGGTGGTGACCGCCAAGCTCGGGCTCAATCCCTGGCTGGCGCTGCCGCTGGCCTTCGCGGTCGGCGCGGCGCTCGGCGGTCTCGCCGAGCACTTCATCATCCGCCCGCTCTACCGGCGGCCGCTCGACGCGATCCTGGCCACCTGGGGGCTCGGCATCGTGGTCGGGCAGCTCATCACCCTGGCCTTCGGCCGGGACGTCCAGCTCACCCCGAACCTGCTGGCGGGCACCGTCGAGATCCTCGGCGTCGACTATTCCGCCTACCGCCTCGTGGCTCTGGGCATCGCGCTGGCGATCGGCACCCTGTTCGCGCTGACGATCGAGCGGACCCGGCTCGGGCTCTCGGCCCGGGCGGTGATCATGAACGAGACCCTGGCGCGCAGCCTCGGCATCGACACGGGGCGCGTGCGCCTCGTCGTGTTCATGATCGGCGCGGGGTTCGCGGCGCTCGCCGGCGTCCTGCTGACGCCGCTCACCAGCGTCGACCCGAACATGGGCGTCGCCTGGCTGATCGGCGCCTTCATGCTGGTGATGGTCGCCGACGCCTCGTACCTGGCGCTCGCGGCGGCCTGCCTCGTCTTCGGGGCCGCGCAGGTCCTGATCAGCACCTTCGTGAGCCCGATCCTCGGCAGCATCGCCATCGCGGTGCTCGCCGCCCTCGTGCTGCGGATCAGCCCGAAAGGTTTCTCCCGTGCTTGAGACCCTGCCCGTCACCGAGCGCGCCGCCGCGGCCCCCCGCCGGCGGCGCCTGTCCCGCGCGGCGCCCGTCGTGGTCGCAATCCTGGCGGCGCTCGCCCTCTGGATCGCGCCGCTCGTCCTCGACACCTTCGCGGTCAACGTCCTGACCCGGTCGATGATCTACGCGGTGCTGGCCGTCACGGTGGACCTGCTCTGGGGCTTCGCGGGGATCCTGACCTTCGGGCAGGCGGCCTTCTTCGGCGTCGGCGCCTACGCCACCGCAATGATCCTCACCGCCTACGGGGCGACGCCCCTGGGGATCGCCGCGGCGATCGCGGCGGCGCTGGTCGCCCCGGCCCTTCTCGGCCTCGCGGTGGGCTGGCTGTCCTTCTACCACCGCTCGACCCCGCTCTACGCCTCGGTGATCTCGCTGGTCGTCCCGATCGTCGTGGTGCAGCTGATCTACGCGGGCGGCGAATGGACCGGCTCCAGCAGCGGCCTCGTCGGATTCGACGTGCTGCCCTTCGAGAGCGAGGGCTATTTCCGCCTCGCGGCCCTGTTCCTGATCGTCGTCACCCTGGCGGCCTGGATCCTGGTCCGGGCCGATGCGGGCCGCGCCCTCGTGGCGCTGCGGGACAACGAGGCGCGCTGCGCCTATCTCGGCCTCAACCCGCGGCGCCTGCAGATCCGGCTGACCGCGGCTCTGGCCGCCGTCGCGGGGATCGCGGGCTTCCTGTTCGCCAACGCCTCGGGCGTGGTCGCGCCCGAGAATGCCGGCTTCCTGTTCGGCACCGAGCTGGTGATCTGGGTGGCGCTCGGCGGCCGCGGCACGCTGCTCGGCCCGGTGCTCGGCACCATCGCCATCGACTACCTCGCGGCGAACCTGTCCGGCGACCTGCCGTTCCTCTGGCAGCTCCTCCTGGGCACGGCCTTCGTGGCCATCATCATCCTGCTGCCGGGCGGCCTCGCCGACCTCGTCGGCCGCCTCTGGCGGGCGCTGCCGGCGGGCCGGCGGGAACCCGCGCCGCCGCGCCTCGTCGCGCGGGCGGCCGATCCGGATGCGGCCGCCTCCGCGACCCCCATCCTCACGGTCGAGAACCTCGCCAAGGCCTACGGTGCCCTGACGGTGCTGGAGGGCATCGACCTGGAGATCCGGGCGGGCGAACTCGTCAGCCTCGTCGGGCCCAACGGCGCCGGCAAGACCACGCTGATGCGCTGCCTCAGCGACGGCACCGAGCCCTTCACGGGGGCGATCGCCATCGGCGGCACCCCGATCACCGGGCTGACGCCGAACCGCATCGTCGGCCTCGGGGTCGGGCGCAAGTTCCAGGTGGCGAGCGTGTTCGAGAGCCTGTCGGTGGCCGATTGCCTCCGGCTCGCCCGGGCATCCCATGACGGCCTGAGCCCGGTCGGGCAGGCGGAGACGCTGGGCCTGCCGCAGGCGGCCCTCGACGTCCTGCGCATGACCGGCCTCGACCGCCTGCTGACCCGGCCGACCCGCCTCCTGTCCCACGGCCAGAAGCAGGCGCTCGAACTCGCCATGGTGGTGGCGCTGGAGCCGCGGCTGATCCTGCTGGACGAGCCCACCGCCGGCCTGACCAAGGCCGAGCGCACCACCATCGGGACCGTGCTCAAGGCGCTCACCGCCGGGGGAAGGATCGCCGCCGTGCTGGTCGAGCACGACCTCGACTTCGTGCGCGAGATCTCGTCGCGGATCGTGGTGCTGCACCAGGGCCGCCTCGTCCTCGACGGCACGGTGGAGGACGTCGTCGGCTCCGAGCTGGTCCGGACCATCTATTCGGGAGGTGCCCATGGCTGAGGCAGCGGGTGAGGCAGCGGCTGAGGCAGTGCGGCGGAGCGAGCCGGCGGGCGCCGCCCTCGCCCTGGAGGGGGTGTCGAGCGGCTACGGAGCGGTCTCGATCGTGAAGGGCGTGTCCCTGTCGGTGGCGCCGGGGGAGATCGTGGCGCTGCTGGGCAAGAACGGCATGGGCAAGACCACGCTGCTCAAGACCATCCTGGGCATGGTCGCCCTGCGGGGCGGCGCGATCACCGTCGGGGGACAGGCGCTCGCCGGCCTGTCGCCCGCCCGGCTCGTGGCGCTCGGCGTCGGCTACGCGCCGCAGGAGCAGCCCCTGTTCCAGGACCTGTCGATCCGCGACAACCTGCGCCTCGCGGTCCCCTCCGACCGGATGCTGCCGGAGGCGCTGGAGCGGCTGTTCGGTCATTTCCCGTTCCTGAAGGACCGGCTGGCCCAGCGGGCCGGCACCCTCTCGGGGGGCGAGCAGAAGATGCTGATCCTCGGGCGCGCCCTGATGCTTCGCCCGCGCCTGCTCCTCATCGACGAGATCTCCGAGGGCGTGCAGCCCTCCATGGTCGAGCGCCTGCGCGGCGTGCTCGACGCCGAGCGGGCGGCGGGCGTGTCCATGCTGGTGGTGGAGCAGCACGTCGCCTTCGCGCTGGCGCTGGCCGACCGCTACGCCGTCCTCAAGCTCGGCGAGATCGTCGACAGCGGCCCCGCCAAGGCGCCGGACGCGCAGGCGCGCGTCATCGGCCATCTGGCGGTGTGAGCCATGAGCGAACTCAACACCTTCTCGATCGCCGCCCGCTGCCCGCGGACCGGGCAGCTCGGCGTCGCGGTGGCGAGCGCCGTCCCGGCGGTGGGCGGGCTCTGCCCCTACATCCGCGCCGGGATCGGGGCCGTCACCACCCAGTCCTGGGTGAACCCCTACCTCGCCGCCCGCATCCTCGACGGGCTGGCCGGCGGGCAGGCCCCCGACGCCGCCCTGGCGGCGGCGCTCGCCACCGACGACCGGCCGGACCTGCGCCAGCTCGGCCTCGTCGACGCGCGCGGGACCGGCGCGGCCTGGACCGGCGCCGGCTGTACTCAGGCCGCCGGACACCGCACCGGGGCCGGCTACGCCGTGCAGGGCAACATGCTCGCCGGGACCGGCGTGATCGACGCCATGGCGGAGGCCTTCGCGGGGAGCGCCGCCTGCGACCTCGACGAGCGGCTCATGCGGGCGCTGGAGGCCGGCGATGCGGCCGGCGGCGACAAGCGCGGCAAGCAATCGGCGGCCCTCAGGATCGTCGCCGGCGAGGATTACCCGCTCCTCGACCTGCGGGTCGACGAGCACGCCGAGCCCGTCGCCGAGCTGCGCCGCGTCCTCGCGATCGCCCGGCGGCAGCTCGTGCCGTTCGTGGCCGGCATGCCCCGGAAGGACGGCCCGGCCGGCGCCCTGCCGGACGACGTCGTGGCGATGCTCCTGAAAGCGCCCGCCGAGCGGCCGGGCGCTGCGGCCGATGGCGGGCCCGCCGATGCGCCCGATCTCCTGCGCGACGTCATCGGCCTGCGCCAGGAGCCCGGGCGGGTCGCGCACCTGCTGACGCAGTTCGCGCCGGTGCTCGCCGAGATCGCCCGGCTCCGCGACCTCGACCTCGCGGACATCCATCCGCCGGTCGTCTTCGATCCGACCTTGCCGTACCGCCGGGGGCCCCATGACGACCGCCGTGACTGACGCCCTCTGGCCGTTGCCGATCACCGAGCTCGCGCGGCGGATCGCGGCGCGGGAGCTGTCGAGCGCCGACCTCGTCGGCGCCAGCCTCGACCGGATCGCGCGCCTCGACGGCGCCCTGAACAGCTTCGTCCATCTCTCGTCCGCGGCCCTCGACGCCGCGCGCGCGGCCGATGCCGAGATCGCCAGGTCCGGCCCGCGGGGCCCGCTGCACGGCATCCCGATCGCCATCAAGGACAACTACACCACGGCCGACATGCCGACCCGGGCGGGTACCGCCGTGGAGGCCCTGACCTTCCCGGCGGCCGACAGCCACGCGGTGGCGCGGCTGCGGGCGGCCGGCGCGGTGATCCTCGGCAAGCTGCGCATGCACGAATTCGCCTGGGGCATGGTCACGCCGCCGACCCGCAATCCCTGGGACCTCGACCGGGTGCCCGGCGGCTCCAGCGGCGGATCCGGCGCCGCGGTCGCGGCCCGGCTCTGCCCGGCCGCCCTCGGCTCGGACACGGGCGGCTCGATCCGGATCCCGGCCGCCCTGTGCGGGGTCGTCGGCCTCAAGCCGACCTACGGCCGGGTCGGCCGGTCGGGGATCGTCCCGCATTCCTGGTCCCTCGACCATGCCGGGCCGCTGACCCTGACGGTGGCCGATTCCGCCCTGATGCTGCAGGCCCTCGCCGGCCCGGATGCCGGCGATCCCACCGCCAGCGCGGCGCCGGTCCCCGACTACACGGCCGGGCTGGACCGGCCGATCCGGGGCCTGCGGGTCGCGGTGATCCGCAACCACTTCTTCGACGCGGTCGACGAGGACGTCGCCGCCGCAATCGAGGGGGCGCTCCGCTTCCTCGCCGACCGGGGCTGCACGGTCCGCGACGTCGCGGTGCCGTCCCTGCGCCATGGCCTCGGGGCCATCTACGCCATCGAGCTCGCCTCCTCGACCGCCTATCACGACCGCAGCCTCGCCCAGGGCCACGTGGCGGGCTTCGCCGCCGACGTCCGCGACCTCGTGGAGATGGGCCGGCTCGTGACCGGGCCGGACTACCTGCGCGCCGAGCAGGTGCGGGCCCTGATCATGGACGAGATGGCCGCCATCCTGGCGGAGGCCGACGTGATCGTCGGCCCGGCCTCGCCCTTGACCGCGTGGCGGACGGACGAGTCCGCGGTGTCGCTCGGCGGGCGCGCGGAGAGCGTGCTGGCGGCCTCCTGGCGGCTGACCTACCCGTTCAACCTCACGGGCCTGCCCGCGATCGCGCTGCCCTGCGGCTTCGACCGGCGCGGCCTGCCGATCAGCCTCCAGATCGCCGGCCGGCCCTTCGCCGAAGCCGAGATCCTGCGCGTGGCGCACCAGTACGAGCGGGCGCACGATTGGTGGCGCCGGGTGCCGCCCCTGGCCGGCTGACGCGGCGCGCCGGTCCTGCGCAGCTGAACCGGCCCGTTGCGATCGATTGCACGCAACCAATACCGCCTCTCATCGCAAATAGCCGCGCGCTGTACAGAGCGATGCGTGTGGAACCCTTTTTCCGCAGTTGCCGTTGCTGGGTTCGATTGAAACCAGGAGGCTACCAATGCGCAACATCATTCTCTCGGGTGCCCTGTTCGCGGCCCTGTGCGGCGCGGCGAGCGCCGAGGAGACCACGGTCATCCGCCGCGACGGGCCCGCCGTCGTCGACCACCGCGACACCGTCGTCGAGAAGCGTGAGGTCACCACCGGCACCGTCGATTGCGGTTCCAAGACCGTCCACAAGGAGGACGGCATGGGCAACTCCAAGACCGTCCACAAGGAAGGCTGCAACTGAGCCTCCGCGGCCCGTAACGCCCTGACGAGCCTGGAGATCTCAGCATGACCAACAAGCTTCTTCTGTCGCTGGCGACGGCCGGCCTCCTCGCCCTCCCGGTGGCCGCCCAGGCGCAGGGCACCCTGCGGGGCGCGGCCGAGGGTGCGGCGGTCGGCGCCGATGCGGCCGGCCCGGTCGGCGGCATCGTCGGCGGCGCCGTGGGCGCGGCCACCGGCACGGTGGGCGGCATCCTCGGTGTCGACGACCGTCCCCGGTTCCGCAGCTACGTCCGCGACCGCGGCGTGCGCTCCTACAGCTGGGGCGGCCCGGTCCGGGTCGGCACCGTGCTGCCGGAGGACAGCGTGACCTACTACGACGTACCCGACGAGTACCGGGTGCGTCCGGGCTACCGCTACACCATCGTGAACGACCAGCCTGTCCTGGTCGATCGCGGCCACCGCATCGTCGAGGTCATCGACTGATCGGAGGGGCGCCGGGATCCCGGCGCTCCATCAGGCAGGACGGCCCGTCCGGCATCGCCGCGGCGGGCCGTTTCGCGTCTGCAGGGCGCGGCCCGAGACGAGAGGACGAGAGATCGCGCGGGGATGGGTGCGGGCACGGGCGCTGGGGACGAGGCGCGACGGACTCCCTCTCCCGAGCGCAAGAGGGCTGGGGTGCGGGACGAGAAGGATCAGGATCGAGCGCCCCGTCGCCGGTCAGCCGAGGTCGAGACTTTCTCGGTAAGGCCGCACCCCTCACCCTGTCCCTCTCCCGCACGGGCGAGGGGACCCGCGCCCGGTCCTGAAGCCGCGTTGCCGACACGGATGGATGGATCCGACGGGCCGCCGCGAGCGTGCGGCCGGTAGCGGAGGGATCGGCTCGCGCCTCACCCCCGCGTCAGCGCCAGTTCCGGCAGGTGCAGGGTGATCCGGTAGGCGGACGCGTCGTGGCTGCGCGTCACGGTCGCTTCGAGCTGGCGCAGGGACATCTCCACCAGCAGGGTCCCGAAGCCCCGGCCCGGCCGCGGTTCGGCCACGCGGGCCATGCGCTCGCACCATTCGAGGACGAGCCCCTCTTCCTGGCGGTCCCAGGTGACGGACAGCGCGCCGTCGTCGGACCCGAGCGCGCCGTATTTCACCGAGTTCGTCGCCCATTCGTGCAGGATCATCGCCAGCGACGAGACGTGCCGCCAGTTGATCGCCACGAGGGGCCCCTCGATCACCGTGGGGACGTGATCGCGGTACGGGCGCAGGGTCGCGCCGATCAGGCCCGCGAGGTCGCTCATGCCCTGGCCGTCGGAGGGATCGGCCAGGGAATGCGCCCGCCCGAGGGCCGAGATGCGGTCGCGCATGTCGGTGGCGAAGACGCCGATCTCCCGGTGCGTGCGGGCCCCCGCCGAGATCATGCCGCCGATGATCGCGAACAGGTTCTTCACCCGGTGGTTCATCTCCCGCAGCATCAGGTCGCGGGTCTCGGCGAGCGCGTATTCGGGCGAGACGTCGATGCAGACGCCGACGATCCGCTTCCGGTCGCCGCTCCGGGTCAGGCGCCCGTAGCTGCGGATGTGCCGCAGCGCGTGATCGGCGGCGCGCACGCGGATGCGCGCCTCGAACTCGTCCAGGCCGTGCGCCGCTTCGGCGAGAGCCGCCTCGAAGCCGGGACGGTCCTCGGGCAGCACGCTGGCCGCCAGGGCGGCGGTGGGGTGCGGCGTGTCGGGAGTCAGGCCGAAGATCGTGCCGGCGGTGCTGTCGACCACGACGGTCCCGGCATCGGGGCTGTATTCCCAGACGCCGATGCCTCCGGCCTTCACGGCCAGTTCCAGCCGCTCCCGCTCCGCGGCGAGCTGGCGCTCCAGGGACAAGGCCTCGGTGATGTCGGTGAGCACCAGGGTGGCGCCGTCGACGCTGCCGTTCTGCAGGCGGTAGGGCAGCACCCGCAGGGAGAGCGTCCGGTCCCCATCCCGGGTGGCGACGCGCCGCTGGATCACCGAGCCGCCGGCGCAGACCTCCTGGGCGTCATGCAGGTATTCTAGGCCGGCGAGCCGGCTCGACACGTCGGCGAGGGGACGTCCCCGGTCGGCCGGCTGCAGCGGGAAGATCGCCGTGGCGGCCGTGGTGAAGCTGCGCACCTTCAGGGCGCGGTCCAGCACGACCACGGCGAGATCGGTGGATTCGAAGAAGTTGCGCAGGTCGGCATTGGCGATGGTGAGCTGCTCGACCTTGGTCTTCAGCTCGTCGTTGACCGTGGACAGCTCCTCGTTCGTCGACTGGAGCTCCTCGTTCATCGACATCATTTCTTCGTTGGAGCTCTTCAGCTCCTCGTTCGTCGTCTCCAGCTCCTCGACGGTGGAGCGGAGCTTGTAGCGCGTGCGCAGCAGCTCCTCTTCCAGCGCCTCGACGTGGTCGCCGCCGGCATCCATCTCGATCAGGTCGAGATCGTCCGCAGCCTGGAAGGCGCCGGTGTCGCGCAGGACGAGCAGCATCGAGCCGTCGGGCAGGGGATCGCAGATCAGCTCCACCGGCTGGACGCCGTATTCCGAGCGGATCTCCACGTCGCGGACGACCACGCGCTTGCGCGCATCCCGGGTCTGGCGGAGCAGCGGCCCGATCACGTCGCGCAGGCCCGGACGGGCCAGGGTGATCGCGCTGCTGCCGCCGGTCCGCGTGACCGGGAAGTCGAAGTAGCGGCTCAGGCGTCCGTAGGCGGCGATGATGCCGCCATCCTCGTTGAGCACCATGCTGGGCGGGGCGTAGCGCTCCATGACGCGGCGCACCGCGACGGTCTCGTCGGCGATCGAGGGCTCGCCGCGGCGCTCCTCGCGCGCTCCGCGCCGGGTCTCGCCGCGCCGGGCGCTCCCGGGCAGGTCGATCGGGTATTGCGGCGCGCCCGGCGGCCGCTCGAACAGGCGGGCGTGCTGGTCGATGACCGGGAAGAGGTGCTCGAACCGGCTGACGCTCTCCGAAGGCCCGAGGAACAGGTAGCCCCCGGGCCGGACCGCGTAGTGGAACAGCGGCACCACCGATTGCTGGAGGCGCTCGTCGAAATAGATCAGCAGGTTGCGGCAGGACAGGAGGTCGACCCGCGAGAAGGGCGGGTCCTTGACCAGGCTGTGGCTGGAGAAGCGGATCAGGTCGCGGATCTCGGCCGCGATGGTGAAGCGCTCGGCATGGGGGACGACGTAGCGCTCCCGCAGATGCGCCGGGATGTCGGCGAGCGCGGCGGCCGGGTAGGTCGCCTCCCGGGCGATCTGGAGCATGCGCTCGTCGATGTCGGTGGCGAAGATCTGGACCGCCGGCGGCAGGCCGAGGCGGCGGGCGGCATCGGCGAACAGCATGGCGATGCTGTAGGCCTCCTCGCCGCTGGAGCAGCCCGGGATCCAGACCCGGATGTCCTCCTCGGGGTCGCGGGTGCGCAGCAGGGGCTCTACCGCGCGCTCCCGGAGGAGCTCGAACAGCTCGGCGTCGCGGAAGAAGCGGGTGACGTTGATGAGGAGGTCGCGGAACAGCGCCTCGCACTCGGTCTTGTCCGCCCGGACGCGGCCGAGATAGGCCCGGCCGGACTCGAGCCCGAGGACGTGCATGCGCCGCTCGACCCGCCGGACCAGTGTGGTCCGCTTGTAGCCGGAGAAGTCGTGGCCCACCGTCGCGCGGATGACCCGGCAGAGGTCGTCGATGTGGTCGGCGACGAGGCGGGCCTCGTCGTCGACGGCGTCGGTGCCCCGGCGGCGGAAGAAGCTCGTGAGGCAGTCCACGATCTCCCCCGGCGGCCGCACGAAGTCGACGAGGCTGGTGCCGACCGCCGAGAGCGGCATGCCGTCGTAGCGGGCGGTGTCGGGCTGCTGCACCACGCAGACGCCGCCATGCTCCTTGATGGCCCGCAGGCCGGTCGTGCCGTCGGCCCCCGTGCCCGACAGGATCACGCAGGCGGCGTTGGCCTGCTGGTCGACCGCGAGCGACAGGAAGAAGTCGTCGATCGGCCGGCGCAGGCCCCGCGGCTGGACGAAGTGGGTGAGTTCGAGGACGCCGTTCTGGATGACGAGGCCCCGCCCGGGCGGGATGATGTAGACCTTGTCGCCCGCGATCCGCTCCCCGCCCTCGCACTGGAGCACCTCCAGCTCGGTCTGCCGGTCGAGGAGCTGCGCCAGCATGCTCTCGTGGTTGGGGTCGAGGTGCTGGACGATGACGAAGGCCATGCCGGTCGGCGGCCGGGCGCGCGCCAGCATCTCCCGCAGGGCCTCGAGTCCGCCCGCCGAGGCGCCGATTCCCACGACGGGTCCGGCGAAGGGCGGGGCCGTCACCGTCCCGGCGCCGTCCAGGATCTCCGAGGCCTCGCCTCCGGGGGCGTTATGGAAATCCTGGTGCATCGAGATCCGCGAGCGTGAGCTTGGCCTGCGCGACCGTGGCGACCGTGTTGGCGATCGTCATCAGCGAGCCCTCGATGACGAGCCCACTCTCCGCAAGCGTCGGGGTCAGCCGGCTCAAGGTCCGGCCGAGTTCGGTATCGTAGGCGGAAAGCAACGCGGGTTGCGAGCGGCTGACATCGAATTGGGATGCGAAAAGAAAGCGCACCTCGCCCGAGAGCGCCTTCAGTTTGGACATGTACAGCAGATTGACGAAAGGCTTCCCGTCCTTGCGGAAATTCAGGATCGGCGTGCGCACGGAGTCCTGCCGGTCGTTCTCCAGGAAGGCGTGGATCTTGGCCCGCGCCTCCCGGTTGTCGGCGTCGCGCTGGAGGAGGCGGCAATTGCGCCCGACGACCTCCGCGCCCGTATAGCCGGTGAGCTGGTGGAACGGCGCGTTCACCAGGAGCAGGACGTTGTCGTCGGTCGCCGCGGCCAGCGCCAGGGCGATGTGGGATTTCTCGAAGAAGGTGCTGAGTTCGGCCGGGATGGTCTGCGTGTCCACGGTAGCTTCCCTGTCGCCTCCGTTCGGCGCGGCCCGGCCGGTCGCCCCGCGTTCGCGCTGCCGGCCTCGGCGCGGGTCGACATTCCTGACGCGCAACCGCGGCTGCCGCTCTCCAATTCGGGCACCGCGCTGAGGCCGTCCTCATGGGCGCGTCGGATCGGTATGGCAATGACGCCCGACCCCGCCCGCCCGTTCCGCGCGGGCCTGCCGCACCCCGTGTCCGGCGGGGGCACCGACGTTCCGCCGGGCGCCGCCCGGTCCGGCCCGACCGCACCGCCCCGGATGCGGCCGCCTGGCGCCCGACCGCGGCCTCCGGATCTCAGCCCTCGCCCCCGATGATGCCGCGGATGCGGGTGGCCAGCGCCTCCAGGGCGAAGGGCTTCGTCATCACCTGCATGCCGGGGCCGAGATGGCCGTGGTTGAGGGCGGCGTTCTCCGCGTAGCCGGTGATGAACAGGACCTTCAGGTCGGCACGGTGCTGGCGGCCGGCATCGGCCATCTGGCGGCCGTTCATGCCGCCGGGCAGGCCGACATCGGTGATGAGCATGTCGATGCGCACGTCCGACTGGAGCACCTTCAGGCCCGAGGCCCCGTCCGCCGCCTCGATCGCCGCGTAGCCGAGGTCTTCGAGCACCTCGGTCACCAGCATCCGCACGGTGGGCTCGTCGTCCACCACCAGGACCGTCTCGCCCTGCTCGGCGCGGGGGGCGTGGGCGAGGTCGGGCAGGCTCACCTCGGCCTCCGCCTCGCCGAGATGGCGGGGCAGGTACAGGCAGACCATCGTGCCCTGGTCGATCTCGGAGTAGATCCGGACCTGCCCGCCGGACTGCTTGGCGAAGCCGTAGATCATCGACAGGCCGAGGCCGGTGCCCTCGCCGATCGGCTTGGTGGTGAAGAACGGGTCGAAGGCCTTGGCGACCACGTCGGGGGTCATGCCGGTGCCGTTGTCCGAGACGCAGAGCGTGACGTACTGGCCCGGCTCCAGCTCGCGCTCCTGGGCGGCCCGGTGGTCGAGCCAGCGGTTGGCCGTCTCGATGACGATGCGGCCGCCCTCCGGCATCGCGTCCCGGGCGTTGATGCACAGGTTGAGCAGCGCGTTCTCGAGCTGGCTCGGGTCGACCAGCGTCGGCCACAGGCCGCCGGCCCCCACCGACTCGATCGCCACGGCGGGGCCGACCGTGCGGCGGACGAGGTCCATCATGCCCTCGACCAGACGGTTCACGTCCGTCGGCTTCGGGTCGAGGGTCTGGCGGCGCGAGAAGGCCAGCAGGCGGTGGGTCAGGGCGGCGGCGCGCTTGGCCGCCCCCTGCGCCGCGCCGATGTAGCGGTCGAGGTCGCCGACCCGGCCCTGCAGCATCCGGGTCTGCATCAGCTCCAGCGAGCCGACGATCCCGGCCAGCATGTTGTTGAAGTCGTGGGCGAGCCCGCCGGTGAGCTGGCCGACCGCCTCCATCTTCTGCGACTGGCGCAGGGCCTCCTCGGCGCGCATCAATTCGGCGGAGCGCGCGGCGACCCGCTGCTCCAGGGTCTCGTTGAGGCTGCGCAGCGCCGCGGTGACCCGGTCCCGCTCCGCCTCGACGGCCTTACGCTCGTCCACGTCGATCAGGACCCCGGGGAAGCTCAGGGGCGTGCCGTCCGGCGCATGGTCGACGCGGCCGTTCGCCTCCAGCCAGTAGTAGTTCCCGTCGGCACGGCGGACCCGGTACTGGTGCGCGTAGGCGCCCCCCCGGGCGATCGCGGCCGTGATGGCCTCGGCCAGGCCGTCGCGGTCGTCGGGATGTACGGTCTCCACCACCTGGGCGAGGCTCAGGCCCTCGCGGCCGAGGGCCGGATCGAGGCCGAAGCTGCGGGCGAAGGCCTCGTCGACGGTGAAGCGGTCGCTCGGCAGGTCCCAGAACCACGTGCCGATGATTGCGCCGGCCGCGAGGGCGAGCTGCACGCGCTGGATGTTGGTGCGGGCGAGCGCCTCGCTGGCGCGCAGCGCGTCCTCCGCCTGCCGGCGCGCCGTGACGTCCCGGAACAGCACCGAGACCTGACGCCGTCCCGGCGGCTCGACCCGGGCCGCCGAGACGTCGATGAAGCGGTCGGCCTGCGCGAAGAAGCGTTCGAACCGGATCGGGCGGCCGGTGCGGAGCACCCCGCCATACAGGTCGAGCCACGCATCCGCGTCCTCGGCCGCGACGAGGCCGCGCAGGGTCCGTCCGACGATGTTGGGAATGCCGGTGTGGCGCTCGTAGCCCGGATTGGCCTCGATGTGGACGTAGTCGCTCAGGGGGCCGTGCGGGCCGTCGAAGAACTCGATGATGCAGAAGCCGTCGTCGATGGCGTCGAACAGCGTCCGGTAGCGCTCCTCGCCGGCGCGCAGGGCGTCCCGGGCCTGCCGCTGCTCGGTGATGTCGCGCGCCACCCCGGAGAACCGCACCGGGCGCCCGTGGACGTCGCGCTCGATCTCGCCCTGCCGCGCGATCCAGCGGATCTCTCCGGTATCCGGCCGCCGGATCCGGTAGGTGACGTCGCGCGGGGCGTCGCCCCGGCGCCGGCTCGCTGCCGTCGAGACGAGGGTCTGGTCCTCCGGCAGGATCAGGGCCTCGACGATCTCGGCCGGGTAGGTGCTGCGCTCCGGCAGGCCGTAGAGCCGGCAGAATTGCGGGGTCGGGTGCAGGAGCCCGTCGTCGACCCCCACGGTGAACAGGCCGATCCCGCCCGCCTCCTGCGCCCGCAGCAGACGGGCCTCGGCCTCCCGGAGCGCCCGGTCGGCGGTGTCGAGGTCCAGGCTGTCCTGGAGCACCGCCACGTAGCCGACATGGGCACCGGCCCCGTCGCGCAGCGGCGTCACCGAGCCGGACATCCGCCGGCGGCCGCCGACGGCGCGCAGGTGCCAGTCCGCGTCCGCGACGCTGCCCTCGTCCAGGGCCCTGCGCAGAGCGGCCCCGGGATGGCCCGCCGCCCGGTCCTCGGGCGTGAACAGCGCCGCGAAGGGCTGGCCGCCCATCGCCTCCGCCGTCCAACCGAGGATGTCCTCGGCGCCGGCGTTCCAGGCGGTGATGCACCCGTCGCGGTCGAGGGCGATGGCGGCGAACCGGGCGGCGCCGTCGGGGATCGGCGGCGCGCCGCCGGTGCCGGTGGTCGCCGCCCGCGCCCGCAATCCGGCGGCCTCCTCCTCCAGCGCGCGGGCGCGCCGCAGGAGCATGTCGGTCCCTGTCGCGTCCACGCTCAGGGTCCGGGCGTCGCGACGGGCTCCGCCGCCGGCCGCGCGGACGCGACGGGGCCGATCTGCGCGGGGCGGTCGGGGCTGGTCGCCGGGGCGGGGAGGGCCGGTGAATCGGGCACGGGACTGGCGCTGTGACAGAGGTGGCGGGTCGTGGGGGCCTTCTGCCGGAAACGGACCTGGGACGCCACGGGAACGCACCATAACGCGCGGAAACCGCCAAGGCTGCGTCGGCCGGCCCGCGAGGACCGGGTCAGTGCGGCTCGGCGAGGCGGCAGGTGGCGCCGCTCGCGCGGGGCCAGCCGTAGTAGATCGTCTCGGCCTGCACGTCGGCGAGGCCCACGACCTCCGGCACCGAGGCCTGCTGCGTGTCGAGCACCGCCCCACCGGCCCCCGTGAAGGTACACAGGACGGTCACGTTCGTCGCCAGGTCCGGACCGGTGTTGCGCAGGTTGACCATCGCCCGCTGCGGCTCGTGGGAATCCGGTGGCGTGTGGAGCCGGGTCTCGCGAAGGACGAGGGCGGCGTCGGCCCGCGTCGGCGTCGCGCACGTGACGATCAGGCCGGCCGCCAAGAAGGCGGCGGCCGGCCGCGACGTCCGAATCCTGCGCATGATCCGTCCCTCCCATCCTCGCGCCGGGGCCCGGCCCCCGCTTCGGTCAAACTTGGGAACCGGCATCCCGGTTCTCCGCGCGGAGCGTCAGGCGCTTCATACCCGGCTCAGTTGCGCAGCGGCTTGGCGTCGATCTGCATCCGGTAGATCGTCGTCGGGAACTTGACCGCCGAGGCCTCGCCGCCGTTCATCGCCGGCGTGCGGTTCATCTGCGCCGCCGGGATCCACAGGCCGCCCTGCTCGTCGATCCACATCGCGTCGACCCAGACGAGCCGCGGGTCCTGCACCAGGGTGCTCATCGTCCCGTCCGGCGCGATCCTGAGGATCCGCAGGCCGTCCGTGTCGCTCGCGTAGATCGTGCCCGCCGCGTCGATGGCGGTGCCGCCCGTCGCCACGGTGGCGGCGTGGAGCTTGACGTGCTTGGCGCGCTCGTCGTCGCTCACGGTCGCGTCGTCGAGATACCGGGTCTCGATGCTGTAGAGCGGCCCGGTGCAGGCCTGATAGTAGAAGGTCTTGCCGTCCGGCGAGACCTCCAGCTGGTCGGCGTGGATGAAGAGCAGCTTGCCCTGGTCGTCCCGGAGCACCCGGCCCTGGCCGGTGAGCGGGCGCTGCGCGATGGTGGACCAATGGCCGTCGAGCACCCGCCGCAGGCCGCCGGTCTCGCGGTCGAGGACGATCAGCCCGGGCTGGCCGGCATCCGTCAGGTAGATGTGGCTGCCGTTGAAGCGGAAATCGTCGATGAAGCTCTTCTCGCCGGTCGCCGCCTGCAGCGGATAGACCTTGCGCACGGCGTTCGTGGCGAGGTCGATCTGCACGAGCTTCGGGCCGCCCGGCAGCGGCGCCGCGCCCATGCCCGGCGCGCCCTTGTCGACCACCCAGAGGTCCCCGTCCGGCCCGATCCGGATGGCGTTGACCGCCACGAAGGCCTTGGCCGGATCGTCGCCCGGCTTCCAGGCGTTCCAGGCCGCGTCGGGGAACGGGACCGCCTTGCCGTCCCGCCACTCGCCGAGTTCGAGGCCCGTGTCCTTGCTCTGCCGCTGGAACGGGGAGAACAGCCGGCCGTCCGGGGATCGGGTGATGCCGTTGAACACGAGGCTGTCCGATTTCACCATCGGCTTGAGGGCGTCGGACTCGGCCGGCGCCTCGGCGGCGCGGCCGGGCGTGCCCAGGGCGGCGGCCAGCAGGAGGGCGAGGAGCGTGGCGCGCATGGCGGTATCCCGGTCCGATGGTGAAGCGTCCGGGCCGGTAAGCCCGCAGGGCGCGCGGTGTTCCCTGCCGATCCCGTCGGCCGCAACCGAACCTCCGACGCCCCGGCCCCGCCGGGGGCGCCTGCGACGCTCCGCCGGGGCTGGATCCTGCGAAAATGAGAACATATAATGAACAAACGACGCGGGCCGCACGGGGCGGCCGAGGAGGAGCGAGGGATGGCCAAGTACCGGTTCCACTGCACCAACGGCCTCGAATGCGTGTTCGATGCCCGCGGCACCGAGGTCCGCGCCGCGGCACGCCTGGTCGATCGGGCCCGGAAGGTCGCCTCCGACGTGCGGCAGTCGCTGGCGAACCGGACCGACTGGGCCGAGTGGCGGGTGAGCGTGCACGACCTCTCGGGCCGGCGCGTCCTGGTCCAGCCCTTCGAGGGGGCGTCGGGCCGCGCCAGGGCGGCCTGAACGATGGCGCCGCTCCGGACGGGCGCGGATCCGGTCGCCGACGAGCCGGATCAGACGATCCGCCCTCTGAGCCTGTCCGAATTCATCGGGCAGCGTGCGGCGCGGGCGAACATGCAGGTGTTCATCGAGGCGGCGCGGAAGACCGGCCAGGCGCTGGACCACGTGCTGTTCGTCGGCCCCCCGGGCCTGGGCAAGACGACGCTCGCCCAGATCGTGGCGCGCGAACTCGGCGTGAACTTCCGCTCGACCTCCGGCCCGGTGATCGCCAAGGCCGGGGACCTGGCCGCACAGCTCACCAACCTGGAGGAGCGCGACGTCCTGTTCATCGACGAGATCCACCGGCTCAACCCGGCTGTGGAGGAGATCCTCTACCCGGCCATGGAGGATTACCAGCTCGACCTGATCATCGGCGAGGGCCCGGCGGCGCGCTCGGTCAAGATCGAGCTGCCGAAGTTCACGCTGGTGGGCGCCACGACCCGGGCGGGGCTTCTGACCACGCCGCTGCGCGACCGGTTCGGGATCCCGATCCGGCTGGAATTCTACGAGATCGACGAGCTGGAGCAGATCGTGGCGCGCGGGGCGCGGGTCCTGGGCCTGGGGATGTCGGCGGAGGGCGCCAACGAGATCGCCCGGCGGGCGCGGGGCACGCCGCGGATCGCCGGGCGTCTCCTGCGGCGGGTGCGGGACTTCGCCGTGGTGGCGGAGGCCGAGACGGTGACGCGGGCGATCGCCGACCGGGCGCTGCAGCTGCTCGACGTGGACGCGGCCGGGCTCGACGTGATGGACCGCAAGTACCTGAGCCTGATCGCGCGCTCCTTCGGGGGCGGGCCCGTGGGGATCGAGACGATCGGGGCGGCCCTGTCGGAGCCGCGCGACGCGATCGAGGACATCATCGAGCCGTATCTCATCCAGCGCGGCTTCGTGCAGCGCACCCCCCGCGGCCGCGTCCTCACCCGGCACGCCCACCGCCACATGCAGCTGCCGGAACCCGGGGCGGCCCCGGTGGCCGCCTGAGGCTGCGGCCCGACGGACGGCGCCGTGCCGGCGGATGGCGACGCGCCGCCCGCCCCTCAGGCCCTGCGACGCACCGCGCCGGCGTCGTGGTCCATCCGCTGGAGCAGGGCGGCGAGGGGCATCGGCCGGCCGATGTGATAGCCCTGGACGTAGCGGCTGCCGTGCCGCCGCGCCACGTCCAGCTGGGCCTGCGTCTCGATCCCCTCGACGATCCCGTCGAGACCGAGGTTGCGGCACAGGTCCAGGATCGTGGAGATCAGGCTGCAGCCCCGGTCCGTGTTGATGTCGACCATGAAGCTGCGGTCGATCTTGATCTTGTCCAGCGGCAGGCGGTGGACGTAGCCCAGGCTGGAATAGCCCGTCCCGAAATCGTCGAGCGCGATCTTGATGCCGAGGCTGCGCAGGGCGGTGATGGCCGCCTTGGCGTGATCGAAGTCGCGCATCAGGGCGGTCTCGGTGAGTTCGAGCGTCAGCCGGCGCGGGTCGAGGCCGCTGCCCTGCACCGCGGCCAGGATCGCCAGGACGGTCTCCGGCGAGGCGAGATCGTGGGCGGAGAGGTTGAAGGACAGGCCGGTCTCGGGCGGCAGCCGCGCGCCGTCGGCGAGCGCCTTGCGCAGGAGCAGGAGCGTGACCGTGTGGATCATGCCGCAGCGCTCGGCTGCCGCGATGAACCGGTCCGGCCCGACCTGGCCCAGCGACGGGCTCGTCCACCGCGCCAGACCCTCCACGAAGGCGATCCGCCCCGTCTCCGTGTCGAGGATCGGCTGGTAGTGCAGGACCATCTCGGCGGCGAGGTCGGCCGTCCGCAGGGCCGTCTCCACCGCCTGCTCGGCATGGATGGCGTCCTTGTGCTCCTGCGAGAACAGGGTCGTCGCGCCGCGCCGCTGCTCCTTCGAGTGGTAGAGCGCGTAGTCGGCGCGGTCGAACAGGGCGTCCGCGTCGCGCGTGGCCTTGCAGGAGAGGGCGAGGCCGCCCGAGCAGCCCGTGACGACCCGGATGTCGCCGATCCGCGTCGGCTGCTGCAGCGCCGTGCAGATGCCGTCGCAGAAGGCGAGCGCCGCCGCGGCCCCTTCGGACGCTCGGAGAATCACGCCGAATTCGTCGCCGCCCAGCCGCGTCACCACCACGTCGGCGCTGGCGAATTCCGCGAGGCGCCGGCCGGCTTCCGCCAGGACGCGGTCGCCGACATTATGCCCGTAGGTGTCGTTGATCGGCTTGAAACGGTCGAGGTCGAAGATGGCCAGGGCGAAGGGCGCGCCCGCCTCCGAGGGCGAGCGGATCGCCTCGTCGAGCTTCTGGAAGAAGTAGCGGCGGTTCGGCAGGCCGGTCAGGCTGTCGGTCTGGGCAAGGCGCGCATTCTCCTCGGAGAGCCGGCTCGCCACGGCCTGGGACGCCACGAGGTCGACGAAGGCCCGGTAGTTGGTATTGAGGGTCCGGACCATCACCACCGTCACGAAGGCCGTGTTCGCCGCGATGGCGAGGAAGACCTTGTTCCCGCTCGTCACGCAGCAGAACAGGAACACGCTCATGACGATGCCGGTCACCAGGAAGGCTGCGACCGGCAGATGGGTCAGGCAGAAGATGCAGGCGATCACCGTGACGGCCACGAAGATCGCCGCGTGGCCCTGCTCGTAGGGGCCGCCGAACCCGGTCAGGACCATCGCCCAGACCACGAAGACGATCGAGAAGAAGATCGTGAGCACCGTGGTCCGCCGCAGATGATGGACCGCCTGCGCCTCGCTCAACGTCTCGGGCCGCAGGCGCAGCCAGTGGACCCCGCGGATCAGGCACAGCGAGATCACGACCGCCGGAATGCCGAGCGTCAGGATGGCGGGCGCCAGGGCATAATGCGTCGCGGCGAGCGCGCAGGCATTGACCGAGAGCAGTCCGTAGAGGGACGGGACCTGTTTCTGCAGTTCCGCGAGCTGACGGATGGCGGTCAGGCCGCGCGGGGATTTGGTCAGCGCCGCGATCAGTGTCGACAGAGCGTGTTTCGGGCGGTTCATTGGATCTGCAGCTGCGCGATTTTCGCATTACTATTTTCCTTTCATTAAGGAGCCATTTAAGCGGCGCGCGCGGGCGGTGGTCAGCCACGACCCGGATTCGCGTCCTGGACAGCCCCGTCGCAACAGCCCCGGACGCTTGGCTCGCCGACCGGACCGATCTTCGATCGCGGCCGGCACACCGTGATGGACGAGACTGGACCGTGATCCGTCTTGTCGCGTTGGACAAATCGTGAATTATTTACTGTATTGGTCTTTGGTTACTGTGCGGCAATGAAATATTCTAGATCAATACAATTGTTCGGTCCCGCGCATTTCAAGTGATCCGGGAAGGCCTCCGATTGCCCGCAGGGCGCATCCCGGCGATGATCGTCGGGACGGCCGCCACGCGGCCGCCGGAACGTGTCTGGAGAGTGGTCGATGAGAATCCCTGCCCGTGCCGTCCGGCCCGCGATCCTCGTGGGCGGCCTGCTCGTGGCCGCCGGGCCGCACGGGGCTGCGGCCGGACCGGGGCGGCCCGAGACGATCCACGTGACCTTCGCCTGTCCGACGGGGCGGACGCTGGCCGTCACGTTCGTGAACGGCGCGGGGCCGGAGCAGGCAATCGTCCGGCCGGGCGACGGCGGCGCCGTCACCCTGCCGGTGCAGCTGAGCGGGTCGGGGTTCCGCTATGCCGACGCCACCCACGAGCTGCGGGGCAAGGGGCGGTCGGTCACGTGGACCGACGGGTCCGGCAAGCCCATCACCTGCACCGATCAGACGCCGGCCGGCTCCGGGCCGCGATAGGCGGTGCCGCATCCGGGCCGCCGGGTCCGGACGCGGATGCCTCCCGTCCGGTCACGCTTCGTGTCCCGGCGCGCCGGGCCATCGGGACGATCCGCGTCGCGGCGGCCGAGCGGATCCGGGCGGTGAGACGCCTGCCATCGGGGCGATCGCCCAGGAGGCCGGATTCGCCAGCCGCGTGCGGATGCGCCGCGCGATCCGCCGGGCCGCTCGCAATCGTCCGAACCCGCGGGGCCGGTCACGGGCCGGACATGGCCCGGACATGGCCGCGTCATCGCGGGTCGCGCCCGTTGCGAGCGGCGCTCCCTGGCCCGGCCGCGCGCGACCCGCTAGGAACCGCCCGTCCCGGAGACCGAAGCGTCGGCGTCCGGCGGCGGCCCCCCTCGACGCGGAGAACACCCTTGCCTGCGGCCCCGTCGCGCTTCGACGCCGTTCTCCTCGATCTCGACGGCACCCTCGTCGACAGCCTGGCCGATCTCCGGACGGCCCTCAACGCGATTCTGGCGCAGGAAGGCTTGCCGCCGGTCTCGGCCGCCGCGGTGCGGGCGATGGTGGGCGACGGCGCCCTGGCGCTGCTGCAGCGCGCCCTGCGGGCCTCCGGTGGCGACGCCGACCGGGCGGCGGAGCTGCTGCCGGCCTTCCTGGCCGTGTACGAGCCGATCGCGGCGGCCGGCACGGCCCTGTTCCCCGGCGCGGCGGAAGCCGTCCGCGCGCTCCGGGAGGCGGGCCTCGCGCTGGCGATCGTCACCAACAAGCCGGCCCGCGCCACCGGCCTGATCCTGGATGCGGTGGGGCTGACGCCGCTGATCGACACGGTGGTGGGCGGCGACACGCTGCCCCAACGCAAGCCCGATCCCGCGCCGCTCCGGGAGGCCCTGCGCCGGCTGGGGGTCGAGCCCGGCCGGGCCGTCATGGTCGGCGACATGCACCACGACATCGCGGCGGCCCGCGCGGCGGGCGTCGCCGCGATCCTGGCCCGCTACGGCTACGGGCGCCCCGAAGACGCAGACGCCGCCGACGCCGTCCTCGACGACATCGGCGGCCTGCGGGTCCTGATCGGGGCGCTGCCCGGGCCGCTGGCGTCGGGCCGCGCCCCGGCCTCCTAGCGCCTCGCCGCGAGGGCGCGGCGGCCGGGGACGCCCGGCGCCCGGGCGGTCCGTTCGCGGAGGGCGGCCGGCAGCGGCGCGAAGCGGGCCGCGCCGACGCGGTCAGGGCGCCGCGATGCCCTTCTCGACGAAGGCGATGACGCCGGCGATGTAGCGCTGGATCGGGATGCCGCGCTTCCGGTGCTTGGCCCGCTTCACGTACCAGTCCTGCAGGAGCGGCTTGATCAGCGCGGCGGTGAGATCGACGTCGGCGACCGCGAAGACGCCCGCCGCAACGCCGCGGGCGAGGACCTCGGCGAAGATGCGCTCCGTGGCGGCCTCGCTCTCGGTCGCCATCGTCCGGGCGGGGGCCGGAAACCCCTTCGCCTCCATGAAGGCGAAGACGAACCAAGGCTGCATCGCCTCGGTCAGGCGGATATGGGTCTCGATCAGCCAGCGCAGATGCGCGGCCGGATCCCCCTCGATCCCCGCGGGAGCCTGCCGCAGGACGGCCTCGGCCGTCTCGGCCACCTCGGTGAGGATCATCACCAGAAGCGTGTTCTTGTTGTCGAAGTACGAGTAGAGCCCGCCCATGCTGAGGCCCGAGGCCTGGGCGAGGTCGCGCAGGCTGGTCTCGTGGAAGCCCTGCCGGCTCGACAGCTTCAGCACCGCCTCGATGATCCGGGCGAGGTTGGCGGTGGCGACGTGATCCTTCCGGACGCTGATCCGGTCCCGGTGCCGCGCCAGGATCCGCGCGCAGATCGCCTCGGTCGCGTAGGCGTCCTTCGCCGGCAATTCGGCCGGACGGGCGGACGGGGGAGCGTCAGCGGGTCTCATCGATCCATCGTCGCGCGGGCCGGTCGGGGCGACGGCCGAAGACGGTCCCCGTCCCTTGGCCCGTTGCCAGTCGCCCTTAGCGCGTTGCCAGATCCGAATCCAGGCGATAAAAAGCGAGCGCTCGCTCGATTTTTATCGCCTGGGCCGGCACAGCAGGTGGGCTCATGGATTTCACCATCTCCCCGCGCGTCGAGGATTACCGCGCCCGGATCGCGGCCTTCGTGGACACGCACATCCTGCCGCTGGAGGCCGATCCGACGGCCTATGACGGCCACGGCAACATCAGCCTCACCGAGCTGGCCCGGCTGCGGGGTCTCGCCCGCGACCAGGGCCTGTGGTGCCTGCAGCTGCGGCCCGAGACCGGCGGCGCCGGGCTCGACAGGGTCGGCATGGCGGTCTGCTACGAGGCCATGAACCGGTCGATCTTCGGGCCGGTCGTGTTCAACGCGGCCGCGCCGGACGACGGCAACATGATGGTGCTGGAGAAGGTGGCGACGCCGGCCCAGAAGGCGCGCTGGCTCGCGCCGATCGTCGACGGACGGGTCCGCTCGGCCTTCGCCATGACCGAGCCGCATCCCGGCGGCGGCTCCGATCCGGGGATGATCCAGACCCGGGCCGAGCGGCGGGGCGACCGCTACGTGGTCACCGGCCGCAAGTGGTACATCACCGGCGCCGAGGAGGCCGCGCACTTCATCCTGATGGCGCGCACCTCCGACGACGCGCGGAAAGGGCTGACCGCCTTCCTGTTCCATAGGGACCAGCCCGGCTGGCGGATCCTGCGCCGCATCCCGATCATGGGGCCGGAGGAGCATGGCGGCCATTGCGAATTGCTGTTCGAGGGCCTGG
Source organism: Methylobacterium sp. 1973 (assembly GCF_040545035.1). NCBI lineage: Bacteria > Pseudomonadati > Pseudomonadota > Alphaproteobacteria > Hyphomicrobiales > Methylobacteriaceae > Methylobacterium > Methylobacterium sp. 1973. The sequence goes on from NZ_JBEPLA010000024.1 coordinate 34,847, forward strand.
AGATCCCGGCCGAGAACGTGCTGATGAGCGAGGGCGACGGCCTCAAGCTCACCCAGATCCGCCTCGGGCCGGCGCGGCTGACCCACTGCATGCGCTGGCTCGGCCTGTCGAAGCGCTGCGTCGCGATCGCCCGGGCCTATGCGGCCGAGCGGCACGGCTTCGGCGTGCGCCTCGCCGACCGGGAGAGCATCCAGCTGATGCTCGGCGACCTCGCCATGCGGATCGAGATCGGCCGCCTCCTGGTGATGAAGGCCGCCTGGGCGCTGGACCAGGGCAGCTTCGCCCGCAAGGAGGTGTCGATGGCCAAGGTGCACGTGGCCAACCTCCTCCACGCGGCCGCCGACACGGCGATCCAGATCAACGGCGCCCGGGGCTATTCCACCGACACGCCGCTGGAATGGATCTACCGCTACGCCCGGCAGGCCCGCCTCGTGGACGGGGCCGACGAGGTCCACAAGATGGTCCTCAACCGCAATCTGGAGGCCGAGGGCGACGCCTTCTGGTCGTGGGGTGTCGGGGCGTGAGCACGGCCTCGTCCAGGCTGTCCGCTGTCCCATCCGCCGATCGGCCGAGTAAGCCATGGAGCCCAAGACGATGACCGATGTCGTGATCACAGGCGCGGTGCGCACCGCGATCGGCACGTTCGGCGGCGCGCTCGCCGGAACGCCCCCCTCCGTCCTCGCCGCCCGCTGCGTCGCCGAGGCGCTGCGCCGGGCCGGGACCGCGCCCGAGGCGGTCGGCCACGTGGTCCTCGGCAACGTCATCCCCACCGAGCCCCGGGACGCCTACATCGCCCGCGTCGCCGCCCTGGAGGGCGGCCTCCCCAAGGAGGTGCCGGCCATGACGGTCAACCGCCTCTGCGGCAGCGGCCTGCAGGCGATCGTCTCGGCCGCGCAGTCCATCCTGCTCGGCGACGCGGAGATTGCGGTGGCCGGCGGGGCCGAGAGCATGAGCCGCGCGCCCCATCTCCTGACCACCGGGCGGACCGGGTCGCGCATGGGTGACGCCGTCCTCGTCGACTACATGCTCGGCGCGCTGAGCGACCCGTTCGGCAACGGCCATATGGGCGTCACCGCCGAGAACGTGGCCGAGCGCTACGCCATCCCCCGCGCCATGCAGGATGCCTTCGCGGCCGAGAGCCAGGCGCGCGCCGCCCGGGCGATCCGCGAGGGCCGGTTCCGCGATCAGATCCTGCCGATCGACGTGCAGCGGAAGCGCGAGACGGTGGCCTTCGACACCGACGAGCACCCGAAGGCCACGAGCGCCGACGACCTCGCCAAGCTCCGCCCGGCCTTCTCCAAGACCGGCAGCGTCACGGCCGGCAACGCCTCGGGGCTGAACGACGGCGCCGCCGCCCTGGTCCTGTCCAGCGCCGCGCAGGCCGAGCGCGACGGCGCGACGCCGCTCGCCCGGATCGTCGGCTACGCCCATGCGGGCGTGGACCCGTCCGAGATGGGCATGGGCCCGGTGCCGGCGGTGCGGCGCCTGCTGGAGCGGACCGGGCTGCGGGCGGGGGATTTCGACGTCATCGAGTCGAACGAGGCCTTCGCGGCCCAGGCCTGCGCGGTCTCCCGCGCCCTCGACCTCGATCCCGACACGGTCAACCCCAACGGCGGCGCCATCGCCCTCGGCCACCCGATCGGCGCCACGGGGGCGATCATCACCGTGAAGGCCCTCTACGAGCTGGCCCGGACCGGCGGCCGCTACGGTCTCGTGACCATGTGCATCGGCGGCGGCCAGGGGATCGCCCTGGCCCTCGAGCGCGTCCAGTGACGCGGCCCTGAACCCCCATGCTGGACGCAGGTCAAAGGACGGCGCTCTGCGCCTGGATCGGCCGGACCCTGGGGGCCGGGACGGTCACCCTCGACGACATCCGGCCGCTGACCGGCGGCTCGATCCAGGAGAACTGGATGCTGGCCTGCCGGGTCGACGGCGGCGAGCGGGGCTTCGTCCTGCGCAAGGACGCGCCGGCCACCATCGCGTCGAGCCGCCCGCGGGCCGAGGAGTTCCGGATCCTGCGCGCCGCCTTCGCGGCCGGCGTGCGGGTGCCGGAGCCGGTCGGATTCTGCGCCGATCCGGGCGTGGTCGGGGCGCCCTTCGCCCTGATGGGGCTCGTCTCCGGGGTCGGGCTGGGGCCGCGGGTGGTGAAGGACACGCGCCTCGGCGGCGACCGGGCGGCCCTGGCCGAGCAGCTCGGGCGGGAGCTGGCCCGGATCCACGGAATCCTGCGGGCCGATGGCCCCGGCCGCGCCACCCTGGCGGACGACCTCGCCTTCCTCGGTGCGCCCGACGCGCATCCGGCGCTCACCGAGATCCGCACCCTGCGGGCGAATCTCGACGGGATCGGCGCCGTGCGCCCGGCCCTCGAATGGGGCCTGCGCTGGGCCGAATGCCACGCGCCGCCCTGTCCCGAGCCGGTCCTGGTCCATCGCGACTTCCGCACCGGCAACTACATGGTCGATGCCGAGGGCCTGACCGCGATCCTCGATTGGGAATTCGCCGGCTGGGGTGACCCGGTCCAGGATATCGGCTGGTTCTGCGCCGCCTGCTGGCGGTTCGGCCGGCCCGACCTGGAGGCCGGCGGCATCGCCCCGCGGGCCGCCTTCTACCGCGGCTATGAAGCCGAGAGCGGACGCAGGATCGACCCGGAGGCCGTGCGCTACTGGGAGATCATGGCGCATCTGCGCTGGGCGGTGATCGCCCTGGAGCAGGGCCACCGCCACGTCTCGGGCCAGGAGACGTCGCTGGAGCTCGCGCTCACCGGCCGGATGGCGCCCGAACTCGAAGCCACGATCCTGCGCGAGACCGCGCCCGAACGATGGGGAGCCCGATGAGCGCCGCCTACCCGGACGCGCCCGCGGGCGCCGCCCTCCTGGCGGTGGCCCGGCAGAGCCTCCTCGACGAGGTCGCCCCCGCCCTGTCGGGGCGCCAGCGTTACGTCCTGCTGATGGCCGCCAACGCGATGGGCATCGTCCTGCGGGAGATCGAGCAGGAGGGTGCCGCCGCCGAGGCCTGGGCGCGGGTGCTTGGCGTGCTCTCCGCCGAAGGGGACGCCGCCGAAGGGGACGCCGCCGCGCCGGCGGCTCTGGTCGCAGCCATCCGCGCCGGCCGCTGCGACGGCGACGCGGCGCTCCACGCGGCACTGGTCGAGACGACGCGGATCGCCGCCAGCATCTGGAAGGCGCCGGGATAGCGGCCCGCGGGTCGCGCAGGGCGTGCGGGTGCCGCCGCGGAGGCGGGCCGCGTGGCCCCGGCCGGTCTCCCGGCGTCCGCGTCCGGGGCGGGCGCGGGAACGACGGCCGCCACGACGGTGCGTTACCTCAGTAGGTCCGGCCGGTGCGCTGGCGCCGGTCGAAGCGGCGGCCGACATAGTCGATGAGCTTCGGCACGATGAAGGCCGCCAGGATCTTGCGCAGCATGGGGGCCTCCTTCAGCGGGTGCGGCGGACGAGCCAGCCGGCCGCGAAGGCGAGCGCGGCCAGACCCAGCAGGGTGTTCGTGCGGTTGGCCTCGACCGTGCGGATCGCCTGCCGGCCGTAGACCGCGCCACGGCGGCGCACGTCCCGGGCGCGTTCGCGGCCCTCGCCGATGAGATGGTCGGCCCGCGTCCGGGCGGCCTCGGCCAGATGGCGGCCATCGTCGGCCAAATCCTCGGCCCGGTCGCGGGCGCGACCGTAGGCATACTGAGCGCCGCCGGCCACTTGGTTCACGGCGCCGCGCACTTGGCGGGCCGGGTCACCGGTCAGGCCGCCCAGGGCGGTCTGGGCGCGACCCTTGAGGTGACGGGACGCGCCACGGATCTGGTCGCGGTTCATGCTGCTCTCCTGTCTCGGGGTGATGGGACCTCGCCGGGGGGCTGCGGCGCCGGTGGCCCGGCGCCGCGGGATGAGGATCAGTGCTTGCCGGTGATCTTGTCGGCGAGGGTCTTGGCGCCGTCCTTGACGTCGCCGACG
>NZ_JBEPLA010000025.1:0-31076 GCF_040545035.1 Methylobacterium sp. 1973
AACCACCCCCCCCCCGCCCCCACCCCCCCGCCAGCCGCCGCAGGCGCCACCGGGTCGGGCGCCGCCCCCGCTCCCTGGCGCGCCATATTTGAACTGTTTACGCGCATGCCCGACCCTCCAGGCGATCGCGCATGCGCTTGAAACATCCCCCCCAATCCCCCCAATCCCCCCCAGATCCGGGCCGCATCTACTTCGGCGCGCCGCCGTCCGCCCGGTCCAGCAAGCGTGTCACGAGGTAGACGATAACGGCCGCGCCAACGAGCATCAGCGGCGCGCCCAGCGGCCACTAGAGCGGATCGCTAAGCATCGCGCCCCCGAACACCTAGCGCTGGGTTCGGATCAGGTTGTCCTTCAGCAGCCGGTCCGCATCGTCGCCCGCCTTCACGCGCTGACGGTCCGCCGCCTCGCGCTCGGCCACCATGCGGTCGATCCGGGCGGCGCTGCGCTTCGACAGGAGCAAGCTCGCGGCCGTGAGGCAGGCTGTTGCGACGGCGGCGGCGGAGATGGACAGCCAGAGTGCTTCGGTCATCTCAGCCGCTCCAGGGTCAGGTACGCCGCATAATGTAAGGCGACCGCGAGCAAGAACCAAACGACCATCAGAAGCAGGGTCGCGCCGGTCGGATGGACCGCGTCGCGGGAGACGCTCACGATCGGGGTGATGACACCAGCCACGATGAAGCCGGCCGCCACGGTGTTGAGCAGCGTCGCCCGGATCTTCGTCTGCTCGTTGTGGACGGTGATCTGCCGGGCGATCTCGGCGGGGGTCTCAGCCATCGGAATGCGATCCACCCCGCAGCCGCACGCCCGGCCCGCCGCCGTTGGCCGGGATGAACTCGACGCCGGCCGATTCGAGGGCAGCGATCACCGCCCGGACATTGTTCGGCATACCTGCCGCAGGGCCTTCGCTGGCCTCCATGCGCTTCAGGGTCGGCACGGAGATCGAGGCGGATGCCGCAAGCTCTGCTTGACCCATAGCCAGCAGCGAACGCGCGGCGGCGATCTGCCTGCCCGTCGCTGTATAATGATCTTTTTGGCTCATATCGATCCGAAGGTGTTGACTTCCGTCGCGCCGTGATCCATAAGTATCACGTCAACACGAAGGGTTCAACGCCATGTCCCTCCAGCGTAAGATCTCCTGGACCGCCGCCCTCCGCGATGTCCGCGCCGACCGCGCCGTTGTCGCCCCGGGCGTCGTCTCGGCCCGCGCGCTGATCCAGGGTCTCGCCCGCATCCGCCGTACCCGCCTCGTCACCCCGACAGGCGCGTTCGACCGGGCCGCCATCATGGCCGCTGCGGTCGAGGCCGCGAAGGCTCACCAGCTCCGCACGGGCGCCGCCTGGGGTGTCGCCATGTCGGTCGGCCTCACCGCCGCTTGGCAGGCCGCTCGCGCCGCCCGTGCCGCCATCGCTCACTGAGGAGGAGACCCGGCCGGCCGCGCGCCGGCTTGCACAAAGCCGGGCGAATGTCCGGGGAAATCTCACCCCAAACCTGGGGTCAATTCACCCCAGACTTTCGCCGACAGCGACGCCTACAAACGAAGCGGCCCCCGAAGGTGCTCGAACACCCCGGAGGCCATCACCGCCGAACCCCTTGGAGAAGAACGATGGCTGACCACGCCAATAGCACGCCCGCGCCCACCGCACACGGCCCCGTCACCGCCGCGATCCGCGCCGTCGCGTTGGAGCACGACCCCTCGCACACCACCGTGGTCTCGCTGGCCGCCGTACGCGCCCGCCGGATGCCGAGCTTCACCCCGCTCGACTTCAGCTTCCCGCTGTCCGACTCACTCTGGAGCGCGGTCTACCTCCGCACGGTCCGGTTCTCGGTGGAGTTCACGAACCTGTCCGGCCGCGAGGCAGTGAAGCGAGCGGCCCAGGCCCGTGCCGTCGCGCCCGGCGATTACGTCACGCACGCCCTCGGCGAGTTGGCCCTGGCCGTCGATCACTTCGAGGAGCTGACCGAACTCTGCCGGATCGCCCGTGGCCGCCTGATCGAGGCCGATGCCTGCGCGAAGCAGGCCGAGGGCGGGAGGGGCCGCCAGTGAGACGCGCCGTCACCCGCCGCGCAGACGCGCTCGCCTCGCCGATCGCCTTCCCGCGCAACATGCGCCGCCCGTCCCGCGCCGAAGTTGAGGCGATGGTCGAGGGCCTGATCGATTACCTCGACGCCCTCGACGGCGACGCGGATCTCAAGACTGAGGAGCCGGAGACCGGAGCCCGCGAGTGGTGCGGATCGGGCGCTCACCGCTTCGACGTGGGAGCCGCCGCATGAAGCCCGCTCCTCGCACGCTGCGCTTGGTCAGCGACAACACGTCCCCGGAGACCTGGGACGATCACCCGCAGAACGCCCTCGTGACCTTCACCCTACGGAAGTCGACGGTGGACGGCCGCATGGACGGTATCCGCAACCTTCTGGACGCGAACCGCAACATGATGCTGGCGCTCGACGCGGCGCGGTCCGGCAACGCAGAGGATGCGGAGAAGCGCATCCGGTTCGCGTTCATGGATCTGGCGTCCGCCAACGCGTTCGCCACGAAAGTCTACGAGGACGTTCAGCGCACGGCCTGCCGCGCCAAGCGCCGGGGAGGCCGCGCATGACGACGCGTCGCGCGCTCCTCGCGAGCCTCGCCGTACCGGCGGCGGTGGCCATCCATCAGATCCCCGCCCTCGGGGCAACCCATCAGGCCGCGAACCCGCACCCCGACGCGGCGCTCCTTAGTCTGGAGCGGCGCTGGCTTCCGGCCAATGCCGCTTACGAGGCGGCCTGCGACGTGGAAATGGCCCTGGACGATTACTGCCCGCCCCTCCCGGAGGCTCTTTTTCTGAGGCAAGGCGATCATGCTCTCGGCCTCGGCAAGTATGCCACCGGTCGGGGAGACGGCGATGAGGACGACCGACCACGCTACTGTCACGAGGGGGGTAAGACCGAGCTGCGCGGATGGCGGCGGCGCCACTGGAAGTGGGAGCGGCAGCCCGGCGTTGGGGAAGACGGCACGCCGGATGGCACGATGATCGAGCGCCGGGTCCCGTGGCTGGAGGCCCAAGCTCGCGCCGACGAGATCGCGGCGGCGTGGGACCGCTGGACGACGGAAGAGAAGGCAGCGCGCGAGACCAGCGGCTACGCTGCGGCGGCGCGCGAGGCTCGGCGTCTCGGGACGGTCGTCGGCAAGATTGAGCGCGAGATTGAGGACGCGACACCCTCGACGCTGGAAGGTCTCGCCGTGAAGGCTCGACACATCCAGCGAGCGACCCAGCGCGGGGATGAGGTCGCGGACGCTGCGGCGCTGATCGTGCGCGATATCCTCGTCTTGGCGGGAGGCGTCGCGTGACAGCCCCCGCCCTCGCTTCCTCGCCCGTCGTCGCCGTCATCGACGGTACGGCGGTCGCCGACAGCCGGGACGTGGCGGCGCTGTTCGAAAAGAACCACCGCGACGTGCTCCGGTCCATCGACGCCCTGCTCTCCTCGGGCGTCGCCCTACCCCCGCGCAGTTTTGCGCAGGGGGTCTACACGAGGCCGGATACCGGGCAGCAGCAGCACCGTCGCTTCCTGATGGACCGGGACGGCTTCGCTCTGCTCGCCATGGGGTTCACAGGCGCCAGGGCGCTCGGGTTCAAGCTGGCCTACATCGCCGCGTTCAACGCGATGGAGGCCGGGCTACGTGGGTCGGCCCGGATCGACGTTCGCGACCCCGGCCAGCTCGCCCTCATCGCCGGCCAGCTCGTGGAGTTGAACCGCGAGCTGACGGCGCGGGCCGAAGCGGCGGAGCGTACGGTGGAGGCGGCGGCGCCGAAGCTCGCCTTCGTCGACCGGTTCGTCGCGGCCGACGGCCTGTACGGGCTCCAGAACGCGGCCCGAGCCCTCGGGCAACCGCCCAACGGGTTCATCGACCGGCTCAAGCGGGACGTGCTGTTCTACCAGGGCGGCAGCCTCGTCCCACGCGCGCTGTTCGCCAACCGCGGCCTGTTCATCGTCAAGCCGGTGCTGAACGGCGAGAAGGCGCGCTACCAGACCTTCGTCACGGCGAAGGGGCTACACTGGCTCGCCGACCGGCTGCGGACGCCCGCCCTGCCGACGCCCTCGCCCGGCGACCTGTTCGCAGCCGGGGTCGCGGGGTGACGTACGAGGAGTACATCGCCTCCCCGACCTGGGCGCGGCTGCGCTCGGAAGCCCTGATCCGCGACGGCTTCCGCTGTCGGGGCTGCGGGACGACCGAGCGCCTAGAGGTCCATCACATCCGGTACGGCGACCCGCTGGGTTCCGAGACCGTCGAGGATCTGACGACGCTGTGTGGCGGCTCTGACGGCTGCCACCACGCCATCACCGAAACCATCCGGCGCCGCCGCTACTCCGCTCGCGCCTACCCCATCACCCCGTCCGCGCGCCTCGCGCCGGGCATCCCCGAGGCTCGTCATGTCGAACGGCTACCAACGCCTGCGCTTCAAGCTCACGTCCGTCAGTCCCCTGGTCATGCACAACGGTCGGTTGGCGAACCCGCTGGACCCGATGTCAAAGGCGCTGAAGGCCGTCTCGGGCAAGCGGGCCAAGACCGACGCTGATTTCGAGGAGCTGGCCCGGATCGAGTTCCTGGGCGGCCTCTACATTGGCGAGGATGGCCCGTGCATCCCCGGAGAACTGATCGAGGCGACGTTGATCGCGGCGGCAAAGAAGTCGAAGCGCGGGCCGGCCGCGAAGGCCGGGCTGCTCTCGGACGGGAATCACCGGCTCGTCTACGATGGGCCGCGGGCGCCGGATGAGCTGTGGAGCAATGAGCGCTTCCGCCTCGTGGCGGGCGTGCGGGTCGGACAGGCCCGCGTGATGAGGACGCGACCGATTTTCCGGGATTGGTCGGCAGAGATCTTCGTGGACTTCCTACCGGGTCAGTTGAATCCGGCGGAGGTCGCGGGGATGATCCGGACAGCAGGCGAGGTCGTCGGTCTCGGCGACTGGCGTCCGCGGTTCGGACGGTTCACGGCGGAAACGCTGTGAGCGTGGCGAGGGCATAATCCTCGCAGGGCCCGGCTAGGTCTGGCTCGGCGTGGCGTGCTCCGGTCCGGTATGGTCCGGCGCGGTGAGGATGGGCGGCGGGCTACTGCTCGCCGCCGACTGCCAGCTTCTCAGGGCGAGGCACGGCGCCGCTTGGCAAGCTCAGGCGCGGTATGGTCAGGCAAGGCGGAACGGGAGGTCTCAGGGCCTCCCGTTTTCATTTGACCCGACGGGCGAACTAGGGGAAATCACGAACGTCGCGAGAGTTGTGACCTAAAGCGCCGCGACCGCAGATCAGCGCAAGGGGCCGCCGATCAAATCTCTCACGCCGACGCTGCGGAAATGCTGGCGCTGGGCCGGGCACCAAGTCGCGGCACCCTGATTTAAAGCGGCTGGCTGGATCTCGCCGTCCATCGCGTCGATTGCCTGCTTTGCCTGCTGCTGACCAAACCGATTGATGATATCGTTGAGCAGTGCCTTTGCTATCTCGTCCGCCTTAATCTTGTCCACGAGATAGAACTGCGAGCAAAAACGTTCAACGACACTTAGTCGGACGATTGCGCGTGCAGTGCGATTGAGTCGCTGCTCTGGCGTGCCGGCCCTCGCCGCGACCGGTAAGGCGGCGGCGAACAGGACGAGCGTTAGGACGATCTCGGGCCAGCGGCGCATCGGCATCACTCCTCAACCGCGCGCGGCGGTATGATGAAGCACGGTTCAATACCTTCGTAGTCTCCATTATAGTCGTGCGCAAAATTTGCGTGCTCCAAAACTCTCCTCACAATTCCATCGGGGTCATTCCGGACATGGAACGGCCCCGGCATCGTCGGACCGCCGATATAATTCTCTATTCGCAATTCACTTTTTAATCCGAGGGATTTAAAGAAATCCACAAATTGGGTCGCAAAGTAATTCGTCTCCGGACTACCTTCGGAAATTACGTCAATCTCTTTGCGGCTTGGCTCGCGATCCAACGCTTCTCGGAGGAGCTGCATTTGCTCATTCGTCAATCTCCGCGGCGCTAGTCGCGCTTCAAGCTGCGCTCTAGCAAGATCCGCTTGGCTCGCCCGCTCATTGGCTTTTGCCGCAGCTTCGTTGGCTAGCCCTGCCCGCTCGTCCGCGCGTGCGGCATCGGCTCGTGCCGTTTCCGCGGTCGCGTTTGCCCTGGACGTATCGGCGTCCGCCTTACGTTGCGTCTCGTCACTGATGTAGTACGAAATGACGGACGATCCGAACGACGCAGCTACGGCTATCGCACCTGAGCCAGCTGCTATGGCCCACAGCCAGAACACGACAGTCTGCCAGAACTGAAGCGAGAAGCCCCACAGCATGACCGCCCCCTTAGTAGCTCTGGCGATCGGGCTGCTCATGTGGGCAGCAATATCCGCAGGGATGCTCTGGTTTGCGGTGCATCACACTCGGAAACTGCGAAAGGCTCGTCGAGAGCGCTGAGGCGCTATTGGGCTTCCGCAGATCTTGCCGCATATTGTCATCATCCATCGGTAGCTTCGCACCTCCGAGGATGACCGGGCCGGGCCGCTTTCACAAGCGCCCGGCCCAAATTGCATCTGACTTGACCCGACGGGCGAAACGCCCGAAACCACCACCGTCGCGAGCGCTGTGCGCCCGCCCCTGATAGGCCCGCCACCGCGCGGGCCTTTTGCGTTTCTGCCCCCGCCCTCAGCTCGATCCGCCCCGTGCCGGCCTCGCCGCGCGCGTCGCTGTCGCGCGCCCCTCGCGGAGACCATCCTATGATTCCGCACCATTGGCGCCGGACGCCCGCTGACAACGGGCTGTCGGACCCGAACGCCGACGTCCGTCCCGGCCGCTTCGCCAACACGCTGCTCGGCGCGATCCGCGGCCTAATGGCGACCGGTGCAGCGGCACGCGACGACGCGATCGGCGAGCTCGTCGCGGTGCTGGGCGCGAACAACGCCTATGCCGCCTACTCGAACGAGGGACTGATCGACATCCAGACCGGCATCAACAACGTGCCGAAGGCGATCACCGCGCCGTTCCTGCTGCGGCTCTCGTTCGACACGACGCTGGCAGGCTCGGCCACGAACGTCCCGCACCTGACGGTCGACGGGTTCGACTGCGGGCCGATCCTGCGCCGCGACGGCTCGGCTCTCGCCGACGGCGATCTCGTGAAGGGCATCCCGGTCCTGCTGCTGGGCGAGATGGCGGCCGCGACCGACACGAAGGTCACTCAGGTGCGCCTGCTCGACCTGACCCCGGGCGAGATCAAGGCCCTGGCCCCGTCCGGCGTGCCGATGGGAACGATCATCTACATGCCCTGCGGCGGCTCCGTCCTGCCGACCGGGTACCTCCTGGCCAACGGCGCGCTGATCTCGCGGACGACCTACGCGGCTCTCTGGGCCTACGTGCAGGCGACTAGCTTCAACGTCACCGAGGCGGACTGGCCGAACAACCCGGCCGCGTTCTCGCAGGGCGACGGGGCGACCACGTTCCGGCTGCCGGATCTCCGGGGCGTGTTCCTGCGCGGCCTCGACCTCGGCCGCGGCATCGACCCGAACCGCAGCGCCGCTCAGATCCAGGCCGGCCAGATCCAGTCGCACCAGCACCAGACCGTGACCGACGGCGGCCTGCTCTTCCTCGGCGGCGGGGTCCAGTACTTCCAGAACGGCATCGGGCAGGCGAGCTACGCCAGCCAGTTCGCCACCGGCTTCGCGGGCGGCAGCGAGACGCGCCCGATCAACGCCGCCTACCCCGCCCTGATCCGCGCCTACTGAGGAGGGCCGGATGGCCGACCTGACCCGCTACAGCTACGACCGGGAGACCGGCGCCTTCAACGGCCTCGTCGAGGCGACCGCGTCTCCGCTGGAGCCGGGCGTGCTTCTCGAGCCGGCGTTCTCGACGCCGACCCCGCCGCCAGAGGTCGCCGCCCTGCAGGTCGCGGTCTGGGCCGGCGTGTCGTGGAAGGTCGTCACCGACCACCGCGGCGAGACGTGGTACCGGGATCGCGAGGCGGTGCTGATCGTCGACCTGGGCGACCCGGCCGACCTCGGGCTGACTGCCGCGCCGGCGCCGCTCCCGCCGCCGCCCCCGCCCTCGTCCTGCTCCAAGCTCGGGCTGAAGCGCGCCTTCACCGAGAAGGGGCTGTGGCCGACCGTGAAGGCGATGATCGCCTCGGACGAGGACATGCAGGAGGACTGGGATCTCGCCGTCGAGCTGCGGATCACGGACCCGATCGTGAAGAAGGCGGTCGCCGGCCTGGCGCTGCTCGGGACCGCGCTCACGCCCGATGACGTCCAGGCGCTCGTGACGCGGGCGAACGAACTGGTCGCCTAAGGTCCCCTCCTAAGCTCCACCCTCAAGGAATCCTGATGCTCCTGCGCTCCTCGGCGCGGGCCGCCCTCGCGTGCCTCGCGCTCGCGGGATCGGTCCCCTGCGCCCATGCCGAAGTCGCCTCTTGGTACGGGCCCGGCTTCCACGGGCGGCGCGCCGCCGACGGATCGCGCTTCGATCAGGATGCGCTCACCGCCGCGCACAAGACGCTGCCGTTCGGGACCCGCGTGCGGGTCACCTGCGCCGCCACGGGCCGCTCGGTCGTGGTCCGGATCACGGACCGCGGCCCGTTCATCGCCGGCCGGGCGATCGATCTCTCGCGCGGCGCGGCCCGGGCCATCGGCCTGTCGGGCGTCGGCCGCGTCCACCTCGCCATCCTCGGCTGAACCGGAGACCATCATGGACGTCTCGCCCATCGGACGCGCCGCCCTGGAGGGGCGCGAAGGCACGCGGCTGACCGCCTACAAGGACAGCGTCGGCGTCTGGACGATCAGCACCGGGATCACGACCGCCTCCGGGCTGATCAAGGTCGTGCCGGGGCTGACGATCACGCCCGTTCAGTCCGACGCGCTCTTCGCCGCCGCGCTGGAGAAGTATGCGGCGCCGGTCCGCGCCGCCCTGGCCAAGCCAGTCCCGCAGCCGTTCTTCGATGCCTGCGTGAGCCTCGCCTACAACATCGGGCCGGTCGGCGTCGCGCACTCGACCGTGGTCCGCCGCGCCAATGCCGGCGACCTCGCGGGTGCCGTCGAGGCGTTCCTGATGTGGAACAAGCCCGCCGCGATCATCTCGCGCCGGCAGGGCGAGCGCGATCAGGCCGCCCTCGCCTCCTACACCGGCGCCAAGGTCTACGCGCGCCGCGGCGACCGCTCGCCGGTGAAGGCGATGGCCGGCACGCTCCCGGCGCCCGTGAGCGTCCCCGACCCGCTGGCGCCGATGACGGCCGCGAAGCCGCCGGCCGCCGCGCCGGCCCCGGTCGCCGAGCCCGGCTTCTGGTCGCGCCTGCACACCCTCCTCTCTCGCAAAGCCAAGGTGGCCTGACATGCTCCGCGACCGCTCTCATCGGATCCGCTTCGGCCTGCTCCGCTGGTACGCGGCCGCGCGCGGCTACCGGATCTACGCGCTGGCCCTGATCCTGGCGGTGCCGGACATCCTGGATGCGCTGGCCGGTGTCGACTTCACGGTCCTGCTGCCGCCGGGCTGGGGCGCGAAGGCCGCCTCCATCCTGGCGATCCTGCGCGTCGTGCTGGGCATCGTGATCCGGCGCATGGCCATGATCGGACCGCCGCCCCCGGCCGCAGGTTCGCGCTGATGGGCGCCGTCCTCGCCATGGCCGGCAGCCTCCTCGTGAAGCTGTTCGGCTCCGGCATCGTCCAGGCGGTGCTCGCCTATCTCAACAAGCGCTCCGACAACGGGGTGCTGACGAACGCGCAGAACGTCACCGGCGACGTCACCGTCGCGCAGGCCCAGCTCACCGCCTACGTCGAGGAGCGCAAGGTGGTCGCGCAGGAGCGCGCCGAGCAGCACCTGTCGCCGTGGACGGCCTGGATGATCCCGACGGCGTTCGGGCTCTGCATGATCCACTTCGGCGCAATCGTCCTCGACAGCACCTTCCGGTTCAACTGGCAGGTCGCGAAGCTGCCGCCCCCCTACGACCAGATGGAATGGTCGATCGTCATGGCCGTCATCGGCGTCGCCGGCATCGCGCCGACCGTCCGCCGGATCTTCGGCAAGTAGCCCTCACCCTCCACCTCCCCCGCAGGGGGTAGGCCGCGAAAGACCGCCGCCATGGACACGTCCTTCCTGTCGCCCGGGCCGATCACCTGGGCGCAGCTCATCGCGCTCGCGCTTTTCCTGTTCTCGGTCGGCAAGGGCGTCGACTGGATCGTCGGGAAGCTGCGCACCGGCACGAAGGAGGCGGTCTCACCGCTCACGATCGACATGGCCGCGGCCAAGATCGAGATCCGGTCCCTCGACGAGAAGCTGAACGCCTTCAAGATCGAGGTGGCGCGAACCTACGTGACCGGCGACGTTATCACCCGCCTGGAACGGCGGATCGACGACATGGTCACCTCGGTGCGGGACGAGATGAAGGAGACGCGCGAGGCGATGCTGAAGGCCTTCATGCGGCGACCGCCCGACTGATCGGCCGTTGACATCCGTCAACACCCTGGGCGCCCTGGCTTCGGCCGGGGCGCTTTTCGTCGTTTCAGCCCCGCCGGCCCCCGCCGCGCGGCACTTTCTTTTGCGCTGCAGCGCAGTAGCTTTCTCGGCGGATCCGCTCGTTCTCAACACCCGAGGCTCGGATCTGGAAAGCCCGCCCGGTCCGCCGGCGCGGGCTTTTCTTTGCGCGCGATCAGCTTCACCGTAGCGTTGTATTCGACGCCACGGGGCACGCGGTGAAGTTCAGGTTGGTCGCTTTCGCCCTCTTCGCTATCACGGCAATGGTGCATAGCGGGGGCGCCGCAGCCCGTGAGTGCAAGATCTTCACGCCGGACGAGCTGAAGTCTGGCACCTACCAGAACATCGACGGCTGCGCCGTTCCGCGCCCGCAGGCGGCAAGTTGCCCACCACCGCGAGACGCGGTTTACCGCTGCAGCGATGGCGATTGGAGCTACGCGCAGCACCGTCGAGGTGCATGCTCACATCATGGCGGGGTCCGCTGCACCATTGGCCCGGGTCAGAGCTGCTGCCCGTAGGAATCCCAGCGCGGGATTGATCGGCAGCCGGCACGAGCACGGCTCGGTAACCGGTGCTCGACATCTTACCGCCGAGCCGCGTTGCGTATCGGCTCGGCTCTCACGCTGGTGAGATCGGACGCTCCCCCGCCCCGTGAGCAGATCGGGGCGGGGCCGAGCGGGCTTCACGGACGCCATCCACAAATGGCAGATCCCGGTGGGCACGCCGCATTTTCTGCTCGAGTTGGTCAGGTCGATGCGTTAGGGTCTCGGCATGAGACACGTCCCACCTCCTGCCACTGATCCTCTGCGGGTCTGCAGCCTGTTTAGCGGGATCGGTGGTTTTGAACTCGGCTTAGCGCGTGCAGGACATTCGACGATCATGATGTGTGAGGCGGATCCGTATGCGCGGGCCGTCCTAAACCAGCACTTCCCAGGTGTACCCGTCGACCCGGACGTCGTCGCCATGCGTGAGCTGCCCGACTGTGACCTGCTTACGGCCGGTTGGCCATGCCAGGACCTAAGTCAAGTTGGCGCCACCCGAGGAGCCGACGGCCCTCGATCCGGCCTTGTCTCGCATGTCTTTCGTTTAATTGCGGCCTCGCGCCGTCGACCGCGCTATGTGTTGCTGGAGAATGTCGCGTTCGCACTTGATCTTCAGGCGGGGCAGGCAGTTCATCGGGTGATCACAGAGCTGGAATCACTGGGCTATAGCTGGGCGTACCGAATTCTCGACACGCGATCTTTTGGACTACCGCAGCGCCGCCGCCGGCTTTTTGTGCTTGCAGCTCTCGATGCGGATCCGGCGGCCATATTGATGGATGGGATTGATACCATTCCGCAGGGAATTCCGTCGGACCCAACGATGATCGGCTTTTACTGGACCGAAGGGACGAGCGGAGTCGGCTGGTCACCCGATGCTGTGCCACCACTGAAAGGAGGTTCGGGCGTTGGCATCCCGTCACCACCAGCCGTGTGGGAGCGACAGACAGGGCGGTTCATAACCCCGGGCATTGAAGACGCAGAACGCCTTCAGGGCTTTACCGCAGGCTGGACAAGGCCAGCGGCTTCATTAACTCGGGGAGAGCGCCGTCGCTGGATGCTGGTTGGAAATGCAGTCAGCGTTCCTGTGGCTGAGTGGCTGGGGCAACGCATGGCACAGCCAACTGGGGGCGGAAGGCAACTCGACCCAATTGGCACAATAACCGGCCGCCCTAAGACTCCACGCGCGGCTGCGGGCGGAGTCGGCCAGAAAATTAGGTTATACAATTCTTATAATGAAGGGCCCAGCATCCCTCTATCTCTAACGCTGAGCGATTTCAAAATACAAAACTCCGCGCCTCTATCTAATCGAGCACTAAGTGGATTTGCTCGACGCTATAGAACCGGCTCTCTGAAACAAAACCGCGAATTTCTCGATGCGCTTACCGTCGCGGAGGGCCATACGACCTGAGGTAAGATTTTGACTCTCTATATCTTTCAATTGCATCGAGATAAGACACCATAAACTGCTCAACTCGACCGACAATTTCAAGCAAATCATCGGCCGTGACCGTATTGCCCACGTTCTCGAACTCCTCAAAGCCGTGCGAGAGATTGTTGCGCCGAATACGTATATTCTCCAGATCATTGCCGCCGAGTGTGCGAGGGGGGGCGGTCCAGCGGAGCCCCAAGGCGGACTTAAGCCGGAAGGCAGCCTCAGTTCCGAAATTGCCTCCCGCCGGCATTCGATTTAGATGTTCTTGAGGCCAAACAACAAAACCGTCTACTATCGTTATCATGTCTCTGATAACGCCGCTGTGATTGGTGCCGTCTTGCATTTTATCGAGGAATTTTGACTGTATAGTATCGACTTGCCAAAAATCTTCAACTTCAACAAAGTGTTTATACGAAGTTGAAATTTCCTCTCTTACGGAATAGAGAGCGGATCTGACCGACGATTCTATGGCATTATACATCATGACATACGATGCCGCTCGTGCCGACGCGACCATCGTGCCCAATTCGACTGACGGTCGTTTGTTTTTGCTCTGCTGCCTTTCTGCCTTCTTTATTGATCGAAGCATCACGGTGACTTGACCGATGCGAGACCGAAACAGAGCTGTAGAAGTCATAGATTTTCCAGCAGCCTGTCCCGAACATATTCGACCCTCGCGCGAAGTTTAGGTCCGCTATTACTCGCGTCAGTCCGAGTTAACGCTGTGAAATCTGCGCTTTCAAGCCAGCCAAGATCCTCAGGATCTAATTCGGGATTAATGCGCAGCGCTAAGCATGCGCCTATAGCGATAGCTTCGAAGCGAACTCGTGGAACTTGCGAACGTCGTTCGTCACGAAAAAATGCCCGTGGCATGTAATGATCTATAAATGCCATAACCTCATCGAATTCGTTCGACATCCTTGCTGTCGTGACTTCGTCAATAACCCTATTGTAATGCATAAATTTTGCGTCGAGAAATTTTCTTACATCATGGCGAAACTCAAGATAATTGTCGCTATAAATAAAAAATCTCGTTACAAGTTCTTGTCTTTCGCTTTCAGCATTGCGATTGCCTCGCGTGCCGACGCCCGGCGCAAGCTGCTTGAATGTTTCCCGATTTGCGCAATCGATAACAAGATCGAGGAAGGGTCCCTGGTACGCTCCCTTTCTGATTTCAGCCTCGGAGAGCTGCTTTGATGTCGTGTTTATTCTCCGAAAGAGCTCAATGCGGGTTCTTTCGTCTGTTCCTTCCTCCAGCACGAACGACCTTATCGGGCTATTTAAAAGTCTTTTGGTAATAATCTTTGGTATTTCGTCATAATACAACCCGTTAAGAACATCCAATTTTTCGAGTCCAGTAAGCTTAAAGCCATTGTTCATGAATTCTGCTAGCGATCTTATTCTTTGAGATCCATCGACAATTTCCAATCTTCCTTGAGTTTCGTAGAAGAAAATTGGTGGGATTGGAACGCGCAAGATCAGACTTTCGATAAAATAGGATCTATTCTCAACACCCCATTGAAGGGTGCGCTGATAATTAGGTACGTAAATATCGCCTTCTTCTGCGTGTTCTTCGGGCTTCAACTTTCTGATCAAGGTCTCGACGGGATAGTCGGTCACAAGGTATCGGACATCTCTCCGCGCGCGATCAACCGCGTCCAGGATCTCGCTGCTTTCAAAGTCGTTCTGAGGCATTGTGTATCCAGCGTCTTTGGCGGCAGGGTATGGCGAGTCGGATCTGCGAGCGAGAGGCATGTCGGCAACACCAAGCTCTGATGAGCAGTCCGTCGATCCGCGCCGCAGCGCCCTTATGGCACGCATTCGTGGCAAGAACACAAAGCCCGAGATCGTCGTTCGCCGTCTTGCTCATAGTCTCGGATATCGATTTCGGCTGCATCGTCGCGACCTGCCAGGCAGTCCTGATCTAGTTTTTCCCTCAAGGCGCAAAATTATCTTCGTCCATGGCTGCTTCTGGCATCGTCATCCCCGTTGCAAGAAGACAACAACGCCTTCCACGCGGCGAGATTTCTGGCGAAACAAATTCGAGCAAAATGTCGAGCGAGATATTCGGAATGAAATTGCGCTCATTGCTGCTGGCTGGGATTTGCTCGTGATCTGGGAATGTGAAACGACAGATATTGAGAAATTGACAGAAACGCTGCATCTGTTCCTCGGCCCATCGGTGTCTACAAATCCTTAACTCGGACGGCCTTGGCAGAGCCGGGATGTCAGCCAGCCTCGCTCCTGCCAACCTCCCGCCCGCTGTCGCCTCCTGGCGCGACCAGATCGAGCGCCTGTCCGAGCACGCGTCGCCGTGCCGGTATCTAACCCCGGCGCGATGGGCTGCGATGCGCGCGAACGCGCTGGCCTTCCTCGACGAGCACGGCGCCGAGGCGCACCGGCTCGGCTGGACGGCTGAACAGCTCTTCGGCGTGCATCCCGAGCACGGCTTCCTGCGCGTCGAGTATGCCGGCGCCCTGATGGTCAACGACAGCAAGGTCGTAGGCGTCGAGCCCAACCGAATCGTGTTCGACCGGTTCAGCGGATACCGGACGAAGCCCGGTCAGACCTGGGGCCCGCCGGTCTGGGAGTTCGCGGCCAAGGGGCGCTGACCTTTACGCCAGCGGAAGGCCAGACACGGCGCTCCAGGCCTTCGCCCGCGCCCACGCGGCGGCCAGCGCCTCGATCGCCTCATCCCGGGTCGCGGCCTCACCGCTCAGCGGCCGGACGCCCGTCGCCTCGTGCCCGCGCTGGCAGCCGGTGCAGTACCAGAACCAGATCCCATCCTGCGGGCCGCCGTCCATGCGACGGATTCGGCCGACGTGCTGGCCAGCCTCCTCGGCGACGAAATCGTGGTGCGTGTCGGGGAAGGTGCGGCGCCAAACGAAGGTCATGTTGCTACGCCAAGGCGGCCATCAGCAGGCATTCTCGAGCCGTCTCCAGCCGCTCCTCGTCCGATCGATCAAGCAGGTCGGCGGCGATTTTCTCAACGATCTGTCGTGTGACTGCTTCGTCCAGACCTAGCCCGCGCGCGAATCCGTCGACGCGGCGCATCATGTACTGGATCGCGGCTTGCTGGCGTAGAGGAGCGGGACCCTCGGTCATCTCATCACCCCAAGAACTCTCGCAGCAAGAGCAGAGCGACGCCGACAGCGACCAGTGAGTACATAACGAACCGGAAAGTGCGGTCTCTGGGCATGGCGTAGGCCTATCGACCTTCAACGAACATGAGCAGCAGCGCCCTGACGAGCATCAGGCTTCCGAAGATCCCAACCGCGAAGACATTGCATGCCGAGTAACCGAGGATAGGTTCTGAGAGCTATATGGTGGCGAAGAAGATTCACCCGGGTGCCATCTGCGGTGTCATCCCTTGATCGGATTGGCCAGCAGGATCGCGGTCTGAACCATGTTGCGCTTCCAGGCCGGCTTGTCGGTGGTGAGCGCCTCGGCCGCGCGGGTCTTGGTGCGAAGCGTCTCGACGAGGTCGAGCGCCCATCCCTTGGCGAGCGGGAAGGCCTCGGTTGCCAGATCCGCGAGCACCGCATCGACCGCGGCGTCGACCTCTTGGTCGGTGACCTCGGCGGCCTTGCGCAGCTCGGAGACGGTTGCGGGATCCCTGGCCATGGCCGAGGGGCAGCGCGGACCTGCTCGGGTGTCGCGGTGGCAACAAATGGTTTGACAATCCGACACCTAAACCATTGGTACTGGTGGTGTGGTTTGCCGCGATTTCAGCAGCTAAGCGCTTGAGCTGAAACACATAAGCCGGGCATCATAATCCTTGTGTCGGGGGTTCAAATCCCTCCCTCGCTACCACTGATTTTATCGAGCTTTTCGGCGCCACGGACGATTCGACCGGTAAACTCGTACCGGATTGGTACCGATGTCGCCTGTGTGCATGGACCGCTTCAGGTCCATTGCTCTAAAATGGCGCTTTCGTTCTTTCAGCTCAAGCGATCAACGACCGGCAACCGCGCCGATGGTGATGGCACGTCGGCCACCGGTCCTGCGCCAGCAAGGGAGTCGCATCGGCATCTTTTTGTAGTTGCATCTTCCAAGCTGGAACGAGGGTTCGACTTCCTCCGTCTCCGCCAGCATGACTCGACATCATCTAAGTCGCTGCGGTTGCTGGATTTTGCGAAAGTTAGATTCGCGGTTTGACCCCGATATGTCCCCCCACGGCGGCACCGGCTCCAGCTTCTGAAGGTACACCGGTCTCGCGCCGCCAAGCGCCGCGACACAGCTGATAGGCTCGAAATGAAGGAACAGTGGTTCCTTCAACCCGGCCTGAGCCAGGCGGCCGGAAGGAACCGTGCGGCGTGACCGGCAACGATCTGGGCCGTCGCACCGTGGAAGGTGTCGCCATCGACGACGGGTCCTGTAGGCGGCATTCTCCTCCCATCCAAAGGTCGGAGGTGAGAGGCGTCCGATCGCAAGTCGGCGGACGTCCTATCGTCGCCTCCCACCGCCTCTCCGGAAGCGTGCTCCCGCGTGGCTTGCATCAGAGCTCGCCGAGTCGGGGGCAGCGGCTCATCATCGGCACCTGCGGAGGACGACGGAAATCGGGTGACGGGCACCTCGAGGGAGATGACCTTCCCTCTCTCTCGCGGAACTGTTCCTCAAGTTACGAAATGGACATCGCCTCGAAGCAAGCCGCGCATGCGGCGCCTGGCCAGTATAATGGCTTCGCGCTTCAGCCGGTGCGCTTCTGCCATCACCTTCTGACGGCTCCGCCGGGAGCGCTCGTCCCGCTCGAGCACCTGGACGATGTCGCCGTTCACTACCCGGACGGCTCCGTCCTGCTTGAGCAATGCAAGAGCGGGCCCAGGCAGAATCCGGTGCCCGACAGGACGGCCGATCTCTGGAAGACCTTCGCATTGGCTTGGAGGGTGCCGACGCGGACAGGAAAGTTGGTCCAGGCGCTTGACGAAGCCCGCAGCGAAGACGAGGTGGCTTCGGTCGACGCGAAGGCTGGAAGACTGGTCTAGAATACCGCGACATCCGCCGCGTGCGCATCGCATCTGAAAAGATATCTAGCCGCGGACAAGGACCTTCGAGCATGCGTGATTGCTCGGTTCCGTCTGGAGAACGGCGACCACTCTCCCGTTTCACCTTTGCTGAAACTCATCGAGGTGACGGATCCGCCGGAACTCGCGTTGGCCATAGCCAGGAGCGCCTTCGGCATCGCGAAGCAATGGGCCGACGAATTGATCCGCGCAGGCAGGCCGGCGATCATCGAAGTAGATGCCTACAAGCGGCAGTTCCGTTCCTTCATCCAAAGGCACAACCTGCCGGACCTTCTGGTCTCCCTGGCTCCCAAGCCCGTGCCCGGCGACATCGAAGCCCTGTTGGCCGTCCGGCCTACGTTCGTCCGCCAGCTCGAGATCATCGAGGCGGGGCTGGACGAAACGTCCTGTGCGGTGAGCGACTACCTGCGAACGTCGGCGGACAAGACGATGTGGGCGGAGCAAGGCCTCCTCTATGTCCTGGAGCAGGCCAGGCACGAGCGCCGCCCCTCCGCTGGTAGTGGCCTCGTCTGCCACTCCGACCGCGGCTCGCACTACGTCAGCATCCGCTACACTGAGCGCCTTACTGAGGCCGGCGACCGAGATGGACGTGAAGCCGAACGTCCGGTTCTGCGCGCGATGGCGATTTGGCATGACGTAGTCTGGCCGATAGCGGCTGGTCCGCTCCGGAGGAGACACGACGCGAAAGCAGACCCGATCTATCCGGCCGTAAGCCGGATCCCGAACGCCGCCCCCGTCGTGGCTGGCCGGTTCACGGGGCCGGGTTCGCCCCGGGCCCGGCGCAAGTGAAGCATGGGCCGCCGCGCATAGGCCGCTACGACTCGCAGGCCGCCGGACCCGCCCAGCTGCCCGCGCTAGCCCCTCTCCACCATGACGACGATGTACACGCAGGGGACAGACCCCTCGTTACACAGACGGTAAGACGACTCGATCATGAAGGAGAGGGTGTCCCCGGACGAGATTTTGTACTCTTGGTCATCTATCAGGGCGGTCAATTCGCCTTCCTGCATCAGGATATGTTTTTCGACCGCGGTCGGATAGACGGGCAGAAGCCCGGATGATTGGCCGGGCGGAATGCAGTGCTTGACGATCTCGGCGCCCCCGCCCTCGCGCAGGGGCGACAGCACCGTCCGCTCGAAGCCGCTCTGCGGATCGCGGAACGTGACTTGGTCCGCGCTCCGGTTCGACGCGACCCCGGTCGCCGCCGGCTCGACGCCGAGCAGGGACGACATCGAAACGTTCAACCCTCGCGCGATGCGCACGATGATCGGCAGGGTTGGCGACTTTTCGCTCCGCTCGATCGCGGAGAGGAAGGCCCGGCTCACCTGAGAGCGCCCGGACAACTCGTTGAGCGTCAAGCCTCGCTTCTTGCGCAGGTCACGGACGCGCCCGCCGAGATTTTTCGAGACCGTTTCGCACAGTCGCCCCTGCGACTCAGCGTCCCTGTCGTGCTCGCTGCTCTCGTCGCCGAGCGGTGATGGACCGATGTCGGCCGTCAAAGCACGATCAGGATTCGGCGAGGTCTTCATCGGAGGCGAGCCACATCCCAGGATCCCGGCAGCACGGGCCGCCATACAGGGCTCTACACCGGCGATCCAAGCGTCGTCGAAAAGATGAGCCCGCGGGCCGTTCCATGATCCCCTATCAATCCAGTGAATTCTTCTATAGAAGAAAAATGTGATCGCGAATCACCAATTCCGGCCGTGAATGCGCGGGCGGGGTGAACAAGGCCGAGACGGCCGATCGGGAAGGAAGCGCCTAGAATGCCCCCTGGATCCGTAGATCCGGGGCCGTGCGGTGCTGGCGCGAGACTCATCGCCCGAACGTCGTCCGAAGCCTGGCCTCACCCAGACCGACTCCGCCCCGGAGTTTGAGCACTCGACGGCCGAACCTCCTTGTTCGGATGTCGAACTTCAGAACAGGACGGGCGGCCTCACCGTGCTGTCCTCAGCGTCCGGGGGGATGTGAGATGGCGACAGCCGCTGTGTTGGGTCGTGCCGCGAGCATGACGGCCAAGGAGAAGCGCGTCATCGTGGCCGCTTCACTCGGCACGGTGTTCGAGTTCTACGATTTCTTCCTGATCGGGTTGCTGGCCTCTGAGATCGCCAAAGCCTTCTTCTCCGGGGTGAACCCGACGGCGGGCTTCATCTTCACACTTCTGGGATTCGCCGCGGGCTTCCTGCTGCGCCCGTTCGGCGCCGTCGTGTTCGGCCGCCTCGGCGACCTCGTCGGCCGGAAATACACCTTCCTCGTCACCATCCTGCTGATGGGCCTCTCGACCTTCGTGGTCGGCCTCGTGCCGACCTACGCGACCATCGGCATCACGGCGCCGATCGCCTTCATCACCCTGCGCATGATCCAGGGGCTGGCCCTTGGCGGCGAGTTCGGCGGCGCCATCATCTACGTGGCCGAGCACGCCCCGGCCGACCGTCGTGCGGCCTGGAACGGCTACGTGGTCCTGACCGCGGCGCTCGGCTTCCTGCTGGCCGTCGGGGTGATCATCCCGCTCCGCCTCAGCCTCGGGGCAGGTCCGTTCACGGATTGGGGCTGGCGCATCCCATTCCTGGTCTCGGTGATCCTGCTGGCCATCTCGGTCTGGATCCGGCTGATGCTCGACGAGAGCCCGGAGTTCCGGCGCATGAAGGCGGAGGGCAAGGGCTCGAAGGCCCCCGTGGCCGAGGCCTTCGGCCAGTGGCGCAACCTGCGCCTGATCCTCATCGCGGCCCTGTGCATCGTCCCCGGCCAGGCGGTGGTCTGGTACACGGGCCAGTTCTACTCGTTCTTCTTCCTGACCAAAGTCCTCAAGGTCGAGGGGCTGACCGCCAACCTGCTCCTGATCATCGCCACCGCGCTCTCGGCGCCGCTCTACGTGGTGTTCGGCGCCCTGGCCGACCGCATCGGCCGCAAGCCGGTGTTCCTGATGGGTTTCGTCCTGGCGGCGGTGCTGACCCTGCCGATCTTCCACGCCCTGACCACCTACGCGAACCCGGCGCTGGCGCGGGCGCAGGAGAATGCGCCGATCACCGTGGTGGCCGATCCCGCCGAGTGCGCGGTGCAGTTCAACCCGGTCGGGACCGCCACGTTCACGTCGTCCTGCGACGTGGTGACGGACGCGGTCGCCAAGCTCGGCCTCAGCTACGACCGGCGCAGCGGCACGGGTCCGGCGACGGTGCAGGTCGGCTCCGCGCGCGTGGCCGGCTCCGCGGGCAACACGCCCGATGCGGCTACCCAGAAGGCGCGGTTCGAGCGCGAGCTGAAGGCCGCGCTGGCCGCCGCCAGCTACCCGCTCGGCGACGCGGACCCGAACGCCATCAACAAGCCGATGATCGTGCTGCTGCTGTTCGTCCTCCTGAGCTTCGGCACCATGACCTTCTCGGCCTCCACCACCGCGTTGCTGGAGATGTTCCCCTCGCGCATCCGCTACACGGCGATGTCGTTCCCCTACAATCTCAGCTCGGCGTGGTTCGGGGGGTTCCTGCCGGCCACCGCCTTCTCGATCGTGGCGGCCACCGGCAACGTCTATTCCGGCCTCTACTACCCGATCGGCGTCGCCGTCGCCGCGGCAATCCTCAGCCTCCTGTTCGCGCGCGAGACGCGCGGGACGGACATCTCCCGGGCCTGACCCAATCCGCGCCCTGACGCCGGATGCCACAGCGGAGCGTGCCATGAGCCTGACCTACTTCATGCCGACCCGGGTCGTCTGGGGTCCCGGTTCCCTCGACGGCGTCGGGCCGGCGACCCACGGCCTGGGATGTCGCAACGTTCTGGTCGTCACCGATCCGGTGATCGGCAAGCAAGCCTTCTTCGCCCGCGTCCTAGACAGCCTGAGAGCGGCCGGGCTCGAGACCGCACTGTTCGACGCCTGCGGGATCGACGCGCGGCTCGCGCATATCGACGAACAGGCGGCCCGCTGCCGCGCGGAGCGGATCGATGGCATCGTCTGCGTCGGCGGCGGCTCGGTGATGTGCACCGGCAAGGGCGTGGCGATCGTCGCGGCCAACGGCACCACCCTGCGCGATCACCTGGGCGCCGGGAATTTCGACCGGCCGGCGCTGCCGATGGTCATGGTGCCGACCACGGCGGGGTCGGGGTCGGAGGTTTCGCAGTTCACCATCGTCAAGGACGAGGAACGGCACCTGAAGCTTCTCGCCGGCGGGCCGCTGAGCTTCCCGGCGGTCGCCGTCCTCGATCCCGCGGTGCTGGCGACGCTGCCGCGGAGCGCGGCGGTCCTGCCCGCGGTCGACGCGCTGACGCACGCGATCGAGGCCTACCTGTCGGATCTCGCCTCGCCGCTCACCGACGCGCTGGCGCTGGAATCGGCCCGGTTGCAGGCCGCCTCGATGCGCGCCTCGATCCTCGACGGCGACGAGACCGCGCGGGCCGACAACCTGCTCGCCTCGGCCATGTCCAACATCGCCTGCGGCAACGCCCGGCTCAGCCACGCGCACGCCCTGTCGTTGCCCCTCGAAGGTCATCTCGACCTCGCGCACCCGCTCGGCGTCGGGACGCTCGTGCCCTGGACCATGGCCCACAACGCAGCGGCGGTGCCCGCCAAGGGCCGACGGCTGGCCGAGGCCCTCGGGGCCGACGTCGACGGACTCACCGACGCGCAGGCCGTCGAGGCCGGCGTCGCGGCCCTGTTCCGCCTCTACGACGACATCGGCTTCGCCCGCCATCTGACGCCGGATCACCTGCCGCCGGAGCGCTGCGCCGAGATGGCCCGCCTCGCGGTTCCGGGCCTCTACGCGCCGCAGACGCCCCCGCGCATCGACGAGGATACCCGCATCGTCGCGCCGGCGGCCCGGCCGATGACCGTCGCGCAGGCGACGCGGATCTACGAGCGCTGCCTCGGCCGCTGAGGCCCAGGGGACGCGCGGGAACCAAACACAGATCAGGAGATCAGGGATGGACGAGTCCTCGACCCCCGGCCAGCCGGGTTCAAGCGCCGCGTCGGAGCGCGGGCCGGAGGCCGGCGTGCGCGACCTGGACATGTATATCGACGGCGACTGGCGTGCCTCGGCCACCGGGCGATGGATTGAGACCAAGGATCCCTACACCAACCGGGTCTGGGCGCGGATCCCCGAGGCCGGCGCCGCGGACGTCGATGCGGCCGTCCGCGCGGCGCACGCCGCGTTCTCCGACGGTCCGTGGGCGCGCATGACCGCCAGCGACCGCGGGCTGCTGCTCCACCGTCTCGGCGACGTGATCGCCGCGAACGCGCAGGTGCTGGCCGATCTGGAAGTCCGCGACAACGGAAAGCTCATGGTCGAGATGCTCGGCCAGATGAAGTACCTGCCGCGCTGGTTCCAATACTACGGCGGTCTCGCCGACAAGATCGAGGGTTCGGTGCCGCCGACCGACAAGGTCGGCATGTTCAACTACGTCGTACACGAGCCGATCGGCGTGGTCGGAGCGATCACGCCGTGGAACTCGCCACTCCTGCTGACGGTGTGGAAGCTCGCACCGGCGCTCGCGGCGGGCAACACCGTGGTGGTCAAGCCCTCCGAGTTCGCCTCGGCCTCCATGCTCGGGCTGGCGCGGCTGTTCGCGGAAGCGGGCTTCCCGAAGGGTGTCGTCAACGTGGTGACCGGCTACGGGGCCGAGGCCGGCCGCGCGCTGGTCGAGCACCCGCTCGTGGAGCGCATCGCCTTCACGGGCTCCGACCTCGGCGGTGCCAAGATCTCGGAGGCCGCGGGCCGCCAGTTCAAGCGCGTGTCGCTGGAACTCGGGGGCAAGTCCCCGCACATCGTATTCGCGGACGCCGACATCGACGCGGCGGTCAAGGGCGTCATCTCCGGCATCTTCGCCGCCGCCGGCCAGACCTGCATGGCGGGTTCGCGGCTGCTGCTGCACGCCTCGATCCACGACGCCTTCGTCGAGAAGCTCGTGGCGCGCATGCGGGAGGCCCGGCTCGGCGATCCCCGCGCGGCCGATACCGATGTCGGCCCGATCGCCACCGAGCCGCAGCTCGCGAAGGTTCTGGACTACATCGAGATCGCCAAGGCCGAGGGCGCCCGCTGCGTGCTCGGCGGCAAGCGGGCGAGCGATCCCCGGCTCGGCGAGGGCTGGTTCGTCGAGCCGACGATCTTCACGGGCGTGACCAACCAGATGCGGATCGCCCGCGAGGAGGTGTTCGGCCCGTTGCTATCGATCATGACGTTCGAGACCGACGATGAAGCCGTGGCGATCGCCAACGACACGCCCTACGGCCTCGCCGCCGGGTTCTGGACGACGGATCTCGGACGGGCCCTGAACCTGCCCAGGCGCCTGCGTGCGGGCACCGTATGGGTGAACGCCTACCGTGTGGTCAGCTACCTCGCGCCCTTCGGCGGGTTCAAGAACTCCGGCATCGGTCGGGAGAACGGGCTCGCGGCGATCCACGAGTACCTTGAGACAAAGAGCGTCTTTATCAATCCAAAATCGTCCATCACGAACCCGTTCACTCTGCAATAATGTAACCATAGGTACAGCGCGCCGGTCCAAGCTGGACAATACTGCAAGACCTGGCGCCTGGACGCGACGACAAGACGGGAGCCCGGGCCAGGGCCCGGCAGCCCGCGACACGGATCACGAGGGAGGCCCCCGATGGCGTTGAACCTGACGCAGAAGCTCGTCCAGTCCCACCTCGCCGAGGGCGACCTCACCCCGGGCGGCGAGATCGCTCTCAGGATCGACCAAACCCTCCTGCAGGACGTGCTCGGCGGCCTCGTCATGCTTGAGCTGGAGGCGATGGGCGTCGAGCGCGTCAAGGTCGGTCTCGCGGCGCAATACATCGACCACAACCTTGTCCAGAACGACCAGCTCAACGCGGATGAGCACATGTTCCTGCGCTCGGCCTGCCGCCGATTCGGGGTCTGGTACTCGCGGCCGGGCAACGGCATCAGCCATCCGGTCCATATGCAGAGCTTCGGCAAGCCCGGGCAGACGCTGGTCGGTTCCGACAGCCATAGCCCCGCGGCCGGGTCGCTCGGCATGCTGGCTTTCGGGGCGGGCGGCGTCGAGGTCGCGCTCGCCATGGCGGGGGAGCCATTACAGCTGCGCATGCCCCGGGTCAGGGGCGTGAAGCTGACCGGGTCGCTGCCCGACTGGGTGAGCGCCAAGGACGTGATCCTGACGCTGCTCGGCCGCCACGGGGTCGAGGGCGGCTTCGGCCGGATCATCGAGTATTACGGGCCGGGCCTGGAGGGCCTGACCGCCATGGACCGGCACGTCATCGCCAACATGGGCGCCGAGATGGGCGCCACCACGAGCGTGTTCCCCTCCGATGCGTCGACGAAGGCCTTCCTCGACGGTGTCGGGCGCGGCGGCGACTGGACGCCGCTCGCGGCCGACGCGGGCTGCGCTTACGACGACCACGAGGAGGTCGACCTGTCCTCCCTCGTACCGATGATCGCCAAGCCGTCGAGCCCCGGCAACGTCGTGCCCGTCTCGGAGGTCGCCGGCACCGAGATCTACCAGGCTTACATCGGCTCCTCGGCCAATCCGGGCTTCCGCGACTTCGCGGTGGCGGCCGCCATCGTGAAGGGCCGCACCGCCCACGATCGGGTGTCCTTCGACATCAACCCCTCGACCCGGGTCGTGCTGGAGACCCTGATCCGGGACGGCCAGCTCTCCGACCTTATCCACGCCGGCGCTCGGGTCCATCAGGCCGGCTGCAACGGCTGCATCGGCATGGGCCAAGCCCCCGCCTCGGGGCGCAACTCCCTGCGGACGGTGCCGCGCAACTTCCCCGGCCGCTCCGGCACCCGGGAGGACAGCGTGTTCCTGTGCTCCCCGGAGACGGCCGCGGCCTCGGCGCTCACCGGCGTCATCACCGATCCGCGCACCCTCGACATGCCCTACCCGCGGATCGTGCCGCCCGCGATGGTGCCGGCCAACACCACGATGCTGGTGGCGCCCTTGGCCGAGGCGGAGGCCCGGGCGGTGCGGCTGGAGAAATCCGAAAACATCACGACGCTGCCCGACCTCGGCAAGCTCGGGCCCGACATCCGCGTGCCGGTGATGCTGAAGACCGGCGACGACATCTCCACCGACGACATCATGCCGGCGGGCGCCCGGGTGATGCCCTACTGGTCGAACATCCCGAAGACGAGCGAGTTCACCTTCGAGCCGATCGACGACACCTACCCGAAGCGGGCGAAGCAAGGCGGCAAGGAGCGCACCGGCCACGCCATCGTCGGCGGCCTGAATTACGGCCAGGGCTCGAGCCGCGAGAACGCCGCGCTCGCCCCGCGGTATCTCGGGCTGGAGGTCGTGCTGGCCAAGAGCTTCGCCCGGATCCACTGGCAGAACCTCGTAAATTTCGGCGTCCTGCCGCTGACCTTCCAGGACTTGGCCGACTACGACCGGCTGGAGATGGGCGACACGGTGGAGATCAACGGCGTCGCCGACGCGCTGGCGGCGGGCCGGGAGATCACCGCGACCGTCCGGGGCGGCAAGGCGACGATCCGGCTGCGGCACGACCTGTCGCCGCGCCAGATCGAGATCCTGCTCGCGGGCGGCGTGATCAACTGGCTGCGCGGGCGCATCCAGCCCGAACCCGCCCGCACCGTCGCCTGAGAACTGTTGACCAGGCCGGCGCGCGGCACCTGTGAGGCGCGCGCCGCACACGTTGGCTCCCGGCCCGGGTCGGGTGCCGCCGGCCGGTCGCCCCAGAACCCGAGATCGAACACGTCTATCGGTGACAGGCTTCACCGTCACGAAGAGATGGAGGACTCAGCATGATCGTCACACGCCGCAACCTGCTCGGATCGGCGGCGATCGGCGCCGGCCTGATCACCAGCCCGGCCGTGCTGCGGGCACAGGCGCCGAAGGTGCTGCGCATCTCGCACCAGTTTCCGGGCGGCACTCTGGAGTCCGGTGACGCCCGCGACCGCATCTGCCGCCGCTTCGGCCATGAGCTCGAGAAGCGCACCGGCGGCAGCCTGACGGTACAGGTCTATCCGGGTTCCTCGCTGGTGAAGACGCTCGCGCAGTTCAGCGCGGTGCGCAAAGGGGCCGTCGACCTGAGCCTCGTGCCGCTCTCCTACGCGGGCGGCGAGCTGCCGGAGGCCAACATCGCCCTGATGCCGGCCCTGGTGACGAACTACGATCAGGCCGCCCGGTGGCGCACCGCGCCGGTCGGAGAGCGGCTCGCCAAAACGCTCAACGACAAGGGCGTGATGATCGTGACCTGGGTCTGGCAATCGGGAGCGGTCGCCTCGCGCGTCCACCCGATCCTCGTGCCCTCCGACGTGAAGGGCGTAAAGATCCGCGGCGGCGGCCGCGAGATGGACCTCGTGTTCCAGGCCTCCGGCGCCATCGTCTCCACCATGCCGTCGAGCGAGATGTATATCGGCATGCAGACCGGCGCGCTGGAGGCGGCGGTGAGCGCCTCCACGAGCCTGATCTCGTTCCGTCTCGACGAGCTGACCAAGAATCTCACCGCCGGCCGGGGGCGCTCCTTCTGGTTCATCCTGGAGCCGCTGATCATCTCCAAGGCAACGTTCGAGGCGCTGACGCCGGAGCAGCAGAGGGCTGTTCAGGAGATCGGCCAGGAGCTGGAGGCCTTCTCCTTCGCGGCCGCCAAGGCCGATGACGAGGAGATCACCAAGATCTACGCCGCCCGCGGTGCCAAGATCCACGAACTCACGGCCGATCACATTCAGACATGGCGTGAGGCGGCCCGCGACACGGCCTGGAAGGATTTCGCCGGCAAGAACGCCTCGTGCGCCGAGCTGCTCAGGCTCGCGGAGCAGGTGCAGTGAGGTGCGCCCGGATGCGGCTCCCCCTCCTGCGGAACGCATAAGCGATATCCGACGCTCGCCGAGATGTCTGCCGGG
The DNA here is from genome assembly GCF_040545035.1 of Methylobacterium sp. 1973. Taxonomy (NCBI): domain Bacteria; kingdom Pseudomonadati; phylum Pseudomonadota; class Alphaproteobacteria; order Hyphomicrobiales; family Methylobacteriaceae; genus Methylobacterium; species Methylobacterium sp. 1973. The sequence goes on from NZ_JBEPLA010000025.1 coordinate 27,287, forward strand.
ATCTGCGAGCGCGGCATCGACCCCCTGAATGCCGACGCGCGTCGAGACCGAAGGGATGCCTCCGAAGCCCTCCGCGGCGGCCCCCAGCGCGGTCGTCAAGCCGCATGTCCGCTCAAGCCGCAGGTCAGCTTTCGAGATGTCCGCGTTTCGACCCAGATCGGTTTGGGCGCAATGCCGAATGTCTGGTCCTGCGTGCGCTGACGATCCGGCGTGACGCAGTCTGGCCGAAAGCCGCCAGTCCGCTTCGGAGGAGGTCCGCCGGAAAAGCGGACGGCCCGCTGCCGACTCATATGAGACGTGCCGATGATCGTCGGCGCCTCTCGAAACCGGTCATTCGCGACCATCCGGCAAGTTCGGCTTGAGTTGCCTGCGATTGGAGACCGAAGCGCGCAGTTCCAGAATGCGAGCATTCCGCATCATGAACGCCCAAGCGCCTATCGTAGGAAAGACTGCTCACCGAGGCGCCGTACCGATCTGTCTGCAGGGAACCCGCCGCCTAAAAATTGATCCGGATCAAAGTCGGTCAGCGTGCCGAGTGCATCGCTTCGAGGATGGACTGCTCATCGCTCTACATAAGTCAGAAGCTGGCCACGCCCGACGAGATCACCGACATCGTCGAGATTTCACGCGCGCGCAACGCCGTGCTCGACGTCACGGGCGCGTTGGTCGCCTTGCAACACTGGTTCGCCCAGATCCTCGAAGGCTCTGGCGGATCAATCGACACGCTCATGACGAGCATCAGCCCAGATCGGAGACATCGGGACGTCCAGATCCTCGTCTACGAGGACATCAAGGAGCGGCAGTTCCCGGATTGGACCCTCGCCTATAACGGCTCAGCCCACTTCGTCGATGGATTGATTGAGGTCTTGGCCGTCCGGACGGGCGCTACGCTTGTACCCTACCACTTGCATCGTCTGATCCAGGGCATTGCCGAGTTCACCCGCCGCCTCCACTGAACACTGGCGCTGGCGAATGGCTCGAACCGGCTCGGCATGCCTCTTGAGCGGGCGTAGAGCAGGCCTCACGAAAGCCTGTGATGGGGCGAGAGCTGATGCCCTCTGGCTTCGCCGCTCTAAGCAGAGCGGCACGGCGCCGACCTGTACAGTTGTTCGACCAATCACCTCCGGAGGCTGCGCGCACGGTCGGGCGGACCGGGCTCGGTCTCAGTGCTCCGTGCCTAAGAAGACGCCGATGCAGTGGAACCCAAGCCACACTTCGAAGGGTCGGCCGTTTGCCAAGGTCTTCGAGACGGCCAAAGCCTCGGCATCATCGAAGGCGTAGAGCGTGCAAAGATCGCACCACTCGGCGTATTCGTTGAGCAAGACGAATGTGTATCGCATGCGGACGAACGATGGCGGTGGCGTGGATGCCTCATCCTCGTCGTCTGACATGGCACCGCCCTCGGCGAGTGACGCGACCGCCAGCATCTTGGGGGAGGAAAAACCGACCAAGACGCCAGCGGTCGCGGCTGACACCCGAAGGGCCAGCGCGCAATGCTGCGCCAGCGAGCGACGGGAACTTTGTGTTAGATCAATCCGCCGGGGCAGACAGCCTGCGCGAGCAGTATGGGCGGAGTAACCATTGTCCGCTTCGATCCATTTGGGCTCGGAAGCGGAAAGGCACAAATCCACCCTGAACGGCCCTCACGCTTCCGAACCAGTCCAGCCCTCAAGATCGGCATCGTCTCTAGTGGGCGTGGATCAGGGTCCATCTCTGGTCCTACGAACCAGTCGATTCCAGGTTTCCTGCCGTCACGGTTTCAGTCCGGGGCATAAGCGAAAGCTCTCGTTGCCGCCGTCCGTCATGTCCGTGTAGCGGTCCGGCCCGTCGACCCGGATGGTGGAGCGTTCGGTGCTACCCTCGACTTTCGGGCCGCCGAATTGGCGGCAATCCTGCTCAATTTCGAACACGTTTCCCTGCTGTTGCAGAACCCGGCTCCGGCAATCATTCGCCTTCGAACTCCCCAGACCGCCTCCGTCGTACGTTCGCAACTCGACGTTCCGCGGGTTCGTGCAATCCGTGCCCACGCCGACATAGGCGCCGTGGCGCAGGGGCAGGGTTTCAGCCAACGCCGGGCCCGATGCCCAGGAGCAGGACGCAGGCCGCGATGTATCGAGTGGTCATCGGTCATTCCCTCGAATGTCAGGGTGTCGGGAATTGGCTACGGTTGCGCGAAGGGGCTTAGGTTCCGACCGGGCCGAACAGCCGGATGAGGAAGCGGTAGTAGACCGGTTGCTTCTGCCGGAGTTCGTCGCGGGTGAAGGGTTCGCGCGCCAGCTTGCCGTGCAGGTAGACGCTGGCGGTCATGGCGAAGAACTCTCCCTGGTTCGTCAGGAGGTAGGCGCCTGCCGGGTAGAAGCCCCCGTCCTTCGCTCGCCCGTAGAACGTCAGGATGTCCGGATTATTCCGGCCGCCCGGCAGCCTCCGGAAGTGGTAGACGTGCATGGACTCGTGCAGCAGGATGGGGCGGTCGTCCTTCGGGTCCTCGACCGCGATGTCGACGTGGTCGCCGCCGCTGTAATGGCTGCGCTCACCGGCCCCGGAATGGACGACGACCGGGAAGCGGCGCAGGAAGGCTTTGGTGCCCTCGTCCAGGCTCGTCGCCTCCACGATGTCGACCTGATGCTCGGCCGCCTGACGCAACTGGCCGATCTCGGCGTTCGGGACGTCCCGGGCCATCTCGATGCGGTAGCCGCGGTAGCGTTCGCCGCCATCATCGAAGTGCAGCGTGCCGGCAGGCGCATGCCGCGGCGTCGCGTGCGCAGGTCCGCCATGAACCGCCAGTGTCCCGGCCACGGCCAGAGCCGATACGACGTGCCAGATCGGGGATGTCACCATGCTGATCTCACTTCCGCTTCTCTCGCCCTGGGGAAGGGCCCGTCTTGATGCGGAAGACCATCGCGCCGGTCCCGTTCCCCGATGTGACGGGACGCCGGAAGCGTGTAACGATATGTAACGACGTCTGTTTTTGCGTTGCCGCCCCGCCCCGGCGAGCTATCCTCGGGGCATGACAGACGGCACCACCATTGCCATCGTCGAGGACGACGACGACATCCGCGGCCAGCTCGCCGGCTACCGGGAGGAAGAAGGCTTTCGCGTCGTCTCCCTCGACGGAGGCGCAGGCCTCGACCGCCTGCTCGCGACAGGACCTAGGCCGCACCTCGTCGTCCTCGACTGGATGCTTCTTGGCGAGGACGGGCTCTCCATCTGCCGCCGCCTGCGCGAGGCGGCCGGCCCGCCGGTCGTCATACTGACCGCCAAGGACGAGGACATCGACAAGGTGCTCGGCCTGGAGATGGGTGCCGACGACTATGTGTCGAAGCCGTTCAGCGCCCGCGTCCTGTTGGCCCGCATCCGCGCGGTCCGGCGTCGCGCGAATGGCGCCCCCGCCTCGGTGGAACCCGCGCCCGAACGGCTCGCCGTCGCCGACCCTATCGTCGACCTCGCGGGCCGCGCCGTCACCATCGGCGAGCCGGCTGCCGAGATCCCGCTCACCAGCGCCGAGTACGATCTCCTGCACTGTTTCGTCACCCGGCCCCAACGGGTGCTCTCTCGCGACCAGCTCCTCGACTGGACACGGGGCCGCGCGGCGGACGCTTTCGACCGCACCATCGACGTGCAGGTGAGCCGCCTCCGGCACAAGCTCGACGACGCTGATGGAAGGCGACGGCTCTGATCAAGACGGTGCGCAACGCGTGACCTTGCCCCCTGGTCTGCCCTCATTCTGAAGCTAGAGTCCGTCGATCAGGAGACGGACGATGAAGAAGAGCCGGTTCAGCGAAGAGCAGAT
>NZ_JBEPLA010000026.1:0-29357 GCF_040545035.1 Methylobacterium sp. 1973
GGGCTCACCCCGAACGCATTTGCAACCCGGTCCCAACAGGACCAGAACCAGAACGGACTCTGGTTATGAACGGGGGCAAACACGGGGCAAGGTCAAACACGGGGCAAGGTCACCGCCTGAGCAGGCCCGGTCAGCAGACGTGCAAATGCTGGGACGTCGAAGCCGATCCTGCGGTAGGCGACGCGCCGGACATCGTTGGGATATTGCAACGCACCACCCTGCTGATGTACGAGGGCGGTATAGGACAGGACCCGGTGAAAGCCCGGGTGGCTCTTCCGGCCGCCGATCCGCCGGACCACGCAATCGACGGCGACTGTGTCACGGACTCCCGCGGGGGCCGACCTGCCATCTTGCGCCTCCCGCACGGGTTTGCAGACGCTTCGCGTGCCGGGACGATGAAAGTCCCTATCCAACATGAACTTCGCACATCTCCGGAGCGAATGGGTTCCGAACACGGTCACGCGTGAATTATTGGCCGGCGCGGTGGTCGCCCTGGCCCTCATTCCAGAAGCCATCGCCTTCTCGATCATCGCAGGCGTCGACCCCAAGGTCGGCCTCTACGCCTCCTTCTGCATCGCCGTGGTCACCGCCTTCGCCGGTGGCCGGCCGGCGATGATTTCGGCCGCCACCGGCGCCATGGCGCTGCTCATGGTCGAGCTCGTGAAGGCCCACGGGGTGGGCTACCTGTACGCCGCCACCATCCTCACCGGCCTCCTTCAGGTCGTCGCCGGTGCGCTCCGCCTGGGAAACCTGATGCGGTTCGTGTCGCGCTCCGTGGTGACGGGCTTCGTCAACGCCCTGGCGATCCTGATCTTCATGGCGCAGATGCCCGAGCTCCTCGGCCAGGGCACCACGGTCTACGTCATGACCACCATCGGCCTCGGCATCATCTACGGGCTGCCGTACCTGACCAAGGCCGTGCCCGCGCCGCTGGTCACCATCGTCCTGCTCACCGCCATCTCGATGTCCTTCGGTCTCGGCATCCACAAGGTCGGCGACATGGGCGCGCTCCCCAGCGACTTGCCCTGGGTTGCGCTGCCGCAGGTGCCGTTTACCCTCGAGACTCTTGGGATCATCCTTCCGACTGCCCTGACACTGACCATGGTCGGGTTGCTGGAGAGCCTGATGACGGCGGCGATCGTCGACGAGATGACCGACACCAACTCGAACAAGAACCGTGAGTGCGCCGGTCAGGGCGTGGCCAACATCACCTCCGGATTTTTTGGCGGCATGGCTGGCTGCGCCATGATCGGGCAGTCGGTCATCAACGTGTCCTCCGGTGGGCGCGGCCGTCTCTCGACGTTGTTCTCGGGCGTGTTCCTGCTCTTCCTCATCGTGGTGCTCGGGCCCTACGTGGCACAGGTCCCGATGGCATCGCTCGTGGCCGTGATGATCATGGTCTCGATCAACACCTTCCAATGGAAGTCTCTGCGCACCCTGGTCACCCATCCGAAGGCGTCGAGCGTGGTCATGCTCGGCACCGTCGCGGTGGTGGTCGCTACTCACGACCTCGCCAAGGGCGTGCTGTTCGGCGTAATCTTGAGCGGACTATTCTTCGCCCACAAGGTCACAAAGTTCTTCGCCGTCCGGTCCTCCCGTAGCGAGCGCGACGTGCGGACCTATCAGGTGATTGGGCAGATATTCTTCGCCACGGCGGAAGCCTTCCACGCCGCCTTCGATTTTCGCGAGGAAGCACTGAAAGGAGTGGTGATCGACCTGCAAGCGGCGCACTTCTGGGACATCTCGGCCATCAACGCCCTCGACCGGGTCGTCCTGAAGCTTCGCCACCATGGCATCACGGTTGACGTCGTCGGCATGAACGAGGCGACAGCCACTATGGTCGAGCGCATTGGCACCCACGACAAGCCTGGGGCGACGTTCGCCGTCGGCGGTCACTAACTCGACGGCAGGCCATCCTCGCATCGCGTTGGCAGTGCGTGAGGATGGCCGCTTTGCGATCAACACGCTCAGAAGCAGTCATGCCGCTTCCCACCCCGAGCAGCCGGTCCGCACCCGATCCAAGTCGGTCGCCGTCGATGGATTGGAGCATTCTCGGAAGCAGATCTAAATCGCGTCTTTATCGAGTGTGGTTGTCTCCGCAGCACGCAAGTCGTGGCCCTGGTCTGAAGCGTAGGCATTGATGATCCCTGTCAGCAGACCGGGAAAGCGTGCCTCCACCTCGATCCAGCGGGAATGGTTGCGCACTTCGACGCCGTGACGCTCGCTGCGGATCAAACCGGCCTCGCGCAGAACCTTGAAGTGGTTGGACAGCGAGGATTTCGGGATGACCCGGTCCCCAACTGCCGAGACTGCCGAGCAGGCCTCGACACAGCCCGCCTGCATGATCTTGGCGAAGATGGCCGCGCGGCTCGGATCGGCGAGCGCGTGCAGGATCGCCGCTGGACGCACGTCCTCGATAGCGGGGTGAAACAGGGGTCTCATATTTCGTCCATATGGGGTCTTGAACGACGCTCCATTAGTTCCGAAGTTCCGAACTATGGGCCTAAGGCTGCCATTCCGGAGCCGGTCCCTGTCGGAGATAGCACACATGTCGAAGCTTGAGGGCAAGGTCGCCGTCGTGACCGGAGCATCCAAAGGCATCGGTGCGGCGATCGCCAGAGCGTTGGCCCAGGATGGCGCCGCTGTGGTGGTGAACTACGCGTCCAGCAGGGCCGGGGCTGACACCGTCGTGGCGGCCATAACCTCGGCCGGCGGAAGGGCCATCGCGGTCCAGGGCGATGTGTCCAAAGCGTCCGAGGCGCAGGGTGTGATCGAGGCGGCGGTGCGGGAGTTCGAGCGGCTCGACGTGCTGGTCAACAACTCCGGCATCTACGAGTTCGCGGCGATCGAAGAGGTCACAGAGGAACACTATCGCCGCCAGTTCGACGTCAACGTGCTCGGCATCCTGCTGTCGACCCGGGCGGCCGTGAAGCATCTCGGCGAAGGCGCGAGCATCGTGAATATTTCTTCGGCGATCACGCACGTGCATACGCCGGCGGCGGCGGTCTATGCGGGCACGAAGGGCGCGGTGAACGCGATCTCGGGCGTCCTCGCCAATGAGTTGGCCCCGCGCAAGATACGCGTGAACGTGGTCAGCCCCGGCTACGTGGTGACCGAAGGCACGCACACGGCCGGCATCTCCGGCTCGGAGATGGAAGCCGGGATGGTCGCACAGACACCTCTCGGCCGCGCCGGCCACCCGGATGACATCGCGGGCGTCGTGACGTTCCTCGCGTCCGATGACGCGCGCTGGCTTACCGGCGAGAACATCACCGCCAGCGGCGGTATTCGCTGAAACACAACGACTAGACCTGCGCGCACGGGCCAGACAGGGGCTGCGCGCAGGAGCGCAACGCAGGACGAGCGTTGTCGAACTACGTCAACCCTTCGATAGCGTCTGCTTTGCTGTCTCTCGCACCGGAAGCAGACCTGCGGCTTTCCACCCAATCCGGTCATTCGGAGCCACACGCCAGCGGGGCTGGACTTGGCCGAAAGCCGTCGGTCTTCTTTCAAGAAGGTCCGCCGGAAAAGCGGACGGACTGCTACCGATCCAACCCGGCCGCCCAAGCTGCCGACGGCGGTTCTCCAAGGCGGTTATTCTAAGGGTCGACCCTCATCCGGCGTTGGAGGGGACGCTCACCGCAGCCGCGTTGCGTCGATGACTAGGAAGTATTGGCAAGCCTCTGCCCCAAGATTGGTGAAGGCGTGTCCGGCATCGGCCTCGAAATACAGGCTGTCCCCCTCCTCGACCACGAGGGACCGCTCGCCGATGACGGCGCGCAGGCGCCCCTTCAGCACGAAGATGTATTCCGAGACGCCCCTGCGGTGAGCGACGAACTCCCCCGCCGTTGCTCCCGGCGGCAGGGTGTTGAGCACCATGTCGATTCCCCGGCCCGGCAGGACGGGCGAGAGGCAGCGGCGCAGGAAGCCCGTTTCCTCGTCGCGCAGCACCGGCTGACGGGCGGCGGGGATCAGCAGCACCTCCCGGTCGGTGGCGGGCGACATCAGGCGCGAGAAGGTCACGTCCAGGGCCTCGGCGAGGCGGGAGAGCACCGCCGTCGACGGTACCGCCTCGCCGCGCTCCACCTTGGAGATCATCGACCGGCTCACCCCCGACAGGGCGCTCAGCGCCTCCAGGGAGAAATCCCGCTCCTTGCGCCGCCGCCGGATCTCCCCGGCGAGCACCTGGAGCTGCGAGCGGGCCTCGGCGTCGGCCTGCTCGCGCCGCCCCTCTGTCATGACCGTCATCGGCACGTCGTCCTGGTCCCCCGGCCAGAGCGCTCCCTCGTTCCCGGAAGCTGGTGGGAGGGACTTAGCACGACCCGCGCGGCCGTGTCCGCCGGACCGGCGCGTCCGGATGGCACGCGGCTTGTATCGCCTTGAGTGGAAATTCCTCTTTCAAAGTGGATGTCCGACATGGTTGACGCCGCCCTCCCGATGGATGGAGCCCTGCTGGCCGCGCAGGATCCCGTGACCCCTGCGGACCGCCGCCAGATCGTCTGGTCGAGCGTTATCGGCACCACCATCGAGTGGTACGATTTCCTGATCTACGGCACGGCCAGTGCCCTGGTGTTCAACAAGCTGTTCTTCCCCAGCATCGATCCGGTGGTGGGGACCATCGCCGCGTTCGGCTCCTACGCCGTGGGCTTCCTGGCGCGGCCCCTCGGCGGGGCGGTGTTCGGCCATTTCGGCGACCGGGTCGGGCGCAAGGCCATGCTGGCCTTGACCCTGATGATCATGGGGATCGGCACATTCCTGATCGGCTGCCTGCCGACCTATGGGCAGATCGGCATCCTGGCCCCGGTCCTCCTCGTCGCCCTGCGCCTGGTCCAGGGCATCGGGATCGGCGGCGAATGGGGCGGCGCCGTGCTGATGGTGGTGGAGAGCGTGCCGCAGGAGCGGCGCGGCTTCTTCGGCAGCGTCGTCCAGCTCGGCTACCCGATCGGGGTGATCCTCTCGATCGGCGCCTTCGCCCTGACCGGCCTCCTGCCGGAGGAGGCGTTCCTGTCCTGGGGCTGGCGGGTGCCGTTCCTGGCGAGCGCGCCGCTGGTCCTCGTCGGCCTGTTCATCCGCCTGCGGCTGCACGAGACCCCGGCCTTCCGGGCGATCAAGGCGCGGGCGGCGACGGCCCGGTTGCCGGTGATGGAGATCCTCACCGAGCATCCGGGCCTGTTCCTGAAGGCGGTGGGCCTGAAGGTCTCGGAGATCGCCTATGTCAGCGTGGTGACCGTGTTCTCGATCTCCTACGTCACCGGGCAACTCGGGCTGTCGCGGGGCGTGATCCTCAACGGGATCCTGATCGCGGCGGTGATCGAACTCTTCACCATCCCGGCCTTCGGCTGGCTGTCGGACCGCTACGGCCGCAAGACCCTGTTCGTGGCCGCCTGCCTGTTCTCGATCGCCTTCGCCTTCCCGATGTTCCAGCTCCTCGACACGCGCAACCCGACCATCATCGCCCTGACGGTGGCGGTCGCCCTCAGCTTCGGCCAGGGCATCATGTTCGGGACCGGGGCCGCCTGGATGTCCGAGATGTTCCACGCCCGCCTGCGCTACAGCGGCGCCTCCCTCGGGTTCCAGGTCGGCGCGGCCCTGAGCGGCGGCTTCACCCCGCTGATCGCCGCCGCGCTCCTCGCCTGGAGCGGCGGGGCGACGTGGCCGATCTCAACCTACCTCATCGTCCTCGCCTGCGTAACGCTCGTGGCGACCTTCCTGGCGCCGGAGACGGCCCGGCAGCCCATCGACTGAGCGCAGCAACGGCCGCATCACTGAAGCGAAGCGACGCGATCACGCAGTGGACATCTTTCCACTAAAATGGAATAAAAACAGGCGAGAATGCCTCAAAGGAGGGCGGCTTTGACTCGAACGATCATCGTGACGGAGGCCGCCGCGCCGGCGGTGGGACCCTATGCCCAGGCCACCCGAGTGGGTGACCTCGTCTTCGCCTCTGGGCAGCTGCCGATCGACCCGGCCACGGGGGCGTTTCCAGAGGGGATCGAGGCGCAGACGCGCCGCTCGCTCGCCAACCTCGCGGCGGTGCTGGAAGCCGGCGGCGCCAGCCTAGCGAGCGTGGCCAAGACCACGGTGTTCCTGAAGGACATGAACGACTTCGCCGCGATGAACGCCGTCTACGCGGAGCATTTTTCCGAAGCCGCCCCGGCGCGCTCCACCGTGGAGGTGGCGCGCCTGCCGCGCGACGCCCTGGTCGAGGTCGAGGCCATCGCCCTCGCGACAGGACCCGCACGATGAGCACGACCTCGGCCCCTCCCCATATCGAGGCCTTCGCCCACAAGGTCGGCTCGGTCGCCCACGGCGTACCCGGTGGCGCCACCGGGTGGCAGGGCAGCCTGCTCCACATCCACATCGCCCCTGCGGCGAGCTACGAGATGGAGGAGCTGACGGAGGCCCGCTGCGTCGCCGGCCGGGGCATCGAGGGCGACCGCTATTGCCTCGGCACCGGCACCTACTCGCCCAAGGCCGACACCCGCGAGGTGACGCTGATCGAGCAGGAAGTCCTCGACGCCCTCGCGCGCAACGATCCACCGCTTCAGGAGGGGCCGATCCACTTGGCGCCCATCGACCACCGCCGCAATCTCACGGTGCGCGGCGTACCCCTCAACCACCTCGTCGGGCGTCGTTTCCAGGTGGGCGAGGTGATCCTGCGCGGGGGGCGGCTGAACTTCCCGTGCAAGTATCTTGAGGAACTGCTCGGCCTCCCCGTCTACCTGCCGCTCTACAACCGCTCCGGGCTCAACTGTGGGATCGAGCGCGGCGGCATCATCCGGCCGGGCGATCCGATTACCCTGGTGGAGTGAGGCGATGTCCGCACGCATCGTCATGAAGCTGACGGTTGAGGAGGCCATCGCCACCACCCCGGAGGTGGTGCGCCTCACCCTCGTCCATCCGCGGCGCCCCCAGTTGCCCGCATGGGAGCCCGGCGCCCATGTCGACCTGCGCCTCCCGGACGAGCGGGTGAGGCAGTACTCCCTCTGCGGCGACCCCGCCGACCGAAGCCGGTACGTCCTGGCGATCAAGCGCGAGGAAGCCGGGCGTGGCGGCTCGGCCTGGGCACACGCCCATCTCGGCGCCGGGGCGAGCGTCCCCATCTCGCACCCGCGCAACCATTTCCCCCTGGCTGCCGGGGCGCGGCACCACGTGCTCATCGGCGGCGGCATCGGCGTGACGCCCGTCGCCGCCATGGCCCGGCACTTGGCCGCGACGGGGGGCAACTTCACGCTCCATCTCTGCGCGCGCTCGGCCGCGCAGGCTCCCCTGCTGGAGGAGCTGCGCGCGGTCTGCGGCGAGCGCCTGCGCTGCTGGTTCTCCGCGGAGGGCGAACGGCTCGATCCCGCGACGCTCGGGCCGCCGGAGGACGGCGTCCACCTCTACGCCTGCGGACCCCAGAGCCTGACGGCGGCCGTGCAGGCGCTGGGCTGGCCGGCGGATCAGGTGCATGTCGAGCATTTCGCGCCTCTGGTCGATGAGGGCTACGTGCCCGAACCCTTCGACGTGCAGATCGCCTCGACCGGCGCGACCCTGCATGTCCCCGCTGAGACCTCGCTCTTGGAGGTCCTGCGCCAGAACGGGGTCAACATGCCCTCTTCCTGCGAGATCGGCGTGTGCGGCGCCTGCGAATGCGGCTACCGGGAAGGCGACGTGATCCACCGCGACGTCGTGCTGCCCCAGGCCAGACGCCGAGATCACCTGATGCCCTGCGTCTCCCGCGCCAGCGGGACCCTGACGCTCGCCCTCTGATCCCTCGCAGTGCGACCCCGGCTCATTGACCGGGGCGCCTCAGCCCTGGCACGGGCCGCTCGTGATCAAGGCTACCGTCTCGGACATGCCCTGAACGAGAAGATGCGGCGCCACGAGCTGAATCGCCCTGCCTGCAACGAGTGAGCGACCGCCGCTGGCTTTGCCGGACGGGCGCTTCGGGGCGAGTCCGCTTTTAAGTTCGGCGGTGACGCGATCAGATGGCTGCATTGGGCACCAAGCAGCCGCCCGAGCTTGACCCTCGATTGACTGCTTCGCGCGCAACTCGGTCATCGAGCTAGCCTCGACAATGCCTCATGAGCGGGCGCGATCGGACAGGCGCGGAGGCCTGAGAACGCCGGACAAATCCGCACTGAGCAGGTTATGCAGGTACGGACGCGCTCGTATCCGACGACCTCTGGGCGGTGGTCGAGCCGCTTCTGCCATCCGAGCTTTAGCAGCCGAAAGGCGGGAGGCCGCACTCCTCCACAGTGCCAGCCTGCCGGCAGAGTGGCCCCCGCGACGGGTCCGAACCCGACGGACCGCGGCCTCGTTCCTGCAAGCCTGCGGGTTGCCAGGTTCGGTGATCGTACCGAACCACCGCGAGCGGTCGTCCAATCACCGCCCGCGCAGAGTGGGACTTGTCCGATGAAGCGGCGTACGCTGTTGCAGGGAGCCGGAGCCGTCGTGGCGAGCGCAGTCGCGGCACCATCCCGGGTCCGCGCGGAGGCCACAACAACCCTGCGCTTCATCCCGCAGCAGGATCTCGTCACGCTCGATCCGGTGACGACCTTCGCGTACATCACCCGCAACCACGGCTACATGGTCTTCGACACGCTCTACGGCATGGACGGCGCCTTCCGCGCCACGCCGCAGATGGTCGAGGGCCACCGGATCGAGGAGGACGGGCGCCGCTGGGACCTGACCTTGCGCGAGGGCCTGCGCTTCCACGACGGGACCCCCGTGCTGGCCCGCGACTGCGTCGCCTCCCTGCGGCGCTGGGCCAAGCGCGACCCGTTCGGCGGCTCCCTGATGGAGGCGACCGACGAGCTGTCGGCGCCCGACGACCGGACGATCCGGTTCCGCCTCAAGCGCCCCTTCCCGCTCCTGCCGATCGCGCTGGGCAAGGCCTCGGTGCCGGTCTGCGCGATGATGCCGGAGCGCCTCGCCGTCACCGACCCGTTCCAGCAGGTGCCGGAACTCATCGGCTCGGGGCCGTTCCGCTTCAAGGCGGACGAGCGCGTGCCCGGCGACCGCACGGTTTACACCCGCTTCGAGGGCTACGTGCCCCGCACGGACGGCACACCCACCTGGACCTCCGGTCCGAAAATCGTCCACTACGACCGGGTGGAGTGGCGCGTCATCGGCGACACATCCACGGCCACCTCGGCGCTGGTCGCCGGCGAGGCGGATTGGCAGGAATACGCCTCGCACGACCAGCTCGGTCTGCTGAAGGCCGCCAAGGGCGTGACCACCCGCGTCCTCGACTCGACCGGCTTCGTGACGATGCTGCGGGTCAATCACCTGCAGCCACCCTTCAACAACCCGGCGATCCGGCGGGCGCTCTGGGGGGCGATCGACCAGACGTCCTGCATGCAGGGCGTGGTGGGCGCCGACGATCCCAGCCTGTTCCACGTGCCCCTCGGCTTCTTCTGTCCGGACACGCCGATGGCCTCGACGGACGGGCTCGGGCCGCTCACCACACCGCGGGATCCGGCCAAGGTGCGGGCCGACCTGAAAGCGGCCGGCTACGCCGGCGAAACCGTGCTGCTGATGGTGCCGTCGAACTCGGCCCCGCTTCTGGCGCTCGGCCAGGTCGCGGCCGACCTGCTCCAGCGCGTCGGCATGAATGTCGAGGTCTACGCGGTCGAGTTCAACGCGATGCTGCAGCGGCGCAACCGCAAGGGGCCGGTCTCCGAGGGCGGCTGGAGCGCCTTCGTCACCAACTGGTCCGGCATGGATTGGCTCAACCCCGCCGGCTACATCGCCCTGCGCGGCACCGGCGAGAGCGGCTATGCCGGCTGGGCCACGACCCCGCGGATCGAGACCCTGCGGGACGCGTGGTTCACGGCTCCGGACGAGGCGGCCCGCGCCGCCCTGTGCCGGGACATCCAGCTCCAGGCGATGGAGGACGTGCCCTACTACCCCCTCGGCCAGTACCTGCAGCCGACCGCATACCGTTCCCGCCTCACCGGGATCCTCGACGGGTTTCCGACATTCTGGAACGTCCGGCCCGCCTGAGGATCACGGCGCCGGGGCCTCACAGCCCCGGGAAGGTCGGCGGCGCGATGGCGTCGGGGCCGCGCCCGGCCCAGTCGAGCTGCCGGATCTGCGCCAGCGCACGGCCCTGCGCCTCCTCCAGCGCCGCCGCGGCCGCCGCGTAGTCGACCGTTAGGGCGCGGCCGTCGCGCACGATCTCGCGGCCGCCGACAAAGACCTGCCGGACCGCGCGGTCGCCGGCCGAGTAGATCAGCGACTGCACGGGATCGCGGCACGGCCGCATGGCCGGATGCGCGCAGTCGACGAGAACGAAGTCGGCCTTGCAGCCCGGCGCGAGCCGGCCGATGTCGTCGCGCCCGAGCGCCCTTGCGCCGCCCACAGTGGCGGCGTGGAACACGTCCGCCGCGCGGGTATCGCGGGGATTCTCGGCGACGACCCGGGCGAGGTACGCGACGAGGCGCATCTCGTCGAGCATGTTGTGCGGGTAGACGTCCGTGCCGATGCCCATGTTCACCCCGGCCTGGCGGTAGCGGCCGAAATGGTGGAGCGCGATGCCGCGGCGGGCGAAGACCGTCGGGCAATGGGCGACCGTGGCGCCGCGCTCGGCCAGGCGGCGCATGTCCGAGCCCGGGCTGTGCCAGTGGGTCCAGGGATGGTCGTCGAGGAAGATCCCGTGGCCCACGATCGTGCGCTCGGTGAGCACGCCGAGATCGTCGAGCCACTCGATCGGCGTCATCCCGGTGCGGCGGGTGATCTCGTGGAATTCCGACAGGGACTGCGCCGCATGGGTGTGGAACCGCAGGTCGCGCCGGACCGCCTCGGCATGGGCGTCGCGCATCAGCTCCGCCGTGCAGGTATCCACCTGCGCCGGGCAGAGCATGCCGGAGAGGCGCCCGCTCGGGTGGCGCTGCGCCGCCTCGATTTCGGCGAGCGCCTGCTCCAGGCCGCGCTGGCCCGCCGCCGCGTCCCACTCGTACTCGACGCTGTGGCCGTTCCGGGTGAGCCATCGCCCTGACCGGAACATCGGGGCGATGCAGACCCGCAGGCCCGACGCGCCGAGGCGATCGAGCCAGCCGTCGCTCGGCAAAGCGAGGTCGCAGACGGTGGTGACGCCCGAGAGCGCCAACTCGGCGAGCGCCACCCCGTAGGCGGCCCGCGTCCCCTCCGCGTCGGGCCGCAGGATCGGCAGGTATTCGTAGAGCGAGGTGTTGTAGAGCCGCTGGCTGCCGACCTCGTCCCACATGCCCTTGTTCATCGGCTCCGAGAACAGGTGGGTGTGGATGTCCACGAGGCCGGGCATGACCAGGCAGCCGGAGGCGTCGATGGTCCGGGCCGGCGGGGGGCCTGCGTAATCCGGACCGACATGGATCAGGACGCCGTCCTCGAACACCACGTCCGCGCCGGTGCGGTAGACGTGGCCGCCGCTGTCGGGATCCCAGGCGACGACCCACCGTGCCCCCGTCACCAGGGTGGCGCCGGCGCTCTTGTCCGCAGCATCGTCGTACATCGATACCCTCTCTCTGGCGCCGACGAGGCGGGCAAGATCGGTGCCTGATCGGGCCGGCATCGCGGCGCAGCGCGGCCCGAGTTTCGCATCGCGCGGGCCACTGTCATCAGCGGCAGGCCCGCGCGTCGGTTCCGCAGGAGGCGGCATGCATCATCGCGGCACCACCGGACCCGCGCGCATCCTGGTCATCAACCCGAACGCCTCCCGGGCGGTGACGGCCGCCATCGACGCGGCGCTGACGCCGCTGCGCCTGGCCGGCGGCCCCGTCATCGCGGTGACGGATCTGCCCGAGGGGCCGGCGGGCATCGCGACCCAGCAGGACGCGGATTTCGTGGTGATGCCGCTGGCCCGGCGCATCGCGGAGGATCCGGCGGACGCCTTCGTCATCGCCTGCTTCAGCGACCCCGGCCTGCATACGGCCCGCGAGGTCGCCGGCGGCAGGCCCGTGATGGGGATCGCCGAGTGGGGCCTCCTCCGGTCGCTCACCCTCGGCGAGCGCTTCGGCATCGTCGCCCTCTCGGAGGGCAGCGTACGGCGCCAGCGCCGGATGGTCCGCCAGATGGGCCTCGGCGAACGCTATGCCGGCAGCCGGCCCGTGGAGGCCCGGGCCGACGAGACGGCGGGGGAGGCGATCCGCGACCGCCTGATCGCGGCGGCCCGGACCCTGGTCGCGCGCGACGGCGCCGACGTCATCGTGCTCGGCTGCGCCGGCATGGCCCCGCACCGGGCCGCCGTCGAGCGGGCGGTCGGGTGTCCGGTCGTCGAGCCCTGCCAGCAGGCGGTGGCGGCGGCCCTCGGGGCGGTCCTGCTCCGGGCGGACCTGTAGGGAGACACCGGCGATGCACTACGACCTGCTGATCCGCGGCGGCACCTGCGTGACGCCCTGGGGCACCGAGGCGATCGATCTCGGCATCCGCGACGGGCGCATCGCGGCCCTCGCGACCCCGGCCGGCGCGACCGCGGAGGCGGTGATCGACGCCGCGGGCCTGCACGTCCTGCCCGGCCTGATCGACAGCCACGTCCACCTGCGCGACCCCGGCGACCCGGCGGTGGAGACGATCGAGACCGGCACGCGGGCCGCGGTGCTGGGCGGGATCGCCACCCTGTTCGACATGCCCAACACCGTCCCGCCGATTGCCGATACCGAGCGCCTCGCGTGGAAGCGCGACTACGTTGCGGGCCGGAGCTGGTGCGACATCGGCCTCTACGTGGCCGGCACGAAGGCCAATATCGACGCGCTCGCCGCGCTGGAGCGCGCGCCGGGCGTCTGCGCCGTCAAGGTCTTCGCCGGCAGCTCCACGGCGGCGCTGATGATCGAGGACGACGCGCATCTCGAACGCGCCATGCGCGCCGGCCACCGGCGCATGGCCTTCCACAGCGAGGACGAGGACCGGCTCCAGGCCCGCAAGCCGCTGTTCAGCCGGGGCCAGCCGTACCGGACCCACATGGAATGGCGCGACCCGGAATGCGCCTTCCTGGGCACGCGCCGCCTCATGGCGCTGGCGCGGAAGACCGGCCGGGCGACCCATATCCTGCACGTCTCCACCGCCGAGGAACTCGCCTACCTGCGCGATTTCCGCGACGTCGCCACCGTGGAGGTGCTGGTCAATCACCTCACGCAGGTGGCCCCGGACTGCTACGACACCCTCGGTGGCTTCGGCGTCATGAACCCGCCGATCCGCGACGAGCGCCACCGGGCGGCCGCCTGGGCGGCCGTGCGCGACGGGACCGTCGACACGATCGGCAGCGATCACGCGCCCCATGCGCGGGCCGCCAAGGAGCGGCCCTGGCCGGACTGCCCGGCCGGCCTCACCGGGGTCCAGACCCTGGTGCCGATCATGCTCGACCACGTCGCGGCCGGGCGCCTGCCGCTGGCGCGCTTGGTCGACCTGATGGCGGCCGGCCCGGCCCGCGTCTACGGGCTCCGCGGCAAGGGCCGGATCGCCGCCGGCTACGACGCCGACTTCACCCTCGTGGACCTGAAGGCGCGCCGCAGGATCGAGGAATCCTGGATCGTCTCGCCCTGCGGCTGGACGCCCTTCGCCGGCACCGAGGTCACCGGCTGGCCCGTCGCCACGCTCGTGCGCGGCCACCTCGTGATGCGCGACGACGCGGTGCTCGGCACGCCCGTCGGCGGCCTCGCGCGCTTCGCCGCATGATGAGGCCCGCCCTCAGCCGTCGCAGGTTTCCACCGCCAGCCAGGTGGTGAGGATCGCGACGGCGTCGAGAAGGTCGTCGATCGCCATGGCCTCGTCGGGGTTGTGGCTGCCGTTGGCGTTGCGCACGAACAGCATGGCCATCGGCACGCCGGCCTTGGCGAAGGCGGCGGCGTCGTGCGAGGCCGGGCTGCCGAGGGGCCGGGTGGCGATGCCGAGCGCGTCCGCGGCCGCCGCGAGCCCGTCGCGGATCCGGGGCGAAACCGCGCCGACGCCCGCCTCGGCGCGGGGCCCGAGGGCCACCGTGACACCGCGGCGCTCCGACACGTCCGTCACGGCGGCCAGGAATGCGGCCTCTAAGGCCGCCAGCACCTCGGCCGCGTAGGCCCGCATGTCGAGGCTGAACCGGAACTCGCCGGGGACGGTGGTCAGGCCGTGGGCCGCGGCATCGGTGTGGAACCGGCCGAAGGTGACGGCCATCGGGCAGCCGGCGGCCTCGCGCTCCGCCCAGACCCGATCGAGGGCCAGGGCGATCTCGGCGCCCGCCATGGCTGCATCGCGGCGGAAGCGGCGGGGCGTTCCGACATGGTCGTAGCGCCCGACGATCCGGACGTCGGGGTAGCGGACGTTGCCGGGGATCCCGGTGCAGAGGCCCACCGGGATCCCGGCCTCCTCCAGGCTCGGCGCCTGCTCGATATGCACCTCCAGGAAGGCGTGGATCGCGGCGGCGTCGAGGGCGGGCGGGCCGCTGCGCAGCACCTCCGGGTCGCCGCCCTCCCGGGCGATGTGCGCGGCGAGGCTGAGGCCGCTGTCGATCCGGGCGGCGTCGAGCGCCCCGTCCGGCAGGGTTCCGAGGGCCGCCCGGCTGCCGATGTAGGAGACCTGGAACCAGACGCTCTCCTCGGCGCGGATGCCCATGACGGTGATGTCGCGCGCCGGGGTCAGCCCCAACTCGCGGAGCGCCGCGACGGCGGCGAGACCGGCCACCACCCCGGCGGCGCCGTCGAAATTGCCGCCGTGGGCCACGGTGTCGAGGTGGGAGCCGATCAGGATCGGCGGCAGGCTCCGGTCCCGCCCCGGCAGCGTCAGGGTGGTGTTGGCGGCCGCATCCCGCCCGATCGCGAGGCCGAGAGCGGCGGCGCAGCGCATCACCACCGCGTGCGCCGCACTCTCCTCCGGACTGTAGGAGGCCCGCGTGAACCCGGGATCGGTCCGGCCGCACCGGGCGAGGTCGTCGAACAAAGCCGCCACCCGGCCGCGCTGCGCGCGGACCGCCGTGCCGATCGCCGATACCGTGTCCATCCCGCCGCTCCCGGTGCGCGGGCCCGGGGCGGACCGCGACGGCGCCATCCTGCCACTTTCGTGCCGGCGTCGGTGATGTCGCGACAGGGTCGCGGCGTCGCGGAGATCCGGCCACCCGGCAGCCCACGGCTTCGCCGGCACGCCCGCCGGTCCGCGCCGCGTCCGGCGAGGGCACCCCGACCGGCGCGTCCGTCCGCGCCCGGTCGGACACGGCTTCCGACTGATGCCGTCGCTGGATGCAGGCATCCCGTCGACGCGCTACGGGCGACACCAGTTCGGCACCCGATACGAGAATTTTGACGTTCTCGGCACAGGACCGCCCGCAGCGCGCACAAATGCTGCCAATATGCGCAAGGCCCATGCCGGCCTGCAGCCTCTTTGACCTTCCCGTCTCCCGGCCCCCGGCCGACAATCGGGCGGTCCATCCAGGGAGCTTCGGGGTCGATGACGCATCTCACGCGACGCGGCGTCTTGGGCACAGGCATCTCGGGCACGGCGGCGCTGCTCGCAGGCCCGGCCCTCATCCGGCCGGCCTTCGCCGCCGACACCGTCAAGCTCGGCTGCCTGTTCTCGTCCTCGGGCACGATGGCCAATCTCGAGGGCCGGCTGAACCACGTGGTCCGCATGGCCGCCGACGCGATCAACGGGCGCGGCGGCGTCAACGGCCGCCAGATCGAGGTGCTGACCTCCGATCCCGCCTCCGACTGGCCGCTCTACGCGCAGGTCGGGCGGCAGATGCTCCAGCAGGAGAAGGTCGCGGCCCTGTTCGGCTGCTGGACCTCCGTGTCGCGCAAGTCGGTGCTGCCGGTGGTCGAGCAGAATGACGGGCTGCTGTTCTACCCGCTCCATTTCGAGGGCGACGAGAATTCCAAGAACGTCGTCTACGTGAACTCGCCGCCCGCGAGTTCGGTGCTGCCGGCGGTCGACTACCTGATGGGCCCGGACGGGGTCGGGGCGAAGCGGTTCTTCCTGATCGGCTCGGACTACGTCTGGCCGCGCACGATCAACAAGCAGCTCAAGGGCTACTGGAAGAGCAAGGGCATCCCCGAGAGCGCGTGGCGCGAGGAATACGTGCCGTTCGGCTTCTCGAACTTCCAGACGCTGGTGAATCAGGTCCGCAGCTTCGCCAGCCAGCCGGGCGGTCAGGCGATCGTGGTGCTCACCGTGGTCGGCTCCTCGATCCCCGACTTCCTGCGCGAATTCGCCAACCAGGGCATCAGCGCCACCGACGTGCCGATTCTCGGCCTCGACATGGTGGAGGCGGACCTTGAGGGGCTCGATACCGCCAAGCTCGTCGGCCACCTGAACTGCTGGGCCTATCTCCAGGCCGCCAAGGGCGAGCGCAACCAAAAGTTCCTCGCCGACTGGGCCGCCTACGTGAAGGCCAAGAACGTCCCGTTCAGCGCCGACACGGTGATCGACCCGATGGTCTCGGCCTATGACAGCGTCAACCTCTGGGCGCTCGCCGCCGCCAAGGCCGGCTCCTTCGCGGTGCCGGAGGTGCGCAAGGCCTTCGCGGGGCTCAGCTTCGACGACCCGTCGGGCTACACGCTGACCATGACGGGGGAGAACAACTACGTCTCCCGCGGCGTGTTCATCGGCTCGGTCAACGAGAAGCGCGGCTTCGACGTCCTCTGGCAATCCCCGGACGCCCCCAAGCCGGTCCCGTTCAGCCCCTATGGCTGATCGGCTCCGCGCGCTCCTGGCCCTCTGCTGTCTGGCGCTGCTGACGGCTCCGGCCAGCGCCGCGCCAATCGACCGGGCGGCCTTCGCGGCGGGTCTGTGCGGGGACGGCGCCGCGCAGGTCCGCGCGGCCGAGGGTCTCGTGCAAGCCGGCGGCGATCTGGCGGCCGACGACCTCGCCTATGCCGGCGGGCTCCTCGGCGCGCTGGCCGAGCGCCGTCTCGCCTGCCCGGCGGAGGGCGCACTCCTGCTCGACCGCCCGGGCGCATCCGAGGGGCGCGATGCGGTCAGCGGCGCGCCGCGTCCGGCCGCCGAGGCGCGCGCGCCGGTCCTCGGCCTACGCCAGCGGGCCGCCGTCGAGACCGCGCGCGGCACCGTCGCTCTGTTGACCGGCCCGGATCCGGCCGCCCGCAGCGCCGGTCTCGCGATCCTGGAACGGCGCATCGCCACCGTTCCGGCTTCGGTCCTCGACCGGGCGCGGGACGCGGAGACGGATGCCGGCCTGAAGGGGACGATCGCCGGTCTCGCCCAGGCCGCCGCCCTGTCGTCGCCCGATCCGGCCCGGCGCCGGGCGGCGATCGCCGCCGTGGCCGCGAGCCCGTCCGGGGCCGCTGAGGCGCGCCTCGCGGCGCTGAAGAGCGATCCGGCCTACGCCGCCGATCCGGCCTTCCGGGCGGCCCTCGATGCCGGCCTCGCGCAGGTCTCCCGGGCGGTGGCGATCGGCGACGGGCTCGCGGTCGTCTACAACGGCCTGAGCTTCGCCAGCATCCTGTTCATGGCGGCGGCCGGGCTCGCGATCATCTTCGGGCTGATGGGCGTGATCAACCTCGCCCAGGGCGAGTTCATCATGCTCGGCGCCTATGCCACCTACGGCGTGCAGGAGGCCTTCCGTCGCCTCGCCCCCGGCCTGCTCGACCTCTACCTGCTCGCCGCCATCCCGGTGGCGTTCGGGGCGGTCGCCCTGGTGGGCATCACGGTCGAGGCGCTGATCCTGCGCCACCTCTACCGGCGGCCGCTGATGAGCCTGCTCGCCACCTGGGCGGTGAGCCTGTTCCTGGTGAACCTCGTCCGCGTGACGGTCGGCACCCAGAACCTGCAATTCGTCATGCCGGCCTATGTCAGCGGCGGCGTGCCCCTCTACGCCGACTTCGTCATGACCTGGAACCGGCTGTTCGCCATCGCCTTCGCGGCCGCGACCCTCGTCCTGACGCTCGTGATCCTGCGCCGCACCCCGCTCGGCCTCGACATCCGCGCCGTCACCCAGAACCGCGACATGGCGGCCTGCCTCGGCCTGCCGACCCGCCGGGTCGACCGGCTCGCCTTCGGGCTCGGCTCGGGCCTGGCCGGGCTTGCCGGGGTGGCGCTCTGCCCGATCTACAGCGTCAATCCCGGCATGGGCTCGGGCTTCATCGTCGACAGCTTCATGGTCGTGGTGCTGGGCGGCGTCGGCAGCCTCGTCGGGACCCTGGTGGCGGCCGTCGGCGTCGGCGGCGCCAACGTGCTGATCGAGCCGATCTCCGGCGCGGTCGCCGCCAAGGTGATCGTGCTCGTCGGCATCATCCTGTTCCTGCAGCGCCGGCCCGAGGGGCTGTTCGCCGTGCGGCGGCGGCGATGAGCGGCGCCGTGCAGACCGCCCTCGCCGCCCCCGCCGGACCGGGGCGCCGCGCCATGCGCGATCCCCTGGTCGCCGGCCTCGTCGGGCTCTGCCTCGCGGCCGCGGTCGGGCTCTTCGTGGCACCGCCCGCCCCGTATCTCGTCAACGCGGTGGGTCAGCTCGCCGCCTTCGCGATCCTCGCCGTGTCGCTGGATCTGGTCTGGGGCTATCTCGGGATCCTCAGCCTGGGGCACGGGCTGTTCTTCGCCATCGGCGGCTATGTCTGCGCCATGCACCTGCTGGCCCAAGGCGTGGCCGTGACCGGCGTGCTGCCGGACTTCGTGCAGTTCATGGGCTGGAAGAGCCTGCCGGCCTACTGGACGGGCCTCGACCACGCGGCCTACGCCTTCGTCCTCGCCCTGGCGCTCGCCGGCCTCGTCGCCTTCGTGTTCGGGCTGGCCTCGTTCCGCTCGCGGGTCAACGGCGTCTACTTCTCGATCATCAGCCAGGCGCTCGTCTACGTCGCGATGCTGCTGATGTACCGCAACGATACCGGGCTCGGCGGCAACAACGGCATGACCGGCTTCCCGCTGCTGTACGGCTGGCCGATGGGCTCCCCCGGCGTCGTCACGGGGCTCGCCGTCGCCGCCCTGCTGACGCTGGCGGCGGTGCTCGCCGGCACGCGGCTCCTCGTCGGCAGCGCGGTCGGGCGGCGGATGCTCGCCTGCCGCGACGACGAGACCCGCCTGCGCACGCTGGGCTACAGCACCACCCGGCTCAAGCTCGGGATCTGGTGCCTCTCGGCCATGATCGCGGCGCTCGCCGGCATCCTCTACGTGCCGCAGGTCGGCATCATCAACCCGCGGGTGCTGGCCCCCGACCTGTCCATCGAGATCGCCGTCTGGGTGGCGATCGGCGGGCTCGGGCGGCTCGGCGGGGCGGTGATCGGCGCGATCCTGGTCAACGGCCTGAAGTTCTGGCTCAGCGCCGCGATGCCGGAGGCGTGGCCGTTCATCCTGTCCGGGCTGGTGCTCGTCGTGGTGCTGGTCCTGCCGAACGGCCTCCTCGACCTCGTGGGCTGGCGCCCGCGCCCGACCTGGCTGCGGGGCGCCCGATGACCGCCCTCACCATCGACGCCCTGACGGTCGCCTTCGGCCGCTTCACGGCCCTCGATGCCGTCTCGCTCGCGGTCGATCCCGGCGAGGTGCGGGCCGTGATCGGCCCGAACGGCGCCGGCAAGACCACCCTGCTCGACGTGATCTCAGGGATCACCAAGCCGGTCTCCGGCCGCGTGATGCTCGGCGACCGGATCGACCTGACCAAGCGCTCCGAGGCCGAGATCGCGAAGGCCGGCGTGCGGCGCAAGTTCCAGAAGCCCAGCGTCTTCCCCGCGCTCACTGTGCGCGAGAACCTGGAGATCGGCTGCGGGCCCGCGCTCCCCGCCCGCGAGCGGCCCGCCCGCATCGCCTCCGTCCTCGGCGAGATCGGCCTCGGACCCCGCGCCGAGGTGCCGGCCGGCCGCCTCGCCCACGGCGAGAAGCAGTGGCTGGAGATCGGCATGGTGCTCGCCGCCGAGCCGGCGCTGCTCCTGCTCGACGAGCCCGTGGCCGGGCTCTCCGACGCCGAGACCGCCCAGACCGCCGCGCTGATCCGGAGCCTGCGCAGGCCGGACCGGGCGATCCTGGTGATCGAGCACGACATGGGCTTCGTCGAGGCCATCGCCGACCGGGTGACGGTGCTGCACGAGGGCCGGACCCTCTACGAGGGCAGCATGGCAGGCGCCCGCCACGATGCCCGGGTGATCGAGGTGTTCCTCGGCCGATGACGCAAGCGTGTGCATCTCCGCCCGCCCGCCTCGCCGTAGAGGGGCTCGACCAGCATTACGGCAGCGCGCAGGTGCTGCGCGGGATCGGCCTCGACGTCGAGCCGGGCGCCTGCCTCGCCGTGCTCGGCCGCAACGGCGCCGGCAAGACCACGCTGCTGCGCTGCCTTACCGGCCTGATCCCGGAAAGCCGCGGCCGGATCGCCCTCGACGGGACCGAGCTGACGCGCCTGTCGCCCGACCGGCGCGCTCGCTCGGGCCTCGCCTACGTGCCGCAGGGGCGCGAAATCTTTCCCGACCTGACCGTCGCCGAGAATCTGCGGGTGGCGGCCCGGGCCCACGGGCTGGAGCGGACCGACGCAATTGACGAGGCGGTCGCCCTGTTCCCGGCGCTTCGCGGCCTCTGGCACCGCCCGGGGGGCAACCTCTCGGGCGGCCAGCAGCAGCAGCTCGCCATCGCCCGGGCGCTCGCCACCCGGCCCCGCGCGCTCCTCCTCGACGAGCCGACCGAGGGCATCCAGCCCTCGATCGTCGCCGCGATCGAGGCGGTGATTGCCGGGCTCAAGGGCCGGATCACCGTGCTGCTCGTGGAGCAGTATCTCGATTTCGCCCTCCGGGTCGCCGATTCCGTGGTGGTCTTGTCCCGCGGCAGCGTCGTCGAGCGCGGCGATCCGAAGGTGCTGAACCCCGAAGCCCTCACCCGTCACATCGCCGTCTGACATCCGTAGAAGGAGCCGCCGTGTCGACCCATCACGAGATCCCCGCGACGCCCGAGACCATGGTGCTCGGCTATTTCGACGCCGCGCTGCCGCCCGTGCTGACCGTGAAATCGGGCGACACCGTCACCCTGCACTCGCATCCGGCGGGCGGGCGCGAGTCGCTCCACCCCGACTCCGCCCGGGTGCCGGCCGACCTGCTCCACGCCCTCGACACCCTGGAGCGGGGCCCCGGCCCGCACTTCGTCACCGGCCCCGTCCACGTGGAGGGCGCCGAGCCGGGCGACATGCTGCAGGTCGACATCCTCGACCTGAAGTTCCGCCTCGACTGGGGCTTCGTGGCGATCCTGCCGCTCCTCGGCACCCTGCCGGACGAGTTCACCGAGTACGAGACCGTCCACGCCGACATCGACACCGCCCGCGGCCTCTGCCGCCTGCCCTGGGGCACGGAGCTGCCCCTCGACCCGTTCTTCGGCATCATGGGCACCGCCCCGCCCCCCGCCTGGGGCCGGGTCGGCAGCCCGGTGCCCCGCGCCTTCGGCGGCAACATGGACAACAAGGAATTGAAGGTCGGCACGACCCTCTACCTGCCGGTGTTCAACCCTGGCGGCGGATTCTACGCGGGCGACGGCCACGGCGTGCAGGGCGACGGCGAGGTCTGCATCACCGCCCTGGAGACTGGGCTGACCGGCACGTTCCGCCTCACCGTGCGCAAGGATCTCCCGGGCGCGTGGCCCTTCGCCGAGACGCCCACCAACCTGATGTCGATCGGCCTGCACGAGAGCCTCGACGAGGCGATGCGCCAAGCCGTGCGCGAGATGGTGCGCCTCGTCTGCGCACGCACCAGCCTCACCCGCAACCAGGCCTACATGCTGTGCTCGCTCGCCGGGAACCTGCGGATCACCCAGACGGTCGACGGCAACAAGGGCGTGCACATGCTGATGCCCAAGACTGCCCTCGCGTCGACGTCCGGGGCCGCCTGAGCGCATTCTCGGCTGATGCTGCCTCCTCCGTCTTTGCGAGCGCAGCGAAGCAATCCGGCAGCGCTCCGTTCAACGGTCCCGCTGCCCTGGGTCGCTTCGCTGCGCTCGCGATGACGGGGAGGCAGCATCAGCCGATTCCTGCAGATGGAGACCGCCTCAGTTCGCGCTGCGTCCGAAGGCGAACCGGCCGACACAGGCTTGGGCGCCGCGATGGTGCGGCGGCTGGCTCAGGCTCGCGCGCTCCGTCGTGGCCGGTGCCCCGCGCCCCGGCTGGACGAGCAGGGCTGCCCGAAGCCGCAGCACCTCCGCCCGGAGGCCGGCATTCTCCCGCTCGACCTGATCGAGCCGGGCCACACCGGCGGGCTTCAGGCCGCCGAGGCGTCTTCGCCAGCGGTAGAAGGTGCCGAGCGAGACATGGGCGCTGGCGCAGATCGCGGCGATCGGTATGCCCCGCGCGGCCTCGTCCAGCAGGAAGGCAATCTCCTCGTCCGTGTGCAGGGATCGACGCATGCAGGGTCTCCCGGTTCGGCAGCCTCGGGGCACTCTTCGGGCGGAGGATCAGCAAGAAGCGGACCGGCCGCGACGGGCCGACCGCGGCGCTTTCGTGCCGCGAAGCCCGCGATCCGGGCCGGCGGCCGCCGATTCGCGTAACCGGCGCTCGGTTCTGCGGACTCCGTGCGCTTGGGTCTGCGGGGACTTGTTAGGCGCGCGTGGATCGGCGCTGCGACCGCATCGGAGTGGATTTTGGCATCGCCCAATCAGCTATGCCGCGGCGCGGCTGGCAAGGTAGCGGCGCCAGCCGCCGAACTGCGTGATGTCGGCGGCCCCCGCGACGCCCGCCGTCTCCACCAGGAAGCCCTTCGGCGCGGTCCCGTCGGCGAGCCGCAGGGTGCCGATCCCGAGCGGTTCCGGGATGGCCGCCACGAAGGCCCCGAAGGCGGCGGGCGGCAGGGCCCAGACCTCCGTCTCGATCGCGCCGCCGTCGCCCTCGGCCACCCGGAGCAGTCCGGGACGATGCGGCGGTCCGCCGGGCAGGGCGTAGAGGCGGTACTCCGGTCGGGTCGCCACCGTCCGCAGATACCGGGCGCCGTGCGCGGCGAGTTCGCGGTTCAGCGGCAGGCCCGACAGATGCGCCCCGACGACCGCCAGTTCGATCTCGCCGGGCCATCCGCGGGCCGGACCCGGCGCCACGGCCGGCACGGGCGTCTCCCCCGCGCCGATCCGGCCGGCCGCAGCCGCGTGCAGGCGGGCGCCCAGGGCGGCGAGGAGCCCATCGGAGCCACGCGGCGCGAGCAGGGTGATCCCCGAAGGAAAGCCGTCGGCGCGGGGCCGCCCCGGGACCGCGAGGGCGCACCAGTCGAGCAGGTTGACGAAGTTGGTGTAGGTGCCGAGCTCGCTGTTCGGGCCGATCGGGTCGGTGGCCACCGCCGCGCAGGTCTGCGGGCGCGGATAGGTCGGCACGGCGAGCACGTCGACCCGGTCCCAGACCGCGTCCGCGTGCCGTCGCAGTTCCGCCAAGCTGTAGAGACCCGCGAAGGCGTCGGCGGCGTTGTAGCGCCCGGCGGCGGCGATCACCGCCCGCGTCGTCGGGTGCAGGATCTCGGGGCGCGTCTCCATGATCGGCCGGATCGCCGCGTAGCGCTCGGCGACCCAGGGCCCGTCGTAGAGCAGGGCCGCTACGGCGAACATCGGCGCGAAATCGACCGGCAGCGCCGCCCCGACGAGGGTCTCCAGATCGGCAATCGTCGCCGCGAAGGCCGCCTCCGAGTGGCCGTCGCCGCCGAAACGGAGGCTCGCCGCATCGGGAAGGCCCAGCCGCAGGCCGGGTGGAAGGCCGGCCGGTGCGGGCGGCACCGGCAAGGCCCGCGACCAGGGATCGGCGCTGTCGAAGCCCAGCATGACCCGGAAGGCGGCGTCGGCGTCGGCGACGGTGCCGGCGAACACGGAGAGCGTATCGAGGGTCCGGCAGGCCGGCAGCATGCCGCGGCTGGAGATTGACCCCAGGGAGGGTTTCAGACCGACGACGTTGTTGAGCGCCGCCGGCACACGCCCCGAGCCCGCCGTGTCGGTCCCGAGGGCGAAGGTCACGATTCCGTGGGCGACCGCGACGGCCGAGCCGCTGCTGGAGCCCCCCGGCACGTAGGCCGGATCGATGGCGTTGCGCGGGACCAGGTCGGGCGTGCGCAGGCCGACGAGGCCTGTGGCGAACTGGTCGAGGTTTGTCTTGCCGATCAGGATCGCCCCGGCCGCCTGTAATCGGGCCACGGCGGGCGCGGTCTCGGTCGGGGTGTAGGCGAAGTCCGGGCAGGCCGCGGTGGTCGGCAGGCCGGCCACGTCGATATTGTCCTTGACGGCGAAGGGCACGCCCCAGAGCGGCCTCGACACAGGGTCGAAGGGCGGGAGCGCGGCCGCCTGCGCCAGCGCCTCGGCCTCCGGCACCAGGGCCAGGAAGATGCCGGGGTCGTCAACCGCGGCGAGCCGGCGGTAGGCCTCGGCCACGACGGTGCGCGGGTCGCGGCCGTCGGCGTAGGCCGCGTGCAGGAGCGGGATCGTCGGGAAGGGCGGCACGGCGGTTCCTCGGGTCGCTGCTCAGGATTCGTCGCCGGTGGCGCGGTACCAGTCGAGGATCTCGCCCCCCTGCATGAACACCGCGTCGCTGCGCACCAGGATCGCGTCGAGCAGTCGCTCCAGCAGGCCGATCCGGTGCGGGACGCCGGTGATGTAGGGGTGGATCGCGAAGCCCATCACCTTGGCGCCGCCGAGGGGACCGGGACCCGCCGCCTCGGCGGCGAGGCGGTCGAGGTTGGCGAGCGCCCGCTCCACGAACTCGTCGGCCCGGTGGTGTTGGATGGCGAGCAGCGGGATGTCGTTCAGCTCCACCGAGTAGGGCAGCGCCACGAGGGGCCCCGTGCGCGTCGCCACCCGACAGGGCCGATCGTCGACCACGAAGTCCCCGACATAGTCGACGCCGGCCGCGTGCAGGTGGTCGGGCGTGTCGAGGGTTTCGGTGAGGCCCGGCCCCAGCCAGCCGCGCGGCGGACGCCCCGTGGTCGCGGTGATCGCCGCGATGGTGCGAGAAATCATCTCCGGCTGGTCCTCGACCCGGTGGGTCGGAACCTGATGGAAGCCGTGGGCCATGAACTCCCAGCCGGCCGCGTGGGCGGCCTCGGCGATGCGGGGATAGGCCGTGCAGACCGAGCCGTTGATCGACAGGGTCGGGCGGATGCCGCGGCTGGAAAAAGCCTCGAGGAAGCGCCAGAAGCCGACCCGCATCCCGTACTCGTGCCACGCCCAGTTCGGGATGTCCGGGAGCAGGCTCGCGGCGGTCGGCGGCACCAGGATCTGGCGCGGCATCGGATGGTCGATGAGCCAGTGCTCGACATTGACCACCGGCCAGACGGCGACGTGCTTGCCCTCGGGCAGGGTCAGGCGCGGCCGGTCAACGGCGGCGCGGTAAGCGAGGCGGTTCTCGGGCCGGCGGGGATCGTCGGGGGCGGTGTCCATCAGGCGGCGGCCCGCGGGGCGTGGTGGCTGTGGAGCTGGGCCGCGAGCATCCGGCGCAGGTCGTTGAAGGCCGGGCTCGACACGTCGCGCCGCCGCGGCAGCTCGACCGGATGGATCGCCTCGATCCGGCCGGGGCCGGGCGACATCATCACGATGCGGTCGGCGAGAAAAATCGCCTCCTCGATGGCGTGGGTGACGAACAGGATCGTCAGCCCCGTCCGCGACCAGAGATCGAGCAGCTCGTCCTGCAGCCGCTCGCGGGTCATGGCGTCGAGCGCCCCGAAGGGCTCGTCCATCAGCACGACCTCGGCCTCGTTGGCGAGCACCCGCGCGATGGCGACCCGCTGCTTCATCCCGCCCGAGAGCTGGTGCGGGTAGGCGTCGGCGAAGGCCTGGAGGCCGACCAGCGCGATGTAGCGCTCGGCGGTATCGCGCACCTCGGCGGCGGGCCGCCCGCGGGCCTTCGGGCCGAAGCCGATATTGTCCCGCACGGTGAGCCACGGGAACAGGCCGTAATCCTGGAAGACCATGCCGCGGCTCGGCCCCGGCCCGGCGATCGGCTTGCCCCACATCAGGGCCTCCCCGGCGGTCGGGGCCTCGAAGCCGGCGGCGACCCGCAGCAGCGTCGACTTCCCGCAGCCCGAGGCGCCGAGCAGGCAGACGAACTCGCCGCGCGCCACGGTGAGGTTCGCCTCGCGCAGGGCCTCGGTCCGGCGGCCGCCCGCCGCGTAGGTCTTGGAGACCGCCCGCATGTCGAGGATCGGGATCGTGGGGTCAGCCATGATTGGGGCTCCAGGCGAGCAGCCGGCGGCCGAGCTGCATGACCAGCCAGTCGGACACGAAGCCCGCGACCCCGATCACCGCCATGCCGCAGATCACGATCTCGGTGCGCGAGAGCTGGCGCGCTTCCATGATGATCGCGCCGAGGCCGGTCTGGACCCCGGTCATCTCGCCGACCACGATCACCACCCAGGCGAAGCCGAGGCCGAGCCGCAGGCCGGTGAAGATCGATGGCAGCGCCGCCGGCAGCACCACCCGGACGAACTGCGCCGGCCCGGTGCAGCCCAGCATCGCGGCCGCCTCGAACAGGCGCGGCTCCACCGAGCGGACCCCGAACACGGTGTTGACCAGGATCGGGTAGAACGCCCCGAGGAACACGAGGAAGAAAGCCGAGCGCGGCCCGAGGCCGAACAGGATCATGGCCAGCGGCAGCCATGCGGTGACCGGGACGGGGCGCAGCACCTGCAGGACGGGGTCCAGCAGCGCCCGGATCAGGGGCACGCGGCCGATCAGCAGGCCGAGCGGCAGGGCGGCGGCGGCGGCCAGCGCGAAGCCGCCGTAGACCCGGCTCAGCGACGCCGCGATATGGGTCCAGAGCGTGCCGCTGAACGCGTCGTCGTTGACGCCCCCGACGGCGAGGTCCCGCATCTCGGCCCAGACCTCCGCGGGGGGCGGGATCAGGCTGTAGGGCCGGCCCGCGGTGCTGACCTGCCAGACCGCGACGAGCACGGCCGGCACCACGCAGGCGAGCGCCAGCCGGCGCAGGTGGGTGAGCCCGGCGCCGGTGACGCCGGCCCCGCGGGCCGGGGCCGGCGTCACCGGCGAAGTCACCGGCGCCGCCACCGGCAAAGGGCCGGCCTCGATGCCGGTGCTCACGCCCGCCCCAGCGCGTCGACGAAGCGGGTGTCGATGAAGCCGGGCTCCGGCAGCCGCTTGATCTGCTTGAGCGCCAGCATGTGCTGCGCATAGGCGTCGGCCTGCCGGACCTCGTTCGGCCCGAGGCGCCAGGTCAGCTCGACGTTCGGGGCCGAGAGTTCCAGCGCCTCGCGCTTCTGCCCGAGCTTGGCCACCGCCATGGCGATCATCGCGTCGCGGTCGCCGGCCGCGAAGTCCGTCGCCTTGCGATGGATCTCCAGCATGGTCCGGACGAGGTCCGGCCGCTCGGCCAGCGTGTCGCGGTGGGCGCCGAACACCATGTTCAGCGCGCCCATCTCGGTGCCGTAGGGGTACTCGACGAGCTGGCCGACGCCCGAGGCGAGGCTGACGCCGGGCCCCGGCTCGGCGCCGACATAGGCGTCGACGTCGCCGCGGGCGAGCGCGATATGCATTTCCGAGAAGGAGACGCGCACGGGGGTGATGTCCTTCACCGAGAGCCCCTCCATGCGCATCCGCTCCAGGACGAAGACCTCCTGGGTGCTGCCGGGCCAGATCGCGACGCGCTTGCCGCGCAGGTCCTTGATGGCGTGGATCTCGGAGCCCTTCTTGGCGATCACCGCCATCCCGCGGTTGCAGGTGGAGGCGATCACCACGAGTGGCTCGCCGGCGGCGGCGCCCAGCGTCGCGGCGGCGATGCCGAAGGTGCCGAAATCCACCGACTTGGTGACCACGGCGTTCTTGCACTCGGTGGGGCTCTCGAAGGGCACCACCTCCACGGTCACGCCCGCGGGGGTGAAGCGCTCGTAGAAGCTCGGCGCGATCGAGTGGATCAGCTTGAGCGAGCCCATCCGGATCGTGACCGGCGTGCCCGCGGCGCGTGCCCGCGACAGGGGACCGAGGGCGAAGCCGGCCCCGAGACCGGCCAGGAGGGTGCGGCGGCGGATCATCGAACGGCTCCTGCAGGATCGCTATCACCGTGACGCTAGGTGCGCTCCCTGTTGCAAGGAAGTGCTATTTTCTGAGCGTATCGTTGCTTTCTCGGC
Source organism: Methylobacterium sp. 1973 (assembly GCF_040545035.1). Lineage (NCBI taxonomy): Bacteria > Pseudomonadati > Pseudomonadota > Alphaproteobacteria > Hyphomicrobiales > Methylobacteriaceae > Methylobacterium > Methylobacterium sp. 1973. Next base: position 27,936 of record NZ_JBEPLA010000026.1, read on the forward strand.
AACGGGGGCGCACGATGCCAGCGTGAAGCACCTGCGCACCGTCACCTACGTCGCCGAGGTCGCACGCGCCGGCTCGATCCGGCGCGCCGCGGAGCGGCTGAACCTGACGCCCTCGGCCCTGACGCGGCAGATCCAGGATCTCGAATACGAGCTCGGCACGCCGATCTTCGAGCGCCTGCCGCAGGGGATGCGGCTCAACGCGGCCGGCGAGCTCTTCGCGCGGCACATCCGCGACCAGGTGGCGGATCTCGACCGGGTGAGGTCGCAGATCGCCGATCTGTCGGGGGTGCGCCGCGGTCACGTGTCGCTCGCCTGCAGCCAAGCCTTCGTCACGCAGGTGGTGCCCGAGGAGGTCGAGGCCTACCGGGCCCGGTTCCCCCAGGTCGGCTTCATGGTCCAGGTCCGCGATCACGCGCAGGCCGTGACGGCCCTGGCGGCGTTCGAGGCCGATCTCGCCCTGATCCTGCAACCGCCGCCTTCGGCGGAGCTGCATCCGCTCTTCTCCGGACACCAGACCCTCTGCGCGCTGATGCGCACGGGGCATCCGCTGGCGTCGGAGACCGGGCCGGTCCGGCTGCGCGACTGCCTCGGCCATGCCCTGGCCCTGCCCGACCACTCGCTCGCCATCCGCCATCACATCGAGCACGCCCTGGCCCGGCGCGGGGTCGAGCTCCGGCCGGTCGTCGAGTCGGGCTCGCTCGAATTCCTCCGCAACCTCGTCCTGCGGGAGGATCTCATCAGCCTGCAGATCCCGAGCGGCATCCCCCAGGACCCGCGCCTGCACAGCCGCCCGATCGATCTCCGCGACCTGACGCCGATGACGCTGGTCCTCGCGCAGTTGCGCGGGCGATCGCTCTCCGTCGCGGCGGCGAAGTTCGCCGATCAGCTTGTGGTTCGGCTCAACCGGGAAGCGGTCTGATGCGGCGCACGCCCTGAGGCCGGCGCGTCACCGCTCTCCGCGCCCGATCAGGGCGCGCCCGCTTCGGCCGTGGCGAGGAAGGCCCGCACGGTGTCGCGGAGAAAGGTGGCATCGGCCGGGTTGATCGACGGGTTGCCGGCGCGGTGGCCCCAGATGCTCGGGATCGGCTGCAGGACGGCGTCGCGCAGATGCGGCAGCTCGGCGGCGTTGTCGGCGACGCGGAAGTAGAGATCCGTCTCGCCCGGCATCAGCAGCAGCCGGGCGGTGATCGCGTTGAGCGCCCGGGTGAGATCGCCGCCGTAGCGCGGGTCGCGGCTGATGTCGCCCGCCTCCCAGGTGCAGAGCTGCGCGTAGAGATCGGCCGCAGGGCGGCGGGCGAAGCGTTCCTCCCAGTCGGTGCGCAGGAAGTGAACCGCGCCGGGTTTTCCGGAGGCCGTTTGGTTTGGCTCAGGCGGCCAAGGCTTGGACCTCGGCTTGGGCATAATAGCGTGCCTCCGCCTCGG
>NZ_JBEPLA010000027.1:0-26107 GCF_040545035.1 Methylobacterium sp. 1973
CGGCCGGCACCCGGCAGGTCGAGGCCGCCTCCGCCAACCTCACCGAACTCGCCCAGGCCCTCATGGCCCTCGCCGAACGCTACCGGAACTGAGGCAGCGCGCCCCTTGGCCGAGGACATCCGCAAGCTCCTGCTCGCCGCCTTCGATGTGGAGCATCGGGAGCACGTCACGGCGATCCGCGGGGCGCTCGGCAGCGCCACGCCGGATTGGAACGACGTCTTCCGCCGGGCCCACAGCCTGAAGGGGGCGGCGCGCGCCGTCGACCTCCCCGCGGTCGAGGCGGTCGCCCACCGCCTCGAGACCCTGTTCGAGGGCGTGCGCACCGGCGCCACCGCCCTCGACCGCGAGGCGGCCAACGCCGTCCACCTCGTCCTCGACCGGATCGAGTCCTACGTCGCCGGCCTCACGGACGGGGCCGGCCCGGAGATGCCGCCCGACGCCCTGGCGGCGCTCGGGCGCCTCCTCGATCTGCCCGGGGAAACGCCGCCGCCCGGCCCGGCCTCGGCTCCGGCCCCGAGCCCGCCCGCCATGCCATCGGCCCCGTCACCGACCCCGTCACCGGCCGCGCCTGCGCCGAAGCCGGCCCCCGAGCCGGCCGAAGCCTCCGCCGCCATCCTGCGGGTGCCGGCGGACGCAGTCGAGGCGCTGGCCCGGGCGAGCCACGATCTGGCCAGCACCCTGGCGGGCCAAGCGCCCGCAGCCGACGGCCTCGCCCGCCTCGCCCGCCTCGCCCGCGACCTGCGCCTCGGCGCGGAGACCATCGCCGCCGGGGCCGGCGCGGAGCGGCCCGAATGGCGCGCCTTCGCGGCCCGCGCCGACGCTTTCGCCCGGGAGGCCGCGGATCTGTCGCGGCGCCAAGCTTCCGCGACCAGCGCGGTCGAGGGGGCGGCGACCCGCGTCCGGGCCGCCGCCGAGCGCCTCGCCCTGGTGCCGGCCGAGACCGTGCTGGCGCCGCTGGCCCGGTCGCTGCGCGAGACGGCCCGGGAGCAGGGCCGCGAGGTCGATATCGACCTGCGGGGCCTCGACCTGCCGGTGGAGCGTGGCACGCTGCAGGCCCTGAAGGATCCGCTGCTCCACGCCCTCCGCAACGCCCTCAGCCACGGCTGGGAGGCGCCGGAGGTGCGGCGCGCGGCCGGCAAGCCGGAGGCCCTGGGCCTCGGGCTCGCGGTCGCAGTGCAGGGCTCCCGCCTTCAGGTCACCGTCTTCGACGATGGGCCCGGGCCGGACCTCGCCCGGATCGAGGCGGCGGCCCGGGCCCGCGGCCTCCTCGGTCCCGCGGCCGCCGCCGACCCGGAGACCCTGCTGCGCCTCGTCTTCGAGCCCGGCTTCTCCACCGCCGAGGCGGTCGATACCCTGTCGGGGCGCGGCTACGGCCTCTCGGTCGCCGCGGACGCCGCCCGCCAGCTCATGGGCAGCGTCCGCCTGGAGCCGCGCGATCCGGCCGGCACCGCCCTGATCTTCAGCCTGCCGCTCTCGGCGGCCCGGCGCAGCCTGCTGCTGGTCGAGGCGGCCGGGCGCAGCTACGCGCTGCCGGGGGGCGCCGTGGAGCGCCTCCTGCGCCTCAAGCGCGGCGAACTCCCGGTCGCGATGGGACGGACGATCCTGCGGCTCGGTGAGGGGGATGCGGCGACGAGCCACCCGGTCACGGACCTCGCCGCGATCTTCGGACAGTCGGCCGATCCCGCCGATCCCGGCATGCTGACCGCCGTGGTGCTGCGGACCCGCGGCGGCCGTCTGGCCCTTTCGGTCGATCGTCTGCACGACGTCCGTCCGTTCCTGGTCCTGCCCGCGCCCGCCTTCGGGGCCGATCCGGGCCTGATCGCCGGCACGGCGGTCCTGCACGGGGACGTGCCGGTCCTGGTCCTCGATCCCGAGGGGATCGCGGTCCGCGCCCTGGCCGGGGCGCCGGGCGGGTCGCTCGGAACGATGGGGCCGGCTCCACGTTCGACGACTCCCGTGTCGCCGCGCGCTTCCGCCCGCGCGACGATTCTGGTCGTCGACGATTCGATCACCACCCGGACCTTGGAGAAGGGCATCTTGGAAGCCGCCGGCTACCGTGTGGTCGTTTGCGTCGACGGGCAGGATGCCCTCGAACGGCTGCGTGCCGAGATCGAGCCCGTGGACCTGGTCCTCGCCGACGTGGAGATGCCACGGCTCGACGGGTTCGGCCTGCTCAAGGCCCTCCGGGCCGACGAGCGCTTCGCCCGGCTTCCGACGATCCTGATGACCTCCCGCGGGGATGCCGCCGACGTCGCCCGGGGCCTGGATCTCGGCGCCGACGCCTACCTCACCAAGCAGAAGTTCGACCAGCGCCAGTTGCTGGATACGATCGGGCAGCTCCTATGACCCCCGTCCGTGTGATGCTCGTGGAGGACAGCCTCGTGGTGCGCGAGCTGCTGCGCCACATCGTCTCCCGCGATCCCCGCCTCGAACTCGTGGCCGCGGTCGCCTCCGGCGAGGAGGCCCTCGACAAGCTCCGGACCGTGCGGCCGGACGTGATCTCGATGGATATCCGCCTTCCGGGCATCGACGGCCTCGAGACGACCCGCCGGATCATGGCCGAGCACCCGACACCGATCGTCGTCGTGGCGGATTCGGTCGAGGATTCCTCGCTGCGCATCTCCATGAACGCGCTGCGGGCCGGGGCCCTGTCGGTGGTCGAGAAGCCGGTGGCCACGACCCATGCCGGCTATGAGGGCGTGGCCGGCGAGATCTGCACGCAGCTGCGGATCATGGCCCAGGTTCCGGTCATCCGCCGCCGCCCGATCGGCACCGAATGGGCGGGCCGTGCCGTCGCTGCGCCCCACGCGCCGCCGGCCGAGCTGACCGGGCAGGCGCCGAGCCTCCTGGGCATCGCCGCCTCGACGGGCGGCCCCCCGGCGCTGGCGCGGGTGATCGGCGCCCTGCCCCAGGATTTCCCGCTGCCGGTGCTGGTGGTCCAGCACATGGGGGCGGCCTTCATGGACGGGTTCGCCAGCTGGCTCGACAGCGTCGTGACCCTGCCGGTGGCGCTGGCCCGGGACGGGGAGCGGGCCGAAGCCGGCCGCGTCTACGTGGCCCCGGGCGACCGCCACCTGGAGATCGGCTCCGGCCGGATCCTGCGGGTGATCGACTCCGCGCCGGTCTCGGGCCAGCGCCCCGCCGCGACCGTGCTGTTCCGGTCCATGGCCCGGCAATCCGGAGCCTCCGGCATCGGCGTGCTGCTCACCGGCATGGGCGAGGACGGAGCCATCGGTCTCGCCGACATGCAGAAGGCCGGCGCCCAGACCGTCGCCGAGCATGAGAGCACCGCGGTCGTCTACGGCATGCCGGCGGCGGCCGTAAGGCTCGGGGCCGCCCGGGCCGTTCTCCCCCTCGACCGCATCGCCGACCACGTCCTGCGCCTCGTGGACGGGGGGGCTCGGCCGTGATCGAGGCCGGCACGGTTGAGGTGCCGGCCCGGATCCTGCTCGTCGAGGATTCGGAGACGCAGGCCCTGGAGCTGCGTCTGCTCCTGGAGGCGCACGGATTCGCCGTGGAGCGCTGCGCCTCCGCCGAGACCGCCCTCGACCACCTCAACCGCAGCCAGCCCGATCTCGTGGTGGCCGACTATCACCTGCCGGGCATGAACGGCGACGAGCTGATCCGGCAGATGCGCCTGTCCCTGCGCACCCGGGCCCTCCCCGTCCTGATGCTGACCGGCGGCAGCGGGGGCGAGCGTCAGGGCCTCGAGAGCGGCGCCGACGCCTACCTGCCGAAATCCGCCGATCGCGACCTGATGATCCTGCGGATCCGCGCCCTGCTGCGCGAGCGTCGCCCCGCGAGCGAGGGCGAGGGCCCGGGCGCGGCCGCGTTCCGGCGCGGGCGGATCCTGGTGATCGACGGGAGCGCGACGTACCGGACCTTCCTCGCCGGCCTGATGGGCCAGGACGGCCACCATGTGGTCAGCGCCGACGGGCCGGACGCGGCGCTGGCCGCCCTGGACGCGGCGGCCGGCGCCGAGGCCTTCGACTGCGTGACGGTCGATCTCCTGGGCCACGCCTATGACGGCCTCGCCCTGTGCCAGGTGATCAGCGAGCGGCGCTCCGGCCAGGCGGCGGGTGCGGGCTTCCACCTCGTCGGGATCGCCGGCAGCGATCCGGCCAAGACTTTCCTCGTCGAAGCCTACGCGGCCGGGGCCGACGACGTGGTCTCGAAGACCGATGCCGAGGTCCTGGCGCTGCGGGTGCGCGGCTTCGTGCGGCGGCGCCTGCTGGAGGAGGATGACCGGCGCATCGCCGGCCAGTTCGGCGAGCGCGAGCGGGCGGTGGAGCGCGCCCGCGCCGAGGCCGAGGCGGCCGAGGCGCGGGCCGGCCTCGCCGACGCCCTGGAGCGCGCCAACCGCGACCTCGCCGACGCCAATCGCCAACTCACCGAGGCGCAGTCCAAGCTCGTCCAGGCCGCCAAGATGGCTTCGCTGGGCGAACTGGTGGCCGGCATCGCCCACGAGATCAACAACCCGCTGGCCTTCATCCTGGCCCATCAGGGCACGGTCGAACGCCTGCTCGGCGAATTGCCGGATGCTGCGCCGGACGCGGCCGCCCGCGCCGTCGACAAGGCCCGGCAACGGGTCGGCTCGATGCGGATGGGGCTGACCCGGATCCAGGATCTCGTGCTGAACCTGCGGAAGTTCTCGCGCCTCGACGAGGGCGAACGTGCCCTGGTCAACGTCCCGGAGGCGATCGAGACGGTGCTGGCCCTGATCCAGCACAAGCTCGGCGACCGGATCGCCGTGGAGCGCAGCTTCGCGGGGCGCGCCGAGATCCACTGCACCCCGGCGCTGCTCAATCAGGTGGTGATGAACATCCTGGGCAACGCCGCCGACGCGATGCCGGAGGGCGGCACGATCCGGATCACGACCCAGTCGAGCCCAGAGTTCGACGAGATCCGTATCAGCGATACCGGTCCCGGAATCCCGGATACGTTGCGGGAGAAGATCTTCGAGCCGTTCTTCACGACGAAACCGGTGGGGTCCGGTACCGGTCTGGGTCTTGCGATTGCATACAGCGTCGTTCAAGCGCATAGCGGCTCGCTCACCGTGGAGACGGCCCCGGGTGGGGGAGCCTGCTTCGTGATCGGGATCCCGCGGCAGGCGCCAGTGCATGAGTGACGGTACGGCAGGTGTAGGGACGATCCTGGCCGTCGACGACGAGCCGGATATCCTGATCGCCCTGGAGGACCTGTTCGAGGAGTCCTACCGGGTGCTGACGACCTCGCGCCCCGCGGAGGCGCTGGAGATCCTGCGCGCCGAGCCCGACATCGCCGTCGTGCTCTCCGACCAGCGCATGCCCGGCCTGACCGGCGACGCGCTCCTCGCCGAGGCCCGGACCTTTCACGACGCGCAGGCGATCCTGCTGACCGGCTACGCCGACATCACCGCGGTGATCGCCGCCCTCAACCGCGGCGGCATCGTCGGTTACGTCACCAAGCCCTGGGATGCCGGCCTGCTGCGCTCCACCGTCCGGCAGGCCTTCGAGCGCCATAGCCTCGGCCGGGACCTCGCCACCGAGCGGGCGCTCCTGCGCGGCCTCCTCGACCACGCCCAGGACGCGATCAGCTTCAAGGACGCCCAGGGCCGGTTCGTGCGGCTGAACGCCCGCAAGGCCGCCCTCCTCGGCCACGACATCGCCGCCTGCCTCGGGCGGCGCGAGGGCGAGCTCCTCGGCCCGAAGGCGGCCCCGGTGACGGCGGCGGACGAGGCGGCGATCCGCTCCGGGGCGGTGGCCGAGAGCCTCATCAGCGATGGCCCGACGGGGGCCGAGCAGTGGAGCCACGTGACGCGCGTGCCGATCCGCGACGCCGGCGGCTCGATCAGCCACCTCGCGATGATCGAGCGCGACGTGACCGAGCAGCGGACCCTGGAGGCCCGGCTGCGGCAATCGGACAAGATGCAGGCACTGGGCACCCTCGCGGGGGGCATCGCGCACGATTTCAACAATCTCCTGACCGCGATCCTCGGCAGCCTCGAACTCGCCGCCCCGAAGGTTGCCGACCAACCGCGGGTCCAGCGGCTGATCGAGAACGCCCGCGGAGCCGCCGAACGCGGCGCGTCCCTGACGAAGCGCCTCCTCAGCTTCAGCCGTGCCCACGACCTCCAGGCACGAGCCGTCGACGTGAACACCCTGATCACCGGGATGAGCGACCTGTTCGGGCGCAGCCTCGGCGGCCTCGTCACGGTCCGGACCGACCTCGAGGAGGGTCTTGCGGCGGTCCAGGTCGATCCGGACCAGCTCGAACTCGCCGTGCTCAACCTCTGCATCAACGCCCGGGACGCCATGCCGGACGGGGGCGCCATCACGGTGGCGACCCGGCAACTCAGCATCGGCGGCGATCCCGAGATCGCCGACGGCACCTATCTGGGCATCAGCGTCACCGACGAGGGCACCGGCATACCGGAGGAGATCCTGCGCCGGGTCTGCGAGCCGTTCTTCACAACCAAGGCGGTCGGCCAGGGGACGGGGCTCGGGCTCGCCATGGTGTTCGGCCTCGCACAGCAATCCAAGGGCCGGCTGGTGATCGACAGCGTGGTCGGGCGCGGTACCCGTGTCGAGCTGGCTCTGCCCTTCGCCGACCAAGCCCCCGAGCAGGCCGCCGAGGCGTCCGGTGCCGCCCCGGTCGCCGGCCGGCGCGCCCGCGTCCTCATCGTCGACGACGACCCGCAGGTGCGGCACGTGACGGCCTCCTTCCTGACCGGATTCGGCCACAGCACCACGGAGGCCGGCGATGGCGAGGCTGCGCTCCGGCTTCTCCAGGGGGACCGCTACGACATCGTCGTGGCCGATCTGGCCATGCCCGGCATGAGCGGCATCGAGCTGGCCGCCGAGATCCGCGACCGGGATCCGCACATGCCGGTCCTGATCCTCACGGGCCACGCCGATGCGATGCAGATCCCCGAGGACCTGCCGGTGCTCGCCAAGCCGTTCCGCTCGGCCGATCTCGCGGCCCGGGTCGCCACGCTGCTGGAGGGTGCGGTCGGGACCTCCGTCTGAGGGGGGCTTGCAACCAACCGGTTGCCGGCTCATTCTCTCTCCGTGGAGCCCGATGGCTCCGGGTTACGAAGAGGAGGTGGACCATGAGCAATCACGGCATCTTCCCGCGCCGCAGGCGTGACAACGATCTGGACCAGGACGGTCCACCGGACGAGTTCCGGCAGGGATAGGGGTTTTCGGAACGCGGCGCGGTCGAGTTCCCGGCCCGTCCGATACGGGCCGCCAGGGCGAGCTCCCGCGACCATCCGAGACGTGGACCCTGCTACAGACCCGTCGGCGCGAGCCGGCGGGTTTTTTTTATGACTCGCGCATCGTCATCACGAGCGGAGCGTAGCGACCCAGGGACACGCGACAGCTTGAGACCGCGCGCTGCCTTGGATTGCTTCGCTCCGCTCGCCAGGACGCGAAACGCAAGAAGCCGCCCCGGATGAGCCGGGACGGCTTCTCAGACATCGGGAGCGTCGGAACGCCCTTCGAGGGATCAGGCGGCCTCGGCGACCTGGCTCGGACCGGAATCCTTGCCGCGGGCCTCGACGTCGCGATCGACGAACTCGATCACGGCCATCGGGGCGTTGTCACCCTGGCGGAAGCCGGCCTTCATGATGCGGCAATAGCCGCCCGGACGGCCCTTGTAGCGCGGGCCGAGCACGGTGAAGAGCTTCTTGACCATGTCGGCATCGCGCAGCTGCGCCATGGCGAGACGACGGGTGTGAACGCTGTCGATGCGGCCGAGCGTGATCAGCTTCTCCACCACCGGGCGCAGATCCTTGGCCTTCGGCAGGGTCGTGATGATCTGCTCGTGCTTGAGCAGAGCGACCGACATGTTGGCGAACATCGCCTTGCGATGCTCGGCGGTGCGGTTGAAACGGCGGCCGCGATAACCGTGACGCATGGTGCTGGCTTCCTTTTCGTCTCGGCCGCCGTGCCACGGTACGGCCGGGTGCCCCGAAATCGGGGCGGTTGATTCCGCATGACCCTGCGGCGGGATTCTTTCGGGACCTCGCGTCGGCTCGGCGAAGTCCCGGGTCTGGACCGGCCGAACCGACGGCGCCGTACAGCGCCGCCCCGTTCAGCCCGAGGCGGCTTCGCCTCTCAGTAGTGCTCCTCGAAGCGCTTGGCGAGGTCCTCGATGTTCTCCGGCGGCCAGCCGGGGATGTCCATGCCGAGGTGCAGGCCCATGCCGGCGAGCACTTCCTTGATCTCGTTGAGCGACTTGCGGCCGAAGTTCGGGGTCCGCAGCATCTCGCCCTCGGACTTCTGGATGAGGTCGCCGATATAGACGATGTTGTCGTTCTTCAGGCAGTTCGCCGAACGGACCGACAGCTCCAGCTCGTCCACCTTCTTAAGCAGCGCCGGGTTGAAGGGCAGCTGCGGCGCGAGCGGCGCGGCCTCTTCCTTGCGCGGATCCTCGAAGTTCACGAAGACCTGCAGCTGGTCCTGGATGATGCGGGCGGCATAGGCCAGCGCATCCTCCGGCGAGACCGCGCCGTTGGTCTCCACCGTCATGGTGAGCTTGTCCTTGTCGAGATCCTGGCCCTCGCGGGTCGTCTCGACGCGGTAGCTGACCTTCGTGACCGGGGAGAACAGCGAATCGACCGGGATGAGGCCGATCGGGGCGTCCTCGGGGCGGTTGCGCTCGGCCGGGACGTAGCCCTTGCCGGTGGCCACCGTGAACTCCATCCGGATCTCGGCACCGTCGTCCAGCGTGCAGATCACGAGGTCGGGGTTCAGGATCTGGATGTCGCCGACCGTGCCGATGTCGCCGGCCGTGACGAGGCCCGGGCCGGTCTTGCGCAGGGTCATGCGCTTGGGCGCGTCCGTCTGCGAGCGGATGGCGATGGTCTTGATGTTGAGGACAATGTCGGTCACGTCCTCGCGCACGCCGGGGATCGACGAGAACTCGTGCAGCACGCCGTCGATCTGCACCGAAGTCACGGCCGCGCCCTGGAGCGACGACAGGAGCACCCGGCGCAGGGCGTTGCCCAGCGTCGTGCCGAAGCCGCGCTCGAGCGGCTCGGCGACGACGGTCGCGACCCGCTTGGGGTCGTCGCCGGTCGTGACCTGCAGCTTGTTCGGCTTGATCAGTTCCTGCCAATTCTTCTGAATGACCACGATCCTACCTCTCGTCCATGCCCGGGATCCGCGACGCCCGTTCCCGCGCTTCGGCCGTTCGGCGCCGCCCCTTGGCGCCCCGAACGGTCCCTGAATCCGTGTTTGCCGTTACTCGCCGCCGACCCAGAGTGCCGGAACGAAGCTGTATCCCGCCCCGTCCCGATCCACGTAGCCGAGCGCCGGGAATTCGAGATGCGAGCCGGCGATGAAGGTCCGCTCGCTCGCCACCGCGTCCATGATCTTCTTGCGCGTCTCCCGCGCCTGATCTCCGTCGACGTCGAAGCCCACACCCGCCTGCGGGTTCTTGAACTGGATCGCCGGCAGGTGCACCACATCCGTCCACATCAGCAGCGACTGTCCACCGGAGACGATGCGGAAACCGCAATGGCCCGGCGTATGGCCGGGCAGATGGAGTGCGGTAATGCCGGGCAGAACCTCGCCACCCCGATGCTCCCGCATCCGCTTGGCATAGGGCGCCACGGCCTTCCGGGCGCCCTCGAAATATGGCTTGGCCTCATCCGGCGCCCGCGACAGGGCCTCGTCCGGCAGCCAGTGGGCCGCCTCGTCGGCGTGAACCACGATCTCGGCGTTCGGGTATCGGGCCGCACCGTCCTTCACGAGCCCGCCCACATGGTCGGGATGCAGGTGGGTGACGAGAACGGTTTCGATCTCCTCCGGCTTGACGCCCGTGAGCGCTAGCGCCGCGCCGGCCCGGCCGAGGGTCTCGGCCGGAGCCAGATCGCCATAGCCCGTATCGATCAGCACCGGCTTGCGGCCGGCGCCGGTGATCAGGAAGGCGTTCAGCGTGATCTTGGGCTGCTCGGTGCGGAAGCCCGCCACCTGTAGCCGCCCGGCCTCCTCCTGGGAGATCCCCGTGACGAGATCGAGGCTGGCCTGAAACCAGCCGTCGTTGAGCGCGGTGACCGTAAGGTCGCCGAGGTTCCAACGCAGCACGCCCGGAAGCGGCTTCGATCCCGTCATGAGCTTCTCCGTCAAAAGGCTTCTCCGGCGCGGATCAGACGCGACGACGCTTGCGCGGCCGGCAGCCGTTGTGCGGGATCGAGGTGACGTCGCGGATCGACGTCACCGTGAAGCCCGCGGCCTGGAGGGCGCGCAGCGCCGACTCGCGGCCCGAACCGGGACCCGACACCTCGACCTCAAGGGTGCGCATGCCGTGCTCGGCGGCCTTGCGGCCGGCATCCTCGGCGGCAACCTGGGCGGCGTACGGGGTCGACTTCCGCGAGCCCTTGAAGCCCATGGCGCCGGCGGACGACCACGAGATCGTGTTGCCCTGCGCGTCCGTGATGGTGATCATCGTGTTGTTGAACGAGGCGTTCACATGGGCGACGCCCGACACGATGTTCTTGCGCTCGCGGCGGCGGACGCGTTGCGGTTCCTTAGCCATCTGTTCTCACTCTTCCTTCAGGCACGCCCGTAACACCAGGCGCTCGGGATTCTTCTTGGGACTTGGCCGCTTGGCCCGTGCAGGGCTGGCGAGCCAGGGCCGGGCGCCTCATGGGACGCCCAGCGGGACGGAATGGAGGCCGAGCGAAGCCCGACCTCCCGATCCCAAAAGATTACTTCTTCTTGCCGGCGATCGGCTTCGCCTTGCCCTTGCGGGTGCGGGCGTTGGTGTGGGTGCGCTGGCCGCGGACCGGCAGCTGCTTGCGGTGACGCAGGCCGCGATAGGCGCCGAGATCCATCAGGCGCTTGATGTTCATCGACACTTCGCGGCGCAGATCGCCTTCGACCAGGTAGTCGCGGTCGATCGTCTCGCGGATCGAGAGAACCTCGGCGTCGGTCAGCTGGTTGACCCGACGTTCGGCGGGGATGTTCACCTTCTGGGTGATCTCCTCGGCCTTCTTGGCGCCGATACCGTGGATGTACTGGAGCGCGATGACGACGCGCTTGTTGGTCGGGATGTTGACGCCTGCGATACGGGCCACGATCACTCTCCATGTCAGGCCCGGGTGTCCGGGCTGGTGTCGCGCGCGTCCGGTGGAGGCCGGCCCCTGCGCACGTGAAACGACGACGCGGCCCGCGGGCGGCCCTGGACAGGGCACCTCGGACCATCGTTCGGTTGGACGAAGGAGGGCCTGCTAGCGCGCGGGCGGCCCGATGTCAACGACCGTCAGGCATGGCCGCGTCCCGTCATGCGCCGCGTGCGGGACCCGGGCCGAGAAGATCGAGGAGCCAAGATGGCGGTTCTGACCAGCGACGGCGCAACGCTCCGGGCCTTCGCCGATTCGGTGTTGCGGGCCGCCGAGGAAACCCTGGACGAGGTCCTGCCGGTGACGCTCGCGGTGATCGGCGGCATCCTCGCCGAAGCGGAGCCCGGCTCCGTGGCGCTCCAGAGCGCGGATGACGGGCCGCCCCTGCTCTGGGCGACCTTCGCCGGGCGCCGCATGGTCTTCCGCTACAACCCGATGACGGCGATGATCGAGCTGCGCATCGGCACCGACGAGGGCTACCCGTTCCGCCTGTTCGGCCACCGCTCGCTTCAGATGGACATAGCCAACTTCTTCGGGAGCCTGCGTCGCGAAGGGCGGGTCTGACGCATCGTCCCGGCCGCCGAGAGCCGACGGCCGCGTCTCAGCGGAAGCCCTGGTTCCGCAGCCGGCAATAGCCGCCCATGTCCTGATAGCCCGCGGGGCAGCGGCGGGCGCAGGTCCCGGCCACATACTTGAGCGGCGGCCGGCAGGCATGGCGGAAGCGCTTCTGCCCGTACACGAAGGACTGGGCGGGGCTCTGCGCGAAGGCCGGCAGAGGGGGGAGTGCGACCGCGAGGAGGAGCGTCGCGGTGGCGAAGAGGCGGAGGGTCATGGCGATTCCGATCCGGGATGCGCCTCTCAACCCACTGAACGCGCCTCGGGTTCACGTCCGCGCGCCACCGAGCGGTCGGCGCGCGGCGATCGACTCAGGAGGCGACGCGCTCCTCGTGCGGCTCCAGCACCGCCATCAGGTCGGCCGTGACCTTGTCGATCGGCTGCATGCCGTCGATGGTCTCCAGCATGCCCTGCTTGGCGTAATAGGCCGACAGCGGGGCCGTCTGGGCGCGATAGGCCTCGAGACGCTGCTTGAACACCTCCGGGGTGTCGTCCTTCCGCACCGCCTGGCCGCGGGCCAAGGTCTCGGCGGCCCGCTTCTCGATGCGGCCGACCAGGGCGTTCTCGTCGACCTTCAGCTCGACCACCGCGGAGAGGCCCATCCCCTTGCCGGCCAGCATCGTGCCGAGGGCCTCGGCCTGCGCCACCGTGCGCGGGAAGCCGTCCAGGATGAAGCCGCGGAGGGCATCCGCCTCCTCGATCCGCTCGGCGACGATGCCGACCACGATCCGATCCGAGACGAGACCGCCGGATTCCATCACGGCCTTCGCCTCGAGGCCGATCGGCGTCCCGGCGGCTACGGCCGCGCGAAGCATGTCGCCGGTGGAAAGCTGCGGGATGCCGAAGCGCTGTACGATCCGCTCGGATTGCGTCCCCTTCCCCGCACCGGGCGGCCCGAGCAGAATGATACGCATGGCGTTGTCCTCGTTCGGCCCACTCTCTCTGTGGGCACAAGCCGTGGTGGCGAAGCCTCCCTGGCATCGCCGGGTTCGGGGTCTTCTAGCCGGTCAGGGCCCGACAGGCATCCAGACCTTTGGGCCAGAGGCGGGCGTGTCCTTGGTGGCGGCCCGCCTCTGTAGCAGGCTCAGCGCCGGCGTTGCGTGGTCGAGGCGCCACGCAGCTTGGCCTTCTTCACGAGGCCCTCGTACTGATGGGCCATCAGGTGCCCGTGGATCTGCGCCACGGTGTCCATCGTGACCGAGACCACGATCAGCAGCGACGTGCCGCCGAAACCGAGGCTCGCCGCCGCGTAGGACGACAGGATCTCCGGGCACAGGCACACCAGGGTCAGGTACAGGGCGCCGATCACCGTGATGCGGGTCAGCACCTTGTCGATGAACGCCGCGGTGCGCTCGCCCGGCCGGATGCCCGGGATGAAGCCGCCATGCTTCTTCAGGTTGTCGGCCGTCTCCTGCGGGTTGAAGACCACCGCGGTGTAGAAGAACGTGAAGAAGATGATCAGCGCCGCGTAGAGCACCATGAACAGCGGGGTGCCGTGGCCGAGATAGGCCGTCACCGTGCCGAGCCAGCCGGTGGCGCCGCCATTGGCCGAGAAGCTTGCGGCGGTCGCCGGCAGCAGCAGAAGCGACGAGGCGAAGATCGGCGGGATCACGCCCGAGGTGTTGAGCTTGAGCGGCAGGAACGAGGTCTGGCCCTCGTACATGCGGTTGCCGACCTGGCGCTTCGGGTAGTTGATCAGGAGGCGGCGCTGGGCGCGCTCCATGAACACGATGAAGTAGACGAGCGCCACGGCGGCGACGCCGACGCCCAAGATGATCGCCGGGGACAAGGCACCGGTGCGTCCGAGTTCCAGCGCGCCCGCGATCGCCACCGGCAGGTGGGCGACGATGCCCGCGAAGATGATCAGCGACGAGCCGTTGCCGATGCCGCGCGAGGTGATCTGCTCGCCGAGCCACATCAGGAACAGGGTGCCGCCGGTGAGCGTGATCACCGTCGAGGCCAGGAAGAACGGCCCCGGATCGATCGCGGCCGAGGAGCCCTGCAGGCCGATGGCGATGCCCCAGGACTGCACCAAAGCCAGCACCACCGTCAGGTAGCGGGTGTACTGGTTGATGACCTTGCGGCCGGACTCACCCTCCTTCTTCAGCGCCTCCAGGCTCGGGATCACCGAGGTCAGGAGCTGCACGATGATCGAGGCCGAGATGTAGGGCATGATGTTCAGGGCGAAGATCGCCATGCGCTCGACCGCGCCGCCCGAGAACATGTTGAACAGGCCCAGCACGCCGCCCGATTGCTGCTGGAAGTTCCGGGCGAACTGCTCCGGGTCGATGCCGGGGATCGGGATGTACGTGCCCAGCCGGAACACCACGAGGGCGCCGAGCGTGAACCAGATGCGCTTCTTCAGCTCATCGGCCTTGGCGATCGCACCGAAATTAAGGTTGGCGGCAAGCTGCTCGGCGGCTGAGGCCATAAGCGTCGCGTCCTGGACATGTCGCCGGGCGGTGGAGCCCGGATGAAACGAAAAACGGCGGCCCGCGTGGTCGCAGGGCCGCCGCTCGAAGGTTCGGCTTAAAGGGTGCGCGGAAACCGTGCAACGGGTCCCGGCGTCGCTCCCGTCAGGCCGTCGCCGCCTCGCTGCCGCCGCGGGTGGAAGCACCCTGGGCGTAGACGACGGTGACCGAGCCGCCGGCCTTCTCGACCGCCTCGACGGCGGACTTGGAGGCGCGGGTGACCTCGAAGCTGAGCTTCGCGGTGAGCTCGCCGACGCCGAGCAGCTTCACGCCGTCGCGGGGACGGGCGATGAGGCCGGCGGCGACCAGGCTCTCCACCGTCACGGTGGCGGCCTTGTCGAGCTTGCCCGCGTCGACAGCCTCCTGGATCCGGCCGAGGTTCACCTCGTTCAGGTCCTGGGCGTAGAGGTTGTTGAAGCCGCGCTTCGGCAGGCGCCGATGCAGCGGCATCTGACCGCCCTCGAAGCCCTTGATGGACACGCCGGTCCGGGCCTTCTGACCCTTCACGCCGCGGCCCGCGGTCTTGCCCTTGCCGGAGCCGATGCCCCGGCCGACGCGCATCCGGTCCTTGGTGGCGCCGGGATTGTCGCTGATCTGGTTGAGCTTCATCGGGACCTCCTCACGCCACGTCGCCGTGGACGCGCACGAGGTGCGCAACCTTGCGGATCATGCCGCGCACGGAGGGGGTATCCTCCAGCTCGGACACGCGGTGGAGCTTGTTGAGCTTCAGGCCGATCAGCGTCGCGCGCTGGCTGGCCTCGCGGCGGATCGGCGAGCCGATCTGCTCGATGCGGAGAGTCTTCTGTGCCATCGGACCCTCCCCTTACGCGACCGCGGCTTCGGACTGGTCGGCCGGATCGGCATCGCGGCGGCGCGACTGGAGGGTCGACACCTTGATGCCGCGGCGGGCCGCCACGGAGCGCGGGCTGTCCTCGTTCTTGAGCGCCTCGAAGGTGGCGCGCACGAGGTTGTAGGGGTTCGAGGACCCCAGCGACTTGGCGACGACGTCCTGCATGCCGAGGGTCTCGAACACGGCGCGCATCGGGCCGCCGGCGATGATGCCGGTACCCTGCGGAGCCGCGCGGAGGATCACCTTGCCGGCGCCGTGGCGGCCGTTGACGTCGTGGTGCAGGGTCCGGCCCTCGCGGAGCGAGACGCGGATCAGGCCGCGCTTGGCGGCCTCGGTCGCCTTGCGGATGGCCTCCGGCACCTCACGGGCCTTGCCGTGGCCGAAGCCGACGCGGCCCTTCTGGTCGCCGACGACGACGAGGGCTGCGAAGCCGAAGCGACGGCCGCCCTTCACCACCTTGGCGACGCGGTTGATGTGGACGAGCTTGTCCACGAACTCGCTGTCGCGCTCCTCGCGATCATCGCGGCGGCCGCGGCCCCCGCCTTCCCGTTCACGTGCCATTGCTTTACCCGTTCATCTCACTGGCGCAGGCGGCGGGCCTGCTCGCTCGATTGCTTCGAATGCCGGACATGCACGGCACGTCCGGCCCGCCGTCGTTAAACGATCCCGATCGGGACCTTGCCGGCGGCGGATGCGCCGCCGGCAAGGTCCCAAAGATCAGAACTCCAGGCCACCCTCGCGGGCGGCCTCGGCCACGGCCGCGACACGGCCATGGTAGATGTAGCCGGAGCGGTCGAAGATCACCTTCGTGACGCCCGCGGCCTTGGCGCGCTCGGCGACCAGCTTGCCCACCGCCTTGGCGGCGGCGACGTCGGCGCCGGTCTTGAGTTCGCCCTTGAGCGCCTTGTCGATCGACGAGGCCGCGGCCAGCGTCTTGCCGGCGACGTCGTCGATGACCTGCACGTAGATCTGCTTCGACGAGCGGAACACCGAGAGCCGCGGGCGGCCGTTGGCGGCGGCCCGCAGCGCGCGGCGGACGCGCGCCTTGCGGCGATCGAGGGCTTCGAGCTTGCGAGACATGATGCCCTCCTTACTTCTTCTTGCCTTCCTTGCGGAAGATGAACTCGCCCGCGTACTTCACGCCCTTGCCCTTGTAGGGCTCGGGTCCGCGGTAATCGCGGATCTCGGCGGCGACCTGACCGACCTGCTGGCGGTTGATCCCGGAGATCGTGATCTCGGTGGGCTTCGGGGTAGCGATCGTGATCCCGGTGGGGATCGCGTATTCGATGTCGTGGCTGTAGCCGAGCGACAGCTTGAGGGCCTTGCCGGCCATCGCGGCGCGATAGCCGACGCCGGTGATCTCGAGCTTCTTCTCGAAGCCCTTCGACACGCCCTCGGCGATGTTGGCGATCTGCGCCCGCGACGTGCCCCACAGGGAGCGCGCCGGCTTGGACTGGTTGACGGGCTGCACCTCGATGGCACCGTCCTTCATCGCCACGGCGACGAGCGACGGCACGTCGTAGGACAGTTCGCCCTTCGAACCCTTCATCTTCACCGTCTGACCGGTGACCGTGGCGGTAACGCCCGCCGGCACGGGGACCGGCTTCTTGCCTACGCGAGACATGGGATAACCTCCTTATGTCCCGATCAGAACACGGTGCAGAGCACTTCACCGCCGACGTTGCGCTCGCGCGCCTCGTGATCGGCCATGACGCCCTGCGGGGTGGAGACGATGGTGACGCCGAGGCCGTCGGCCACGTGCGGCAGCTCGCCGACGGACGAGTAGACCCGGCGGCCGGGCTTCGAGACGCGCTTGATCTCGCGGATCACCGGGCGCCCGTCGTAGTACTTGAGCTCGATGGCGAACTCGGTGCGGCCGTTGCCGAGGTCCGTCGCCGCGTAATCGCGGATGTAGCCCTCGGCCTTCAGGACGTCGAGGACGCTGGCGCGCAGGCGCGAGCCGGGCGTCTGGACGACGTTGCGACGGCGCAGCTGGCCGTTGCGGATGCGGGTGAGCATGTCGCCCACGGGATCGTTGACCATGGGGACCTCCTTACCAGCTCGACTTGACCAGGCCGGGGATCAGGCCCCGGTTGCCAAGCTCGCGCAGCGCCACGCGCGAGATGCCCATCTTGCGGTAATAGGCGCGCGGGCGGCCGGTCATGCCGCAGCGATTGCGGATGCGGGTGGCCGACGAGTTGCGCGGCAGTTCCGCGAGCTTGAGGCGCGCCTCGAAGCGCTCCTCCATCTCGAGGGCTTCGTTGTTGGCGATCTCGAGGAGCGCCTTCCGCTTGGCCGCGAAGCGCTTCACCAGCGCCTTGCGAGCCTCATTCTTCTCGACTGAGCTTTTCTTCGACATGTGGTCTATCTCCGGTGTCCGCGTCTGAAGCCCGAGAGCTTCACTGCCGGAACGGGAACTTGAAGGCGGCGAGCAGGGCCTTGGCCTCGGCATCGGTCTTGGCGGTGGTCGCCACGACGATGTCCATGCCCCAGGTCTGCTCGGCCTTGTCGTAGGAGATCTCCGGGAACACGAGGTGCTCCTTGAGACCGAGGGCGTAGTTGCCGCGGCCGTCGAACGAGCGCGGGTTCAGGCCGCGGAAGTCACGTACGCGCGGCAGCGCGATGGTGATCAGCCGGTCCATGAACTCGTACATGCGCTGCTTGCGCAGGGTCACCTTGCAGCCGATCGGCATGCCCTCGCGGACCTTGAAGGTCGCGATGGCCTTGCGGGCCCGGGTGATGACCGGCTTCTGGCCGGCGATCAGGGCGAGGTCGCCCGCCGCCACCGAGGCCTTCTTCGAGTCCGCGGTGGACTCGCCGACGCCCATGTTGATCACGATCTTGGTGATCTGCGGCACTTCCATCGGGTTCTTGTAGCCGAACTCCTCGATCAGCTTCTGGCGAACCACCTCGTCGTAGTGCTTGCGCAGGCGCGGGGTGTAGGCGTTCTTGTCGGCCTCAGCCATCGATCTGATCCCCCGTGGTCTTGGCGAACCGGACCTTGCGCCCGTCTTCGAGGATGCGGAAACCCACGCGGGTCGGCTTGCCGTTGGCATCCGCGACCGCGATGTTCGAGAGCTGGATGGCGGCCTCCTTAGAGATGATGCCGCCTTCCTGGTTCTGGGTCTGCTTCTGGTGCTTCTTGACCAGGTTGATGCCGCGCACGAAGGCCCGGCCTTCCTTCGGCAGAACCTGGATCACCTCGCCCGACCGGCCCGAATCGCGGCCGGTGAGCACGACGACCTTGTCGCCCTTCTTGATCTTGGCAGCCATTACAGCACCTCCGGAGCCAGGGAGATGATCTTCATGTGGTTGCGGGCGCGGAGCTCGCGCGGAACCGGTCCGAAGATACGGGTGCCGATCGGCTCCTTCTGATTGTTGATCAGGACCGCGGCGTTCTTGTCGAAGCGGATGACCGAACCGTCGGCACGCTTCACGTCCTTGGCGGTGCGGACGACGACCGCCTTCATGACGTCGCCCTTCTTGACGCGACCGCGCGGGATCGCCTCCTTGACGGAGACGACGATCACGTCGCCCACGCCGGCATACTTGCGCTTCGACCCGCCGAGAACCTTGATGCACATCACACGGCGTGCACCCGAGTTGTCGGCGACGTCCAGATTCGTCTGCATCTGGATCACGTGCGTGACTCCTTGTTTCAGGCGGGTTTCCGCACACGGACGGTATTGCCCGGCGGACGACGCCTGATGGGGACCTGATGTCCCCGGCTCATGTGTTCGACCGCGCTGGCGGTGTCGCAAGGACACCGGCGCGGTCACCGCGTTCACAGGGTGCGAGCACCCATCGGAATGTCGCGAAGGCCGGGCGGATACTACGGGCCGCCCCGGATGGCAAGCGGAGCGGCGTGAAATCGTCGGCGGCGCATGGCTGGATTGACCCGATGCACGGCCTGGTTCCAGTCGGCGCCCGTCAGGAGGCCGCGTCGCATGGGGATCGTCGGCGCGCTCCGATTCGGCCTCGCGCGCACGACTCGCTGCGGATGCGTCATGCGGGCCGGCGTGCCTCTCAAAACGCGACGACCGGCGCGCCTCTCGGCGCACCGGTCGCTGAGCGCTCGGGCGGGACTCAGGCGGGCTGGCCGCCTGATTCGAACAGGAAGCCGTCGAGGCTCGGGATCGTCACCGACGCGCCGCTCGCGGGCTTCGACAGGCGCCAGGGCCGCTCCGAGCGGGCGCGGATCGCTTCGGAGGGGCGGAGCCGCCGCATGAGACCGTCCTCGCCGACCTCCTCGATCGCCAGGAATCCGTAGACCTGAAGCCGGGAGGCCGTCAGTTTCGTCCCGCGATCCTCGGCGGCGACGACCATGCTGCCGGTGGCGTAGACGGCATCGAGCAGGGACCGCTGCTCGCTGCGCCGGCGGCTGCGTGCCTCCCACTCGCCCGGTGCCTGGGCGGGAATGGCCCGCCGGAACGGAACGACGTTGCTGACCGCGACGCAACCCATACGCAAAACCCTTGACGCAGACCCGCGGCGGCACGCAGGCCGCCCGTTGATCGCGACAATTCGACGGATCGCTTTAATTCTCCGTAGACCCTGCCGGCGCCCCCCTGCCCCGATCCGGTACGTCCCCTTCGGCAACCCGGCAGGATTTGCCGGCTTGCCCGCGTCCGGGGCGGGGTCCTCACGGCGGCCGCACCGGCCATCAACGGGCCTCCTCTCATCTCCGCCGGATGGCTTCGGCCCCTCTGGGCTGCCTCTCCCCCCCAAGGCGGAGTGGGACGCATCGCGCGACGGTTTCGGCAGGAGACCGTTTCATCGCCGGCCGAATCCGAGGTCGCGGCCATCGTTCGATCCGGCACGACGGGCGACCCAGGGGCCTGCTCCGGTCAGGATGGCCTCAGCCGAGATGTGCCGTCGGTCGCGAGCGGCGCCGCACGAGCCGCGCGGCGAGCCTGTCGAGGGCGACGCACAGGCCCGCGTAGAGGGCGCCGACGAACAGGAAGATCTCGGCCGGGTAGACCATGGTGCGGTTGTTCACCTGGGTGGCCACGAAGGACAACTCGGGCACGCCGATCACGTAGGCGAGCGAGGTGTCCTTGATGAGCGTGGTCCATTGATTGACGAAGGACGGCACCATGGCCCTGAGCGCCTGTGGCAGGATGATGAAGCGCAGCACCGGCCAGCGGCCGAAGCCGAGGGCGAGGCCCGCCTCCCACTGGCCGTGGCCGATGCTCTCGATCCCGGCCGCCACCCCGTACGAGAGATAGGCCCCGCCGACGAGCGCCAGGGTCGCCGCCACGGTGCCGATCTCCGGAATCGACACGCCGAACAGGATCGGCAGCAGGAAGTAGCTCCAGAAGATCAGCATCACGATCGGCACGGCGCGTAAGACGCCGAGCCCGATGGTCAGAGCGACGCGGGACGGCCCCGCGCTCATCGCCAGGGCGATGCCCAGGACGAGACCCAGCAGGGCCGAGGCGAGGCCGGACAGGCCGGAGAGGATCAGCGTCAGCGCCAGCCCGCCGACCGGGCCCCTGGGCCAGGCGCCGAGCAGCAGGTAGCCGAGATTGTCGGTGATGATCGCAGGGTTCATCGGCGCGGTCCCGGAGCCGCGGCGCGGCGGGCCACCGCCTGCCCCGCCGCCTCGACCAGGGCGACCGCGCCCACATAGAGCAGCGTCGCGATGCCGAAGGCCTGGAAGGTCTTGAACGTCTCGGTCTCCACCTGCCGGGACGCGTAGGACAGCTCCGCGAGGCCGATCGTCATGGTGAGGGCGGTGTTCTTGATCGTGTTGAGGTACTGGCCGACGATCGGCAGCCAGGCGACGCGCAGGGCCTGTGGCAGGACGATGTGGTGGAAGGCCTGGACCGGCGTCAGGCCAAGGGCGATGGCCGCCTCCCGCTGGCCGGGGCGGACACCGTTGACGCCTGCCCGGCCCTCCTCGGCGATATAGGCGCCCGCATAGACGGTGAGGCCGAAGAATCCGGCCAGGGTCTCGTAGGCCGGCCAATGCACGGCGCCGAATCCCAGATCGAGGGCGTGCGGCGTGTTCAACCAGGTTGTCGCGCCGCTCGGCAACAGGGCTGCGCCCACGAAGTACCAGACGAAGAGCTGCACCAGCAGCGGCGTGTTCCGGACGATCCCGACGAAGCCGGCCACTGCCCGCCCGGCCGCGGCGCCGCCCGCTTCCCGCAGGCAGCACGCCGCGAGACCCACCCCGGTGCCGGCGAGACACACGGCCGCCGAGAGGGCCAGGGTGAGTTCGAAGCCTTGGATCAGCCAGACGAGGTAGCGAGGCGCCAACAGGTCGCCGAAGAGCTGGCCCATCGCCGCCGCCCGGCCTCGGCTAGTTGCGGTCGCCGATTCGGAACAGCCGCGGCAGCGGCTGCTCGGTGTTCGGGCCGAACCAGCGATCGTAGATCTGTGCCGCCTTGCCGTGCGCCTCCAACTCGCGCAGCGCCTCGTTCACGAGATCCCGAAGCCGGCCCTCCCACTTCGGGATGCCGACGCCGATATAGTCGTTGGAGATGCTGAAGGGCGGGATCTCGTAATTCTGGCGGTCCGGCACCTTCGCCAGCAGCCCGACGAGCTTCGGCCCGTCCTGCGTGATCGCCTGGACGTTGCCGTTGCGCAGGGCCGTGAAGGCGAAGGGCGTGTCATCGAAGGCGACCACCGTCGCCTTCGGGAAGTCCCGGCGCAGCACGATCTCGTTGGTGGTGCCCCTGTCGACGCCGATGCGCAGGCCGTTGAGCTGATCGGGGGACGACAGGGTGCCCTTCTTGGTCAGGAACTGCTGGCCGGACGCGAAGTAGGGGATGCTGAAGTCGAGTTGCTTGCCCCGCTCCTCCGTGATCGTGAAGTTCGCCAGGACCAGATCGACTTTGCCGGAGATCAGCAGCGGGATCCGATTCGCCGGGTTGGTGGGACGCAGTTCGACCTTTACGCCGAGCTTGTCGGCGATGGCCTGTGCGTAATCGACATCGAGCCCGGCAATCTGCAGGGTCCCGCGATCAACGAAGCCGAAGGGCGGATTGCTGTCAAAGACGGCCACCCGGAGAACGCCGGCCTTCCGGATGTCGTCGAGCCTGTCGGCCTGAGCTGCACTCACCGAACAAAGGATTGCCAGGGCGAGAGCGAAGAGGCGGCGCACGCGAATCTCCATTGGACAGAGCGGTGACAAAAACTCGGGCCGTTCACGGACGACGAAAGATTTTCGGTGCCGGGTGCAAGACGATCTCCGATCCGGAGAAGACGATCGGAGCGGTCTGTCCCGAGCCTCCGCATCATTCTCTGAAAGCCGCAATCCGATCAACGGACCGGATTTCCGTTTTTCACCGGGTCATCAGCACAGCGTGCTGGGAAAGCGTGGAGAAAGGCGGTGGATGTTCTTCTCGAACCGGCAGGACGATTCGCGTGACCTTGCCCGGGTTCTGCCGCGGGTTGATGCCGTCCCGGATCGAGCGCGGGGGCGGCCGTGGTTGACGGTCCGGTGATGCGGTGAGGGTCATGTCCGCGCGGACGGGGATTCCGCGCCTTGACCGATCCTTAACCTCCGGCGCGGTGCAGTTTTCTGCCGCCACCGCATTGACCTGCGGGACAACCGCGGCTAGAAGCGCGCCACTTCGGACGG
The DNA here is from genome assembly GCF_040545035.1 of Methylobacterium sp. 1973. Taxonomy (NCBI): domain Bacteria; kingdom Pseudomonadati; phylum Pseudomonadota; class Alphaproteobacteria; order Hyphomicrobiales; family Methylobacteriaceae; genus Methylobacterium; species Methylobacterium sp. 1973. The sequence continues at coordinate 22,638 of NZ_JBEPLA010000027.1, forward strand.
CCATCGGCTGCCGACGGCCCTTGGGCATACCCCCTTGACGCCGCCGCCATCGCCCCGCGCGCTCCGAGGGTTCAAATCGCCTGACGCTTAAGTCAGATCCGTAGGTATGAGCGCGTTCGTTTCGGGCGTGCTCCTCTGCCCACACCGCGCCGAGGGTCCGTGACAGGCCCTCCGGCGCATATTCGTTTTGCGGACTGCCCTGTGCAGTCCGGCCTAGGTGACCGAGGAAGAGGGCACAGGATGCCGACGATCAACCAGCTGATCGCCCAGCCGCGGAAGATCCAGCGGAGCCGCAACAAGGTTCCGGCGCTCGACGCTTGCCCGCAGAAGCGCGGCGTCTGCACCCGCGTCTACACGACGACCCCGAAGAAGCCGAACTCGGCGCTCCGTAAGGTCGCCAAGGTGCGCCTCACCAACGGCTTCGAGGTGATCGGCTACATCCCGGGTGAGGGTCACAACCTTCAGGAGCACTCCGTGGTGATGATCCGCGGCGGCCGCGTGAAGGATCTTCCAGGCGTGCGCTACCACATCCTGCGCGGCGTGCTCGACACGCAGGGCGTGAAGAACCGCAAGCAGCGCCGGTCGAAGTACGGCGCCAAGCGTCCGAAGTAAGTCGGACGCCCGGATTTTTCCCGGGCGCCGGTCTGCGTTTCCACGGCCTCGCAAGGATGTCGCCGGCCTTTCGGCTCAGGCGACCTGCGCGGGGTGCTTAAGATCTTTTCGTTCGAGAGTTCCAGAAGATGTCCCGTCGTCACTCTGCCGAGAAGCGTGAGATCATCCCGGACCCGAAGTACGGGGACGTGGTGCTGACGAAGTTCATGAACTCCATCATGTACGAGGGCAAGAAGTCGACCGCCGAGCGGATCGTCTACGGTGCCTTCGACATCGTCGAGAACCGCGCCCGCGCCAACCCGATCGAGGTGTTCCGCGCCGCCCTCGACAACGTCGCCCCGATGATCGAGGTCCGCTCCCGCCGCGTCGGCGGCGCGACATACCAGGTGCCCGTCGAGGTGCGCACCGAGCGTCGCCAGGCCCTCGCCATCCGTTGGCTGATCCAGGCGGCCCGTTCGCGCAACGACCGGACCATGATCGAGCGGCTCTCCGCCGAGCTGCTCGACGCCGCCAACAACCGCGGCAACGCCGTCAAGAAGCGGGAAGACACGCACCGGATGGCGGAAGCCAACCGCGCCTTCTCGCACTACCGCTGGTAAGCGGTTCCGCCGTCTCTCAGGAGCAATTCGATGCCCCGCACGCACGCGATCGAGGACTACCGCAACTTCGGCATCATGGCCCACATTGATGCCGGCAAGACCACGACGACCGAGCGGATCCTCTACTACACCGGAAAGTCCCATAAGATCGGCGAGGTCCATGAGGGCGCCGCCACCATGGACTGGATGGCGCAGGAGCAGGAGCGTGGCATCACGATCACCTCGGCTGCGACGACCTGCTTCTGGCGCGACAAGCGCCTGAACATCATCGACACCCCCGGCCACGTCGACTTCACCATCGAGGTCGAGCGCTCCCTGCGCGTGCTCGACGGCGCCGTGTGCGTGCTCGACGGCAACCAGGGCGTCGAGCCGCAGACCGAGACCGTGTGGCGCCAGGCCGACAAATACGACGTGCCGCGCGTCGTGTTCGTCAACAAGATGGACAAGATCGGCGCCGACTTCTTCAAGTGCGTCGCCGACATCATCGACCGCGTCGCCGGCAAGCCCGTCTGCCTGCAGCTGCCGATCGGTGCCGAGTCCAGCTTCCAGGGCGTGATCGACCTCATCAAGATGAAGGCGATCGTCTGGACGGGTGAGGCGCTCGGCGCCAACTTCGACGAGACCGAGATCCCGGCCGACCTGAAGGATCAGGCTGTCGAGTACCGCACCAAGCTGGTCGAGGCCTGCGTCGAGCTCGATGACGAGGCGATGTCCGCCTACCTCGACGGCACCGAGCCCGACGAGGCGACCATGCGCCGCCTGGTGCGCAAGGCCGTGCAGCTGCGCGCCTTCCACCCGGTGCTGTGCGGCTCGGCCTTCAAGAACAAGGGCGTGCAGCCGCTCCTCGACGCCGTCGTGGACTACCTGCCCTCCCCGGCCGATCGCGGCGAGATCAAGGGCATCGACTTCAAGACCGAGGAAGAGACCGTCCGTCACCCGACGGATTCGGATCCCTTCTCCATGCTCGCCTTCAAGATCATGGACGATCCCCACGTCGGCACGATCACTTTCTGCCGCGTGTACTCGGGCAAGGTCGAGACCAGCGCCAACGTGCTGAACTCGTCGCGCGACAAGAAGGAGCGCGTCGGCCGCATGCTCCTGATGCACGCCAACAACCGTGAGGACATCAAGGAGGCCTTCGCGGGCGACATCGTCGCCCTGGCCGGCCTCAAGGATACCCGCACGGGCGACACCCTCTGCGATCCGCAGAAGGCCGTGATCCTCGAGAAGATGGAGTTCCCCGAACCCGTCATCGAGATCGCCGTCGAGCCGAAGTCGAAGGCCGATCAGGAGAAGCTCGGCATCGCGCTCTCGAAGCTCGCCGCCGAGGATCCGTCCTTCCGCGTGTCCACGGACCAGGAATCCGGCCAGACCATCCTCCGGGGGATGGGCGAGCTCCACCTGGACATCAAGGTCGACATCTTGCGCCGCACCTACAAGGTCGACGCGAATATCGGCCAGCCGCAGGTGGCCTACCGCGAGAAGCTGACCCGCCGTCAGGAGATCGACTACACGCACAAGAAGCAGACCGGCGGTACCGGCCAGTTTGCCCGCGTGAAGTTCGTGGTCGAGCCGAACGAGCCGGGCGCCGGCTTCCAGTTCGAGTCGAAGATCGTCGGCGGCGCGGTGCCGAAGGAGTACATCCCCGGCGTCGAGAAGGGCCTGAACTCGGTCCTGGGCGCGGGCGTCCTGGCCGGCTTCCCGGTGGTCGACGTGAAGGTCGAGCTGATCGACGGCGCCTACCACGACGTCGACTCCTCGGCGCTGGCCTTCGAGATCGCGTCCCGCGCAGCCCTCCGTGAGGCCCTGCAGAAGGGCGGCTCGGTCCTGCTCGAGCCGGTGATGAAGGTCGAGGTCGTCTCGCCGGAAGAGTACACCGGCTCGGTCATCGGCGACCTGAACTCCCGCCGCGGCCAGATCCAGGGTCAGGACATGCGCGGCAACGCCAACGTCATCAACGCGATGGTGCCGCTGGCCAACATGTTCGGCTACGTGAACAACCTGCGCTCCATGTCGCAGGGCCGGGCGAACTTCACCATGCAGTTCGACCACTACGAAGAGGTGCCGCGCGGCGAGGCCGACAAGGTCATCGCCAAGTACGCCTAAGGCTTCGGCCTGAGGCATCTCTTCTTCCGCAACGCGAATTCGAATCTAGGAGGCTCTGATGGGCAAGGAAAAGTTCTCCCGCACCAAGCCGCACTGCAACATTGGCACGATTGGTCACGTTGACCACGGCAAGACGTCGTTGACGGCGGCGAT
>NZ_JBEPLA010000028.1:0-22560 GCF_040545035.1 Methylobacterium sp. 1973
GGGCTCACCCCGAACGCATTTGCAACCCGGTCCCAACAGGACCAGAACCAGAACGGACTCTGGTTATGAACGGGGGCAAACACGGGGCAAGGTCACGCGCCCTCCGAGTCGTCCGCGCCCCGCTTCGGAACGGGCCGAGGTCCGCGACCTCGGCCCGTTCAGCCCGAGAGGGGAGGGGAGCGACTTGACCATGTTGATGGAGATACGTTCCCCCGACCCACGCGGCGCGCTATGGAACGGGGCCATGCGACTGCTCATCATCGAGGACGATCAGGAGGCGGCGGCCTATCTCGTCAAGGCCTTCCGTGAGACCGGCCATGTCGCCGACAGCGCGCATGACGGCCTCGACGGTTACGCGCTGGCCCGCGAGGGTGACTACGACGTGCTGATCGTCGACCGGATGCTGCCGAAGCTCGATGGCCTGTCGCTGATCCGGTCGCTGCGCGAGCAGAACGTCGCGACCCCGACGCTGATCCTGTCGGCACTCGGGCAGGTCGACGACCGGGTGAAGGGGCTGCGCGCCGGGGGCGACGATTATCTGCCGAAACCCTATGCCTTCTCGGAACTGCTGGCCCGCACCGAGGCGCTGGCCCGGCGGCAGGCCGGCTCGGGAGCCGCCGAGGAGACGCGCTACCGGATCGGCGACCTGGAACTCGACCGTCTGTCCCATCGGGTGACCCGGGCCGGCCGCGAGATCCCGTTGCAGCCCCGCGAATTCCGTCTTCTCGAATACCTGATGCGGCATGCGGGCCAAGTCGTGACACGCACGATGCTGCTGGAGCATGTCTGGGACTATCACTTCGATCCGCAGACCAACGTCATCGACGTTCACGTCTCGCGCCTGCGCAGCAAGCTCGACAAGGGGTTCGCGTCCCCGATCATCCATACGGTTCGGGGTGCCGGCTATGTCCTGCGCTTCGAGGAGGGCGCTTCCGGGTGAGCGCGGTTCCGGCTGACGCTCTGGTCGCCCGCGAGACGGGGGCTGCGCGCTTCCAGAAGCTGTTCCGCACCACCGCCTTCAAGCTGTCGCTGGCCTATCTGGCGATCTTCGCCCTCTGCGCATTCCTTGCGCTGGGCTACGTCGCTTGGAATGCCCGCGCGGTACTCGACGACCAGATCGTCTCGACGATCGATGCCGAGATCAACGGCCTGTCGGAACAATACAATGCCGGCGGTCTACGGCGGCTGATCACCGTGGTGGAGCGGCGCTCGCGCGAGCCCGGCGCCTCGCTCTACCTCGTGACGACGGCCGGCGGCGACCATGTGGTCGGCAATGTCGGCTACGTGCCCGCCGCCGTGCTGGCGACCCCAGGTCAGACCGAGACGCGCTACGGCCGCAACGAGTCCGATGCCGAGGCGCATCAGGCGATCGTGCGGGTCTTCACCCTGCCGGGCGGATTCCGGCTGCTCGTCGGGCGCGACACCGAGGAGCGCGACCGTCTGCGGGCGGTGATCGGGCGCGCCTTCCTCACCTCGCTCGCCGCCGTCGTGCTCCTCGGCGTGATCGGCGGCTGGCTGGCAGCGAGCCGGGTGCTGCGCCGGGTCGATGCCATGACCCAGACCACCCGCGCGATCATGGCAGGCGATCTCGACGACCGGCTCCCTGTGGCGGGAAACGGCGACGAACTCGACCGCCTCGCGTCGAGCCTCAACCTGATGCTGGAGCGGATCGGCGAGCTGATGCGCGGCATGCGGGAGGTCTCCGACAACATCGCCCACGACCTCAAGACGCCGTTGACCCGCCTGCGCAACCGCGCCGACGAGGCCTTGCGCCGGGCCTCGACGCCGGAGGAATTGCGCGCGGCGCTGGAAGCCGTGATCGACGAAGGCGACGGATTGATCCGGGTGTTCAATGCCCTCCTGATGATCGCGCGGCTCGAAGCCGGGTCTGCCCGGGAGATGCTGGGACCGTTGGATATCGGCCAGACGGTGCGGAGCGTCGGCGAACTCTACGAGGCGGTCGCCGAGGATCAGGGGCTGACGCTCGCGGTGCGCGCGCAGGACGACCTCACCATCGCGGGCAACCGCGAGCTGATCGGGCAGGCCCTCGCCAACCTGATCGACAACGCCTTGAAATATGGGGCCGAATCCGCCGGAGCGGAGGCCAGCGTGACGCTGGAGGCATGGCGCGACGGCGAGACGATCCGCCTTGCCGTGTCCGATCATGGACCGGGCATCCCCGAAGCGGAGCGGGCCCGCGTCCTCGGTCGCTTCGTGCGCCTGGAGGATGCCCGTTCGCGACCGGGCTTCGGGCTGGGCCTCAGCCTCGTCAACGCCGTGGTGCGCCTGCATCACGGGACCCTGCGGCTCTTCGACAACGCCCCAGGGCTGCGGGTCGAGATCGGCCTTCCGGCTTCACCGCGCCCGCAGACGGAAGCCGGTGACATCCTGCCCGCACCGGCATCGGGCGGCCCTGTGCCGGCGTCCCCGTCCCGCGCTAGTTAGGTCGCGACCTGTCCCGCTGCGACCGCGCCGTCTTTCCATCTGATCGGCAGAGCGCCCGAGTTCCAGGAGGCTCCATGACCCTCAAGACCAAGACCGCCCTCGTCACCGGCTCGACCAGCGGCATCGGACTTGCCATCGCGCGCGCCCTTGCGGCCGAGGGAGCCAACGTCGTGCTCAACGGGTTCGGGGACGCGACCGCCATCGAGGAAACGCGGGCCGGGATCGAAAGCGCCTACGGGGTCAAGGTCCACTATTCGTCCGCCGACATGAGCAAGCCCGAGGCGATCAACGCCATGGTGCGCGAGGCGGAAGGCGCTTTCGGATCCGTCGACGTGCTGGTCAACAATGCCGGGATCCAGTTCGTCTCGCCGATCGAGGACTTTCCTGCCGAGAAGTGGGAGCAGATCATCGCGATCAACCTGTCCTCGGCCTTCCACACGATGCATGCGGCAATTCCCGGGATGAAGGCACGGGGCTGGGGCCGGATCATCAACACCGCTTCGGCCCATTCGCTGGTGGCCTCGCCGTTCAAGTCGGCCTACGTGGCGGCCAAGCACGGGATCGCGGGCCTGAGCAAGGCGGCGGCACTGGAACTCGCGCCCCACAAGATCACGGTGAACTGCATCTCGCCCGGTTACGTCTGGACGCCCCTGGTGGAGTCGCAGATTCCCGACACGATGAAGGCCCGCGGTCTGACCAAGGAGCAGGTGATCGAAGACGTGATGCTGAAGGCGCAGCCGACCAAGGAATTCGTCACCGTCGATCAGGTCGCCGCACTGGCGGTGTTCCTGTGCTCCGATGCGGCGAGCCAGATCACCGGCGCCAATATCAGCATGGATGGCGGCTGGACCGCGCAGTAGCGGCGTCCACTGCTGCGTTCCGGAAGGCAGGGCCCGTCACCCGGGGGCTGACACCTTCCGTATCGACACCCTCGGTATCATGGGCGTTCCGCAGCCGTCAGATCAGCCGCGACGATCGGGCGGAGCCTGTGGGATTGCGGCCCCGCCCGGCTTCAGGTGGGGCCGCTCCTCGGTCAGCGGCGGCCGTGGACCAGCAGGGCGAGGCCGTAGCCCACCGCGCCGGCGATCAGCAGGGCGACCAGGGGATTCTCTTCCACGCGGGCGCCGACGGCGGCACGCCCGTCGCGGAGGTAGGAACCGCTCCGCTCATAAGCCTCACCCGCGATGTCGCCGGCGCGGTCATACGCGTCGCTGGCGACGTCGCCGGCCCGGTCGGCGATGTCGCGCGCCTTGTCCTTCACCTGGCCATAGACGTTCTGCGCCTCGCCCTGGGCCTCGCGGAACCGACCCTCGACCGAGTCGCGGTTCGAGCCCGCGAAATCTCCGGCCGCGCCCTGAACCTTGCCGACGGCCTCCTTGGCGCCGCCGACGATCCGATCCGTATCCACCATGGCACTCTCCTGGACGTGAGCGCGGCGCCGCGACGCGGGCGTCGCTCGTTACGCCGTCGTCCACCGAACGCGCGAGATGGCGTTTGTGCCCCCGGCCGCCATGAAATTATGCGCGGCCAGCGTCTCCGCGGCAGACGGGACAGGTCAGAGGCCGATCAGCTCGGCGATGGCCGCGGCGCCGGCGGCGGGGGATGTCTCGCCCCGCGCCACACCCGCCTCCGCCTCGGCCGTGCGGCGCCGGACCTCCGGGGACCCGACGAGGCGCTGGTGCAGACGCTCGTCCACTAGCGCCCACATCCACTTCACGTCCTGGGTCCGGCGCTTCGCCTGGATCTCTCCGGTGGCGGTGAGCTTCTCCCGGTGGTCGACGATCTTCGCCCACAGCGCGTCGAGACGCAGATTGTGGAAGCCCGAGATCGTCACCACCGGCGGCGTCCAGGTGGCGGAGGCCGGGGTGAGGATGTGCAACGCCGCACGGTATTCCGAAGCCGCTGCATTGGCCCGCTGCTCGGCCTCGCCAACATCGGCCTTGTTGACCGCGATCATATCGGCGAGTTCGAGGATGCCCTTCTTGATGCCCTGGAGCTCGTCGCCCGCCCCGGGCAGCATCAGCACCAGGAAGAAATCGGTCAGGTCGGCCACCGCCGTCTCCGACTGGCCAACGCCGACCGTCTCGACGAGGATCACGTCGAAGCCCGCGGCCTCGCAGAGAAGCATGGTCTCGCGGGTCTTGGCCGCCACGCCGCCGAGCGTTCCGGAGGACGGGGAGGGGCGGATGAAGGCGTTGGGATCGTGCGACAGCCGCGCCATCCGGGTCTTGTCGCCCAGGATCGAGCCGCCGGTCCGGGAAGAGGACGGATCGACCGCCAGCACCGCCACCTTGTGGCCGGCCTCGGTCAGGTTCGAGCCCAGGGCGTCGATGGTGGTCGACTTGCCGACGCCGGGCACGCCGGTGATCCCGACGCGGATCGCCCGACCGGTTTCGGGCAGAACCGAATCGATGAGATCCGCCGCCAGGGCCCGGTGATCGGCGCGCTTGGACTCGGCCAGCGTGATGGCCCGGGCCAGCGCGGCGCGGTCGCCGCGCAGCAGGCGCTCGCGAAGGCTCTGAATGTCGATGGACGGCGTCATGGTCCCTTCATGGCCGCGGCGACGGCTGCCGTCGAGGGGGAGGGCACCAGCACCGGGGGATGGGCAGGCTGTGGCCCGTCCACCACAAGCCCGGTCATGCCCGCTATTCACGCCGACCTGCCGTGATCGTGCCCCGCGATGGTCACGATCCTGGGCGACGGAGGGCACCCCGCCCGAGCGCAACCGGATCATGTCGAGCCAGATCGTCTCACGTCGCGTCCTTCTCCGGTTCGGAGCTCTCGCGGGCGCCGCGGGTCTCGCCCCGTCGCTCGGCGCCTGCGTCACCGACGATCTCGGGACCGGCGCGGTCTTGCCCGAAAAGCAATCGGCCCTCGACGTCATGCCGGTGTTGCTGGTCGCCACGACCCGCAAGCCCGTGGGCAATCCGCCCCGGCCGCCGTATTTCAGCAGCGACCGCGGCCGCGGCCTGAGCTTCGCGGAGGTGCGCCTGTCGCCGCCCGACCGCTCGCTCCTCGGCAAGGTCTCGTCCGTCATCACCGGCGACTGGACGATCGGCGCGGTGCCGAAATTCGAGACGGGATCCGGTGCCGCCACAGCCTTCTCGCAGGCGGCCCTCGGGCGGGACGTGCTGATCTACGTCCACGGCTACCGCGAATCGTTCGAATCGGCCGCGATCAGCGCGGCCAGGCTCTCGGACGGCATCCGCTTCGGCGGCGTCTCCGGCCTGTTCACGTGGCCGTCGGCGGCTGCGACCCTCGATTACAATTACGATCGCGAGAGCGCCCTCTGGTCGCGCGACGCCTTCGAGGACCTGCTCAAGGCGCTGGCCGCCTCGCCGAGCGGCGGCCGCATCAACATCGTCGCGCACTCGATGGGCACGCTCCTCACGCTCGAGACCCTGCGCTTGCTCCGCGCCGAGGCCGGCGAGGCCGCGATGGCGCGGATCGGAGCCGTGGTGCTGGCCGCACCCGACATCGATTTCGACCTGTTCTCCAACGGCGTCGCCCGCCTTGGACCCGATGTCTCGAAGATCACGGTGATCTCCTCCACCAACGACCGGGCGCTCGAACTCTCCGCCGCCCTGGCGGGGGGCGTGCGGGCGGGCGCGGCCGATCGCGCCAAGCTCGAGGCACTCGGCGTGCGCGTCGCCGACGCCTCCGATTACGGCGGCGGCCTGATCAACCACGACCTGTTCCTCTCGAATCCGGATGTGCAGGGGGTGGTCAAGCGCGCCATCGCCCGGGGCGCCGGGGTGTAGGCGCGCGGCGCTCACCCCATCCGGGTCGTCATGCTCTGCGGCGGCAGGGGTTCCTCCGGCAGGATCGGCGCGTCGCCGGAGGCGTCCAGATGGTCGATCCGGTCGGCCCAGACCCGGAAGCCCACGAGGGGATTCGGTCCGAACGTGTGGGTCAGCGGCACATCCGCGGCGTCGCGGCCGTAGGCGACCATGACCCGGCCGATCCGCGGGGCGTTGTTGCGCGGGTCGAACACGTGCCAGCGCCCGCCGAGATAGACCTCCATCCAGGCGGCGAAATCGCCCGCCGGGTGCGGCTCGGGCTCGCCGATGAAGCTGACATAACCGGTGCAGTAGCGGGTCGGGATGTTCAGCGCGCGACAGAAGGCCACGGCCAGGTGGGTGAAGTCCCGGCAGACGCCGCGGCGACCCGCATAGGCATCCTGCGCCGTGCGGTCGCCGTGAGCGAATTCGTAGCCGAATGCGATGTGGTCGTGCACGAAATCGCAGACCGCCTGCACCCGGCTCCAGCCGGGCTCGGTATGGCCGAACAAGCGCCACGCCTCGTCGGCCAGCAGATCCGATTCGCAGTACCGGCTGGGCAGCAGGAACACGATGGTTTCGGCCGGCAGGTCCTCGATCGCGTGCTGCTTGGCCTCCGGGTGCACCGGGTCCGGGCGCCCGTCATCGTCGATCACTGCGTCCGTGCCGATCGTGAAGCTCCCGGCCGGCGCGCTCAGCCGCGCGCACAGGTTGCCGAAACCGTCGCGATAGAGGTCGACCGGCACGGGCGGCTCGGTGCGCAGCGTGTCGGGGGCCTCCAGGGCGCCCGCCCGGGTGGGATGCACGTTCAGCATGACCACCATCGGTACGGGATAGGGGAAGGCGTAGCGCATCTCGCAGCCGAGCCTGATCCGCATCCGCGGTGATCCTTCTTCGCGTCCGAGTTTCATCGCCACCGCTGCCCCGCAGGATCCGCGCCATGGCTTTCGGGCCGGTGGAGGCGGGATGGGCTTGGCGGCCGTCCGGTTCACCCCTACAGCATCCGCGCGCGGCGCTCATGGCTGCCGGGGGGAGCATCCGTGATTCTTCCCGGGGCAGCGCGTCGCACCCGTGGGTCAGCCTGCTGAATGGGCGCGCCTGAGGACGGTTACGAGAAGGATGCCGGCCATGTTCACGCTCGAGATCGACGGCACCGCCGTTGCGGTGATCAACAGCGACGAGGCGTCCGCCAAGGACCTCTTCACCTGTGACGGATTCAAGGAAGACATCCGGACCATGACGACGGGCGGCAAGCCGCTCTGGAACGGCACGTCGCCGCTCAAGGTCCGGGCGGCCACCGAGGACGAGGTCGAGATCTTCGAGGACGCGCTGGCAGAGGACGACGGCGAGGGCGATTTCGTCGACGATCCCCATCACACCGAGACCGATTCGGACGACGCCGATGAGGCCGACATCGTCTTCTTGGTGGATATCGACGAGGACGAGGATGAGGCCGATGCCTGAGCGCGGCTGAACCCGAGCGCCTCCCGGGTTGTTTCCGATCCGAATCGGATTCAATCCCGGGAGGTTGGCATGGCTGACAGCAGACGGATCGTCGACGCACTGGTGCGCTCCAGGGGCGGCGGTCTAGCCGCCGGCGCGGCCCTCGGAGGCTTGGCGCTGATCGGCAGCCTCGCCTACCGGGCCTTGCGCGGTGCCCCACCGCCCGAGTCGGGCGGCCCGGACTTCACCGAGATCGATGAGGACGAAGCCCGGCTGATGCTGCGGGCCATGGTGGCGGCCACGACGGCCGACGGCATGGTCGACGCGGCCGAGCGGAAGCGCCTCGATACGGCCGTCGCGGATGCGGGCCTCGATCCCGACGGGCGATCCTGGCTCGATCGGGAGCTCGCGGATCCCGCCGACGTCGACGAGATCGCCGAGCGGGTCGCAAGCCCCGATGCGGCGGCGCGGATCTTCGCGGCGGCGCGGCTCGCCATCGATCCCGATACGCTCCAGGAGCGTCAATTCCTGAAGATGCTGGCCGAGGCCCTCGATCTTCCCGCCGACGCGATCGACCGGGTCGAGCGCAACATCGCGGCCTGACCGGCAACCGGACGGGCGCGGGGAACTCCCATTGCCGCCGAGCTTCATGCTAGGCTTCCGGTCGGGAACGGGTCCGGACTGGCCCTTCGCGGGAGGACGGGACATTTCATGTCGGGACTGTCAGTGCCTGCGCGCGGGCGCGTCTGGCGGAGCGCCTGTGCCTTGGTCGGTGCGATGCTGATTGGCGGCGGAACTGCCCGTGCCGCCGAACCGGCCGCCGGCCCCCTGACCATTGCCGAGCAGGGCAGTTTCTTCGTCGGCGGCCGTGACGTTCAGTCCGACACGCTGTCGACGCTGCCGGCCTATGCACCGTCCGGCACGATCAGCGTCGACCAGATCTATGTCCGCTATCAGGTTCCGGTGACGACCGGACGGCCGCCTCTGGTGCTGATCCACGGCTGCTGCCTCACCGGCAAGACCTGGGAGACGACGCCGGACGGACGCATGGGCTGGGACGAGTACTTCGTCCGGCGCGGCTTCCCGACCTACGTGATCGATCAGGCCTGGCGCGGTCGCTCGGCGGCGAGCCCGGCCCAGATCAACGCGGTGAAGATGGGGCGGGCCGACCCGAACGCGCTGCCGCCGGTCTTCTCGGCCGGGCGCGAGCCGGCCTGGGCGATCTTCCGGTTCGGGCCGGAATACCCGAAGGTGTTTCCCGACATGCAGTTCCCCCTGGAGGCCCAGGGCGAGTTCTGGAAGCAGATGGTCCCGGACTGGTCGGCCGCGCTCCCGGTGCCGAACCCCACTGTGCCGGCCCTGTCGGAACTGGCCAAGAAGCTCAAAGGTGCGGTGCTGATCTCTCACTCTCAATCGGGGATCTACCCGTTCCAGACCGCGTCCCTCGACCGGTCGGGCATCCGCGCCATCGTCGCCATCGAGCCGGCCGCGTGCCCGGACCCGGCGAAGGACGATCTCGCGCCCTACAGGGACCTGCCGATCCTCGTCCTCTTCGGCGATTACGTCGACGCCTCGCCCCGCTGGGCGCCGCGGCTCAAGCAGTGCCGCAGCTTCGTGGCGGCGGCGAATGCCGCGGGCGGCCGGGCGGAGCTGATCCTGCTGCCGGAGATCGGCATCCACGGCAATTCGCACATGCTGATGCAGGACAAGAACAGCCTCGATATCGCCGATTGGCTGGCGGGCTGGATCGACAAGCGGGCCCCCGGCAAGTCGTAGGGAAGCCCGTTCGGATACCCGGTCGATCCCACCCGTCGCCGCGCCTGCGGCAGCGGGCCTCGAAGGCGGGTTTCAGGAATCATCGAGGGATCCGGAAGCGCCTTCAGGCCTCCCCCGCGCTCCGGCGCCTCAGGGTGAGGGCGCGACGAGGGGCTTTTCCGACCCGACGGAAAGTCAGGCCGGCTTCTGCTCGCTGAGGAACGTGCCCATCCGGTCCAATGCACGTCGGATGTTCTCGGCCGAGTTGGCATAGGACAGACGGATGTAGCCCTCGCCGTGGACGCCGAAATCCGGGCCGCCGATCACCGCGACGCCCGCTTCTTCCAGAAGGGCCGACGCCAGCGCCTTCGCCTTCCAGCCGGTCCGGGAGATATTCGGGAAGGCGTAGAATGCGCCCTTGGGCGCGATGCACGACACGCCCGGCAAGGCGTTCAGACCGTCCACCACGATCGTCCGGCGCCGGTCGAATTCGGCGACCATCTCGGTCACGCAGTCCTGGGGGCCGTCCAGCGCCGCGATGCCGGCCCACTGGGTCGCCGCGTTGACGCAGGAATGCGCGTTGACGGCGAGCTTGCGGGCCGCGTCGTAGAGCGGCTTCGGCCAGACCGACCAGCCGAGGCGCCAACCGGTCATCGCGTAGGTCTTCGACGCGCCGTCGAGGTAGACGAGCCGGTCGCGGATCTCGGGATACTTGAGCAGCGAGTGATGGGTCTCGCCGTCGTAGGTCATGGTGCCGTAGATCTCGTCCGACAGCACGGCGACGTCGGGGTGCTCGGCCAGGCCCTTCACCAGGGCGTCGATCTCGGCTTTCGGTGTCACGCCGCCCGTCGGGTTGGCGGGTGAGTTGACGATCAGCAGCCGGGTCTTCGGCGTGATCAGCGCCAGGGTCTCGGTCGCCGAGAAGGCGAAACCGTTCTCCTCGCGGATCGGCACGGGGACCGGCGTCGCGCCCGTGAACTCGATCATCGAGCGGTAGATCGGGAAGCCGGGGTCCGGATACAGGATCTCGGTTCCGGGCGCGCCGAACATCAGGATCGCCATGAACATGGTGACCTTGCCGCCGGGCACGATCATCACGGATTCGGGGGAGACCTCGACGCCGTGGCGGCGATGGATGTCGCGGGCCACCGCCTCGCGCAGCGGCGGAATGCCCACCGCCGGCGTGTAGCCGTGGTGGCCGTCGCGCAGGGCCTTGATGCCCGCCTCGACCACGTGGGCGGGGGTCGGCATGTCCGGCTGGCCGATACCGAGGTTGATCACGTCCCGGCCCTGCGCGGCGAGGGCTTGGGCGCGGGCCAGCACCGCGAAGGCGTTTTCCTCGCCGATACGCGAGAAGGCCGGGACCACCTGCAGCATCGCGCCCTCCGGGCGGTGGGATCTCAGTGCTTGGACCGCTCGGAGAGCTTCATCGCACCGAACGACATCGCCACCGCGATCGCGCCCAGGATCACGAAGGTCTTCACGGAGGCGTAGAACAGGTCCGGGTTGATGCCTTCGTCGGTGTAGAGCACGAGCCCGATGGCCGCGAGCGGCAGCGAGAGCAGGATGAAGAGCGGGACGAGCGGGTTCATGTGCGGCACTCGAAATCCGGCGCGCGGCTGACCGCGGCCCTGGGAAAACGACCCTGCATATCACCGTGCTGCGAAGGTTGGGACCCCGGAATCGGCAGTTTTTCGCCGGCTCGTCCGAACGCTCATGGATGTGCAATCATTTGGCGCGAGAGTATCGCCTCTCAAAGGCGGGCATGTATGCGTCGGGCATCGGTCAGTGGGAATGGGAAGGGCACGGGGGCTTCGGACCCCGCGACCTCCGGCGTCGACATGCTGGTCCTCCATATCGGGAAGCTGCTGCGCCACCCCGCCTACCGGCGTGAATCGATCGTGAGCGCCCTCCTGCTGCGCCACCTGCCGCACGATGCCGGCTACGCGTGGCACGGCGAGGCGAGCCTGCGCACCCGGCTCGTCGGCGCCGGCCTCGACGAGGCCAGCCTCGATCATCTCATCCGGAATGTGCAGGCCGAGCACCTGCGCCTGCGCCGGCCCGCCGATGCCTGATCCGGCCTAGGCCGGAACCCGGACGGTGGCCCGCAGACCCCCCAGGGGGCTGTCGTGCAGGGTGATGTCGCCGCCATGGGCGCGGGCGATGTCCCGCGCGATCGACAGGCCCAGCCCGGAGCCACCGGCGTCCTGGCGGGCGTCGTCGAGTCGCACGAACGGCTTGAACACGTCCTCGCGGCTCTCGGCCGGAATGCCCGGCCCGTCGTCGTCGATGGAGACGAAGAAGGTCCGGGCCTCCAGTCGGCCGGAGATCGCCACCGTCTCGCCGTAGCGCACGGCGTTGGCCGCGAGGTTGAACAGGCAACGCCGGAAGGCGCCCGGACGGACCGTGACCTCGGGCGTGCCGACGAGCTCCACGGCGGAGACATGGGCGCCGAGGCGCTCCACGTCGGTCCGCAGGTCCTCCAGCAGGGCGCGCATGTCCGTGGGCGTCGCGGGCTCGGCCGAGTCGCCCCGCGCGAAGGCGAGGTAGCCCTCCAGCATCCGGCTCATCTCATCCACGTCGCGGCTGAGATCCTCGATCTCGCTGGTCTGCTCGACCAGTGCCAGGGACAGGCGGAAGCGGGTGAGGATGGTGCGCAGGTCGTGGCTGACGCCGTTCAGCATCGTCGTGCGCTGCTCCATCGCCCGCTCGATCCGCCGCTTCATCTCGATGAAGGCGTGACCGGCTTGGCGCACCTCGCGGGCGCCGCGCGGCCGGAACTCGATCTCCCGGCCCTTGCCGAAGCCCTCCGCCACCGCGGCGAGGCGGAGGATGGGCTTGATCTGGTTGCGCAGGAACAGGATCGCGACCCCGAGCAGCACCAGCGAGGAGCCGATCATCCAGACGAGGAAGATGTGCGAATTCGACGCGTAGGCTTGGCTGCGCCGCGCGGTGATGCGCATCACGCCGTCGGGGATCGCCACCCGGATCTCGATCAGGTTGGAGCGGCCGACCGTGTCGATCCAGAAGGGCCGGCGGATCTGGCGCTTGATCTCGTCCGAGAGGGCCTCGTCGAGGATCGAGAAGAACGGGCGCGGGCCCGGCGGCGGGAGCTTGGCCCCCTTGAGGATGTCGAGGTCGAGGTTCAGCCGCTCCCCGGCGATGCGCGAGAGGGTCTCGGCATCCTTGTCCTGCGGGTAGCTCTCGTAGATGTCGATCAAGGCGGCCACGTCTGCGGTCACCGCCGCCGACAGGCGCTTGGTCACGAGCTGCCAGTGCCGCTCCATGAAGGTGTAGGCGATCACCGACTGGAGCAGGACGACCGGCGCGATGATGATGATCAGCGAACGGGCGTAGAGGCCTTTCGGCAGGACGTCGCCGATCGCCCGGCTGATGCGCCGCCACAGGCGGTGCGGCGCGGAGCGCGGCGGCGGATCCTTGCGCAGCCTGCGCGCCAGAGCGGGATCGGGGGCGTTCACGTCACCCGGAGCACGCGCCGCTCCCTCCCGCGAAAGCAGGGGCGGGTCGTCTGGCATGAACTCCGTTCGACGGTGGCGGACATGGTCTGAGCGGGAACGCTTGGCCGGCCTGTTATCGCATCCGCGCCGGGATCGGCCAAGGCGCGCGCACGACGGCCACAGGCCCGGTGCCCCGGGCGGTGGGCATGGTGTGCGAGTCGGAGGGCGCCTTGCACGGCGGCGCGTGGGCCATACCTGTGGGAAGCGGGGGCCACCCGCCGGCCGAAAGTCCACGAGGCCATGCTCAGCACCGATACAGACATCCTCTCCGCCGCCCAGTCCTGGCGGCGCGACGGTCGCGCCGTGGCGCTTGCCACCGTGATCGAGACCTGGGGCTCGGCGCCCCGGCCCGTGGGCAGCCACCTCGCGGTCGACGGCGACGGCAACTTCCTCGGCTCCGTCTCGGGAGGCTGCGTCGAGGGCGCGGTCATCACCGAGGCCCTCGAGGTGATCGAGGCCGGCACGCCGCGCGTCCTCGAATTCGGCGTCGCGGACGAGACGGCCTGGCGGGCCGGCCTGTCCTGCGGCGGGCGGATCCGGGTCTTCGTCGAGCGGGTCGACTGATGCGCAGCGACATCCTTGCGGCGCTGAACGACGAGCGCGCGGCCCGCCGCGCCGCGATCCTCGTCACCGACATCGCCGACGGCGCGCAGCGCCTCGTGCGCGAGTCGGACCTCGCCGTCGACCCCCTGGCCGACGTCCTGGCGAAACACCTTGCGTCCGGCAAGAGCGGCCTCGTCGAGGCTGACGGGCGGACCCTGTTCCTCACCGTGCAGGTGCCGCCGGTGCGGATCGTGGTCGTCGGCGCCGTCCACATCTCGCAGGCCATGGCGCCGATGGCGGCCGGGCTCGACCTCGCGCTCACGGTGATCGACCCCCGCACCGCATTCGCCACGCCGGAGCGTTTCCCGGGCATCGCGCTGGTCGCCGAGTGGCCGGACGCCGCCCTCGGCACAACCGTCCCGGTGCTGGATCGCTACTGCGCCCTCGCAGCCCTGACCCACGATCCCAAGATCGACGATCCTGCGCTGAAGGCGGCCCTGGCGGCCGAGTGCTTCTACGTGGGCGCCCTCGGCTCCCGGAAGACCCACGCGGCCCGCGTCGCGCGGCTCACCGAGGCGGGGTTCACGCCCGCGCAGATCGGCCGGATCCACGCGCCGATCGGGCTCCCGATCGGTGCCGTCAGTCCCGCCGAGATCGCGCTGGCCGTGCTCGCCGAGGTGGTGGCGTGCCTGCGCCGCGCGCCCCGTCCGGAGGTCGCGTGAGGTTCGGGACCGTCCCGCTCGCCGAGGCGGGCGGACTGATCAGCGCGCATACGGTCCGGCGGGCTGACATCACCCTGCGCAAGGGGGCGGTGATCGGCCCGGAGGAGGCCGCCGGTCTCGCGCGGACCGGCCTCTCGGAGATCGTGGTGGCCGCCCTGGAGCCGGGCGATGTCGGCGAGGACGACGCGGCCGCGCGGCTCGCCGGTTGTCTTCGCGGGGCGAACCTGCGTGTCGAGTCGCCGTTCACCGGCCGCTGCAACCTGTTCGCCGAGAGGCCCGGGGTGCTGACGCTCGACCCGACCCGGATCGAGGCCGTCAACGCCGTCGACGAGGCGGTGACGGTGGCGACGCTGTCGCGCTTCCGGCCGGTGATCGAGGGCGAAATGATCGCCACCGTGAAGATCATCCCCTACGCCGTGCCGGGCGCCGTGCTGGCCCGCGCCTGTGCGGCGGCCGGAGCCGACGCGATGGCGGTGGCGACCTATCGCCGCCGCCGTGTGGGCGTGGTCTCGACGCGGCTGCCGAGCCTCAAGGAGGCCACCATCGACAAGACGCTCCGGGTTCTGGCCGAACGTCTCGCCCCCACGGGCGCCGCGATCGTTGCCGAAGCCCGGATCCCCCACACCGACGACGCCGTGGCCGCTGCGGTGACCGATCTCATCGATAGAGCCGGGGCGGACCTCGTGGTTGTGTTCGGTGCCTCGGCCATCGCCGACCGCCGCGACGTCATCCCGGCCGGAATCGAGGCGGCCGGCGGGCATGTCGCACACCTCGGCATGCCGGTCGATCCCGGCAACCTGCTCCTTGTCGGTGCCCGGGGCGACGTGCCGGTGGTCGGCGCCCCGGGCTGCGCGCGCTCGCCGAAGGAGAACGGATTCGACTGGATTCTGCACCGTCTGCTCGCAGATCTGGTTGTAACCCGTGCCGACATCGTCGCCCTCGGTGTCGGCGGTCTGCTGATGGAGATCGTCTCGCGTCCGCAGCCCCGCGCCGGCGGCGCGGTGACAGGGGACGCGCGCGATCCGGCGATAGACGATTGAGGGGGCAGAGGATCTCGGGGATGCCGGAGGTCGGCACGGTTCTGCTCGCCGCGGGCCTCGGCAGCCGGTTCGGCTCTGCGCCGAAGCTGCTCGCCCCCCTCGACGGCAAGCCGCTGGTGCGCCACGCGGCGGAGGCGGCCCTCGAGGCTTGTCCCCGCCCTGTGGTGGTCGTGCTGGGCGCGCACGCGGAGGCGGTCCGCGCGACGCTGGCCGGGCTGGACCTGATCCGGATCGACAATCCGGATTACCGTACCGGATTGGCATCCTCGCTGCGCGCCGGTCTCGCGGCGTTGCCACCCCGCTGCACGGGCGCCGTGATCGTGCTGGGCGACATGCCGCGGGTGACGGCCGCCCATATCGACCGTCTCGTGAGCGCCTTCACGGGGGCTGCGGTGGCTCCTGCTGCCGTGGTGCCGGTGCAGGACGGGCGGCGCGGCAATCCCGTACTGCTCAACCTGCGTCGCCTCGGGGAGGAGATCGGCCGCCTCGCCGGCGACCACGGGGCCGGACCGCTGCTCAGGGGGCGGCCCGACGTGCTGGAGATCCCAGGCGATCCGGCCACCGCCCTCGACATCGACACGCCGGCCGGGCTCGCCGCCCTAAGCCGTGGTCCGGCCTGAGCCATCGGCGCCCTCGGTGTGGGACGGATCGCGCCGACGGCCGTCCGTGCCTGCGGTCGATCCGGCGGTGCGCCGCCTATCCCTGTCGCGCGGTCGTGGGGCGGGTTTCTGCGCTCGCCCCGACGGTGCGCCCGCGCCCTGCCTTGGCCTCGGCCCGGCATCGGTCGGAGCAGTAGCGGACCTCGTCCCAGACGCGTGCCCACTTCTTGCGCCACGCGAACGGGCGGCCGCACTGGGCACAGACCTTCTCGGGCAGGTCACCCTTGCGGCGCATCGGCGGCATCGTCTCTCCTCGCGTCCTATCCTGGCCGGCGCAGGTCCGGGCCCGGAGCGGCGGCACCGCGGCGGCGCGCATCCAGGAGGTGCGCCAATCCGAGCATGACCGCGAGCCCGCCGAGATTGACCGCGATCTGCAGCGGCCATGTGGCGTCGAAGGTCCGATAGAGAATGCGGCCGATGAGCGCCGCCAGGCATCCGGCTGCGAAGATCTCGAGCGAGTGCCGGCCGCAGGCATCGATCAGGCGCAGCCGCCGCCACCGGCTGAGACGCGCCACCGCGGGTATGCTGAACAGCAGGTAGGCCAGGGCCAGCATGTTGATCAGGCGCAGGGGGCCGACATGGCTCTTGTCGGGGACCCCGATCGACAGCGGCCGGAGGTCCGGCAGCCCCCATTCCGCCCAGGAGCCGCCCTGGAAGAAGGCGAAGGCGAGATAGGCCGAGGCCATGGCGACGGCCCAGCTACGCCACGGCAGCAATCCGTCCTGGGCCTGGACCCAGACGGCGAGGGCCGCTCCGAGCACGAACAGGAACTGCCACGCGAAGGGATTGAAGTACCAGCCCTCATCGACCGCCGCGGCGTTCGGCAGGTTCAGCTGATGATCGACGTTGGCGGCAATCCACAGGGTCGCCGACAGCGCCAGGACGCCCCAGATCCCGCGCCGCATCCCGAGATAGATCAGCGGGAACAGTGCCAGAAGCAGAATGTAGAGCGGCAGAATATCGAGGTAATTCGGGAGCGCGTTCAGCGCGAGGCCGCGCAGCAGGCCCGGCAGCAGCCCCATCTGCAGCAGGGGCGCGACGCCGAACCGCGGCGTGAGACCGGTGATGTCCATCCAGATCCGGACGATGACCAGGGTCGCCAACAGCAGCCCCGCCTGGAACAGGTAGATGCGCAGACAGCGCTGCGCGATGCGCACCAGCGCCGTCCGGACGCCGGCTCGGCGGAAGAGTCCGCCATAGGCGATCATCGAGGAATAGCCGGCGAGAAGAACGAAGATCTCGGCCGCATCCGAGAATCCGAAATTGTGCAGCGTCAGCAGGGCCGGCGCGTTGCGCGGGATGTGGTCGACGAAGATCGTCAGCAGCGCCAGCCCGCGCACCACGTCGACCCGCGCGTCACGGACGGGCTTCGTGGGCCGCGTGCCGGCTTCCGGCGCGGGGATCGTCCGCTGCTTCGTGGCAGCGGGCCGCTCAAGATCGTCGACGCGCGTCACTCAGTTCATCACCGCGGCGGTCTCCGACCGGATGTGGGATACGGCAGAGTCCGCGGTGCAACAATAGCGCGCCTGCGGTGCGCGGCTGCGCCGATCACGCGCCTGTGTTCGGCCCGGCGCAGGGATCCGTCGCCCCGATGGTCCGACGCTCCGCGGAGCGCCTCGGGCCTCTCGCATCGCGGCCGAGCCCGGTATAGAGGCGGTGGGCGATCCCGGCTTTCCTCGCCCGCCATCGGGAGGGCCAAGGCCCGGGGCGCGCTACAGGGCAAGGTTCAGGGCAACGGCCATGCGCGTCCTCGTCACCGGAGCCGGAGACTATCTCGGCCGCCGCCTGCTCGAGGCGCTGCACAGGGGACTTCCGCCCGGTAGTTCCATCCTCGGCCTGGATCGGGCTCCGCAACCGCCCCTCGGTGGCGTGTCGCTGAGAGCCGTCGATCCGTTCGATGCCCACGAACTCGCCGAGACGATCGCCGCCTTCGACCCCACCATCGTGTTCCACTTGGCGGCGCTGGCATCCGTGGCCCAGTCGAGCGAGACACCGTCCTATGCCTGGCGGGCCGAACTGCTCGGAACGCTGAACCTGGCCGAGGCGGTGGCGAAGACCCGCGCGGCCCTGGTGTTCCTCAGCTCGACCGTCGTCTACGGGGAGGCGTTCCGCGAGCAGGCACGTCCGGACGAGACCGTGACGCCGCGTCCCGACACCATCGCGGGCCGAACCAAGAACGCCTGCGAGTACATCCTGCGCGATGTCCTGGCGAATGCCGGCGTCAAGCATCTGGTGCTGCGACCATCGAACTACATCGGTGCGGGTCAGAGTGAGACGTTCGTGGTCGCCTCCTTCGCGGGGCAGATCGCCCGTATCGAGCGAGGCTTGGTGCCCCCGAGCCTGGAGGTTGGCGACCTCTCCGCCGGGCGCGATTTCGTCGACGTGGCCGATGTCACCGCGGCGTGCCTGCGCGTGATCGGACAGATCGACGATCTTCCGAATGGCGGAATCTTCAACGTGGGATCGGGGGTCGTGACGCCGGTCGCCGAGATCCTGGAGATGTTCCGCGGCATGACGGGCGCGCGCTTCACCCTTCGGGTCTCGCCCGATCGGGTCCGGGCGGCGGGCGTGCGTAGCGAGGGCTGTGATTCCACGGCCTTCGCAACCGCCACCGGATGGACTCCAGCCATCCCGCTCTCGCGAAGCCTGTCCACGATTCTGTCGGAGGCCCGGGCGCAACTCGGATGAGGGCATATCGGGCGGGCGGCCGTCGATGCCGTCCCGGTCCCCGGGGTGGCACGCTCCGGCTCTGCAAGCGCTCCGGGAGCCCGCGCATCCGCCTTTCCCCCCGGGCGCAGGGGGGCACGACATCCGATCTCCCGGTCGCTCCGGCAATCTGCATCGCCGGAGCGCCGCAGAGGCTTTGAACCGAGGTCAGGGACCGCGCGACCGGCCGATGGATTCCTCCCGGCCGTGTTCAGAGCGTACCCGGGCGAGGTCCAGGGCTGGACCTCGCCCGTCAACGGCTATTCGGTTCCGGTTTCGCCGTTACGGCCCCGGAACGACGGGGCCGGTCCTCAGCGCGAGAACCGCTTGTACTTGATCTTCTTCGGCATGATCGAATCCGCCCCGAGCCGGCGCACCTTGTCGGCTTCGTATTCGGAGAAGTTGCCCTCGAACCATTCCACGTGGCTGTCGCCCTCGAAGGCGAGGATGTGCGTCGCGATGCGGTTCAGGAACCAGCGATCGTGGCTGATGATGACGGCGCAGCCGGCGTAGTCCTCCAGCGCGTCTTCGAGGGCGCGCAGGGTCTCCATGTCGAGGTCGTTGGTCGGCTCGTCGAGGAGCAGCACATTGGCGCCGCCCTTCAGGGTCCGCGCGAGGTGCACCCGGTTGCGCTCGCCGCCCGAGAGCGTGCCGACCTTCTTCTGCTGGTCGGGCCCCTTGAAGGCGAAGGCCGCGCAATAGGCACGCGAATTGATTTCGCGCTTGTTGAAATAGATGATGTCGTTGCCGCCCGAGACCTCCTGCCAGACCGTGGCGTTCGGATCGAGGGCGTCGCGGGACTGGTCGACGTAGCCGAGCTTCACCGTCTCGCCGATGTCGATCTTCCCGTTGTCGGGCTTCTCCTGGCCGGTGATCATCTTGAACAGCGTGGTCTTGCCGGCGCCGTTCGGGCCGATCACCCCGACGATGCCGCCCGGCGGCAGCTTGAACGACAGATCCTCGATCAGCAGCCGGTCGCCG
This sequence comes from Methylobacterium sp. 1973, assembly GCF_040545035.1. Lineage (NCBI taxonomy): Bacteria > Pseudomonadati > Pseudomonadota > Alphaproteobacteria > Hyphomicrobiales > Methylobacteriaceae > Methylobacterium > Methylobacterium sp. 1973. The sequence continues at coordinate 19,592 of NZ_JBEPLA010000028.1, forward strand.
AACGCCTTGCTGAGATGCTCGAACTCGATGACGTTGTTGCCGAGCCGCTCGTCGATCGGAATGACGATCTGGGCCGCGGCGTCGATCTTCTGCGCCTGCTTGGCCACCAGCTCCTCGTAGCGGGTGATGCGGGCCTTCGACTTGGACTGGCGCGCCTTCGGGGAGGCGGCGATCCACTCCTGCTCGCGGGCGATGGAGCGCTGCCGGGCCATGTCCTCACGGCCCTCCTGCTCCAGGCGCTTCTGCTTCTGGACCAGCCACGCCGAATAGTTGCCCTCGTACGGGATGCCCTTTCCGCGATCGAGCTCCAGGATCCAGCTCGTGACGTTGTCGAGGAAGTAGCGATCGTGGGTCACGATCAGGATCGCGCCGGGATACTGGCGCAGGTGACCCTCCAGCCAGTTCACCGTCTCGGCGTCGAGGTGGTTGGTCGGCTCGTCGAGGAGGAGCAGTTCCGGCTCCCACAGGAGGAGGCGGCACAGGGCGATGCGGCGCCGCTCGCCGCCCGACAGGGTGGCCACCGGCTGCTCGTCGCTCGGGCAGCCCAGGGCCTCCATGGCCTGATCGACCTTCGAATCGAGCTCCCAGAGGCCCAGCGACTCGATCCGGTCCTGGAGCTCGGTCATCTCGTCGGCCGTCTCCTCCGAGTAGTTCATGGCGAGTTCGTTGTAGCGGTCGAGCATGGCCTGCTTCTCGGCCACGCCCTCCATCACGTTCTCGCGGACGGTCTTGTTCGGATCGAGCTGGGGCTCCTGCGGCAGATAGCCGACGCGCGCACCCTGCGCGACCCAGCCGTCACCGGTGTATTCCTTGTCGAGGCCCGCCATGATCTTGAGCAGCGTCGACTTGCCGGCGCCGTTGATGCCCAGGACGCCGATCTTGGCGTCCGGGTAGAACGACAGGTTGACGTTATCCAGGACCTTCTTGCCGCCGGTATAGGCCTTGGTCAGGCCCCGCATGTGGTAGATGAATTCGCGAGCCATCGCGGATCGTCCTCGGCGCGTTGTTCGGGACTGCGCGGATCGTGCCAGCGGCACGGGTCAGGCACGGGGCATCAGTCCCCGTCCTGGACGCGCGTCCCTAAGATATAGGAATGACTCTGTCGGAGTATCAGGCCCGCCGGGAAGCGGCAAGGACGGCCCGGCCGTCGCCGGGCGCCGATCTCTCAGGCGAACGGGTTCTTCACCGATCGCGGCGGCGCGTCCGGCGCCTCCGCCACCGCTTCGGGCAGATCGGAGGCCTCCAGGGTCTTCACGATCGCGTCCAGCGTCTTCCGGAGAAGCCGGGCCTGCTCCAGCCCGGTCCTGTCGCGGGTGATGTCGAGGGATCCGTGCAGGGCGATCCGGTCCGTGCCGTTCTCGAAGCTCAAGCTGCCGATGGTGCGCACGCCGGCATCGTCCGCGAAGGGCGTGAAGGCTTTCGGATCTTCCGTCGCGCCTCCGGAGGCGCGTTGCGTGTCCTTGGGCATGGGTCCTCTCAGAAGAACGAACGCAGCAGGTCGCGCAGGAATTTCCGCGCCGCTCGGGCCAGCTCGCGCTCCAGCCATTCCTGCCAGGTCTGCTCGTGCCGGGGCCGGCGCTCGTCCGCGCGGGCGGAAGCCTGGGGATCCGGGAGGCTCATCGCGGTCGCGCGAGCCGCTTGCGGCAGGCCGGGAAAGACGTCGATGCCGGATTCCCGGCGCAGATCGTCGATCGACAGCACGCGCCAATCCTTCGAATCGTCGTTCCGGGCAAGGTATGCTCCGGCCTCGCCGCTGGCCGGATCGTAGAGGGCCTTGAACAAGTGGGTCGGGACGAGCACGCCGCCCTTGATCTGCTGCACCGCGTCGCCTGAGAAGATCACACCGGTGACCACGAAGAGCGCACCGCGCCGGCTGGTCAGGCGCCGGGTGCCTTCCTCGATATCGGCCCAGAGCCCGCGGTTCAGGACGCGGTTCTGCGGCGTGATGTTGGCGAGGCTGAACGACTCGGCCTGGGCGCTTGCCGTCGGCATGTCGCCGGCCGGCGCGAGATGGCCCCGGTCGAACCCACTGCGGACATAATCCTCAAGGGCGGCGCGCTGGTCTTCCGGCAGGCGCGCCTCTTCGTGGAAGGAATCGTCGCGTGCCACCGCGCGGGCCGCGGCGATGCTGGCGCGGGTGAGGTGCTCGGCGGCGTAGAGGGGCGTGCGGGTCACGCCGGAATGCAGCACCGCGAAGGCCTCGAAGCACAGGGGGGTCGCCCGAACGGCGAGCTTCGGATTGGTGAGGACGGGCATCCGCCCATCGGCGAACAGCCCCGGACAGGCATCCTGGGCGCCGACCGGAACCGATCCGAGCGCGAGAACCAGGGCTGTGGCGATGAGAGCCGGCGCGCGCATCACCAGCAGACGCGGACCCGGCGCACACCCTCCGGGGTCGGGCGATCCCGCCACGCGCAGGGCCGGCCGAGGGTGCCGTTGAACGGGCGGACATCGCGGTCCGGGCCGCCCGGGGCGACCCGGGCCGGGCACTTGCCCAGGAAGTTGCACGCGAAGTCGAGATTGCCGTCCAGCGGCCGCGCCGCGGCGTAAGCTTGACCGTAAACCGTAATCGCGAGCGCGAGCAGGATTGTGCACAGACGAGCCGGATTCAAAGGCGAACCTCTTGTGGCGTTAAGGGCACGTGATTCAAAAAAGCGACGGCCCGACATTGATCGCGCCGCCGTTCATCCGTACCTGGCACTATCATGACAGCGGCGGACGGGCGGGTTCTAGCATGAACGCGTGCTCCCGGGGTGCTGGCGTTGCGGTTGCCACGGGCCCGTGACGGAGCCGTCGCCATATTCGAACGAACGGATGCGACCATTGGCACTCTCCCCTGAGCAATCGGCGTTGCTGGACCGTGTCCCGAATCCAGCGGCGCTGCGGCGTCTTCCGGAATCGGATCTTCCGGCTGTTGCGGAGGCGGTGCGCGCCGAGATGATCGACGCGGTGTCGATCACCGGCGGCCA
>NZ_JBEPLA010000029.1:0-19611 GCF_040545035.1 Methylobacterium sp. 1973
GCTCGCGAACCTCAGGGGAAAAGGGTGGGGTATGCTTCGTCATGGCTCCAGTCTCTCAAGAGTTGGAGCCTCCGAAAATCCCGGCGCGATTCACTGCAACAGCGCATCGGCGAGTTGCGCAAGGCTGAGCGCGTGGCTCAGGTTCAGGCCGCCGCCGCGGCCGTGCCCGGCGACGTCCAGCGCAAGGCCTTCGTGATCGCTGCGGCCGACATGCTCGACCACGAGCTGGTTACGGAGATCTGGGCGCGGGCTCGCGAGATCCGACCGGCGGCGTTTGTGGAGGACTCGGCATGATCGAGCGCGCCACGCCCATCCACGTCGCCACCATCAACGGCGTGTCGGTCCGCCTCTTCCGCGGTCCGGCTGCCGGCCCCGATATGCCGTGGCACGCCCACGAGGAGTTGCTGGCTGCGCTCGCGCTGCCACGGGATCTGCGCCGTGCCCTGAAGGCGGCGCTTCTGAAGAGTTGGAAAGAGGTCTGCCACACAGTCGAGATCGATGGCGAACCGGTGCTCATCGCACCGCACTTCGTCGCTCAGGGCCTCATCGGCATGGCCCAGGAAGTCGGGAAGGGCATCACTACGACACCCGACCTTGTCGACCGTGAGTATGCCTGCGCTGGTGTTGCAGCGATGAACGCGCTCACAGCGCACATGCCGGCAGCAGAGGATCGTTTCACTTGGGCGATGCAGGCCTTCCATAGCCAGGGAGGCGCGTCGTGACTGTCGTTCCTCTTCGCCCCAAGCCGCGGGCCAGCGCCTACATGGATGTCCTAGGCGGCCGTTGGGACGCCGAAAGGCTCGACCGAGTGCTTGCCGATCCCGATGTGCACGCTCGGGTCAGCACCATCGCTCACATGGCGGCGCAGCCTGACGGTACGTGGTACCCCGCTAACGTCCTGGCGGTGGCGAGGAGTCGCTACCCGCGCGAGGCGGCAGCTGCGCTCCTGCTCCTGCTGGTCACCCGGTACCTTGATACCGAGGGCGCCCACCTTCTCGGACGCGAGAGGGTCGGGTGATCGCCGTCAGCCCGCTCCACGCGGCGATCTCCGCCCACCGAGCCGCCTACGACGCTTTCCAGATCGCGCCGGAAGGCGAGAACAGCGAGCTCGCGAACTGCGAGATGCTGGACGCCCTCGACGCGCTGGTGGTGGCTGCCTGCGCGTTCCCGATCCTGGGGCAATCACTGCCTGAAGGGGTCGGCGCGCTGCTCGCGCACCTGCAATGGTGGCTGACCGACGAGGCGATCAACGCGGCGGACTATCAGCCGAACTACGGCATCCTTCTCGGCCGGGCCATGGACCTTGCCGTGGTGCTGGAGCGGGATGATTCCCCGCTCCCCCGATTTGGGGAGTTCAAAGGGTCTGCATCGGGCGCGTATCCTTCGACCGAACCGGATCCGATCATCGCCGCGATCGTGGCTGCCGATATGGCGAACGCCGCGCACACGGCGACGCTGGTCCACCTCGATGAGGACGACGAGGAGCAGGTCGAGCAGTGCAACGCGGCTGCCAGTGAGACGGATCGGACGTTCAGCGTCGTAGAAGGCATGATGCCCACCACCGTCGCCGGCCTGATCGCGCTGACGGAGTTCTACGCCCGGGATGCGAAACTCTACGACCGGTGCAGCGGCGGGAGCGAGTATCTCGCCCACGTCGCCAGGGCCCTGATAGCATTTGAATCGGCTGGGCGATTTTCGGGGTTATGGACGACAAAAATCATTCAGCAGCAATCGCTTGAGCGAGTGATTCAGCCGGGCGAAAATCGCGCGGTTTCCGGTGTCCCGGGCCAAGCCGAGGTCGAGGCTGCATGGCTCGCACTCTCAGCGGAAACCCGCGACGCCATCGGCATCATCGCGACCGACATGGTGTTCCAGGCCTTCGTGTCCGGCGACGCCTTCGGCCTGAAGGATCAGCCTGTACCGGGCCGCAGCAAGCGGGCCCAGAAGATCCGCGGCGAGGCGAGCGAGGCCTCCTGTCGACGGCTCACCGAGCTGCACAACGCAATCGAGGACGAGCTGCCGGCGCTCTTCGGCTTGGTTGGCCAGAACCCAAACTGGGCTGTGGCGATGGGAGCGAAGCGGTGATGAAGATCCACGTCACCCCAGGCATGCTGGCCGCCGCGTGGGCCGCATGGCGCGTCCGGCATCCGCGTCTCCGGCTGGGTCCAGGTCCCGCCTTCCGTGAGGCGATCCAGGCTGCTCTTGCCGCCAAGGCCGCCCCTCCCCTCAACCGATCCGAGACCGATGGAGGACGCGGTGCCCCGTAGAGGTGCGAGCGTCACTCAGGCCGACATCGCGCGCGAGGCGCGGGCCCTGCGATCGGCTGGCGTCGAGAAAGTGCGGATCGTGTTCCGGCCAGAGGGTGTCAGCGTCGAGGCTGACGATGGCCAGCCCAGCGAGCGCGAAAATCGGCTTGCGCAGCGGACCCGGTTGATCGCGCTATGAACGCCATGCCTCGCCCGCGCCCGCTCCACCTCCGTCACGAGACCACCCGCCACGGAGAAAAGGTTTGGTACGTTCGGCGTGGGGAAGGGCCGCGAATCCGGCTGCGGGAGCCGTTCGGCAGCAAGGCGTTTTTGGGCGGAGTACGAGAAGGCCATCCGCGGTCATGCGCCAGACGCAGAGGCGCGAAAGGCGCTGACGACGGGCTCGCTCGGCTGGCTGATCGACAGCTACATGGCGAGCGCCCAGTGGACGACCGAGCTGTCCGCCGCGACCAGAGCGCAGCGCGCCGGCATCCTGAAGGAGACAAAGGAGGCTGCGGGGCACGAGGCCGCGGACAGCATCAACAAGCTCTCCATTCAGAGGGGCATGGACAAGCGGGCTGCGCAGCCGCACGGCGCCAACAATTGGCTCAAGACCATGCGCGGGCTGTTCGGCTGGGCGGTGGCGCTCGACATCGTGCCGGCAGATCCCACGCGCAGTGTGAAGCTCTTGGCCGGCGCCAACGACCGCAATGGCTTCCACACGTGGACCGAGGAGGAGGTCGCCCGGTTCGAGGCCCGACACAAGGTCGGCACGCGCGAGCGGCTTGCGCTCGACATCCTGCTCTACACAGGACTGCGGCGCGGCGATGCCGCCCGGCTTGGCCGCCCGCATGTCCGCAACGGGCTGATCCGCATCATGACCGAAAAGACCGAGCAGGAGGTCACGATCCGGATTCTGCCGCCCCTGGCCGCATCCATCGCCGCCGCGCCGATCGGCGAGCTGACCTTCATCGCGACCGAGAAGGGGCGACCGTACACCAAGGAGAGCTTCGGCAACTGGTTCCGGGATGTGTGCGCCGAGATGGGGCTACCGGGCCGAGCCCACGGGCTGCGCAAGGCTGGGGCACGTCGGGCCGCCGAGAACGGTGCGACGGAGGCCGAGCTGAACGCTTGGTTCGGGTGGGCGGAGGGCAGTCGGGAAAGCGCGACTTACGTGCGCGGGGCCAACAGAACGAAGCTGGCCGCACGCATTGCCGACCGCTATTCTGAGGCTTCTTACGCCGCACCACCTATCCAGGTGCGGCACCCGATTGCCAAAAAGCGATTAAAATCAGAGGCTTGATTTTGTGATGGCTCCCCGAGCAGGACTCGAACCTGCGACAAGGCGATTAACAGTCGCCTGCTCTACCAACTGAGCTATCGGGGATCACGAGGGGGTCTCTACACACCGCAATCGCGGGACGCAAGGGCCTCGACGCATGATCCGCGGGCATTCCACGGCACGGCGCTCTGCGTCACAGGGCGCGGCCTGCACCGATGGCGGTCGAGCGTCCGCTGTGTTGCTTTTTGGCAACAAATGCGCCGGGTCCCGCCGCTGGCTTGGCCTGCTCGCTCCGGCCGTCGCCGCCAGGGTCATGCGAATGTCGCGACGCGATCCTACGGGAACGCCAGCCCGGACGACCCGGTGCGTGCCCGTTGCCATCATGCTGACCCATCACTGCCTGAACCCCCAAGACCCCTATGCGGAGCGCGAAGTGCGCGTCGCCTTCGAGTGGGCCGCCGACCGTCCCCGACTGATCGCGGCCCTGGACGAGCACGAGGCCGATATTCTTCCCGATCTCGTCGACGTGCAGCGCGACGACCTCCGCCGGGAGATCGTCGCCGCGCTCCGGATGCAGGAGCAGTCCCGCCGTCAGCCGGTCGGCAGTCCGGCCCCCGTTGCCCGGGATCGCTGACGGGTCTCGCGGCGGGCGCGCAGCCCGCCACCGGCACGCGGGCGTCCATAGGCCCGACGCGGTCCAATACGCGGCTCCAGCGCTCGCGAGATCCAGCATTCGCAGTCGTCCGGCCCGGAAGCACGCGGTATGCGCGTGATAATTCTGAGTGCGCTCTGCAAGATCTGGCTATTCGTTGATGGATATCGGTCTCGATCGCCATATCGGATAATAGAGTTTGCCGGCTATATTTACCTGTTCAAAAGGAAGTGTTCGTGTATAGCTGCGCCTCTTCGTAACCCTCGCTGAAGCGGCGCGGCTCCCATGCGAATTTCACTCGGCCTCAAGCTCTCGGCAGTGATCGGATTGCTGGCCCTCGTGGCGATCGGCATCGCGGCCTTCGCCGTCCGGCAGTCGAACTGGGAGCAGGAGCGCGCCGCCGCGACGGACAGGATCTGGAATGCCGGGCTGCAGGCCGGTGCCCTGGGGCAGGCGATCGAGCACGCGGTGGTGCAGGCCACGGCCCTCTACACGGCGGAAGACACCGCGGAGGCACGGACACGCCTGTCGGCACTCCACGACGCCCTTGCGACGGTGGAGCAGGTGCGCGGACCCTTCCTCGCGGCGATGGAAGATCAGCTTCCCGAGGATCGGCGCCGGCGCTTCGATCTCTTCGTGAAGGAATTCATCGCCTACCAGACCGACACGGCCGAGCTGGGGCTGACGGTGTCGCCCAAGGCGGCCCTGATCCAGGCGACCGACGAGGCGACCGTGAAGAATCGGGAGCGCATGGTGGCCGAGATCGGCGCCCTTGGACGGGAGGTGCTGAGCCGCCTGAATGCCCGACGCGCCGGGGACGCCGTCGACCGGCGGCAGGCGCGGATCACCCTCGTGGTCGTGCCGGCGGTGGCGCTCGTGCTGGGGCTGCTCGCAGCGGTCTGGATCATCGTCACCCAGGTGCGGCGCCCCCTGCACCGTCTCAAGGATGGCATGACGGCGCTCGCCGCCAACGACCTCGGCCTTGTCATCCCGTTCACGCATCGGCGCGACGAGATCGGCGAGATGGCAGCCGCCATCGCGGCGTTCCAGACCGCTCTGATCGAGAAGCGCGACTTGGACGCGGAGGCGCAGATGCGCCGTGACCGTGACCGGATCCGGGCTGAAGCCTTGGCGACGGCGACCCATGCCTTCGAGGCCGAGACGCATCGCGCGGTCGCCGATCTCGCCGGATCGGCCGAGGCTATGCAGGCGGCCGCCGACACGCTCACCGGCAATGCCGGCGCGATGGCGTCCGAGGCCGCCATCGTGGCGGGTGCCTCCAGCCAGAGTGCCGGTTTGGTCGACAGCATCGCCAGCGCTGCCGAGGAACTCTCGGTCTCGGCCCGGGAGATCGAGGCCCGGGTGCGGCACACGAGCGAGATCGCTTCCTCCGCCCTCTCCGACACGCAGGGCCTGAAGGAGACGGTGATGAGCCTGTCGCAAGCGGCCGAGGAGATCGGCACGGTGGTCACGTTGATCCGCGAGGTGGCCGGGCAGACCAATCTGCTGGCGCTCAACGCGACGATCGAGGCCGCCCGGGCCGGTGTCGCCGGGCGCGGCTTCGCGGTGGTCGCCGCCGAGGTGAAGGCCCTGGCCGGCCAGACGGCGCTCGCCACCGACCGCATCACCGGGCAGGTCGGGGCGATCCAGGGGGCCGCAGGACGCACGGTCGGCGCGATCGGCACGATCGGCGAGACGATCGCCCGCATGAGCCTGATCGCCTCCGAAGTTGCGAAGGCCACCGATCAGCAGGGCCAGGCCAGCCAGGAAATCGCGCGGGCGATCTCCAGCGCGGCCGCGGACGCCCGCAGGGTCTCGGAGAGCGTTGCCGGTGTTCAGGCCGCCGCCGCGTCCAACGAGGCGCAGGCCGGACAGGTGCGCGGCGGCGCCGTGCGGGTCACGTCCGGGGCGCACAGTTTGCAGAAGGCCATCGAGACCTTCACGACGCAGGTCCACAGCGCATGAGCGCGCGGCGACGCTCACGCCGGAGCATCACGGCGGGATCAGCCAGGAGAGGAAGAAGAAGGATGGAGGCCTCGCCCGGAATCGAACCGGGGTGCAAGGATTTGCAGTCCTCTGCGTAACCACTCCGCCACGAGGCCTTCCTGAACGGCGTTGCCATCCGGTCCGGAGCTTGGCGGACAGCTCCGGGTGCGCGTCTCTAGCAGAGGTCGGCCGTCGCAGGCAACGGTCCTGAGCCGCCGACGTGGCGGTTCCTGTCAGCTCTGCCAGACCCGGGGCATCGCGACGCCGCGATACTGCGCCACGAACCGGGCGATGAGGCCGCGCAACGGGCCGACGGCCTCCCCGAGGGCGCGGATCGCCAAGTGACCGTTCCAGGCACTCGCGGCTGCCTCTGTTCCGGGTGCGGCGGCCTCGGCCAGGAGGGCGCGGGCCTCCTCGAGGCGCGCCTCCGCGCCGGGGGCGATGTCGAGGACGGTCGCGCAGGCGCGCGCTCCCCCGCCCACCGCCGGACGGGCGAGGAGATCGCTGATCGGGCCGTCCAGCAGAAGATCGTCGGCGTAAGCGAGCCGGCCGCCCCGGCGAATGCGCCAGGAATCCGCGAACAGCCCGTCCGTGATCCGCTCGCCCCTGGCCGCTCGGCCGAAGGCGACCACCTCCACGGCGATCAGCGCTGCACCTTCGGCGAGATCGGCCGTGAATCGGCGGCGCACCCGGGCGCGGTCGAACAGGATGGTCTCCTGCGGCAGCCAGGCGAGGTGCGCGCCGGCCTCGAGAGCCAGGGTGTTGGCGATATGGCTTACGGGGCCGTCCGATCGGTAGATCTTCTCGGCTGCGGTGGTGGTCAGGACCAGTTCGGCGCCCGGATCGAGAGCGAGGTCGATGGCGAAGGTGTCGCCGCAGGCCACGCCGCCTGCGGTGTTGACCAGGACCGTTTCCAGCGCGCCCGTTCCCCGTGGAAATCGGAGCCGCGACGGGCCGGATTCGGCGAGATCGAGGATGCGCGTCGCGCCGCCCGGGTGGGTCGGGCCCACCCGCAGCCGGACGCGCCCGTCCGAGCGCTGGCGTGCCGGTGGGGCGCCGGTCGCCGCGGGGGGGCATGACGACGTGGGGAGGCGGTGGTCCATCAGCCGCGCCCGGCCGGCTCGATGGGGGCGGCCTCGACCGGCAGGGTGGGCCGGTCGAGAATGCGACGGCCGAACAGGCTCGCCACCAGCTCGACCAGCACCCGGGCGCTGCGCCCGCGCTCGTCGAGGAAGGGATTGAGCTCGACCACGTCGAGGGACTGCACCAGACCGGAATCGTGAAGCATCTCCATGATGAGATGCGCCTCCCGGAAGGTGGCGCCGCCCGGGACCGTGGTGCCGACGCCGGGCGCGATCGACGGGTCGAGGAAGTCGATGTCGAGGCTGACATGGAGATGCGCGCCCTGGCCCGCGACCCGGTCGAGCACCCGCCGGAGCGGCGCGACCACGCCGAATTCGTCGATCGTCCGCATGTCGGTGATGCCGACCCGCCGCGTCGTCACCAGCGCACGTTCGCCGGCATCGATCGATCGCAGCCCGAACAGGTGGACGTTGGCGGGGGACAATGGCTGCGGGACCGGCTCGGCGAACAGGCGTGGAAAGCCCGGCTCGCCGCACAGGGCGGCGAGCGGCATGCCGTGCACGTTCCCGGAGGGCGAGGTCGCCGGCGTGTTGAAGTCGGCATGGGCGTCGAGCCAGAGCACGAAGACGGATCGGCCATGCCGCGCACAGTGCCGCAACACGCCGTCGACGGAGCCCAGGGACAGGCTGTGATCGCCCCCGGCCGTCAACGGAAGCGACCCGGCATCGAGGGCGCCCTCGACGACCCGGGACAGGGCCCGCGTCCAGGCGGCGACGCCATCGAGCCCGCGCATCCCAGCGGGCCCCTCCGGGGCGACGTCGCCGCGATCCGTGACGCTATGGCCGAGTTCGCCGAGCGCGCGGACGAGCCCGGCCGTGCGCAGGGCCGCAGGTCCCATGAGGGCGCCGGGCTCGCTGGTTCCGACTTCGATCGGCGCGCCGATCAGCGTAATGCTGCGCGCCGCGTGGAGGCTGACTTCGCTGCTCATCCCGTCACCATCGCCGTCACCATCGCCGTCTCGGCGCACCCGCGCTCCGCAGAGCCTTCGGCCATCGGGCTCATAACCTTCCGCCGATGGCGGTTGCGAGACCGCATCCCGGGCCGGAAACGGATCCTGCGCGCGATGGACGCCCTGGCACACGCCCAACGATCAGGTCTCAGGGATCGACGTGTACCCGGCCGCTCTCGAAGACAAGTTCAGGCGAGCAGGACAGCGAGGATCGCGGCCGAGAGGACGTAGGCGATCCACAGCAGCGCTGGACGTCGGGCCGTCAGAAACACGCGCAGGATCATGAACACCAACACCTGCCCGATCAGCAGCACGCAGACCTGTCCCTCGAAACGACCTGCCGCACGCCACCAGGATCGGTCCTCCGGCACCGCCCGCCCTTCCACCAACAGGGTGCCGGCCGCGGCCAGCGCCAGCGTGAGCAAAGCGGCGACCGCGAGGTGTCGCGGGACGCGGAAGCGTGGCCGCGCCGCCTGCCGCCGGCGCCAAGACGCGATCTCGACGGCATAGAAGCCGACGACGGGCGTCGCGAGGGCCGCGCCCACGATCGCGATCTTCGTCGGCAGCGGCCTGGACGCCAATGCCCGACAGCGCGCGACGCGGCTGACCCAGATGAGATGCGCGACGATCACACCCCCAAGCAGGACGATCGCGATCCAGAGGAGTCGCAGGACGCCGGCGAGGGCGTCGCTATTGATGAACATACCGTGCCTCCGCCGACGCGGCAGATGCGGCCGAACTTACCGCCGCCAAGGGTCGCGCGGCAGCACCCCACTTGTCCAACCTCCGGATCTCGGCTGCATCGTCGGCGGATGCTGCATCACAGCCCGAGATGGCGGGCTCACGAGCGGCCGAAGGCCTACGCGGCGAGCCAGATCACAGCTTGGCTCGGGGATCCAGATCGCGCGTCCGACCGCGCAGGGCGGTGGACCGTTGCCTTTCGACAGTCGCAAACCGTTCGTCCGCCTGCCCCCAGCGGCGGCCCAACCGTCGCGCATCCGATCACCGCCGGCCTGTGTGCATCCACGCCTTGGGTTCGGAGCCCGACCGGCCCTGGGTCACCGTCAGATGGCGGAGTGATTTCGAGGACGGTCCGTGGACATGACCGTGATGATCCGAGATTCCGGGAGCAGGAGAGCCAGCACGTGCGCCGGCCGGGTCCGCAATGCTGCAGACCCTCCGCCATGGCCGCAGGGCGGGTGACTATCGAAAACCGAAGGGGGCCCGTCCACAACTTGAATTCTTGGCAGAGCACGTTCTTTCAGGTTGTATAGTGCCAGTGCTCGATATCCGCGCGCTGCATCGATGTTTACGAGATTTTTATAAGAGTCGGGCCATTGGACTGGTTGGATCGCCGTCATTGAATAGTTCAGGGTCATCATGAAAACGCTTTCGCGGCTGAGCACGCGCCTTCCCGCGACGACCGTCGGCCTCGCGCTTCTGAGCGCCACCGCCATGGGTGGATTCAGCTGGTACTCGGCGCGGTCGGGCTTGATCACCGCGGCGCACGAGCGCCTCGAACTCGCCGCGGCGGCGCGGCGGGACGCGATCGAGCTGGTGGCGGACCGGATGCAGGCGGACTTCCAGGCGGTGGCGACCCATCCGCAGATCGTCTCGAATTTCACGGACCTGATCGAGAATCTCGACCCTGCGAAGCCCGACACCGCGAGCGTCATCGAGGCGTTCCAAGCGCCTCAGACGGCTGAGGCGCGGATCGCCCTCGACGGCAGCGGCATGACGTCGATGTATGCCCGGCGCCACGTCAAGGTCCAGGAAGTGGCCCACAAGCTCGTGGCCCAGCCCGGCTACGCCGACCTGATGTTCGTCGATAACAACGGCCGGATCGTCTACACCACGACCAAGGGCGCCGATTTCGCCAAATCGGTCTCGGAGGATGGCTTGGCGGGCTCGGCGCTCGCGCGGCTCGTCGAGCGTCTCAAGTCCGCCGATCCGGGCGCGGTTCTCTTCGAGGATTTCGCCGCCTACCCGGTGGATGGGACCCCGGCTGCCTTCATCGGCCGTGTCATGACCAAGCGGGCGAACGTCGCCATGGGCACGGCGCAGGCGGCCGAGCGGACCGGCTACATCGTCATGCGGGTCACGCCGACCCTGTTCGATCAAACGCTGTCCAAGCGGACCGGTCTCGGCGAGACCGGGCAGATCCTGGCGGTCGGGACAGACGGGCTGTTGCGCAGCAACCCACCGCTGAACCCGGCTCTGCATGCCGGTGCAGGCCTCGCCGGAATCGGCCTGGCCGCCGACCGGATCAAGGTCGGCGGTCCGGTCGATTTCACGGCCGAGAACGGCGCACACATGGCGGCCGCCTCGCCGGTGACGGTCCTCGGCGCGCCTTGGACCGTGCTGGCTGAGCAGACCCAGGCGGAGGCGATCAATGCCGTGCAGGCCCTGTCTCGGACGCTGATCCTGACCGGTCTCATCGTCCTGGCCGTCACGGCGGTGCTCGGCCTGCTGCTCGCGCGCTCGATCGTGTCGCCGCTGGGAGCCCTGACCCGCGCGCTGAAGGCCCTCGCCGACCGCCAGGCCCTGACCGACGTTCCCGGCAGCAAGAGGCGGGACGAGATCGGCGACATCGCCCGCGCGGTCGTCACCATCCGCGACATGTCGCTTGAGGATGCCGCCCAGCAGCTTCAGACGACCGAGGCCGCGCGTCTGCGCGAGGAGCAGAGCCGCCGCGCCATGCTGAAAGACCTCGCCGACGGCTTCGAACGCTCGGTCGGGGCCATCGTCGAGGGCCTGACGGGGGCCGTCACGGAGCTTCAGGGAGCCTCGGGTACCATGCGGAGTGCGGTCGCGGGCACGTCCGAACGCTCGACCAGCGTCGCCAGTGCCGCCCAGCAGACCTCCGAGAACGTCAACACCGTCGCGGCCGCGGCCGAGGAACTCGGCGCCACCGTGCAGGAGATCGGCCGCCAGGTCGAGCAGGCGGCCGGGATGTCGGCGACGGCCGTCGGTGAGGCGCGTCGGGCCGAGCAGACCATGACGGAGCTGGCCGCCGCAGCGACGCGGATCGGCGACGTCGTCGGGATGGTCTCGACGATTGCCGGTCAGACCAATCTGCTGGCCCTGAACGCCACGATCGAGGCGGCCCGGGCCGGCGAGGCCGGGCGCGGCTTCGCGGTGGTCGCCTCCGAGGTCAAGGAACTCGCCGCCCAGACCAGCCGGGCCACCGAGGAGATCAGCCGGCAGGTCGCGGCGATCCAGACCGTCACCGGCGATGCGGCCGGTGCGATCCAGGGAGTCACGGCTCAGATCGAGGCGATGAATCACGTGTCGACCAGCATCGCGGCCGCCGTGGATCAGCAGGGCGTCACCACGCAGGACATCGTCCGCAGCATGGGCCAGGCGTCCGCCGGCACCGGCACGATGACCGTCGAGATCGCCGAGGTCGCCCGGGTCGCGGGCGATGCGGGTCAGGCCGCGGCTTCGGTTGCTCAGGCATCCGATGCCCTGGCGACGCGCTCGGAGCAGCTCCGCGCCGAGGTGGCGCAGTTCCTGCGCAACGTGCGGGCCGCGTAGACCGGACGAGACCCGAGGCGGCCTCAGGCCGCCTCGGCCGGACGCGGCACGGGCTTCTGCGCCGCGCGCCCCGCGAAGGCCTGTGCGGCCAGGGGCAGTTCGATCGCGGCGCAGAGCCCGCCCCCGGGGCGATTTTCCAGCTGCAGGCGCCCGTTATGGGCCTCGACGATCGCCTGCACGATCGACAGGCCGAGTCCGAAGCCGCTCGCCTCGTTGAGGTTGCGGGCGCGGTCGCCGCGCACGAAGGGCTGGAGCATGGCCTCCCGCTCCGCCTCGGGAATCCCGGGGCCCGAATCCAGGATGCAGACCCGGACGCCGCGCTCGGACGCTTCCATCTGGACTTCGGCGCGGCCGCCGTACTTCACGGCGTTGTCCACGAGGTTGGTCACCGCCCGCTGGAGTTCCTCGGGCCTTCCTTGGACCAGGACGTGCCGGCTGCGGCTGACGCTGACCGGGGATCCGAAATCCGAGAAGTCGTCGCAGACCGTCTGGACCACCGATGCGAGGTCCACGAGGCTGTGGCTGTTCGCATCCCGGATCTGGCCGTCGCGCACGAAGGAGAGCGCCGCCTCGACGAGGCCGTTCATCTGGTCGAGGTCGCGCAGGGTGGAGGCGCGGGCGTGCTCGTCCTCGATGAACTCGGCGCGCAGGCGGAGCCGGGTGATCGGCGTGCGCAGGTCATGGCTGATCGCCGCCAGCATCTGCGTCCGGTCGTCGATCAGGCGGCGCACCCGCGACCGCATCCGATCCAGCGCCCGGGATACGGCGAGCACCTCGCGCGGGCCCGCCTCCGGCAGCGCCACGTGATCGTCGCGGGCGCCGAACGCCTCGGCGGCACCGGCGAGCCGCTTCAGCGGCGCCGTGAGGGCCCGGGTGGCCCAGACGCAGAGCAGCGCCAGGGTCAGCGCCAGGAAGACGACGGTGAAGATCAGCGCACCCTGGCGGGGCCCCCGGAGGGGATCGTTCGGCAGCGTCGCCTGGAGCCGCGCGCCCGCCGGCGTGACGATGCCGATATGCAGCCGCGCGTCCGACCGCTCCCCGTCCGGATCGGCCGCGGAGAGGTCGGTGATCGTCACCGGCCGGCCGGCGCCGTTGCGCAGCCGCCGGATCACCGGCAGGTCGGGCGGCGACGTCGCCCCCGGCAATACGGTGCCGTCCCAGGGCTCGACATGGATCAGCGGCAGGCTGCGACCGCTCGCGAGCAGGGCCGGCCGCGCCGCCGGGTCGGCGGCGTCCAGCAGTCTCACCAGCACTCCGAGGCGGCTCGCGGCCACACCCGGCAGCGTGTCGGGGTTCTGCGATTCGTGCAGAATCAGGAATGCCGCGGTGGCGACCACATGGGCGACCGCGATGCCGGCGACCACGAGCAGCGCGATCTGGCCCGCGATGGTCTTCGGACGCAGCCGCGCGCGAAGACGGCGCAGACCGCTCATGACCGCGTGACCTCCGGCGTGAACAGATAGCCGCCCGACCGGATCGTGCGGATGAATTCCGGATTGCGGGTGTCGCGCTCGATCTTCTGACGGATCCGGGAGATCAGCACGTCGATGCTGCGTTCGAACGGGCCGGCAGAGCGGCCCTGCGTGAGGTCGAGGAGCTGGTCCCGCGACAGAACCCGGCCGGGCCGGAGGCAGAGGGCGTGCAGGAGATCGAACTCCGCCCCGGTGATCGAGATGCGGGCGCCCTCGGGGGACAGAACCTGGCGCAGGGACACGTCGAGCGTCCAGCCCGAGAAATGCAGCCGCCGCCGCTCGTCCGCGTCGGGGGCCTCGGCCGCGACCCGCCGCAGGATCGCGCGGATGCGAGCGAGCAGCTCCCGCGGGTTGAACGGCTTGGCGAGGTAATCGTCGGCGCCGAGCTCCAGGCCGAGGATCCGGTCCACCTCCTCGGATTTCGCCGTCAGGATCAGGATCGGGATCTGCGACGTGCCGCGCAGGCGCTTGCACAGGCTCAGTCCGTCCTCGCCGGGAAGCATCAGGTCGAGGACGATCAGGTCGATCCGCGCTTCCGCAAGGACCCGGTCCATCTCGGCCCCGTCACCCGCCAGCGTGACCCGGCAATCGTTGCCGCGCAGGTAGCGCGCGATCAGGGCCGAGATCTCTCGATCGTCCTCGACCACGAGGATGTGGGGTGTTGCGGGTGCGTTCATCGCGAAGGAATCGGTCAGCGGTTCGGCCTGCATCATCAGGCTATTATGGCCCGATCCGCCGATTATTCGAAGGTGGGCGACGGAACCAATTTGTAAGCGCGTGTTTCCCGCACGGGCCTCAACTGAGTTGCCACATGGCGTCAAACCATACGGGGGTAACGATGACCGGATCCGAGGATCGGAAGGACCTGATCGCGCCGCAGCCGCCGGAACTCGCCTCGCCCTGGCGGACCGAGGCCCGGGCGGCGCTTCAGGCCGAGGCCCGCGCCTTCGCGCGCGACACGGTGCTGCCGATGGCCGACACGCTCGACCGGCAGAAGGCCGAGATGCCGCGTACGCTCATCGACGCCATGGCCGAGAAGGGCTGGTTCGGCATCACGATCCCCGCGGAGCACGGCGGCCTGGGCCTCGGCGTGTTCGAGTACTGCCTCGTCTCGGAGGAACTGGCACGGGCGTGGCTCTCGGTGGGCAGCATCCTGGCGCGCGGCCAGGGGCTGGGCACCCAGACCCTCGACGCGGAGCGCCGGGCGGAGCTGCTTCGCCGTTCGGCCCGGGGACAATGGATCGGCTCGATCTCTCTGTCGGAGCCCAATGCCGGCTCCGACCTCGCCGGCGTGCAGACCCGGGCGGTGCGGGACGGCGACCTCTGGCGGCTCACCGGCACCAAGCGCTGGGCCGGCTTCGCAAAGGGCGCCGATTTCATCGAGGTCCTCGCGCGCACCCGCGACCCGGAGCCCGGGGAATCGCGCTCCGCCGGCCTGGAGCCGTTTCTGGTGCTCAAGGAACGCGACAGCTTCCCGCCCGGCGTGACCGGGAGGGTGATCGACAAGATCGGCTACCACGGCTTCCAGACCTTCGAACTGACCCTCGAGGACGTGTGCGTGCCCGAGAGCGACCGGCTCACCGGACTCTACGGCGACCAGGGAGCGGACGCGGATTCCGGCGGCTTCGCCGCGGTGCAGCGCGGCCTCAACATCGCCCGGGTCCACACGGCGGCCCGGGCCGTCGGCGTCGCGCGGGCGGCGGTCGAGGATTGCCAGAGCTATCTTCAGGAGCGGGTCCAGTTCGGCCACCCGATCGGCGATTTCCAGGCGCTGCGCTTCGCCCTTGCCGACATGGCGGCCGAGGTCGCGCAGGCGCGAGCCTTCTGGCATCAGGTCGCCCACCTCCTCGACCGGGGCGAGGCCGCCGAGAGCGAGTCGGCGATGGTGAAGCTCCTGGCCACCGAGATGGCGGTGCGGGTCACCAACCAGGCGATGCAGCTGCATGGCGGCAACGGCTACACCACCGAGCGTCGGGTCGAGCGCTACTGGCGCGACGCGCGGCTGACCACGATCTTCGAGGGCACGAGCGAGATCCAGCGCCGGATTATCAGCGACCGGATGCTGCCCCGGCCGGCGGCCTGATCGCTCGTGCGGCGAATCGTCGAGCGGGACTCCCCGCCCGGCGTACTCCGGCTACCTCAGGACTCTGTACTGCCCGGCGGACCGGGTGCCGCCAGCCGGAAGCCCTGTGTCGAAGCCCATCAGCGATTACGCCCTCATCGGTGACACCCATTCCTGCGCGCTGATCGCCCGCGACGGATCGATCGACTGGCTGTGCTGGCCACGTCACGATTCGCCGGCCCTGTTCGTGAAGCTCCTCGACGACGACACGGGTGGCTCGTGCAGCGTCGCCTTCGACGGGCCGACCGAGGCCGTGCGCCGCTACCTGCCCGACACCAACATCCTGGAGACGACCTTCACGACGGCGACCGGCCGGGCGCGCCTCGTCGACCTGATGCCGGTCAACCCGCCGAGCCCGGAGCCCGACGAGGGCCCGGATGGCGAGAGCGAGAGCCGGCTGATCCGGCTGCTCACCTGCGAGCAGGGCCGGGTGACGGGCGCGTTCCGGGTGCGGCCGACCTTCGATTATGCGCGACGCCCCTGCACGCCCCTGATGGCGGGCGGGTCCGTCCTGTTCGAGGCCGGAGACTGGCGTCTGCGCGTCAACGCGCAGCCCTGTCCCACCCTCGACGGCGATGCCGCCGAAGTGCGGTTCAGCCTGTCGGCCGGAGAGACCGCCTATCTGGTCCTGACCCATGGCGAGGATCAGGACGAGGCCTGCATCGAGGATTACGCCGGCGCCCGACGCCGTCTGGAGACCACCGCCGATTACTGGCGTCGCTGGTGCGCCCGCAGCACCTATCGCGGCGCCTACCGGGAGGCGGTGATGCGGTCCGCCCTGTGCCTGAAGCTGCTGACCTACTCGCCCTCGGGCGGGATCGTGGCCGCGG
The DNA here is from genome assembly GCF_040545035.1 of Methylobacterium sp. 1973. Classification (NCBI taxonomy): domain Bacteria; kingdom Pseudomonadati; phylum Pseudomonadota; class Alphaproteobacteria; order Hyphomicrobiales; family Methylobacteriaceae; genus Methylobacterium; species Methylobacterium sp. 1973. Next base: position 16,220 of record NZ_JBEPLA010000029.1, read on the forward strand.
CCACCGCCGGTCTGCCCGAGGCGGTGCCGGGCAACCGCAACTACGACTACCGGTTCACCTGGATGCGGGACGCCGCCTTCACGGTCACCGCCTTCGTGATGCTGGGCTACGTCCGCGAGGCGTCCGAATTCCTGCGCTTCCTGCGCGAGCGCGACGGCACCTACGGGCGGGAGACCCGGCTGATGTACGGTATCGCCGACGGCATGCCGCCGGAGGAGGAGCTGAGCCATCTCGCGGGCTGGAACGGCGTGCGGCCGGTGGTGATCGGCAACGTCGCCGAGGCTCAGGACCAGCACGACATCTACGGCGAGCTGCTCCGGGCGCTGTGCATCTTCCTTGAGGCTGTGGACTACGACCCGCCCGAGAAGGTCAACGACCGCCTGCCGGAGGTGCTGCACAACCTCACCGCCCGCGCCATCCGTCACCGCCACGATGCGGATCACGGCATCTGGGAGCTGCGCACCGGGCCGCGCCAGCAGGTCCACACCAAGGCGATGATCTGGGTGGCCCTGAGGGACGCCGCCCGGATCGCCCGCAACATCGCGGGCGTGGCCGCGGAGACGATTGCCGAATGGGAGCGAATCGCTGCCGAGATCCGGGCGGAGTATCTCGAACAGGGCTGGAACGCGGAGAAGCAGGCCTATGTCGGCGCCTACGGCTCGCATCATCTCGATGCCGCGGTGTTGCGCGCGGCCCTGTTCGGCGCCCTCGATCCGACGGAGCCGCGCATGCGGGCGACCCTCGCGGCGGTCGAGCGGGAACTCGGTGTCGGCGACCTGATCTATCGCTACCGCATGGAGGACGGCCTGGAGGGTGACGAGGGCACCTTCACGGCCTGCGCCTTCTGGCGGGTCGGCTGTCTCGCTCTCGGCGGACGGGCGGCCGAGGCCAAGGCCGCTTTCGAGCGGCTGATCGCCCGGGCCAACGATGTCGGGCTGCTCGCGGAGGAGATCGATCCGGCCACAGGGGCGCAGCGCGGGAACATGCCGCAGGGCTTCTCCCACATGGCCCTGATCAACGCGGCGCTGCGGCTCGAGAGCAGCATCGCGCGCTTCGACGCCGACGATGGTGCCGATGCCATGGCCTCGGCGGCGGAATAGGGATCCGGATCTGCGATGGCACCCACCCGTCGGGCCGGGGCTTCGTCTCGACTTCCGCGTATGGGCGCGGATCGCGCTGGCGCCCCTCAGCCTGACGCGGCTGCGTCGGCGGTCCGCACGGATACGCCCCGCGATGCAGCCTCCCTCCGCCCTCCGGAGAGAAATGATGTCACGCGAAGGCATCCGGCGTTGGATCGCGGCGGTTCGCCACGCGATGGACACCGGCCGCATCGGCCGGCAGAGCAGTCCTAGCAAGAACCACAGCCGGATCAGCAGGTCTCCAATGGCGCCCCTGATCGGGCTGCCTCCGGGCCCAGCGCACGGTCCCCTCGAACTTCGGGACCTCTGGGCCGTTCCTGTGCCGCAGCACGCAGCACGGACACTTGTATGACCCGCACCACCATGACCTTCGCCGGCGTCCTGAGCATCGTTCTGGCCGGCCCTGCCGTTGCCCAGGTGGTCACAGGAGGCGCCGGGAACACCGGTGTCGCCCCACCCGCGACGGTCGGCGGCGTCCCTCCCGGCACCCGGGATCTGGGCCCCAGCCCGATCACACGGGGGAACGAAGCCAATCCCAGCAACTCATCGGTGCCGGGCACGACGCCAGATGTGAACATCGGCGGCACGCCCACCAGCGGGCCGCCCGGCACCGGGGGGACATCCGGCGGCCCATCGCTCGGTCGATAGCGGTGGGTGCTATCCCCGCTGCTGACCAGCAGATCTGTGAGGTGAAGGTGGGCGAGGCGTGGACGCCGGTTAGCCTCGCGGAGGCACGCGGATTGTACACGATGACCCCGAAGCGATGCCCGGCCTGCCATGGCCAAGTGATCGTCGCCGGGAGCTACACCGGCACCGGTCGTTTGAAGCTACAGCACCGCCGCGCGCATACCGGCTGCCCCCTGAGGCCTCAGGGCTATGTTGGGACGCCGTCACCGCACCCCCAGGCGCTGACCTGACGGCCAAGCCTCGGCGGCTCGGCCCCCTCCCCGCTCCGTTCAGGGGCGGGAGAGCATCCGATCTCATTGGCGATGAGCCGATCCGCAACATGGCCTGCAACCATGGTGCCTTGGTCCGGTTAGGGGGCGTCGCCAGCTGACCTGATCGGCTGGCGTCGGACCGGGCTGATCGAGAGGGGCGGCCCGGTCCGGAGGCGGCGGACCTGCGGCGCGCTCCACGCCGGCGTCCGGCCGCAGAGCCTCTGGGCTGATGCTCTGGATACATCCCGGCGGCCCCCTCACGGGGTCGGCATCGGCTTCTTTGTCAGCGGATGGGCCGCGGATCAGCCGCGACCGCCGCCTGGCCGACTTTCGGCCGTCAATGCCCCAGGCTGCCCTGGCTTCAGCCGGAGAGCCGATCGTCATTTCTGGAAGAGAATTAGCGGGCCCCGAGGCCGAAGCCTCGGGTTCTGTTGCTAGGCGTGCCCACGCCCCGGAAGATTACGCCGCGAGGCGCATCTCCATGCCGACGTTGTCGTTGGCATTTAGAGTTTTGGTCAGGTGCTCGGAACGAGGGTTACCCGCGCCGAACCGGTCGAGTCCTTACCGAAAGCCGCATCTTACCCTACCGAGGCAGGGCAGAACTCGCGATCCCTTTACCGTCCAGTCGAACCTGTTTCGCCCCCAGCAGAAGCACCCTGGCAGCGCGCTGTCCGCAACGCCGGACGCTCGCCCTCACCCCCGTGCGGTATCCGGGGCAGGATGCTTCTGGTGGAGGCGCCGGGTACCGCCCCCGGGTCCTGAAACGTTATTATGAACCGGTCATCAACCTCGCGGACACCTTACGCAGAAAGCGGCGCTCAGGTCTACTGGCCCACCGCCTGCCCTGGCCCGATGGCTCTGCGCTGGCGTCTCAGCCCGCTGGCTCGACCGCGAACCCCGGGTCTGACCGGAACCGCCCCGGCCGGCCGCGCGTAGATGGGCCTCTGATCCTCAGCACGACCCACCTTGAACCGCCCGGCTCCGGCCGCGGCGGTTTTTTCGTGTCTGGTGTCCTGCTGGCCTGCAGCGTGTGTCGGTTCGACCGTTTCTTCCAGGCCAATGAGCCCCGCCGGCATCACCGTGCGGGGCTTTCTGCGGATCACCCAGACCGTCACGATGAGCTGCCAGTGACGGCCGCAAATTAGCGCGATCAGTTCTGAGAGCGTCGATGAAGGAAAGCTAAACGACTCGCCCCGCTTACCATGTGCCTACCAGACTGAATTGCCGGTGACCTTGCCCCCTGGTCTGCCCTCATTCTGAAGCTAGAGTCCGTCGATCAGGAGACGGACGATGAAGAAGAGCCGGTTCAGCGAAG
>NZ_JBEPLA010000030.1:0-17567 GCF_040545035.1 Methylobacterium sp. 1973
CCGTCGGTCCGAGCACCCCGCTCAGCGCGCGCGTTGGGGGTTGGGTTGGGTGTGTGTGGCGGGCTGGGTGCGGGGGCCGGCGCCCCCCCCCCCCCCCCCCCCCCCGCCGCACGGCGCCCATGTCCTGCCCCCATCTCGTCTTTTCCGGCGCCGGGCTGTAACGACGGCGTCAATCCTCACCCGCGAAAAGTCCGACCATGATCTCCTCCCCGCTCATGACCGTGATGGTCGATGCCGTGCGCAAGGCCGCGCGCGGCCTGCGCCGCGACTTCGGCGAGGTCGAGAACCTGCAGGTCTCGCGGAAGGGCCCGGGTGACTTCGTCTCCGCGGCCGACCGCAAGGCCGAGGAGGTGCTGCGCGACGCCCTGATGAAGGCGCGCCCGGGCTACAGTCTCGTGCAGGAGGAGAACGGGATCATCGAGGGGACCGACAAAAGCCACACCTGGCACATCGACCCCCTCGACGGCACCTCGAACTTCCTGCACGGCGTGCCCCATTTCGCCGTCTCGGTCGGCCTCGAGCGCGAGGGCCAGATCGTCGCCGGTGTGATCTTCGACCCGATCAAGGACGAGCTGTTCGTCGCCGAGCGCGGGAAGGGGGCCTATCTCAACAACCGGCGCCTGCGCGTCTCCGGCCGTCAGGACATGGCCGACGCGCTGGTGGGCTACGGAACGCCCTATCTCGGTCGCGGCAGCCATCCGCGACTCCTGCGCGAGCTGGGCGCCGTCATGGCGGTGGCCGGCGGCACCCGCCGGATGGGATCGGCGGCTCTCGACATGGCCTATGTCGCCTGCGGGCGCCTCGACGCCTATTGGGAGCGCGATCTCCAGACCTACGATTTCGCCGCCGGCGTGATCCTGGTGCGCGAGGCGGGCGGCTTCGTGACCTCCGCGGATGGCGCCGCCGAGCCGCTCGCGCCCCGGTCGGTGGCCTGCGGCAACGAGGAGCTGCACCGGGAACTCGTCGCCATCCTCAAGAAGGTCCAGGCGGCCTAGCGGCCCGTCATCCCGGGACCGCGCCGCGGAGACCGGGATCGAGGCCCGCCGACGCGCCGCGTCTCGACGCCCGCGGCGATCAGGGATTGCCCGCCTCGGGCGGGCTTCCTCGGAGCCAAGCGCGCCCGCGGCGACCGGACCGCTCGCGCCGCGTGGGACGGTCGCCGGACCGCCGGGACGCACCGAATGCGGCCTGACCCGCCCGGCCTGCCGCCGGAAACTGGTCAGGACCGCAACCTTCTGCTTTAAGCCCGCGGTTCTCCACGGAAGGCCGAACGCATGGAAGCCCGCCGCCACGTCGCGCTGAAGGAATCGATCCGCTCGATTCCCGATTACCCGAAGCCCGGGATCATCTTTCGCGACATCACCACGCTGCTCAGCGACCCGCGCGCCTTCCGGCGGGCGGTGGACGCGCTGGTTCACCCCTATGCGGGCGGGCAGATCCACCAAGTGGCCGGCATCGAGGCCCGGGGCTTCATCCTGGGCGGGGCCATCGCCCATCAGCTCTCCTGCGGCTTCGTGCCGATCCGCAAGAAGGGCAAGCTGCCCCACACGACGGTTTCGATGGCCTACGCTCTCGAATACGGCACCGACGAGATCGAGATCCACGTCGACGCGGTCCGGCCCGGCGACAGGGTGCTCCTTGTCGACGATCTGATCGCCACCGGCGGCACCGCCACGGCGGCGGTGAACCTGCTTCAGAAGATCGGCGCCGAAATCGTGGCCGCCTGCTTCGTCATCGATCTGCCCGAGATCGGCGGGGCCCAGCGCCTGCGCGACATGGGCGTCGAGGTGCGGACCCTCATGCAGTTCGAGGGGCATTGAGCCCCGCCGAACGTTGACTTCGCGGGACCCATCCGCCATAAGCCCGCCACTCGCGACGTGGCGCCCCGCATGGGCGCCCTTCGTGTTTGCAGACAACCAAGGACGCGTGAAGGTCGGGTGCGGCATCAGCCGCCCGCGAGCGCGCCTCGACCTTTGAAGGCTCTGAGCCATGAAGAGAACCTACCAGCCGAGCAAGCTCGTCCGTAAGCGCCGCCACGGTTTCCGTGCGCGCATGGCCACCGCCGGCGGCCGCAAGGTGATCGCGCGCCGTCGCGCCCACGGCCGCAAGCGCCTGTCGGCCTGAGGCCGGATCCTCTCGGGCGCGGACGCCTTCGCGCATCCGCGCCGTGAGGCAAGTGGTATCGGCCGGGATCGAACCATCGATGGCGACGATCGAGCGGCTCAAGAAACGACCCGACTTCCTGGCTGCGGCCGAGGGGCGTCGCTTTCACACCGAGCGCATGACCGCGCAGGGGCGCCTCCGGAACCCGGAGGCCTGCCCCGGCCTCCGTCTCGGTTTCACCATCACGAAGCGCGTGGGTCACGCGACGGAGCGCAACCGCATCCGGCGCCGTCTCCGCGCCGCGTTGGGGCTGGTCGCGGCCGATCTGCCGGCCGAACTCGCGACCCTGCCGGCCGACATCGTACTGATCGCCCGGCGCCCCGCGCTGGACGCCCCCTTCGCGTCGCTGACCGAGGACCTGCGGCGTGCGATCCCGACGGTGACCCGGCCTGCGGCGCCCCGGAGCGACAGGCCGTCCGGCCGATCCGGCAACCGGCGGTCCAAGACCACTCCTCAAACCTCATCTCTCCAGCAGGAAGCGGGCGCCTCCGCGCAGCCCGCGCCCTCCGGCCGCGCCGACATCGGCCCGTCGCAGGGGTGCGACAGAGATCACCGAATCACCGGCGCGCGCAGGTCCCCCGGGGCCGGCGCCGGTCTTGATGCCACTCCGAACGCGTGCGGCGGTGTCCCTGATGGGCAATGACAAGACGAACATGTTCGTGGCCATCGGCCTGTCGCTGCTGGTGCTGCTCGGGTGGCAGTACTTCGTGGCCGGCCCGCGCATGGAGCAGCAGCGGCTGATCGAGGCCCAGAACAAGGCCGCGCAGCAACAGCAGCCCCCGGGCGTGACCCCGGACGGCGTGCCTTCGCCGTCCCCCAAGGAGGGCGGCCCGGCCGCGCCGGTGCCCGGCACGCTGCCCACGCCGCAAGGCGGCCCGGTCTCCCGCGAGGCGGCGCTCGCCCGCTCGCCGCGCATCCGGATCGAGACCCCGGCGCTGTCCGGCTCGATCGCCCTGAAGGGCGGCCGCGTCGACGACGTGTCGCTCAAGAACTACCACGAGACCGTCGACCCCAAGAGCCCCGAGATCGTGCTGTTCTCGCCGGCCGGCAGCGAGACGCCCTATTACGCCGAGTTCGGCTGGGTCGGCGCCAATGCCGGGCCGCTGCCCAACAACGACACCCTCTGGACCAGCGAGGGCAAGACGCTCCAGCCGGGCATGCCCGTGACCCTGACCTGGGACAACGGCGCCGGCCTCGTCTTCAAGCGGATCATCGCGGTCGACGACAAGTACATGTTCACGATCCGCGACGAGGTCGAGAACAAGGGCTCGGGTGCGATCACGCTCTACCCTTACAGCCTCGTCTCCCGCTGGGGTAAGCCGCACACCCAGGGCTATTACGTCCTGCACGAGGGCATGATCGGCTATCTCGGCAACGACGGCCTTCAGGAATTCACCTACGACAAGCTCGCCAAGGAGGGCGCCTACGGCGGCGCCAACACCAAGGGCAAGGCCTGGACCGGCGTGACCGGCGGCTTCGTGGGCATCACCGACAAGTACTGGGCGGCCGCCGCGATCCCCGATCAGGACACGCCGTATACCGGCGCCTTCACCGACCGGACCGACGGGACCACCAACGTCTATCAGGCGAGCGTGCGCGGCGACGCCGTGAACGTGGCGGCCGGCACCTCCGTCACCGCGACGCAGCGGCTGTTCGCGGGCGCCAAGGAAGTCAACGTCATCAACAACTACGAGAAGGACCTGGGCATCAAGCACTTCGATCTGATGATCGATTGGGGCTGGTTCTTCTTCATCACCAAGCCGATGTTCCGGGCGCTGGACTTCTTCTATCATCTGTTCGGCAATTTCGGCGTCTCGATCCTGGTTGTCACCTTCTGCCTGAAGCTGCTGTTCCTGCCGATCGCGAACCGGTCCTACGTCTCGATGGCCAAGATGAAGGCCGTGCAGCCGGAGATGGCCGCCATCCGCGAGCGCTACAAGGATGACCGTCTGAAGGCGCAGCAGGCCACGATGGAGCTTTACAAGAAGGAGAAGATCAATCCGGTCGCCGGCTGCTGGCCGGTGCTGATCCAGATCCCGGTCTTCTTCGCGCTCTACAAGGTGCTGTTCATCACCATCGAGATGCGGCACGCGCCGTTCTTCGGCTGGATCCACGACCTCGCGGCGCCGGATCCGACGAGCATCGTGAACCTGTTCGGACTGCTGCCCTTCCCGGCGCCCGACTTCGTCCACCTGGGCGTCTGGCCGCTGATCATGGGCGTGACGATGTTCGTCCAGATGAAGATGAATCCCGCGCCGCCGGACCCGGTCCAGGCGCAGATCTTCACCTTCATGCCGATCGTGTTCACCTTCATGCTGGGGTCGTTCCCCGCCGGCCTCGTGATCTACTGGGCCTGGAACAACACGCTGTCGGTGATCCAGCAGTACGTCATCATGCGCCGCAACGGCGTGAAGGTGGAGCTGTGGGACAACCTGCGATCGACGTTCCGGCGCGGCAACGGCACCAAGACGGCCGCCACTAAGAGCTGACAGGCAATGTGCCGTGACTGAAACCAACGACGATGCGGCCGACCTTCTTGAGGCCGGCCGCCTTCTCTTTGCCGGCGCGGCTGACTTCTACGCGGCTGCCCAGACGCTCGATCGGCTGCCGCCCATGGAGGGCGTGGAGATCGCCTTCGCGGGACGGTCGAACGTCGGCAAATCGAGCCTGATCAATGCCCTCACCGGGCGGAACACCCTGGCGCGGACCTCGCACACGCCCGGGCGCACGCAGCAGCTGAACTTCTTCCGGATCGGCGAGCGCCTATCCCTCGTCGACATGCCCGGCTACGGCTACGCCGCGGTCGAGAAGGCCAAGGTCGAGGCCTGGACGCGGCTGATCCATTCCTACCTGAAGGGGCGCGCCAGCCTCGCCCGCGTGTTCATGCTCATCGACGCCCGGCACGGCTTCAAGTCGATCGATACCGATGTGCTCGACGGCCTCGACAAGGCCGCGGTGAGCTATCAGGTCGTGCTGACCAAGGGGGATTCCCTCAAGAAGGGCGAGGTCGCGAGCCGCATTGCCGGGATCGAGGCCGGGCTTGCCAAGCGTCCGGCTGCCTATCCGCAGGTGATCCTCACCTCCAGTCGGGACGATTCCGGCGTGCCGGAGCTGCGTGCGGCCATCGCCAGGCTCCTCGTGGAGCGCGGCGCGTGAGTGTTGCGGGTGTCGATCGTGCGCTCGCGGCGCTCGCCTGCCTCGCCGGCCTGCTCGGTGTGGCGTTGAGCGCCGCCGCCGCGCACATCCCCGGCGCCGATTCGCTGAAGACGGCGGCGCAGTTCCTGCTGTTCCACGCCCCCGCCATTCTGGCGCTCATCGGCTTCGGCACCGCCGGCCTTGCCCGGATCGGGCTTGCCCGGACGGCTTCGGGGCTCCTGGTCCTCGGTCTGATCCTGTTCTGCGGCGACCTCTCGGTGCGCACGTGGCTCCAGCGCCCGCTCTTTCCGATGGCTGCGCCCACCGGCGGCGTCGTCCTGATGGGCGGCTGGCTCGTCGGGATCCTGTGCGCCCTCGTTCCCGTGCGTCGAACCGTCTAGGCCGGCGCCCGGACCTGCAGGAAATGCAGCGCCGGGCCCTGCGCGGCGGAGAAGACGCCTGCCGTGAGGGCTCCCCCGTAGACCGCTGCGGTGTCGAGGTTCGTGCGGAACCGGCGGATTTCGGGCCGTCCGTTGCGCTGGGGGGTATGGCCATGGACCACGTGGCGGCCGAAATCGTGGTCGCCCTCCAGGAACGGCTCGCGGATCCAGAGCCGATTGTGATCGTCCGGATCCGGGATCGCCGCGCCGGGCCGGAAACCGGCATGGACGTACCAGCGGGCGTCATCCCCATGCAGGGTGGGGAGACCTTCGAGCCAGTCGAGGGTGTCGCGTGGCAGATCGCCCGCCTCCCGGGCGCCGAAGGAGGCGAGCGTCGCCTCCCCGCCGTTGTAGAGCCAGTGTTCCGCGGCCTGAGGGGTCTGCAGCGCATCGAGCAGCATCCGCTCGTGATTGCCCATCAGGCAGATGACATGCTCGGGCTCGGCCCAATTCAGCCGGCTCACGGTGCGGAGAACCGCGGCGCTGTCCGGCCCGCGGTCGATATAATCCCCGAGGAAGACGAGGCGGCGGCCGCGGTCGGCGGCATGGTCGGCGATCCGCTCCAACAGCGCATCGAGGAGGTCGGCGCAGCCGTGGATGTCGCCGATGACATAGGTGAGCGGACCGGATTCCATCGCGCCATCGTCCACCGGGCCGTCCCGCTCCGCAAGGGTACATGATCGGGACGGGCTGCTCCCCGTCGCCGGGTCAGCCTCAGCGCGTGGCGATGGTCAGCAAGGCCGTCGCCGACCAGAGCGGCGCTGAGGGGCGCCCCCGCATCGACGGCGGGTGGCGATGTGGTGCCCGCGACATCGGCCGCGACGTCACCCGGGCGTCTTGGCTCCCGGATCCGGTTCGATCAGTGATCGGCCGCCGGAACTGTTCCGGCGCCGCCGCCGGTCGCAAGCTTGCGGCGCGCGTCGGCCTGCCCGCTGGTCGTGCCGAAATAGCTCGCCGAGTCGCCGAGCTGTACCGACGGTTGGCAACTCGGCGTGCAGGACAGGGATTCCCGGTCGAGACCGCGCTGGACCGTGATGGTCGAGTCCCGCGACGCCTCGACCCGGATGGTCGTCTCGGCGATCATGGCGCCGCCGTTGTCGAGGGCGATGAGATTGGTCGATCCGAAGCTCTTGCCGGTGAGCACGAGGACGCCGTTCTTCTGCGGCGTCACCTCGGCGATGATCGGATTCCCGACGATGATGGTCGAGGTCTTCTCCGGCAGGCGGAGGACCTTGGCATTGTCCACCAGAACGGTCACGACCGGCAGCAGCTCGGGCTGACCCGCCACGGCTGTGGCGCCCGTCATCAGGACGATGAGGCCGGCTCGGCCCGCAATCGACAGGGTGCGGCGCATCGGGTTTCCTCAAGACGACGGGTAGCGGACGAGATCCGACCCGAAGCCCGAGGCTATCGCGGGATGGGTGAAGGAAGCGCTAAGCAAGACCAAGAGTCCGCGCACTGCCGTATCGAAGAAACCCAACCTTCACCAATCTCGCAACGAGACGGCATTTTACGACGCTCCGGGATCGATTTAACCGATTTTCAAGGCGAAATCGCCAGTCTGTGCAGGCCGCCGATCGAGACAAGAAAAATCTTCATCGGTCATCGCGCAAGTTTTGCCTCGCTCTATGTTGATCGAAGGATCGCTCTCCATGAAGACCCTGTTCACGCGCTTCGCCTCGGACGAGTCCGGTGCCACCGCGATCGAGTACGGCATGATCGCGGCCCTGATCGCCGTCGCCATCATCACCGCGCTGAAGACCGTTGGCACCAGCCTCACCAGCAAGTTCAGCCAGATCTCCGGCAACCTGAACTAAGCGAGACGGCTCTGATCTGCGGCAGGTGCGAGACACCCCGGCTCTCGGCGAGAGACCGGGGGCTCGGCCGGCCGGGATCGTTCTCGTTCGCGGCGGCACAGGCCGTCTGGTAATGCGCGGATCCATTCCGGCCGACGGATGGCCGGGTCGGATCGTTGGCCGGTGATGCGACAGGTTTCGACGAAATGGGCGCCGAGATGGTCGGTTCAGCGACGGCAAGCCTCGGCCTGACAGGTCTAGGCCCGGCCGGATTCGGCCTGTTGATCCTCTTCCCGTTCCTGATGGCGTACGCAGCCGCCAGCGATCTTCTGACCATGCTGATCCCGAACCGGATCTCCCTCGGCCTCGTGGCGGGGTTCGCGCTCCTCGCCCTGACGGGCCCGATGAGCTGGGCCGAGATCGGCTTCCATTGCGCGGCCGGCGCGGTCGTTCTGCTCGTCACCTTCGCGCTCTTCGCCTTCGGTGTCATCGGCGGCGGCGATGCCAAGCTCGCGGCCGCCACGGCCCTGTGGCTCGGCTTCGATGGACTCGGCGATTACCTGCTGGTGGCGTCACTGTTCGGCGGTGCCCTGACGCTGGGGATCCTGTTCGCGCGGACGCATCCGCTGCCCGTCCGGATTGCGCGCATGCCGTTCGCACTGCATCTGCACGACGCCAAGACCGGGATCCCGTACGGGATCGCCCTGGCGGCGGCCGCTCTCCTCGTCCTGCCCGACACCGATGTCTGGACCCGGGCCCTCGCTGGCTGAAGTCGTGGCGCTTCGGGCCGGCGGGATCTGGAGCCGCGCGTCCGGCCCAGCTAGAAGTCGCGCATGCCCTTCGCGCTGCTGCGTCGCCCCGATCCCGATCATCTTGAGGTCCAGCACGAGGGGGCCAGTTTCCGCGTTGCCCTCCGGCGGCGGGAGACCGCGCGCCGCATCACTCTCCGGGTCTCGGCCGCCACCGGCGAGGCGGTGATCACCCTTCCGAGCCGCACCGCCGTCAACACCGCCCAGCGCTTCGCTGCGAGCCATGCGGGCTGGATCGCAACGCGTCTGGCCCGTGTGCCGGCTCGCGTGGCCTTCGAGCCTGAGTCCAGCCTGCCGCTCCGCGGCGAGCCTCACCGGATCCTCCAGCGCGGCACCCGCAGCGGTCCGGTACGGGTCGAGTGCGTCGCCGGAGAGCCGGCCATCTCGGTGTCCTGCGACGCAGCCCATGTGGCGCGCCGAATCCGCGACTTCCTGGCCCGTGAGGCGAAGCACGACCTCGCCGAGGCGATCGAGCGTTATGCGGTGCAACTCGGGCAGAGGCCGGTCCGCGTCACCCTGCGCGACACCCGCAGCCGCTGGGGCTCCTGCACGGCCCGCGGCGAGCTGAACTTCTCATGGCGCCTGATTCTCGCGCCGCCGATGGTGCTCGACTATCTGGTCGCTCACGAAATGGCCCACCTGCGCGAGATGAACCATTCCCCACGCTTCTGGGCTCTCGTGCACGCCCTCTGTCCGAACACCGACGCCGCCGAAGCGTGGCTCAAGCGCCACGGCACCGGCCTGCATCGATACGGCTGATCCGCCGACCGGAGAGACGGCGTGACCCGCGTCAGCCCTTGGCGCGCAGGACGCGCTGGCGCGCCACGGCGTCGGCCGGCCAGCTCGGGCGGGGATCGACCTCGCCGGGACTGAGGGTACGCGGCGCGACGCTGTCGCACACCTCCCGCTGGCGGATGATCACCGGGTTGCCGAACTCGTCACGCCGCCGGATGAGACCACCGTCCCGGCAATAGCCGGCGATCGCGGCATGTCCGTTGCGGCGGCCATACGGGTTCGCCGCCACCGGCGGATGCTCGATCACCAGCGTGTCGGTGTGATTGAGCGAGCGCTCGATGTAGGTGGTCTCCCCGACCGGCAGGGACTGGGCCCCCGCCTGCGCGAGGGTGGCCATCAAGCAGGCGGCCGAGAGAGTGAGCAGGCGCATCACGGCGGGATCCGGCGCAGGAGGAGTGTTCGATCACAATCTAGGCCGCAGACACCCGCGCGGGTAGCGCCGACGCGCAACACCGCGACCGCATCGCTTGACAGCGCGGGCCGGACCATGGTCGGAACACGCCCGATTGTACGGCTCCCGCCGGTCCTCGGCCGGAGCGTTCCGAAGGGATCGGTGGTGCCGCTTCACGCGAGGCTCGTTCGTTTCCGGCGCGCCGTCCGGCGCGCCGCGCTGCCGGTTTTCCTCGCCCTCGTGGCGGCCGCGCTCGTGCCCGCCGGGCCGGCCGCGGCCCAGGGTATGGTGCGCAAGACCTTCGAGGATTGGCAATTGCGCTGCGAGACGCCGGCCGGCGCGAAGGCCGAGCAATGTGCCCTCGTCCAGTATCTCGCCGCCGAGGACCGGCCGAATCTGACCCTGGTGGTGATCGTCCTGAAGACGGCCGACAACCGCGGCTACCTTCTGCGGGTGGTGGCGCCGCTGGGCGTCCTCCTGCCTTCCGGCCTCGGCCTCAAGATCGACCAGACCGATATCGGCCGCGCGGGCTTCGTCCGCTGTCTCACCACTGGGTGCGTGGCCGAGGTCGTGATGGATGACGGTCTGATCCGCCAGTTCAAGAACGGCACGCAAGCCACCTTCATCGTGTTCCAGACGCCCGAGGAAGGCGTCGGGATCCCGCTGTCGATGAAGGGCTTCGCGGCCGGATTCGATAGCCTGAAATGACGGTGCCGCTCGGGAGCCGTGCGATGATCGGACTTCAAGACAGGACTCCGACGCGGTCCCCGGGCGTCTCCCGGCTGTCGAACGCCCTGCTCCGGCGGGGCGGTCTCGTGCTTGCCCTGTCCCTCGCCGCTGCGGCTCCGTGCCGGGCCGAGGAGGGGAACATCTTCTCCAACCTGTTCAAGTACGGAGGCACGACGGTGCCGCCGTCGCAGCCCGAAACCCTCGATCCGCCCTATTGCCCTCCGGTGGAGGTCGTCGAGGGTGCCGCCGCCTCGCGAACCCTTGCGGGCGATACGGTGCGCACCCAGTACGCCCTCGCTCGGCTTGCCCGCGAATGCACGCGGCGTCAGGACGGCTCGATCACCGTCAAGGTGGGCGCGGAGGTCAACGTGCTGCTCGGGCCGGCCGGCGCGCCGGGCCGGTTCGATGTGCCGGTGACGTTCCAGATCCGCTACAACGGCAAGGTCGTCTCAAGCCGCGCCGAGCGGGTCAGCGTCACGGTCGGACCGGGTGAGGCCCAGGGCTTCGCCACGGTCGTCGCCGATGATCTGCAGGTTCCTGCCGCGATGACGGCCGAGTATGACATCGCGGTGGGTGTCGGCGCCGGCAAGGGGGCCGGGAAGGCCGCTGCGAAGCCGCGCCGCCGGAAACCGGCGGTCGCCGCAGCACCCGCCGGCGGAGGCGACGCTGCCCAGTGACGCCGCGGCACGCTTCGGCGATCCGAACCGACTGATTGCGAAGACCGGTCACGGCGAGATCTGCCTCGGCCGGGCGACACGGTTTCGCCTCGAACCGGTAGCCGATCCCGAATACGACCGCCGCCTCGTGCTCCCCGATCATCCTGTCGGCTGGATCGTACTGAGCTACAGCGGCGATCCCGCGGCGCCACCCCGGCGCCCGATCCTCCGCGTCCTGCGGGGTCCGGACGATGCCGTTCAGGATTTCGTCCTGCCGGGCGCCTCTCAGGGACTCGCCCACTGGCTGGGGTTGATCCCCTCGGATGCGCGCGAGATCCGCCTCTCGGCCGGTGCCGACTTTGCTCTGGAGCGGGTCGGTGCCCGGCACGAGGCCGGCCTGCTCGCACAATGTCTCCTCCGCCGGCCCTGGCGCTGCCTCGCCGCGCTCTACGAGCGCGCCCGCGGCTCGGACCGGCGCTACCGGGACATCCTGCGCGGCACCTGCGCGGTAACGCCGATGGTCCGCTTCCCGTCCTGGGCCGCCGCCCGGACCCGGCCCGCCGGCCTTCCACCCTCCGCGCTGCGGATCGGCTGTCTCCTGCTCGCGCGACCCGGCGAGGCGGCGGTGCTGGGCGCCGCGCGCGACGCGCTGGCCGCGCAGACGCACCAGCCAGAGTGGGTCTCGGTCGCATGGTCGGGCGCGCCGCCTCCATCGGAGGACGGGCCCGTGTCTCACCGTGCCTGGGACGATGCTGCCGGCTTCGACGATCTTCTCCGCGATGCGGACGCCCTGTGCCTGCTACGCCCCGGCGACGTCCTGGAGCCCGAGGCCCTGGCGCTGCTGGCCCCCACCCTCTTGGACGCGGACATCGCCTACGGCGACGCGATCGGCCCCGACGGTCGCCCGCAGCTGAAGCCGGACTGGAGCCCGGATCTTGCCCTGGCGACGGGCTATCCGGGATTTCCCCTGCTCCTGTCGAAGACGTGGCTCTCTGCAAGTCCGGGGCGCCCCGTCGGCCCGATGGAGGAGATCGGTTTGGCCATCGCGGCCGCCGCGACGACCCGCGCCGCGCGGGTGGCGCATGTCCCGCGGATTCTCGCCCGCACCGTCGGCGACGGGCTCGACGCGTCCGCCCGGGCGGCAGCCCTCGACGCGCGTCGATCCGGGTGGCCTTCGCTCCGTGCCGAGATCCACGACGGCGCCGTTCACCTGAAATGGCCGCTTCCGGATCCGGCGCCGCTGGTGAGCATCGTGATTCCCTCGCGCGACCGCCTGGACCTGATCACCCGCGTCTGCCGCGGCGTGCTCCACGAGACCGCCTATGCGGCGATCGAGCTGATCATCGTCGACAACGGTTCCACCGATCCCGCGGTGCTCGATCACTACGCAAGCCTGCGCGACGATCCGCGCGTGCGGATCCTCATGGACCCTCAACCCTTCAATTTCGCCGCGATGGTCAATGCCGGCGTCGGCGCGGCGTCGGGCGCGATCGTCGTGCTCCTGAACAACGATGTCGCCGTCCTGGAGCCCGGCTGGCTGGAAGCCATGGTCCGGCAGGCCTGCCGGCCGGATGTCGGCGCCGTCGGGGCAAAGCTTCTCTACGGCGACGGCACACTGCAGCATGCCGGCGTCGTCGTCGGCCTCGGCGGTCGGGCGGGCCATATCCTGCGCCGCCGGCCCGGGGACACGCCGGGCCATCTCGGCCGGCTGCGTGTGGCGCACGAGGTCTCGGCGGTGACGGCCGCCTGCCTCGCCGTCGCGCGCGACAAGTATCTGGCGGTGGGGGGCTTCGACGCCGAGTCCTTCCCGGTCGATTTCAACGACGTGGATTTCTGCCTGCGCCTCGGGGCCGCCGGCTGGAAGACGATCTGGACGCCGGCCGCGACCCTGGCCCATCTCGAATCCGTCAGCCGCGGTCCCTCCGTCGGTGCCAAGCGCACGCGCTTCGAGCAGGAGGCGGCCCGCTTCTCCGAGCGCTGGCGCGCCGTGATCCGGCACGATCCGTTCTACCATCCCGCCCTGTCGGTCACGACCTTCGGCGAGGACTTGGAATGACGCCGTCGGACGGGGCATCGGGCCGTGAAGGCGGCCCGTATCACGGATCGCCGCGCCGCTCCTGGCGCACGCTTTTGGGGACAGCCCGCCAGATCCTCGTTCACCCCCGGGCCGCGGCTGCCATCGTGCGGGCGCGCCTGATGGGGAAGCGCCTGCGGGCCCGGCAAGCGCTCGCGGCCTTGATCGGAATCGACCACCGGCTTTCGCTGCCGCCCGCGATTCTCGACCGCTTCCCGCCGGCGCCGGCCGGTCCGGGGGACGCAATCCGTCTGATCGGTGACGGCATCCTCGTGACCGGCGCACCCGAGCGGATCGCCGCCCGCTTCGCCGCGGAGCCCGACCTTCAAGCCCTCTATGGCGATGCCCTCGTACAGGAGCGGATCGGCGGTGTGGTGGTGCCGCTTCTGCCACCGGTCTTCGACGCCGACCGGCTCGTGGCGTTCGATTATCTCGGGCCCGTGTTGGCCTGCCGCGGCAGCGCCCTTGACCCGGCCGCCGCGCCCCGAAGCCCGGCTGAGGCCGCGTTCCGGATTGCCGAGCGCTTCGGCCCGGGCGCGATCGGCCATATCCCGGAGCTTCTGTCCGTGCGGCGCGCCGGACGCCCGGTCCCGCCGCCGGAAGGCGCGGAGGGCCCCGCGTCCCATCACGCGATCGTGCGGGAGCACCTGGACCGAACGGGGCGGTCGGCCGTCCGGGTCGCGGTGGGGCCCGACAGCCTCGTCCAGGTCGAACATCCCCTTCCCGAGACCTGGCCTCTGGCCAGCCTGATCGTGCCGACCCGCGATCGCCTGGATCTCCTGCGCCCCTGTCTCGAAAGCCTGCGGTCTTGCACCGACTGGCCGTCGATCGAGATCCTGGTCTGCGACAACGACAGTCGCGAGCCGGAGACTCTCGCCTTTCTGCGCGCTTTCGAAGGGGAGGGGAGGGGGCATGTCGTGCCCTGTCCCGGGCCGTTCAACTTCGCCGCCATGAACAACGCGGCCGCGGCCCGCGCCCGCGGCCGGCTCTTGGTCTTCGTCAACAACGACGTCGAGGCGTTCCGGCCCGACTGGCTGTCTCGGATGGCCCGTGAGGCCCTTCGACCGGATGTCGGCGCCGTCGGCGCCAAGCTCCTCGACGGCGAGGGACGGATTCAGCACGGCGGCATCGTGCTCGGGACCGGCGGCCTTGTCACCCACGGGCACCGCCACTTCCCGGGGGACGCGTCCGGCTATCTGGCGGCGTTGCGCGTCACGCACGCGGTCTCCGCGGTCACGGCCGCCTGCCTGGCGGTCGAAGCGGACAAGTTCCGGGCGGTCGGCGGCTTCGACGAGGCGGTCTTCGCGGTGGACTTCAACGATGTCGATCTCTGCCTGCGCCTCAACGCGGACGGCTATCGCACGCTGCTGGTCCCCGGAGCGGTTCTGCACCACCGAGAGGCGGCGAGTCGCCGCTGGACTCCGGAGGCCCGCGCCCGCCACCAGCGCGAGATCGCGGCGCTGAAGAAGCGATGGGGGCCGCTACTGGTGCAGGACCCCCATTATCACCCGGGCTTCGATCCGGACCTCTCGACCCACGCCCGGCTGCGGCCGGGCTTTCCGGAGGCGGGGCCGACGCACCTGCGCCGCCCACCCGCCTGAACGCGCTTACTGGACGAGGCGCGGGCCGCTGCCCTGGACCTTCTCGTTCTCCGACATGATCCCAAGCCGCTTGGCGACTTCGGTGTAGGCCTCGATCAGGCCGCCGAGATCCTTGCGGAACCGGTCCTTGTCGAGCTTGTCGGAGGACTTGATGTCCCAGAGCCTGCAGGAATCCGGGGAGATCTCGTCAGCGACCACGATGCGCATCATGTCGCCTTCCCAGAGGCGGCCGGTCTCCATCTTGAAGTCGACCAGTCGGATGCCGACGCCGAGGAAGAGGCCCGACAGGAAGTCGTTGACGCGGATCGCCAGCGCCATGATGTCGTCGATCTCCTGGGGCGTCGCCCAACCGAAGGCCGTGATGTGCTCCTCGGAGACCATTGGGTCGTTCAGCGCGTCGTTCTTGTAATAGAACTCGATGATCGAGCGCGGCAGCTGGGTGCCTTCCTCCAGGCCCAGCCGGGTCGCCAGCGAGCCGGCCGCGACGTTGCGCACCACGACCTCGAGGGGGATGATCTCGACCTCGCGGATCAGCTGCTCGCGCATGTTGAGCCGGCGGATGAAATGCGTCGGCACGCCGATGTCGTTGAGGTGCTGGAAGACGAACTCGGAGATCCGGTTGTTCAGGACGCCCTTGCCGTCGATGACCTCGTGCTTCTTCGCGTTGAAGGCCGTCGCGTCATCCTTGAAGTGCTGAATGAGCGTGCCGGGCTCCGGCCCCTCGTAGAGGACCTTCGCCTTGCCCTCGTAGATGCGACGGCGGCGGTTCATAGGCGTGTACCGTGGTTTGAGGAAGTCCATGGGCCGAGGCTCCTGATGCGCGACGATTGGGAGGAATCCGCGGCGCGGCGACCGGACGCGAGGTCGGGCCGCCGGACGGCCTCTGCCCAAGGGCCCCGGCGACCGGCCGCCAAACTAGCGGAAGCGGGCTTCCAGCACAACGCGTTAGCCTGCAGGGCGGGATTGCGGAGGGCGCTCCGGACGTAGCCGGAACGCGGTTCGCGGTCGCGCCGCCGCCCAGGATCCACCGGTCAGGCGGACGTCTTGGACGGGTAGCGGCAGAGGTCCGCGATGAGGCAGCGCGGGCATTCGGGCTTGCGCGCCTTGCAGGTGTAGCGGCCGTGCAGGATCAGCCAATGATGGGCGTGCCGGCGGTAGGGTTCCGGCACCAGCGCCTCGAGACCGGCCTGGACCTTATCGGTGGTCGAGCCGACGAAGAGGGGGATCCGGTTCGAGACCCGGAAGATATGGGTATCGACGGCGATCCGCGGAACCCCGAAGGCGATATTCAGGACGACGCTCGCGGTCTTGGCGCCGACGCCGGGCAGCACCTGCAGGGCCTCCAGGCTCGCCGGCACCGTGCCACCGTGCTGCTCCACGAGGATGCGCGAGAGGGCGACGACGTTCTTCGCCTTGGTGTTGAACAGCCCGATCGTCCGGACGAAATCGCGGACCCGGTCCTCGCCCAATGCCAGCATGGCCTCGGGTGTGTCGGCGACCGCGAAGAGCGGCCCTGTGGCGAGGTTGACCCCACGGTCCGTCGCCTGGGCCGAAAGCACGACGGCGACCAGAAGGGTGAACGGATTGACGTAGTGGAGCTCGCCCTTCGGCTCCGGCTCCGCCGCGTGGAAGCGGCGGAAGATCTCGGCGAGGGTGGCGGCATCGACCGCCTCGGGGGCGGTGTCGCCATGCCCCGAGCGTGCCGTCCCGATCGGACCGCCGCGGCGGACCGCGGCCGCGCTCATCAGCGCGCTCTTCGAGACGACCGGATCCGCTTTCCTGGAATCGCCCTTGGAATCGCCCTTGGATGTGCGCTTTGGCGCGGCCCGGGACGGCACCGTCGCCCGGATTGCGGCATCGCCACCGGAGCGATCCGTCACGGGAGTGGGAGTCTTTCTGGCGGACATCGGCGCGTTATATGGATCGCATGGCGAGCGGCAATCCTTCCGTCCATCCCTATGGGCTCGATCCGGACACGATCGACCGGCCCGTCTTCACCGCGACGATCCGGCCCCATCAATCCTTGAGCCGGCTCGGCTTCCGGGTGGTCATGACGGGCTGCTGTGCGGTCTCGCTCGTCGTCTCGATCTGGGCCTGGCGCATGGGTTTCTGGCCGGTGGCAGGGTTCTTCGGCCTCGACATGCTGGCGATCTACGCGGCCCTGAAAGTCAGCTTCCGCCGCGGGCGCTCCTTCGAGGAGGTCATGATCTCGCAGATCGAGATCCTGCTCGCCCGGGTGAGCCATCGGGGCGAGCGGCGCGAGTGGCGGTTCAATCCGCTCTGGACCAAGATCGAGACAGTGGAGGATGACGAGTACGGGCTTCAGCGCCTGACCCTGGTCTCACGTCGGCAGCAGGCGCTCGTGGCCCGGGATGCGGGGCCGGACGAGCGGGCCCGGATCGCGCAGGGTCTCAGCGCGGCGCTCGCCCAGGTGAAGAAGGGCTACTGACCCAACCGCCGACGCCATGCGCATCGCGCACGAGACAAGCGAGCCACCGCCGGGAGGCGCGCGCATAAATATCGATCGCGTGTGTGACGGGGTGTTGACGGCCCGAACCCGAGGGCCTATACCCCGGCTCATCGGCGCCGGCCGCGGAAGTGGACCGGGCGCTGAGGCATCTTCTGACAAGCGGCGGGATTGGCCGGCAGGTTTAGCCGGGCGGTCTTCTGTTTTCTGCGAGATGCCGGCTCTGCGGCGGGCCGCTACGGCGGTTTCGAGGCGGGGTTGACAGGAGGATCGGCGGGCTCTAGACGCCCTCCACCGCTGAGGCGGACCACTGAATAGTCGGTCCGGTATCACGGTTCCTCCAGTCGAGCAAGGGTCCCTCGGGCGTCAGCCCGGACGGTCTGTTGCCGGCGCGGGCTTCGGGTGACCGGTGCCGCTCTTTGACAAGTTGGAATTGAGGAAGGGAGACGCGGGCGGCGTTTGTCCTTGCGGCCAGGCCTTAGGGTCTGGCGTGAGAGACTTGTGCCGATCT
>NZ_JBEPLA010000031.1:0-16574 GCF_040545035.1 Methylobacterium sp. 1973
GCTCACCCCGAACGCATTTGCAACCCGGTCCCAACAGGACCAGAACCAGAACGGACTCTGGTTATGAACGGGGGCAAACACGGGGCAAGGTCACGATCATTCCGTCGAGCAGCAGGGCGTTCAGTTCGTCGTAGCTCTTCACCCGGATGCGCGGCGTGAACAGGCGCTCGCGCACCAGCCCGACCTGGTTCTCGACCTGACCCTTCTCCCACCCTGATGAGGGCGTGCAGGCTACCGGCTCGACGAGGTAGTGCGAGCACATCTGCAGGAAGCGGCGGTTGTAGGCGCGCTCGCGCCTGACGAAGATCGTCTCCACCGCAGTCTTCATGTTGTCGTAGATCCCGCGCTGGCAGGTGCCGCGGAAGAAAGCGAACGCCCGGTCGTGGGCGTCGAAGACCATCTCCTGGCTCTCGCGCGGGTAGGCCCGCACGAACGGCATGCGCGAGTGGCAGAGCCGGACGTGGGCGACCTTGACCGTCGTGGTCGTGCCGCCGATCAGCACGATCTCGTGGCTCCAGTCGAACAGGTAGGCCTCGCCGGGGGCGAAGACGAGCGGCACGAAGGCGGGTGCGGTGACGGCCGTGCGCGTGCGCTTCCAGCCCTTGGCGTAGCGGCGCACCGCGTCGTAGCCGCCCTCATACCCGAGCCCGCGCAGGGCCTCGAAGATCCGGATCAGGGTGAGCCGCTCGCGAGGCGGTTTGACGGCGTTCGCCGCCAGCATCCGATCGAGGTGATCCCGCCAGGGGCCGAGCTTGGGCAAGGGCTGCACCTCGCGCTCGTAGGCGAAGGCGGTCGCACCCGAGCGGATGACCTTGCGGACCGTATTGCGAGAGACGTGCAGGTCGCGGACGATGTCCTTGATCGCGCGGCCGCGGGTGAAGAACTCGCGCCGAATGCGCGCAATCGTGTCCACGCCCTTCATCCCCCACCACCCGTCCGGTCGTCCCGGAGGGCAGTCCGCGAGACCAAGCTTCAGGGGGTCAGAATTGGACGCCGATCCCCTACCTCAGGGGGTCAAAGTTGCACGCCGAAACACAGCCCGGATCGGGAACGCCCCGTTTTCGATCCTGCCGGCTAACGCCTACGCGCCTGTCGGCCAAGCCATAAGGCGCGTGAAGGCGGAGCGCGGGGTTCTGGCGGCGGGCGTGTCGTCGATCCAGGCGCAGCGAGGCGATTGAGGTTGATAAGAGCGGTCGTCACCAAGTGCTGTAGTCAAATCTCAGCCGTGCCGAATTGGCCAAGGCGAGATGGCGACTTCCGCGCAGCCACATCGCCCGCATCCCGCGCGACACGTGCCCTCGAAGCCGGTTCGCCTTCCCCGGTCGGCAGTGCGACAGCTGGCTGACCCTCGCGCGCCCGTGCCGCCGTGTGCCCCATGTTCCTCTCACGAGCGCGGTGTCCCCAGGCGGCGCTCCGAGCGCGTGCAGCGCCATTGCAGGATGCAGGCATTGTGGTCCTCATCGCCAACCGGGTGTGCACTACCTTAGGTCCGAAGTTGCAGTCGAAATGCCGGATCCGGCTGCTGTGGCCGGCCGGGTCGACAGCGACCTAGCGATACCGATCGAGCTGGAAATCTTCGAGCGCGAATGCTCCCTCGGTGCCCGCCTCCAATTGGTTGTTCCCCGGCATTGGCCCGATGAGGTCGCCACCGTGATAAGCCATGGTCGACGCGAGGCCTTCAGCGTCGATGGAGGCGACGTCGACGAGATCGTGCGCTTGGAGCAGGTCCTCCGCCGCGAGCGCGATGTGCCGCCGGCCGAGCACCGCGTGATTCGAGACCGGGCCGGGATCGACGCTCTGTGGGCGATCACCGGCGGCCGCCGTCGTGGTACCGCTCCGTGATGTGGACCTCGTGATCGATTCAGGTGATGCACTTCTTCGCGTTATGGACGTCCAGGTCGTAGGGCGAGGCGACCATCGTGTGGGCGGCCGGATTGCCGTCGGTCTCGGCGCGCCACCGGACCCGATCGTCTGCGTACAGTGCGTCATCGTCACGTTCGTTGAGGCGGAAGTTCTGCAACCAGACCCGGCGCAGGAACGTGACGACCGGTACCTGCGCACTCGACGCAGCCGCACATCGATCTCGAAGCGGGCCTGCGCAGGCCCGTCGCGGCGGGGTACGCCGACCGGTAGCAAGGCGCGTGTGGCCATCGGGCATGTCGCGCGAAGCCCGTCCGTTGGCCTTCCCCGCGCGGTCGCGCCAAGAGGTGAAGGTCGTCAGCGCGTCTTGAAGAGAGCCCCGGCTTCTTGCGTTGTTCGGGCATCGCTCCGAGGCTTCGTGAGGGTTCAGGCGTTTGCCGCCATCGCGGTCGCGGCGGAGGCAAGTCCCCATCGGACGAGGTCCTGCGCCTCCTGCGCCGACTTGGCCTCCGCATAGCAGCGCAGCTCGGGCGCATTTCCCGAAGCCCGGAAATGGATCGTGCGCCCGCCGTTCAGTTCGATCCGGATCCCGTCCTGCTGATCAATCGAGTTGGATGACCCAATCGGGCCGAGGAAGGCGGCGCGGTAGTCCGCATCCTGGAGGCGCTCGAGGAAGGCGGTGCTGGTGTCGGACGGGGTGTTGGGCAGGCGGTCGCTCGCCATCTCGCCCGCATCTAGGGACGCCACGAGATCTGCGAGGGCGGTGCCGGTCGCGCGCGCCGCTGCCAATGTGGCGAGGATCGGCAGCATCGCGTCGCGCGTCGGAAGGGCGGCTAAAGTCCTACCGTGGAGCGTGACGTCCGATCCGAGCAGGAAGCCGCCGTTAGCCTCGAAGCCGGCGACGATCCGCGCCCCGGCAGACGTCGCCCGCTCCATACCGGCGATGACGAACGGCGATCCCACCTTCGTACGAACAACTTTCCGGAAGCCGCCGGAATGCTCGAGCGCCGAGCCGGCCGTGACCGGCACCACTACCGTGTCGGCGTCGAGGTAACGGGCCGTAATGAGCCCGAGCACGTCGCCCCGCAGGATCCGGCCCGTCCCATCGGCCACCAGCGGCCGGTCGGCGTCGCCGTCCGTGGTCACAAGGGCGTCGAAAGACCCCGGTGCCATGACATCGCGGATGAAGGCGATGTCTTCGGGACGATGGGCTTCGGTGTCGATCGGCACGAAGACCTGCGACCGGCCGATCGGCGTCACCTGCGCGCCAAAGCCGGCGAGCAGCTCGGACAGCAGGTCGCGGGCCACCGAGCTCTGCTGATAGACCGCGATGCGCAGGCCCTTCAGAATGTCCGGCGCGAAGGCGGTGGCGTAGCGCTGCTGGTAGCGCGCGATCGCGTCGGGTTCAGGCGTGGCGGGCGTCGCGGACTGGCCCTCGCCGGACGCGCCCTCCTCGAGGGCGGCCAGGATAGCGGCCTCGTCGGTCTTGGTGATCTCACCCTCGGGCCGGTAGAATTTCAGGCCGTTGCGATCCTCGGGGATGTGGCTGCCCGTGACCATGACCGCATAGGCACCGCGCCGCATCGCCTCGAGGGCGAGGGCCGGGGTTGGCAGCGGGCCGCAATCGATCGCCGTGAAGCCGGCGCCTGCCGCGGCGTCCGCCACCGTCGCGGCGATGCCGGGGCTGCTGTCGCGCAGATCTCGCCCGATGACGACCATGCGGCCGCCTTCGCGCGGGGCGACGGATCGGAAGAACGCGCTGGCATAGGCGTAGCTCGGGCTGCCGACGAGGTCGGTTACGAGACCGCGCAAGCCGCTCGTCCCGAATTTCAGACTGCTCACGGAATTCCCATCGAGTTGGCGATGACCGGCTCCTGCGACTGATGCCGCGAATCGTACGCCATCACAACGCCCAATCTCGGAGGAGCCAATCTGGTATAGCTGCTAGCCGCATCATGCTCGATGACGCTCGGCTTGGCCGCCCCAGCCGAGGCTTTGCGGTAGGATTGGCCGGCCGCGCGAACTCCCTGCGACTGTGATCCCCTTTCATCACGCTAGGATCCCACGACAGGGGGGAAGGGCCATGAGTTCGCCTCAATATCAGCCGCGGACTGCGTCTCGCTCAGAGGGCGACGGCGTATCGAGGTTGGCTTAAACCGGTTAGGAGGGATAAACGTCGCGCCTCAGCCACTCTGACTGGAAGTGCGATGCGCTACAGCCTTCTCGATTTGCTCGCATCACCGGACACGGGTGCCCCGTTCGTTCTCGTCGGCGCAACTGAGGCGGAAGTTCCTTTCATCGGACCGTATGGCAAGCCGGGGAGCCGCGTGAGCCGCCCGGGCGTGGCGGTTGGGCCAGCGTTGGAAGGAGAGTCGGGGGCATTCTACACCTCCTTTTTGGCGCGGCATGAGACCGCCCCGGATGACCCGGAGCGGAGCCGTCAGACAATCGTCATCGACGGGCTCCTCGTCGCCACCGATACGGGCATGTGGTACCCGATCGTCGACACGATCCCGGAGCTACTGCCTCCGTCCCTGCGCGACTGGCAGAGCCACCACGATTTTCTCGATCAGGTCATCGCACCGCGCATCCCTGCGGAGCTCGTCGTCGCTTTGCGTCAGGCGGTCGCCGGTGTCGACGCCAGTGGGCGTCGCGGGGACAACCACAAAACGTCCGAGATCGGATTGCTCGACAAGGTCGAGGATAAGGCGAACTTCCTAGCGCCAGGGTTGCTGTCGCCATTCAACCCAAACATCTACAATCACCCAGCCGATCTCATACGAGGCTTCGGCAACTGCCTACCGTTCCTACAATTGCAACACGGCCATCGGGTGCTCGACTCGGGATGCGGGTATGGCTGGACGACTGAGTGGCTGATGAATCTCGGCATCGATGCCGTCGGTATCGACATCTCGCGCGTCTACCCCGATGTCGGACGTCGACGGATGGGCCCGAACAATCAGCCCCACCTTGTGGTCGGCGACTCGGAGAATCTGCCGTTCCGCGCGGGGGTCTTCGACGCCGTACTGTGCTTCGACGCCTTCCATCACATACCGGACCGGCCGGCCGCTATGCGACGCTACGAGCGCGCCCTCAAGGATCCTGGCCGGATCGTGCTCCTTGAGCCAGGTGGGCAGCATGAGACGGACGAGGTGTCGGTCAACGTGATGGACACTTACGGTATCATGGAAGTCGGCATGGAGCTTGCCGACGTGCAGGGTTACATCGACGGGATCGAGACCTTTGGGCCCGCCCGGCAGATATTCCTGACGCCGCATCTCAGCGATGACCCGAGGACATCGGTCCCGATCTCGGAGCTGCGCGATCGTAGCTATATCGGTTGGGGCATGTTTCTCATCGAGAAGGATGCTGCTGCTACAGTTCAAGCGCGATCGTTGGCATCTGTGGCACAGGCGCAGTCAGCAACCCAGCCCACGAACGGTCTCGGCCGCCTGCTGGGCCGTGTGCTGAAACGCTGAGGCACGTTTTGACGAAGTGGATGTCGCCTTGCCGCAGGCGGTTG
Source organism: Methylobacterium sp. 1973 (assembly GCF_040545035.1). Classification (NCBI taxonomy): domain Bacteria; kingdom Pseudomonadati; phylum Pseudomonadota; class Alphaproteobacteria; order Hyphomicrobiales; family Methylobacteriaceae; genus Methylobacterium; species Methylobacterium sp. 1973. The sequence continues at coordinate 5,384 of NZ_JBEPLA010000031.1, forward strand.
ATCCTGAACAGCATTTTCGAGCCGAGCTTGCCGCGGAGAAGGTGGATCGATGGACGGTCGAGGTCAGACCATTTTTGTGGCGGGCCATCGGGGCATGGTGGGCTCGGCGATCGTGCGTCGGCTGCGCGAGCTCGGCCATGAGCGGATCCTCACGGCGGACCGCCGGACGCTCGACCTCCTGGATCAGGCGGCGGTCCGGCGCTTCTTCGCCGACAACGGCATCGATCAGGTCTACCTCGCCGCCGCTCGCGTCGGCGGCATCCACGCCAACAACACGTACCCGGCCGAGTTCATCCACGAGAACCTGCTGATCCAGTCGAACCTCATCGACGCCGCGCACACGCACGGCGTCGATCGGCTGCTGTTCCTCGGCTCGTCCTGCATCTACCCGAAGCTCGCCCCGCAGCCGATGCGCGAGGACGCCCTGCTGACCGGGCTGCTGGAGCCCACCAACGAGCCCTACGCGATCGCCAAGATCGCGGGGATCAAGATGTGCGAGAGCTACAATCGCCAGTACGGGCGGCGCTATCGCAGCGTCATGCCGACGAACCTGTACGGGCCGAACGACAACTTCCATCCCGAGAACGCCCACGTCCTGCCGGCGCTGATGCGCCGCGTCCACGAGGCGAAGCGGGAGGGTCTGGCGAAGGTCATCGTCTGGGGCACCGGCCGGGCGATGCGCGAGTTCCTGCACGTCGACGACATGGCGCGGGCCAGCGTCTACGTGATGGAGATGGACGACGCGGTCTACGCCGCGAACACGCGTCCCGACCTGTCGCACATCAACGTGGGGACCGGCGAGGATTGCACCATCCGTCAGCTCGCCGAGGCTCTGGCGCGGGTGATCGGCTACGAGGGCGAGCTTGCGTTCGACGCCACCAAGCCCGACGGCACGCCGCGCAAGCTGATGGACGTGTCGCGGTTGCGGGCGATGGGCTGGCGGCCGGAGATCGCCCTCGAGGACGGCCTGCGCCAGACCTACGGTTGGTTCCTGGAGAACCACGCGACTCTGCGGAGCTGAGCGGGCCCGCCGTCCCGCCGCTCGGTCCACCGACCATCACACAGCCACCGGGCCCCCGCCCGGGGAGGAGATAGACCATGGCCCACCGGCCGCCCGAAGACAGCGCAGACGCGCGACGGCGGAAGTTCCTGCAGAGCTTCCAGAACTTCGACGCGAACAGCCGATTTCCCGCGCCCTACACGCATTTCGCCGGCAAGCCACTGACGGAGGCGTCCGGTCAGGGCTGGCGCTACGACGCGCTCGGGTATCGCAACGACGCGCACGCGGACGCGCGGCCGCCTTCCGAGACGCTGCGGGTCTTCGTCGTCGGCGACAGCACGCTGATCGACGGTCAGGTCTTCGCCGACACCGTGCCTGGGCGGCTGGAGACCGGGCTGAAGCAAGCGCACGGGCCGGGCGCGCGGGTCTACAATTTCGGCGCAGTCTCGGCCTGCCTGAATCAGATGATCGCCCTGGTCACAACGCGGCTGATGGACCTGCAGCCCGACGTCATCCTGATCGTCGGCGGCGCGACCGACATTTTCCAGCCCTGGAGCTTCGATCCGCGGGCGGGCGTTCCCTACAATCACTTCGCGAACGAGAGTCTCTACGACTACTTCTTCGACCCGAGGAGATCCGCAGAAGACGCGGAGGACCTGTCGTATGACGGCCTGCAGGCGATGATCTTCAATCGCCTCGAGAACCTGCGCGCGCTGACGAACTGGCAGTCCGACATCTGGGAATGGGAGGTGGTGCGGCAGTTCGAGCTGGCGCTCAGGCGCCTCGCGCGGCTCGCGCCCGGGATCGGCGCGCCGGTGCGGTTCCTCCTGCAGCCGACGGTCGTCCGGAAGGGGACGCTCGCGGGCGCGGAGGCCGGCGCCGCGTCCGGAGCGTTCCTCGCCTATCTCGACCGCCAGTACGAGCGCTTCGAGAGCGTCCTCGGGCGGCTGGACACGGCCGACCGGTCTTTCGCCGCGCGGGACCTGAGCCGGCTGTTCGAGGCCGACACCCGCGCCCTGTTCACCGACATCGTCCACGTGATTTCGGAGGGGCGCCAAGTGATGGCGGACCGTTTGCAAGCGGAGGTGACGGATGCGACAGGTGCCTCGCTTCAGGGCGCAATCGTTCCCTGTGCCGGCTGACGAATTGACTAGGCGGTCAAGCCGAATTCCGTCGCAAGCGGCATCGGGCAGCGGCGAGCATCTGTCACATCCGGGCCAATTGCTCCCGCGATTTCCAAGCGCCTCATCCCGCCTGTTGGCAAGATGAGGGCTCGGTCAGGAGCTGTAATGCCCATTGACGAGTACTCGCTAAGTCGATGACTTGACGAGCGTGCTGAGGCCGTCAAAGCATGCAGTCCGTCAGCCTCGCAATTCCTCAGCCTTGCATTTTGCTTACGACGTGTTTGAGCAAAAACAGGCCTATGGTGGTGGATGTTAATCCGAACATCATCACATATATATAGTCTATCTGAAGTCCTGCATACGGGTAGTATGCAGATCTCACCCATTCCGCCGTTTGTAGCGCAGGATTGAATTTCATCCAGAAGTACACTTTTTCGGGAAGATAGCTAGGCATAAACATCACGCCGCTGGATACATACAATATGATGCTGAATAGCGCGTATCCGATCATCCAGCCGGGAAAAAATCCGATGATTGCAACGTTAATTGTCCCGACCCCAATGCCGAGAATGATCGCGGCTATATAGCCGCCGACGGCAGTAAGGGGGTTCGAAGGAATCGGATTCACCCCTATCGCCACAAGAACTGAGCTGACAACGAGCAGCGCTAGGAAGCCGGTCACGATCTCGACGAGGATGCGTGAAAATATCAAGTCAAACAGTTTAACCTGAGGATAGTACGTCAGCGGGCGATTCATGATCACAGATTTCATGACCTCGCGGGAAATATACTGAAATACAAGAACGGGAACAGCGCCGGTCGCGAAGAACATTGCTCTGTCGTCGCCGAGTGGTGCCGGTAGCTTCTGGAATGTGTAGATCGCGATCAGCATGAAGATGTGGACGCACGGCCACAGAACCACGACGCCGTAGCCCCAGATGGATGCGCCGAATCGGGTGCGCATATCGCGCAGGATAAGCGCATGTAGGACATGCAGATACGATTCGAGTGGGCTCCGGCGCTCAGTGGCCGGCGTAGAGTCGTTCATGGGACCAAACCTCGGTTCGATCGAGGCATCGGCGCAAACATGGGCAAAAGTGCGTTTGTGGTGCCAGGCCAAGCCGACCCGGCGGCTTTGCGCGCCCAGGCTGAACGCCGTCAGCTAGGAACGGGGTTGGGTAAGGCGGTTACCGCCCGCTGCATCCTCCAAGCCTCGGATCTCGTCCCGACCATGGCCGGTTTGAGACGGGGTAGAATCCGCGCGAAAGGTCGGCTGCGATACGGGACGGATCAACCCGCCGGTCCGGTCCCGCACCGTAGATTGCGGCAACGATAGCGATACGCGCGGTTCCGCGCTTGGATGCGCCGGTGTCTAGCCGGACCGCAACGCCTTCGCGAGGTCCGGACAGAACCGACCAGCGCTGGCTCGTCTCCATATAGCCCAGTCATTCAACGGCTCCACATCGAGCGACTCTATCGATCGGAGCTGGCGACCAGGCGAGTCGATTGACGTCCCAAACGGCTTATGGCCCAAGCATCTCTCCGGTGACGCTTTTGAGAACGAGTCGATGGTCGGAGACGACACGCTTGCGAAGGCCCTGGCCGATGTGCGGAAACGGCGAGCGGATCTTGAGGCTGACTACGAGCGCATCACGGGCGAGTTGAACAAGCTTCGAACGGCCGAGCGATCACTCGCGGTGATCGTCGAGGGGACGGATCTCGAGGAGAGCAGCGCATTTCCCAAGCTCATTCCTGCAAATGAGATGCAGACCCGCTCCCGACGGGCCACCGGGCGCGGCAGCCGTGGTCCCCGGGCAAATTCCGCGAAAGGTCGATTGAAGGCGCTTCTGGACGGAACCGGACCGCAGGGGTTGTCGCACGCGGAGATTGAGCGTCGCCTGCCCGACGTCGCCCCCAACACGTTGAATACGTATCTGAGCATGATGGTCACGGGTGGTGAGGCGGTGCGCCGAGGCGACTTTTACGTCGCCGTCGACGCCACCGCTCACGACGATGCCGCGACTGAGCGTGAATCGGACGAGGCCCAGTCGGACGAGGATGCGGACGCAAGCTCCGCCGAGTGAGACGGATGTGTTTCGCCGAGGCGCGAGGCTGAGCCGGGAGGGCGGCCGGTCGATTGCGCTGATGCTGCGGTCAGGTCACCGACTTGGCCGTCGCGTCCGTGGACGCCGCGCGTTGAGCGCTTGACGGCACCCTCAGAACGCGGCGCTGCGCTCACGCGGGCATTTCGAGCGAACCGCTGGCCTCCGAGTCGGTGTCGGACGTCGGCGGCTGCTGCCGCAGACGCCAACCGATCCAGATCAGAAGGGCCGCGGGAACGGATAGGAGAAGGCCTAATCCGATCGTGCCGATGTGGCTGGCCAAGCGCCCGTATAGGCCGCCGGTCACGCCGTCGTGCCACGAGGCCAGGGACATGCCGACGGCTGCGATGAGAAGAAGGACTGGGAGCTTGAACCACCAGGGCAAGGATGCCGCGCGCTCACCCTTCCCCTCGGTATCGGCCTGAGCCGGTTCGGCCTCGCGCTGTCCGAGGAGCGTTTCCATCTGGATTTGGAAGGCTTGCTGGGCCGGACTGTTTTGATCCGCCGGCGAACCCCAGCTCTCTGCGCGGCTGGTTGCTAGCATCGATGTATCCTGGTCCGGTCGCCCGACGAGCGGACCCGGGATCGCGGCCTCTGCGGCGACCATGAGGCGTGCTTCGTGCCGGCGCATGAACAGCCACAGCGCCACAGCGCCGATGAGGACGAGGGCGAGCAGACTCAGCCCGACCGGCCCCATGATGTTCTCGATCGAGCGCCCGCATAGGTAGGCACCAAAACCCATGATCGAGGCCCAGGCTACACCACCGAAGGCGTTGAAGGCCATGAAGCGGCGGGCATCGAGTTTGTTCACGCCGGCGAGCACGGCCGCGTAGGCGCGCAGCATCGCGGTAAAGCGGCCAAAGAAAACGATCTTTCCGCCATGCTGGCGGAACAGGTACTGGCCGAGCTTGAGCCGGCCATGATCGAGCCCGATCAGATGGCCCTTTCGCAGGAGGAGAGGCAGGCCCCATCGCCGGCCCACCCAGTAGCCGGCATTGTCGCCCAGGATCGCGGCAGCGGCGGCGATCGCTACCACGACGGCGATGTTGATGTTGCCGGTGCCGCCGGCATAGGCCGCCGCGGTCAGCAGAACAGTCTCACCGGGCAGCGGCAGCCCGGCGCTCTCCAGCGTGACGATGGCGAAGATGGCGAGGTAGCCATAATGCGCGATCAGGTCGGCGATCGGCAGATCGTGCAGGAAGGTCATCCAGCGTCCCATTGCTCAGAAAGCCCGGGCTGTTGGCTCTGGGAAGGTGGCGGTACCGTGACGAAGGCATACTCTCGCGACTGTGGCGCATCCCGGTGCTTGGATGGCGAGCCAGCTGAAAGGCTGCGAGTTTCTCCTGGCGTGATCGTTCGCTGGCTGAGGCTCTCCAGGCAGCCGTCTCATCCATTGCAGTGTGGGCCGACGGGGTTCTAAACGGGTGTCGGCGTACTCTGCGCACCTTTAACGAGCGGGCATGACGGTCGAGATTCGCGGAAACCTCAGCGCCAACAACATCGTGTTGTCGGAGAAATTTCGGCGCTATTCCACCGGCAGCATCCTGTTCACCGGTGAGGGCGCGCGCGTCGAGATCGACGGGCCGGTGACCAGCGGCGATTTTTCTCTCGCCATCGGCTCGCATGCCTCGGTCACGATCGGCCCGGACTGTGTGATTGGACGGCTGACCCTCAACGCGTTCGGTGAGGGCGCGCGGATCGACATCGGGCGCGAGGTCGGGTTCGCGGGTGCTGTAAGCCTCAGCACGCATGAAGGTGCTCAGATCAGCATCGGTTCGCGTTGCCTGATCGCGGGAGATACGGTGTTCAGCGCCTCGGACTTCCACCCGGTGTTCGACGTCGCCACAGGCGAGCGCATCAACCAAGCGAGCGATATTCGGGTCGGGGAGCACGTCTGGGTGGGGGCTCGGGCCATGATCCTGAAGGGAGCGCGTGTCGGCCACGACTCCGTCGTCGGCGCCGGCTCGATCGTGACTAGCGGCTTCGCACCCAACAGCCTGATCGTCGGCAATCCCGCCCGGCTTCTGCGCTCTGGGGTTTGCTGGCGTCACTGACCCGCCGCACTTCGGATCCGCGGTGCCGGCTGTGTCCTGTCGGGACCGATGGCGCTCCTACTAATGCTGAGCTAAAAACGCCGGATGTTCAGGAGGGTCAGCTCCGGCCTTCGCGCAATCCGGTGCGGGGTGGATCCGCGTGCAGCGGTAGTGAGGGACGAGTGATGAGAGGCGAACAGGATCGAACCGGGATCGCCCGATGATCCGCCACACCCTCCTGCTTCGTTTCGGCGCCGAGGCGACGCAACGAGAGTGCGATGCCACTCTCCAATCGCTCATCGCGCTGTGCGACCGCGTCGGTGAGGTTGCCTCGTTCGCCTGCGGTCCAGATGTCGATCTGCGCGCGCGGGCGGAAGGCTTCACGCACGCGTTCGCCGTCATCTTCGGAAGCCCGTCGGCGCGCGACGCGTTCCAAGCCCTGCCGGGCTACGCGACCATCCTGAACGGGCTGTCGCAGGCTGATGTGGCCGTACAGGTCGCCGAGTAGGGGCTTGGTCGAGTCTCGGTCGGGGTATGCTCGCCTGAACCCGAAGCGGCTTCCAGATCAGGGTAGCTCAACGATATGCCTGTCAGGATTGACGACCGCGGCGCGAACAACCAAGTCGACGCGCCCTCCGGATTCCTGGAGACCTACGACGGAACGATTACTTTCGAGGGCCACCACAACCACGTGGTGATCGGGCACGGGTCGAACTGCAACGGCATGTCGATCTTGTGCCGATCACACGGCACGATCCACGTCGGCGACCACGTCCGGCTCGAGACCCTCCGGGTCTACCTGCTGGCCGCCTCCAAGCTGATCGTGGGCGAGCACACCGCCTTCGTGGGCGACGCCTCCATCGCCGCGCACGAAGCCCGGGATGTCACCATCGGCCACAATTGCCTGATCGCGGGCGGGGTGAGTTTCACAGTCAGCGACATGCACTCGATCGTCGATGTGGATACTGGCGAGCGGGTCAACCCCCCCCGTCCGATCCATGTCGGTCACCGTGTGTGGCTCGGGACCATGTCGACGCTTCTAAAGGGCACCACGATCGGGAACGGCTCAATCGTGGCCGCCAATTCCCTCGTGAGCGGTGAGGTCGCCGCCAACGTCCTCGTGGGAGGCATTCCCGCCAAGGTGCTCCGCACCCGCGTAACGTGGCGCAACGACCTGATCTGATGGGCCGCCCTCTCATCGGGCACCCGCGCGGTCGCTTCGTCGCGGACGGCCTTGCCCTCGCCGCATTGCCGCGACACGTCCCGAGGCGTCACGCGTGCGAGCCTCCGATTGTCCCACGGTGTGACGAACCCTGTCCGATGCCCATCGACGGTGCGCAGGGCCGAGGGGCGAGCCCCACCGATTCCCGAATTGCCGCAGCGGGTGATCCATGCTGGATGCGTTGGAACAGATGAATCTCGCGGGCCACTGGGTGGAGAGCATTCTCCATGTCGGGGCCAACGAGGGCCAGGAACGACACGATTACGAGGCCAACGGCGCCAGCCCCTGCCTCTATGTCGAGCCGGTCGATGCGGCCTTCTCGGCATTGAGGACCAACCTCGCCGCCATGCCGTTCCATCGGGCGATCCAGGCAGTTTGTGCCGAGCGCGAGGGCGAGGAGGTCGTGTTTAACGTGGCCAGTAACGGCGGCCAGTCCTCGAGTCTCCTGCCCCTCGGCGTGCATGCCGAGCACCACCCGGACATCGTCTACACCGGGGCACAGCGGATGGTGACGACCACGGTCGACCGGATCGTGGCGGAGTTCAGTCCGGGACGGATGCCCAACCTCCTAGTGATCGACGCGCAAGGTTCCGACCTGCAGGTGCTGCGGGGCGCGACGCGGAACCTTCCGGCGGTAGACGGCGTCTATATCGAGGTGAGCGAGGCCCCGCTCTACGAGGGCGGCTGTACGCTGGATGAGATCACGGGCTTCCTAAAGGGCTTCGACTTACGCCTGCGCTGGCTGCGCCTCGACGGTGCGGGGCACGGCGAGGCGTTCTACTGTCGGCCCAAATCAGGGGCCATCAGCATGCCCGACTACGATGGGGTGGTGAGCGAGGGCAAGCCGGCGGCGCAGAGCAGCCTGTGCGAGTGGTCCTACTTCGACGCTGCGAACGGGCCGCAGGGGGGCGTGGACGGTCCGCTGACCGGGCGACCGGGGTTCCACACGGATATCGAGGACGCGCCGTGGTGGCAGGTGGATTTGGAGGCAGTACACGCCTTGAACGAGGTGCGGGTCTTTAATCGCATGGACTGCGCCCGGGAGCGTTCGCGGACGCTGCGGGTGCTGCTGTCGGACGACGGCGAGACTTGGCGTTGTGTGCATGATCAGGCCGGCCGGACCTTCGGTGGCGCGGATGGCCGCCCTTTGCGGGTCCTACTCGCGGGTGAGAGAGGGCGCTACGTACGTCTGCAGTTGGCGGAGCGTGTGTTCCTTCACCTCGACAAGGTGCGCGTGTTTTGATCGCAAACGATCGACTGCCATGGACGCTCAATAGACTGTAGATCTCCTTCCATCATGAGCCACGATGGCAGGAGATCCCCCCTTGTGACCGGGGCGTGCTGTCACGTAGGGCTCAGGCAAAATTATCCAGGGCTTTAAAAAACCGACCGCCTCTGGCCAGATTTCAGGTACTTAGCAGGACTGCGATACGATCTCAAAAGAGTCGCTCCGAGCATGGCATATTAATAGTTTTAGGCATAGTAGGATCAGAAATCTGCCGACGGAATCCTTGAGCTCCTTGCCCCTGAGGTTTGCCGGTTGGCGCCCTCCCCTGCCCGCGGTAGCCTCGCTTTATGAGCGATGGCCACGACCCGATTCGCGAAGCCGTTGCGGCGCTTTGTGCCCGCGGCCACACGGTGGAGCTATGGACCGCCGGCCTGCCATATTGGCTGGTGGACGGCGAGACGCTGACAGACGGCGATCTGCTGCCCCTGGCTATGCGCGCAGGCCTCATGGACTCGGCCACGATCACGCTGCAATAGGCCGCGCCATGGCCAACACCCCGACCGTCGCCGAGCTGTTCGAAGCGAATGCTGTCACCGATGATGAGGTGAACGCCGCTGTGGATGCGGTGCTCGCGGATCTTGCGATCGTGGCCTACCCGCTGACCGACGGATATGCACTCGATCTTAACGCTGCGGTCCAGGCCAGCACGTTCGCGACGCTGGTGCTGAAGGATGTTCACGCGACCCAACCTCAGAAACAGCATGCCGTCCGCACCGCGATCCTGCTTGCGCATCCCGAGAAGGGATAGGCTGTCGCTATATTGTCGACAAGGTCGTCACCGAGATCCTGTCCTAGCAGACGAGGAGCGCCCGCAGGCGGCCGTTTGAGTCACGAAGATATGGGTGGAACGGTGTGATCGAAGGCATCAACCCGATACTCCTCGTGGCTGAAGCGCTTCGGACCCAGGGGGGCCGCGTCGAGTCCGATGACGGTCTCGACTTCTGGCGAGTCGATGGCGGAGAATGGATTTCGGACGTGGATCTGCTGGTGCTTGTTCTCCGTCATGGTGCCGTCGGCGCACCTGCGCTGCTGCACTGACAGAGACCGAGGCCTCCACATAGCGTAGCCGGCGGAGGAATGAGCGACACCGATTTGATTCCTGATCATCAGGCGACCGTCAACCGGTTGATGGAGCGCTTGAGCAACTTCGCGCAGGAAATCGGGATGAGCGGCACGGACGCACGCGAGATCATCAATCGCGTGATCGCATCCGAGCCATCCGCCGGCGACGGCGACGTGATGGTCATGGCGCGCACTTGGATGCTGATCGCGCTGGAGTAGCAGCATGGACGACGAGGCCGGGCCCATGCCGAAAGCCGCTGATCAGCAAGACACTTCGGCAGAGGACGTGTCGGCAATCGTCGACCGAATGCTGCGCCTCGCGGAAGACAGTGGTGCTCTCGCTTTGGCCAAACGAGAGCGTGGTTTGCGGATCACCCATAAGGGCGGCGATCTCGGGCAGACCCTCACCGAGACGGATCTGGAGATCAGCGCGCTCCTCCACGAGCGATTCGGGCCTCGGGTGATTGAGGAGGAGACGGCCGAGGATCTTGGCAGGGAACGGGCGGCCACTCTCTTGGCAGAGGCAGACTGGACCTTCATCGCGGATCCCGTCGATGGCACGAAGCCCTACGCTGGCGGCCTCCCGGGCTGGGGAACGATGATCGCCGCCTGCCGGCGCGGCCAACCCTTGGCGAGTGTCTGCATTCTGCCGGGGTGGGTCGAGGCGAGAGACGAACTTCCGACCCCCGTGGCAGCAGCCGATCAGCGAGGGCTTCTACTGGCAGCGTGGGACGGGACCGCCTATTGGGCGCCGACCCGCGGTGGCCGGCGAAGCCAACCTCTGCAGGCCTTGGTCCGGTCGACGCGCCCCACGTTTCACGTCGGCTGGCTGTCCGTGGCAACGCAACTGTTCAACCTCGATCGAACGCAGGGCTTCTATCCGTGGTGCGAGAGCAGCTCCGTAGCTGATCTGGCGCTGCTCGCGACCGGTCGCCTCGATGCGTCGACCGCGTGCGGGAAGATCTGGGACGTGGCACCGGGCCTTCCAATCCTGCGCGCACTCGGCTTCGATCTCTATCGCTGGCCAGACCTGGCGCCTGGGCCCGCCGCCCTGATCGACGTGTTCGATGCCAATCTCTTCGCTGGAGACACGCTCTGGTTGATCTGCCGAGACATGCCGCAGGCAGAGGCTCTGCGACGGGCTATCCGCAGAGCAGACCAAAGCTAGTCGTGATCGAGCAGCAAGCCGCGACGGCCCCTAATTCGTGCTTAAGGCTCCCGCACCCAGAGGCGCCCGGCCGCGCCACGACATCCGGCCGCGCGTGCTAGGGTGTGAACCGAACCAAGGCGTTGCAGGGTTTGTCGTTTTGTGATTCCAGGCGGCCGTTTTGCGGCCTGGAGGTAGCGATGGCGGACCTGT
>NZ_JBEPLA010000032.1:0-8013 GCF_040545035.1 Methylobacterium sp. 1973
GAGGCGGAGGCACGCTATTATGCCCAAGCCGAGGTCCAAGCCTTGGCCGCCTGAGCCAAACCAAACGGCCTCCGGAAAACCCGGCGCGGTTCACTGGCCGATATCACCTACCTGCCGACCGGCGAGGGCTGGCTGTACCTGGCCGCCGTCCTCGATCTGGCCACGCGCAAGATCGTCGGTTGGTCGATGCGCGATCACATGCGCGCCGAGCTGAGCGTAGCGGCATTGATGATGGCCGCCCAGAGGCAGCGGCCGGCCGCCGGGCTGATCTGCCACTCGGATCGCGGCAGCCAGTACGCGGCCGAGGCCTGCCGGAGACAGCTCGCCGGTATGGGGGTGAAGCCGTCGATGAGCCGCACGGCTTGCTACTACGATAACGCCCCGATGGAGAGCTTCTTCCACACGCTCAAGGTCGAGCTCGTCCATCAGCGACGACGGGCGACCCGGGATGAAGCGCGGCGTGATCTGTTCGCTTACATCGAGGGCTACTACAATCGGCAACGCATCCACTCGGCACTCGGCTATCTCACGCCCGAGCAAGCCGAGAGGACCGCGAAATGATCTCCTTGTGTCCGCGACACCGAGGGAGGATCAGCCGCCACGGCACCGAGTAGGCGTTGCCGTCCACGCTGACCGCGCAGTCTGCCCCGACCCGGCGCACGAGATCGCGTGCGGCGGAGAACGGCGGCACGCCCGCCAGGGGCTGCAGCGCCCGGGCCTCGTCCCGGGCGAACCGCGCGCCCGGCGCCTCACCGGTCGTGCCGTGCGCGCGCCGGTCGGCCACATCCCGCGTCCAGGCATCGAGATGCGCCTCCAGGGGCGCAAAGCTCGCGAAGCGGTGGTCGGCCACAGCGTTCCTCTTGACGTAGCCAACGCCGCGCTCGTCCTTGCCCTTCGTGCGCGCCCGGTACGGGGCGCAGGCCCGCACCCGGAGGCCCCAATGCCGTGAGAAGGCGTGCAACCGCGGATGCAGGATGACCTCGCGGCTGACCGGGTCATGGTGCAGGACCAGGGCGCGGGCATTGTCGAGCAGCACCTCATGCGGCACACCGCCGAAGGCTTGAAAGGCGCTCTCCAATCCGGCGAACCAGTCCTCCTGCCGTTCGTGGCCGAAGGCGCGCACGTGCAGTCGACGCAAGTAACCGAGCGTCGCAACGAACAGCGAGACCCGGGTTGGCACACCGCCGATCTCGATCCGCCGCTCGCCGAAGTCGATCTGCATCTGCTCATCTGGCCGCGTCTCGAACCGCACGCTCGCCGTTGCGGCGATCACCAGGTCCCGCCGCAACGGCACCACAGCCCGTTCCACGGTGCGCAGGCTGACGTGGATGTCCTTCTCGTTGGCGAGGTCCTGGCGCACGAAGTCGGCGTTGCCGGCATGCTGCCGGAACCGTTCGGCCAACCAGTCCATCAAGCCGTCGAGCCGCTTCGATCGAGACGGCGTTTTAGAGGGACGCCAATCACCCTGACGGAGCCAGTGCTTGACCGTGTTCTTCGAACAGCCGAGCTCGGTCGCGATCCGCTTGGCACCCCAGCCCAGCGCCGTCAGCCACACCATCGCCGATACGTCGTCCGGCGTCTTCATCTCGGCCCTCCGCGGATCGTCCGTCCGCTGAAGAGCCTGATCTTCGTTCCTGATCATCTCAACCTCCTCGCTCATCGAGGGGGGCAGGTCCTCATGGCGTCAGGGGGGCAGTTTGCCGTGTCACCTGACTTAAGCTCGTTGCTCTGATTGCCACTGCTCGGAAGCTGATCACCATCCTCAACGCCATCCTGAGGGACGGAACGCCATGGCAAACCGCTTGACCGGCAAGACAGTCGCTCACGCGGCTCGGTCCACAATACCGGTCAGGTCATTCCTGGGTTTTAAATTGCACTCTTATCCACGGCTCATTCGCGGCTGAGATATGTAAGCGGCCTTTGAAGGCGAACTAGAGCCGTGCCCGGCGGTGTTGCGACAGGACGGTGGCTGGAGCGTCGACGGGTGAAGGAGCCAGCGATGCATTCACCGTTGTCTGTCGATCTGCGCGAGCGCGTCGTGGCGGCCGTGACAGAGGGCGCTTCCTTCCAACAGGCGGGGGCGCGGTTCGGGGTGAGCGTGTCGAGCGCCAGCCGCTGGTCGCAACGGTTTGCGCAGCAGGGTCACGTCGCCCCCAAACCGACGCACGGCGACGACCGCCTGCCGGCGATCGAGGAGCATGCGGATCTGATCCTCTCCCTCGACGAGGCCCGGCCCGAACGCTTCCTGCGCGAGTTGCGCGACGCCCTGGCCGAGCAGGGCGTGCAGACCAGCACGAGCGGGCTGTCACGCTTCTTCGCTCGCCATGGGATCACCCGTAAAAAGGGGCGCTGTACGCAACTGAGCAGGAGCGGGCTGACGTGAAGGCGGCGCGTGAGGCGTGGTTCGCGGCTCAGCCTGACCTCGACCCCGACAAGCTCGTCTTCCTCGACGAGACGGCGGCCGCCACCAACATGGCCCGCCGCTACGATCGCGCCCCGTGCGGCAAGCGCTGCCGGCTCCTCGTGCCCCAGGGCCATTACATAACGACCACTATCACCGTCGCTCTGCGCACCACCGGCCTGTGCGCCTTCGACCTCGCGGATGGCGCTACCAATGGCCAGCGCTTTCGCGACTGCGTCGCCAACCGCCTCGTCCCGGTGCTGCGGCCCGGCGACATCGTGATCCTCGACAACCTGCAAGCTCACAAGGTCAGCGGCATCCGCGAGCCGGTCGAGGCGGCCGGCGCCCGGCTGCTCTACCTTCCGCCCTATAGCCCCGAGTTCAACCCGATCGAACAGATCTTCGCCAAGCTGAAAGCCCTGCTGCGGAGCGCAGTCGCCCGCACCGTGCCAGACCTCTGGAACGCCATCCGGCACGCCTTCACCCGCTTCACCCCAGACGAGTGCCGCAACAGCCTCGCCGCCGTCGTCTACGACAACGACTTAGCCGTCGCTACGTAAGCGGGAAAGGCTCTAGACGAGGGTTCAATTCTCTCACGCGATGCAGAGATAGCTGAAATCCATCTTGGATCGAGCGACGCCGGCGCCGCCGGTCAACACCTCGAACTGATCAATCACCGATGGAAAGGCTGGCGCCGGTTGGCCCGCGCTCGAGTCTCGTCTGTCTTTAAAGCCATTTGTGTACCGAAAAGCCTGCAACCTTTATCATCTGCTCAGCTCTCCGAAAGCAGTATGGTGCCAGAAATCGCACATTTCGATCAGCGTTCTGCAATCAAATTCGGTAAGCGTATCGCCGGAGGACTACCTATACGGGCGATCCATCGTCGGACCAATTCGTTTTGGCTAGATCTCGTTCATGGCGGCCCGAAATGGCTTCGAAGCAATGGCGCATCGCCTCCTTCAGTCTTTCGATCTGTCTGAGCGGAGGTTTGGGTGGATGTCTGAGCTTGACGGTTTTGGAATCGAGCCCTTCCATGACGACCGTGGATCCCGCACCGGTGGCCGATCTCGATGACAGTAGGGCTCTCGAAGCGCCCCGCCGACGTCAGACCGGCAATGGCGTCGACCCGATAGCCGTGCTCGCTCATCGCACCCACGATCGAATGGGTGCTGCAGCCGTCACAACGGTCGAACGCCTGCCGGCCTTTGCGGCTGCGCCCTCGACGAACGAGCCGAAGTCGGCAGCTTCGCAACGGCGTATTCAGGCACCGCGCCGTCAGGTCAGCAACGCCGAGATTGCAGAGCGGGATCGTCAGGCGGAGATCCTCATTCGGCAGTCTGTTCGATCTATCTGCGAAGGATGTGAGAATTGAATGTTCGGCGTTCCGGCACTGAGACCGGGACTCGGTCGTGACATCAGAGCCGAGCGCGATTTTCAGTGAGCGTAGGCAACCTGAGACGTGCCTTGAACGATGACACAAACGACGCAGCCCGCGCCCGGACAATGATGGATCACAGGGCGGGTTGGGTCGTCGCCGGCCCACGGCACCATTGCGATCGAAGGCGACCCCATGTGGGGCCGAGGCCCTCTGGCCCACGAGATGCCGTTGAATTCTTCATCCTTGAGGCGCCGCTGGAATCAATTCACCACCCGGCCTAGCATTGCGACCGACAGGTGGCTTCTGTCGAGCTGGCTTGCAACCGAACAACACGATTCATCCGCGCACCAGCCAGCCTATCCAGTGACCCTGAGGGCTCTGGAGCCGGGCAATTGAGACCCATTCCCATGCCGTCCGGGGGGCAG
Organism: Methylobacterium sp. 1973; assembly: GCF_040545035.1. Taxonomy (NCBI): domain Bacteria; kingdom Pseudomonadati; phylum Pseudomonadota; class Alphaproteobacteria; order Hyphomicrobiales; family Methylobacteriaceae; genus Methylobacterium; species Methylobacterium sp. 1973. The sequence goes on from NZ_JBEPLA010000032.1 coordinate 4,205, forward strand.
TATACCTTCTGCAGTGGCAATCGAGCGGGCCAGTCGAAGCGGCTTCAGCATTGTGTCACGCCGCAGGATATACCGAGTGACGGGAGCTCGATTGTTCTCCGGCGAGCGATATTTTCGTCGGCTCGGTATCGACATGGAGCGTTAGATATGCGTAGTTAATCACCTGCTGAATAATAGAGTGTCTGGATTTGCGCCAAGCTCAGCCCGCACTTGAGGTTCAGGACAGCACCCACGGATCCCGATCTCGATCGGCTCGGGCTGCTGACGGTTTGATCATTGCGATTTTATTTATTGCGTCGATGCTACTGCTCTGCGCGACCGTACTATATATGACGATGCATCGCATCTTTCCGGCTATTGTCCCGCTACATGCATACAGATCTCTCGCTGTGTGGCATCGCTTTAGCTCGCTTGCGTTTCAAGAGATTCGATCTTGGCGCTGATTGATTTGAGCGAGCGGGGCCACTGTGATTGGCCTCTTTGATTGTTACTTGCGATTGCTGCGTTTACTTATAAAGTCGATGCTAACGGTCGAAATCTGACGAAATCAGCTTTGTGCGTCCATCTGAATCACGGGCTCTGAGGCCGGTGCCGTGCGAACAGATGACAGCTTCGGTATCCGATCTGTGCTCACGAGGCCAAAATTATTCGGTGACAATCTTGCCGTGATATCGACTGTAATCTGCGATACGACCGGCTGCTCATTGACACCAGCGCGAGTCAGGTGCAGTTCACCGCGCGCTGGGAGCAGTTTATATTTACCAAAATCGATTGACGCACAATGGCAAGGACGCAAAAGACTCCGTTATGTCGCCACAGACATCGGAGAGGTGACCAAAAGCCAAGCCTCATCTTTCGATCTTTGCGGTAGCGACCGCCGGTCACCTGCGGCCTTTATCGAAAAAACGGTGTTTCCATCCATGTAAGTTCGGCTCGGTAAAGTGGCTTCTGGGCACCAGAAGCCAGATTGCCTCGGATTTCGTCGGCGCTCCACAAATCGCGTTTGGCTTGGACCCGTTCACCGGACCGCACTCATATTGCCGCTCACATGCCGGTGCCCGAAACCGAGACCAGTGCCCTTCGTCGCTAAGAGGGAGCGATACCATTCGACCGTATGACAGCAAGGCGCATTACCGGCCCGCCCATCCCGGAGCGCCGTCTGGACGTCCGAGACGGCGCACCCAATCGACCGATGCGCCCGAAACGCGAGTCCTTTCTCAGCCTTGGCAAAGCTGACGCGATAGTTTCGACGATCTTCTCCGACACCCACATAGGAGATCGCTGGTGCAGCCTCACTCGCTAACCAGACTTGATATGCAATTTCCGAGATCTGGCAATTTTCACGCCCTATGTTGAACACTTGGCCGGCAATGGACCGATCAGGCGCATCAAGGGTAAGCAAAAACGCTCGCGCGACGTCCTCGACGTGAATGAGAGGGCGCCATTGTGCGCCATCTCCGACCACACTGATGCAGCCGAATTCATAAGCATCGAGCGCCATTTTATTGACAACTAAGTCGAACCGCATTCGTGGCGAAAGGCCAAAAACGGTACCATTCCGCAAGGATACGGTGGTGAAATCCGATCTGTTTCGGCTCAATACGACCTCTTCGGCTTTTGCACACGTCTCCGCATATAATGTGAGCGGCCGAAGCGTTGAATCCTCACTCACGTCGCTGCCAATATGCTCACCATAGACGGCACAGGAACTTGCAAAGAGATAGCGTTTGACCCCAGCCCGCTCAGCGAGCATCACCGAGGCGATCCGTCCCCGCTCATTGATCGAACGCGTTAGTTCGGCATCTAGGTCTCCGGACGGGTCATTCGACAATGCGGCTAAATCAACAACAATGTCGCAATCATCGAAAACTCCTGGCGGATAATTGCGGATGTCACACCGCAGAATCTCCATCGCGGGATGGTCTTGAAGGTTACGCAATGACTGATGCCCGAAAAAAAAAGCATCGATTGCTCGAACGCGGTAGCCGACATCCAGAAGTTGTGCGACGAGAACAGAACCGATGTATCCTGCGGCGCCAGTAACAGCAACTGTCTTCTGCATCGCGAAAACCTCGCTTGGAGCTACCGGATTTCGGGGCGCCGAGGCGCCAATATGTGCAGCCCGTCCCGGGGAACCTAGCATCCGATCTAATCTCAGGCGCGAACAAAAATCCGTTGCATTCATTTTAGATCGCGATTCAGTAAGCATCCAGCTTGAATGCGAGGCACATCAAAACGGTTTTCACGATAATCTTGAAATCAAGCATAAGGCTGGCGTTTGATACATACCAAAGATCGAGCGCAACGCGCTTTTCCATATCGGCAGAGCAAGGCGTTGCGCCCCGTGACCCACTAATCTGTGCCCATCCGGTGATACCGGGGCGCACATTGAACCGAGCATTGTAATTGGGGATTATTTTTCCATAGTAAATGTCGTGGGAAACAGCGTGGGGACGAGGTCCCACAATCGCCATCTCACACTTGATTACGTTCAGTAGTTGTGGAAGTTCGTCGAGACTGCTGCGTCTTAGAAATCTTCCGATCCGAGTTACGCGCGCATCGCTGCGACTCGCCTGTTGCACGATGGGTCCATTTTCTTGGACATGCATCGTACGAAATTTATATATATTGAATTTGCGACCCTTCAGTCCAGTACGTTCTTGCCGGAACAAAATAGGTCCAGGACTGTCGAGCGAGACCAAAATGGCGATCAAAACGAAAAGCGGCATAAGAAGGAGGATGGCAGCTGCCGCAACAGTTATATCGATTGCGACATGCGCGCTGTGCCGAATATTGGATGTGTGGTCAGCCCCCGTTCGAGCTTCAGGACCTGAGGTCACAAGCAACCCGTGTTCAGCAGAACTCATCGCTTAAGTCTCCTCGATCTATTTCACATAATCGATTGAGTCAAAGCGGCGTATTGAAAATATCCTCCCGGATTTATTTCATGTCACCCAAAAATAAATATAAAATAATGGCTTTTCGACGCGTGGTTGTATGTCGCCAATGAATAAAAGTATAATTTATTCTTCAATATCGCTTACATAAGCTTAAATTGTCCGTTTATTGTATTAAACTATTTTGAATAATACGGCTTCGCGCGAGATTGCACCATACGAACGCTGCGAGATACTATCGCTGAAGACTGCTGTTTGGCGTTTTCGCAGTTTCGGAATTTATTAGGAATGACTTCGCAACTCGACGTGTCCCCAGAACTCGCAAAAGCACAGGTGCGCGGCGCACGCTAATAGACAGCCCACTCTAGACATCCGGGCCGCATCTCAGACTTTGTGTGCGGCCTTGATAACGCGGCCGAATTCTCTATATCGGCTATCACGCCGTCTGGCAATAGGGTTAATTTTCATACATTGCTTGGATTTACTGGCGCTAAAAATCAGTTTTAGTAGATAAATGATTGATGTTTAGATTAGGTGTGCGGCCTATGAGGGATGGTCCATAGAAACGGCCAAAGTCATGTCAATGATGGCAGGATGACCAGTGCATACGCACCGTTTTCCGCTGCTGTGATAATACGAGTCTTGATAAATTCGGCTCGCGGATACACCATCAGATTATTATACTGTCACAAAGAATATGAAAACCGATATCGCGTGTTGAGCTCGGCGGAACCGACGGGCGTCTCTCTTCGCAGCTTTTGCTAGGGTGTGGACTCGATCAGCACCAGAAGGCGATGACGGCGGCCAGAGCGAGGGTCGAGGCGTAGTTGCGGGCGAGTTTGTCGTAGCGGGTGGCAATGCGGCGGAAGTCTTTGAGGCGGTTGAAGGTCGCCTCGATCCGCCAGCGCTCCC
>NZ_JBEPLA010000033.1:0-7940 GCF_040545035.1 Methylobacterium sp. 1973
ACTGCCCGCTCGCGAACCTCAGGGGAAAAGGGTGGGGTATGCTTCGTCATGGCTCCAGTCTCTCAAGAGTTGGAGCCTCCGAAAATCCCGGCGCGGTTCAGTTGTCGCCGCGTCACAGGTCTCACTTGAGTCGAATTATCATTAGTGATTCCAACTCTCGCGTGAAGCTACCAAAGCGCACGTCGAAGAGCGCTATGCGAAGCCGCGCAGTCGCTCTCGCGAGGCCGGTGTGGCACACGGGCGGGTCAACTAGCCTCAGAGGCTTCCGGATCGCAGGCACGTGCGTGCATCACGTCAATCTGGGTGGTTCACCCGGAGATTTGCTGCTGATCGCTCGAGCCGAGCGGATCTGATGAAAAGTGGCCCTTGGATATGGGAAGAAATGGTTGATGTGGAAAATCTAATGATTGATCACCTGGAATTGGAAGGATTGTACGAGTTGTGGGCAGCTTTATTAGAAGAACGGCGAATGATTGTCGCATCGGTGAAGTCGTTGCGCGACACACGTCGGCGGAAGGGTAGCTTCGTCGTCGGTGACGGGGCCGCTTCCGGCCCTCGCTTCATGGCCCTACAACAGCAAATCGACTGTGTTGAGAGCGTGATCGCGCGGCTGACAAAGGACGCGACGGGGGAGTTTCCTCCTACACTGCGCGCAGCGGATGAACGTATCTTTGGATAAGGTTCCGGCTTGGGCCACACAAGGTCGGCCTCCAACCTGCTATGATCGTACCGGCGCACCGGATCCGCCGGCACGTTCAAGTGCCTGAACGGGGATGCAACAGTTCGGGTGAACGCGCTGACCGAAGCGGGGCACTCTGAGGGCGCGCCGATCAAGCCGTGCTCCCCGCGCAGGGCGAATCCGATCCGTTTACGCGCATGCCGGTGTGGCACGACACGTCGATGAAAAGCATCTCGATGTTTTTTGCGCGGTCCCAGGCGGCGGTAAGGCGATCTGATCGGGCCGAAGACAGGGCGGTCCGAGTGCGCGTAGTTGCCTCCTCGCACTCAGACGAGCGATCGAACCGACGCGCCGGTTTCAGCCGTCGAGCCCGAGCATCAGCCCGAGATTCTGCACGGCCGCCCCGGAGGCGCCCTTGCCGAGATTGTCGAGCCGCGCCACCAGCACCGCCTGCCCGTGCTCGGACGAGCCGAACACCCGCAGCTCCAGCCGGTCGGTGTCGTTGAGGTCCTCCGGCTCGATCTTCTCGCGGTGCGCGCCGGTGGCGGCGCCCGGCACGACCTGCACCAGCGGCTGACCGGCGTACCAGTCGCGCAGGGCGGCCTCCAGGTCGGCGGCCGCCGGCCGGCCCGGCAGCGCGTCGAGATGGAGCGGCACGCTCACCAGCATGCCCTGCCGGAAGTTGCCCACGGCCGGCACGAAGATCGGCCGGCGGGTCAGCCCGCTGTAGCGCTGCAGCTCCGGCAGGTGCTTGTGGGCGAAGCCGAGGCCGTAGAGCTGGAACGGCGGCGCCGTGCCCTGCGCGTAGGCTTCGATCATGCTCTTGCCGCCGCCGCTGTAGCCGCTGACCGCGTTGATGCTGATCGGGTGATCGGCCGGGATCAGGCCGCCTTCCACGAGCGGGCGCAGGAGCGCGACGCCGCCGGTCGGGTAGCAGCCGGGATTGGCCACCCGCCGGGCGCGGGCCACCGCGGCTCCCTGCTCCCGGGTCAGCTCGGGGAAGCCGTAGGTCCAGCCCTCCGCGACCCGATGGGCGGTGCTGGCGTCGAGGACGCGCGGACCGCCACCGGGCAGGCTGTCGGCGAGCGCCACGGTCTCCTTGGCGGCCTCGTCCGGCAGGCAGAGCACCACGAGATCGACCTCGGCGAGGAGCGCCCGCTTGGCTTCCGGATCCTTGCGGTGCTCCGGCGCGATGCTGCGCAGGGCGACCCGCCCGTCGCGCTCCAGGCGCTCGCGGATGCCGAGGCCGGTGGTGCCGGCCTCGCCGTCGATGAACACGGTGGGCTTCTGTACGCCGTCGCCAGCCATCGTCCGTCTCGCTCTCTCCGAAAGGCAGTGCCGCCCGAGTCGGCCATCGCGGCCGGGAAACTGGTGAGCGCGGTGCGGCAGCCTGTCAACGGCCGCGCCGCGACCCCGAAACGCGAAAGGGCGGCTCCCGCAGGAACCGCCCTCTCCGTGACACCGGTGTGACCGGATATCAGCGCTTGGAGAACTGGAAGCTGCGGCGGGCCTTCTTGCGGCCGTACTTCTTACGCTCGACCACGCGGGCGTCGCGGGTGAGGAAGCCTTCGCGCTTCAGCGGGGCACGCAGCTCCGGCTCGTAGTAGGTCAGGGCCTTCGACAGGCCGTGGCGCACCGCGCCGGCCTGACCGGAGAGGCCGCCGCCCGCCACCGTGACGGTGATGTCGTACTGGTCGACGCGACCGGCGATCTCCAGCGGCTGGCGCAGGATCATGCGCAGCACCGGACGGGCGAAGTAGGTCTCCACCGGGCGCTTGTTGACCGTGACCGTGCCGTTGCCGGGCTTGATCCAGACGCGGGCGACCGCGTCCTTACGCTTGCCGGTGGCATAGGCCCGGCCCTGGGCGTCCAGCTTCTGGACGTGGATGGGCGCTTCGTTGGCCGGATCGACCGCGCCGGTGTTCGACCGGTTGAGGTCGGCGAGGGACTGCAGGGTCGCCATGATCAAGCGCTCACGTTCTTGCGGTTGAGGGCGCCGACGTCGAGCGCCTGCGGCTGCTGGGCCTCATGCGGGTGCTCGGAGCCCTTGTAGACGCGGAGGTTGCCGAGGATCTGACGGAAGAGCGGGCCGCGGGGCAGCATGCGCTCGACGGCCTTCTCCACCACGCGCTCGGGGAAGCGCCCCTCGAGGATGAACTTGGCCGTGCGCTCCTTGATCCCGCCCGGATAGCCGGTGTGGTAGTAGTAGCGCTTCTGGACGTACTTGCGGCCGGTGAACTTCACCTTGTCCGCGTTGACGACGATGACATGGTCGCCGCAATCGACGTGGGGCGTGTAGGCGGCCTTGTGCTTGCCGCGCAGGCGCATCGCCACGATCGACGCGAGGCGGCCGACGACGAGGCCCTCCGCGTCGATCACGATCCACTTCTTGTCGACCTCGGCGGGCTTCAGCGAGGTGGTCTTCATAGCCAAATCCCAGGGGTTCCGACGGACCAGGGCCCCGACGCGTCGGGATCCGAGAACATCGGGGTGCCGAAAAACGAGCCGCCGCGTGGGGCACACGCGGCGGCGGTGGCCAGTGCATAGACGGGCCCGGATGCCGGGTCAACAGCGAAATCGGAAATCGCGAAAAGGCGAGCAATCAGAGAGGTTTGGCGGTTAAGGTATCAGAATACCACATCATGGCGGGCACGGGGCCGCAGAGGGCCGGCTCGGCTCTTCCCGTCACCGCCGCATCGTGAGGGGCCGCAGAGCGGCGGAGGCCTCCTTCAAGGCTCGCTGCGCTCACGCCTCTGAATCAGGGTGTGGGATCAGGTTCGTCCGGACGAGGCTCGCCTGTCCGAGCCGTGATGGTGCGCTCGACCGCGAAGCGTCGTGTCCCTCACCCCGACCCTCTCCCGAACGGGAGAGGGAGGATGGCGCGGATGTCTCGAACGGAATCGCCTTCCTTCCAGACCGTTGCAACGCGATCGGACGCGGCGCTGCGAATGGGGCGCTGGCCACGGGGCGCTGTCTCGGACCGTATGAGGATCGGATTCAGTCGCCCCGCCGGCTCCGCTCCGCGATGGTGAGCTTCTGGACGCCCTTGGCCGCCAGCACCGGTTTCCGGGCGCTGAGGATCCGGGAATTCACGCCGGTCCAGCCGATCTCGCCCGAGAGCCGGCCGTACTCGATCTTGGGGCAGCGGTTCATGATCACCGTGAGGCCGCGCGCCTCGGCCCGGGCGGCGGCCGCGTCGTCGCGCACGCCGAGCTGCATCCAGATCACCTTCGGCGGCGGGCTGAGCGCCAGCGCCTCGTCGACCAGCGGCCCGGCGGCGGCGGAATTGCGGAAGATCTCGACCATGTCGATCGGCTGGTCGCCCAGGCTGGCCTGGACCTCGGCCAGGGAGGCCGCCACCCGGCGCCCGAGCAGGTCCTGGCCGGCGAGGCCGGGATTGACCGGCGTCACCGCGTAGCCGCGGTCGAGCAGGTATTTCAGCACGATCCAGCTCGGGCGCGCCGGGTTCGCCGAGGCCCCGACCAGCGCGATCGTGCGCGTGGTGTTCAGGAGGGCGCGGATCTGCGCGTCGGGGTAGCGGGCGTGGCGCTCCGCGAGCGCCGCCATGTCGCCGGGCGCGGGCTGCCGGTGATCGTGGCCGGTCTCGTCCATGGCATGTCCCCTCGTCGTCCGGATGATCGCAATGCTTGCCGGCGGCCCGGCAATGGTCACAGCCGCCAGACCTCGTAGCCCAGCCGTGCGAACGCCGCGCGCTCGTACAGCGCCTTCACGTCCACGATCAGGCCGCCGGGCTTCACCCGGGCGGCGATCGCCTCCGGCCCGAGCCGGGCATAATCCCGGTGCGGGACCGCGATCACGGCCGCGTCCGCGTCGGCGGGCAGGTCGGCCCAGTCGACGAGGGTGATGCCATACTCGGCCCGGGCCTCCGCCGATCCGGCGCGGGGATCGTGGACCGACACGGCGCAGCCGAATTCCTCCAGCTCCCGCACGAGGTCGGCGACCTTCGAGTTGCGCAGGTCCGCGCAGTTCTCCTTGAAGGTCAGGCCGAGGACGATGACCCGCGCCCGCCCGGCATGGCCGCCGCGCCGGACGATCCGCTTCACCGTGCTGCGCGCCACGTGGGCGGCCATGCTGTCGTTGATCCGGCGCCCCGCCAGGATCACCTGGGGATGATGGCCGATCATCGCGGCCTTGTGGGTGAGGTAGTACGGGTCCACGCCGATGCAGTGGCCGCCGACCAGCCCGGGGCGGAACGGCAGGAAGTTCCACTTGGTCCCCGCCGCCGCGAGGACCTCCTGCGTGTCGAGGTCGAGCTTGTCGAAGATCAGCGACAGCTCGTTCATGAGCGCGATGTTCAGGTCGCGCTGGGTGTTCTCGATGACCTTGGCGGCCTCGGCCACCCGGATGGACGAGGCGGCGTGGAGGCCCGCCTCGATGATCGACCCGTAGAGGGCCTTCAGCCGCTCCAGCGTCGCGGGCGTATCGCCGGCGACGATCTTCACCACCTTGGCGAGGCTGTGCTCCCGGTCGCCCGGATTGATCCGCTCCGGCGAGTAGCCGACGAAGAAATCCGTCTTCCAGCGCAGGCCGGAGGATTGCTCGAGGACGGGGATGCAGACCTCTTCGGTGGCGCCGGGATAGACGGTGGATTCGAACACCACGGTCGCGCCCGGCCGCATGTGCCGCCCGACGAGGTCCGAGGCCCGGATCAGCAGGGTGAAATCGGGGCTCTGGGCCGCGTCCACCGGGGTCGGGACCGTGACGATGATCACGTCCGCCGCGCTCAGGGCGGCCGGGTCGTCGGTGATCGCGAGGTGCCCGGCCGCCCGGAACGCCGCCGCGTCGATCTCTCCCGCCGGGTCGTGTCCGGCCCGGTAGGCCGCCACCTTGTCGGCGGCGCGCTCGTAGCCGATCGTGATCCGCGCCCGGCCGAACGCCAGGGCGAGCGGGAGCCCGACATAGCCCAGGCCGACGATCGCCACGCTGTCTGCCGAGCTGTCCGCCACGCCGGATCCCTCTGCGGGCTCGGAAGGCGCCGATGACGGTCCGGCCGCCGGGCGCGTATAGGGGCGGCCCGGGCCCGCGTCGACTCGCATCGGCCCGCGCGGCGCGCCTCCCCGGATCGCTGACGGGGTGAGCACGGGGCGAGACAATGGGAGGTGAGGATGCATGATCTCCGCTGGACCGAGGGGCCGGTCCACTGCACCGACCTCGTCGACGGGACCTGCAAGGTCTTCGGCTATGTCGTCCCCTGCGCCGCGGGCACGCGCGGCTACGTCGTCCAGTCCGGGACGGAATGGCCGCCTTCGCCGATCACCCCGCGGCCGCGGCGGCCCGCGCCTGGGTCGGGGCCGCGGTGTCCGCGGGCGCCTTCCGGCCCGTCCGCATCCTCCAGGATGACGATGGACCGGCCTCGTGATCGCCCGGTGCGGTTCGGGAACTCGCCAGGTTCGCTCGGCCTTGTGGCGTGGAGTGTAGGCGCCCGATGGCCGAAATCTGCATCACGGAAGACCAGAACGGAAGATGGACCGTCTACACCGCCGGACTGGTGGTGACAGACCTGACGCGCGAGGCCATCGAGGCCTTCGCGGCTAGCTACCGCCGCGTCACGGCCGGTTGAGCAACGCGCCTTTCGCGGCCCGCGGGGCGATCCAGTCGTCCGGCCCGCGGCTCTGGTCAGTCCGTCTCCCGCTCCGAGCGAGGCCGGCGTCGCCATCGCCAGCGCGTTAGGGCTCTGAGACACGATGGAGACTCGCCCTACCCAGTAGCAGGTCGTGAGAGCGTTCATAATGCGCCTGTTCATGCTCGCCGCCGCCCTTATGGCGCTGCCCGCCCCCACCTCGTCGCGGTGCCGCTGTACGTGCATGCGGGGCGAGATGAAGGCGATCTGCTCGAAGACCGACCGCACGGTCCCGATCTGCCGGGGGCTCTGCGAGACCACGATCCGGCAGGAGCGGGTGATCGTTCCACTGGCTGGCGGCCGTCAGGCCTTCGAGCCGGCCCAGACGACGAACCCCTGCCCCGGTGGCCTCACGACGCAAGATCTCAACCTGGACACCAATCCGAACGGCACCGTGCTCGGCACCCCGAGCTAGCTCTTTGGCAGCATCGGGTCGAGCCTGTCCTCCGGCAGCGGCCGCTGAGCCACGAAAAAGCCCCGCGCGGCGGGTGCCGGCGGGGCTGAAGGTTGAGGACGCCCGGTGCGTTACGCCGAGCGACTGCGCCTAGAGTAACATCATCCTGCGCAATGTGAAGATCTCGCGAAAGGAAACCAATACTATTTTTGCGTTGAGCCCTGAGGCAAGCGCAAAAGTGCCCGCCCGGCCGGGCCGGGCGGGGTTGATCGCGGCGGGCGCGCGACGAGAGACCGCGCGCGTTCTTGCGTCCCAGATCTGTCAGAATTAGGACTGGGTCTTCAGGTAGGCGATGAGGTCGTTGATCTTCTTGTCGTCGGCGATGCCCTGGAAGATCATCTTGTTGCCGGGCACCTTCGTCTTCGGGTTCTTTAGCCACTCGTGCAAGTTGGCCTCGTCCCAGGTGATGCCAGAGTTCTTCAGAGCGGCGGAGTAGTTGTAGCCCTCGTAGGTGCCCGCCCTGCGGCCGACGACGCCCTTCAGGTCGGGACCCACGCCGTTCTTCTGGAAGTTGTGGCACGCCTTGCAGGGGGCGAACGCCTTCTCGCCGGCGGCGGCGTCGCCGGCCTCCTGGGCCTGTGCCGCGAGAGGCATGACTGCGGCAAGGACGACGCCGATTGCAAGAATACGCATGTATAAACCTCAATCCAGGATATAAGCTTCGCGGTTCTGACAGAAAAAACGCGCGACGCAAGCGAAAAAATCCGAGCATGATCTCAGATTATATTGATCTCAACATCGCGTCATTTCGCGCGGTCGCGGGCCGTCGCCAGCGCGTAGCTCCTCACGTCCGCGGAGGGGGACGTGGCTGGCGAACCTGAGAACTCTTCCAAGCTTGGCATGTCGGGATGTTGACGCGCGCTGAGGCGGGATAATCCGTCCTGGGCCGTAAAATCTGTCTCGCCCTGAAGGTCGAGGACGGTGCGCATGAGAAGGGGCGCGCCGCAGCGAGTGTTGTCTAGTGCAGTGACACAGACGGAGGATTGACGTGCACGATGAGACGTGTGAGTCTGGGCCATGGCTCAAACGGTCTGTGCGCTTCTCGATGCGAGAGACGCGGCACGGCTGGTTGTGAATCGCGCCGGGATTTTCGGAGGCTCCAACTCTTGAGAGACTGGAGCCATGACGAAGCATACCCCACCCTTTTCCCCTGAGGTTCGCGAGCG
>NZ_JBEPLA010000034.1:0-6466 GCF_040545035.1 Methylobacterium sp. 1973
GGCTCACCCCGAACGCATTTGCAACCCGGTCCCAACAGGACCAGAACCAGAACGGACTCTGGTTATGAACGGGGGCAAACACGGGGCAAGGTCAGGTCGATAAGAGGCCGTCCGCTTCTCTGGCCAGCCTTCTCCAAAGCGGTCGTTCCTCTTTCGGCCATGCCCTGCTGGCGCCGATGACCTCCGAGCGTCTCAGATGGGTGGTTTGCCGCCGGTCCGCTTTCGGGAATCGAGGTTGGGGAAGCGGATGCCGCTCAGATCTCTGGGGTTGATTTCTCGACGGTCTCTCGCCCCGTGCGGCTCGAGGCCCGTGGCCTGACCGCGACCTCCATTCGTTCCCGCGCCTCGAAAGCCATCCCGACAGGCCGACCCCCTCCCCTGGGGGCGGATCCTGGGGATCCGCTGAGGGCGCTGACGGAAGGCGCGCGGCGCAGACACGCCGGGCCTGCTCGTAGGCCGCCCGCTCCGTCTCCGCACGCGCGCCAGAAGCGACGCTGTAGCCTGTGGTCCTGCGCAAAGCGCGTGATGCGCCACGATGATCCGATGGGCGGCCTCGACGGCGATTCGCCGTTGTCGTCCGAGGCGGCGCGGCGCCTCGTCGTCAACGAAGCAGGTTCGGGGGCACCGGCGGGCTCGCATTGAGCAGAGTGATCGTCACCCGTCGGTTCGGCGCGATGTAGGGATTGTCGGGGAAAACCGGCTCGGTGTCGGCGCGTCCCACCACGGACGAGAAGTGGTCGTTGGGAACCCCGGCACCCGACAGGATCTCGCGCACGGCGAGCGCACGCCCGGCGGTGAGATTCCAGGGTTCGGCGGTCCGCGCCGAGCCCGGGCGTGCGGCGGCCGTGTGGCCGGTTATCGACAGGCTGTTGGGCAGCCGGCGCAGGGCGGGCGCGAGCGCCTCCAGCACGCGACGGGTGCGCTCGTAGGGGTCGACAGAGCCCTCGCGGAACATGGCGCGGCCGTCCTGGTCCACGAGGGACACGTTCACGCCCTCCTTGGTCTGCTCGATCACGATGTTCTTCGACAGCTCGGCGATGTCGGGCATCGTCTGGAGCGCCTGCCGGAGGCTGGCTATGGCGCTGTAGTTCACCTCCGTGCTGGCGGCCGGGCGGCTGGCATCGAGATCGCTGGTGCGGCCCGGACTGGTCGGGCGCACTCTGTCCTCCCGCTCGGCAGAACCCCGCTCCGCGTCGCGGGGCGTGGACGGCTTGTTGCCTGACGTGTCCAGGGCGGTGCCGTACAGGATCCCGCCCGCGCCACTGGTTGCAGGGCTCAAAGCCGCCGGCGAGAAGTATTCCGCCAAACCGATCTTCTGCTCCTGCGTCGTCATGCTGATCAGCCACATCAGCAGAAAGAACGCCATCATGGCGGTCACGAAGTCCGCATAGGCGATCTTCCAGGCCCCGCCGTGATGGGCGTGTGCGGCCTTCTTGACCTTCTTGATGATGATCGTGGTCATCGAATCCCTGCCGGATAGCGGGTCAGATCTGGGCGGGCAGAGCGGCGGTTGCCGCTTCCACTTCGCTGAAGGTCGGGCGGACGTCGCTCATCAGAGACTTGCGGGCAAATTCTATCGCCATGACCGGCGGCTGGCCGCCGATGTGGGCGAGCAGACCCGCCTTGAGGGAAAGGTAGTATTTGGATTCGGCCTCGAAGAGGCTCTTGAGCGACTGCGCCATGGGCCCGAAGAAGCCGTAGGCGACGAAGACGCCAAAGAAGGTGCCGACGAGCGCGCCGCCGATCAGATGCCCCAGCACCTCCGGCGGCTCCTTGATCGCCCCCATCGTCTTGATCACGCCGAGCACGGCGGCGACGATGCCGAGCGCCGGTGTTCCGTCGGCGAGCGCCTGCATGGCAGACACGACCCGCTCCTGCTCCTGGTGGTGCGTCTCCAGTTCCTGATCCATGAGAGCGTCGATCTCATGGACGTTGTTGGCACCCAGCGACACCATGCGCATGTAGTCGCAGACAAACTCGACCGCGTGATGATTCGCTGCAAAGGTCGGAAAGGCGTTGAACAGCGTCGACTCGCCCGGGTTTTCAATGTGCGGCTCGAGCGCCATCGAACCCTTCTGCTTCGCGAGTTTGAACAGTGAATACTGCATCCCCAGCAGTTCGACATAGGAGTTCTGCGTGTATTTGGGGCCCTTCATCAGGGTGCCCAGCATGGCGGGCACGGCCTTGAGCACCGGCCCGGTGTTGCCGATGACGAAGGCACCGATGGCTGCACCGAGGATGATGACAAACTCGAACGGCTGCCAGAGGACTGCCAAGTGGGCACCCATCGCCGCGTAGCTGCCGAACACGCAGACGAAGACGATCAGTGTGCCGACGATCAGCCGCATGATTTGCCATCCTTGCGCGGCGGCAGGTACGGACCCCGCGAAGCTTTGAAGGATCCAGCAAATCACTGAACAAGGTTAATGCTGCGTTTAGAGCGGCGGCCGGAGGATTATGGGACGGTCGGTCCCAGCGTGGGGTCGAGCGGGTTTGACCCGGCGTGACGGGTGCGGGCGTGTCGCACACGCGAACGCGCGGGTTCACGGGTCGTTGGGCCTAGCCGCCGAGCCCGCCGCTTCATCCCCGCCGTTCCATCCCCGCCACTCCATCCCCAGAGCCGGCGCATGATCTGCGGCTCGGACGGCATGCTGGGGCTGCGCAGGGGCTTCGGCTTTGCCGGTGCATGGACCGTGCGCGAGCGGCACCCGATGCTGGCGCGCTGCTTCGGACTTCCCGCGGCGAACAAGGCGTGACGGCAGGGCGATGGACGACCGTCCCCGCATCCCTCCCGCCTCGCGGCATGGCGGTTACGCCGTGGCCGGAGTTCCGCAGGCGCCCCGTGGGCCATCAACGCCCAGACGATCCGCGCCATCATGTCCGCCAGGGCGACGGTGACCCGCATGCGCGGCTGGCGCGACAGCATGCCGGCCGACCTCGCCCCAGCTTTGTCGGGATCCCCGGGCGAACCGCAGCGTCGGGCGCAGCGCCGCAGATCGCCTCCGCGTCGGCCATGGCGCTCTTCTGCCGCTTCGCGAACGGCTTCACGCATGCCGAAGGGATGAGCCGCGTGTCGTGACCGGCCAAGTCTATCCCGCATGCCCAGTGACGAGCACCGGCGCAGATCTCCATCGCGCCCATGCATCGGGGAGGTGTCGCGACGAACGCCAGTCCCGGATCACGCCGCAGCATCGTGCGACACACGGCTGTGCCACTCGCATCCGAGCGGTGACCCTGGAAAACCGACTCGACCGGATCGATCCCGCCGGTGCTCACCCCACCCGGGGACGCCGCCTGCAGGGGTGTCGCAACACCGCCGCTCTGGCACAGCGATGCCGTCGGGGGACGTCGACCCCAACGCTCAGGGTGGTTTTGCGGCGGTCCCCGGCCGAGATGAGGACGCATGGGAACGACCGTCGATGAACGGTTTCATTATTTTTGGGAGATAGTCATTCGGCCTATAAGGAACGAGTTTGGGCTATACCAATGCGAATCGTGGCGAGCGGTGACGCAGAGACACAGACCGTACACCTGTCGGAAATCCTGGGTGCCTTGAGCCATGCCCTGGATCTGACGGAAGGCCAGCCCGTAGGGCATTGCATTCGTGCGACATGGATCGGCTTCCACATCGGCCGCGCGATGGGCCTGCCCGACCTTCAGCTATGGGAACTCTACCATACGATCATGCTGAAGGATCTCGGCTGCTCAAGCAACGCCGCGCGAATCTGCGAGCTCTATCTATCCGACGACCTCAGCTTCAAACGTGACTTCAAGACGGTGAGCGACAGCTTGCCGAAGGTGCTGGGATTTGTCTTCGCTCACACGGGCCTGAAGGCAGGCTTGGCCGAACGGTTCCGCGCGGTGCTCAACATCTTGCAGAACGGCGGAGCGATCGCCGACGAGCTCATACAGACCCGCTGCCAGCGCGGTGCCGCGATCGCCCGGCAGCTCCGCTTTTCGACGAGCGTCTGCGACGCCATCCACGCGCTGGACGAGCACTGGAATGGCAGCGGCCGGCCGGACCGCCTCACGGGCGCTGCGATCCCGCTCTACGCCCGTGTGGCGCTGCTCGCGCAGGTGGTCGACGTCTTCCACGCCGCAGCTGGCCCTTCGGCCGCGATCGCCGAGGTGCGGGCGCGCTCTGGCACATGGTTCGACCCGCAGGTCGTCGCCTGCTTCGAAGCGGTCGCGGCCGAACCCGGCTTCTGGGAGGTTCTGGGTTCGGATGAGGTCGAGGCGGCGGTGTTCGCCCTGGCACCGGTCAGCCCGATCGCGGTGGACGAGGACTACCTCGACGACATCGCCCGCGCGTTCGCCCAGATCATCGATGCCAAGAGCCCCTTCACCTCCGGCCACTCCGAGCGAGTCGCGGTCTACGCCGATATGATCGCGGCCGAACTCGGCTTTACTGCGGAACGCCGCCGCTGGCTCAAGCGGGCCGCGCTCCTGCACGACATTGGCAAACTCGGGGTCTCGAACGCGATCCTCGACAAGAACGGCAAGCTGGACGATGCCGAGTGGCAGGACATGCGCAATCACGCCGCCCTGTCGGAGACCATCCTGGCCCGCGTGGCGGTGTTTCACGAGATGGCCTGTATCGGCGGCGGCCATCACGAGCGGCTGGACGGCAAGGGCTATCCACGGGGGCTGAAAGGCGATGCGATCGTACCGGAGATCCGGATCGTCTCGGTCGCCGACGTGTTCGACGCGCTGACCGCCGACCGACCCTACCGGGCCGCCATGCCGCTTGAGAAGGCGCTCGGCATCATGCGGGCGGATGTCGGCACAGCGTTCGATCCGGCCTGCTTCGCGGCGCTGGAGCGGGCGCTCGCCGCGATCGAAGGGGATCTCGCCCGGGCGGCCTGAGCCGCGTCGCCGCTCACCGATCCTCTTGCCTACCGGGCCGGCGCCATCGGGCCGGGCCGGCCGCCGGCAGCCTCGCTGCGGGGCGCGACAGTCCGGGATGCCACGATGACGACCGTGCGCACCGCCCATCCCAGGGCCGTCGAACCCAGGGCACTGAGGCACAGTGCGTCGAGGGCGCGGGTGATCATGGTCCGAGATTCCTGGCGGAGAGAGGCGTGAGGGCGGGCGGCTGCCATCCGGACGTCGCCCGCTTTGCGAGCCCAGAGAGCACGACGCATCGATACATTCTGATAGGAACGTCCGTTGTATTTAATACAACCTCGTTTTACTTTCTGGTTGTAGCTTTCCTCATCACGCTGGCCCCGCCGGAAGGAGGGCGCCTTCGTCCGCTTCCGGGGACCGCACGATCCGGCCTCACGGGCGACGTCGGGTCGATAGCGGGCCATCCGCTTTCCGGCGGGCCTGCGCCGAAGCGGACCGGCCGCTTTCGGCCAGTTCCAGTCCCGTCGACAGTCGCCCCCAAATGACCGCTGGGGGTGCTTTTCTGCCCGTCCGCCTCCGCACGGAGGTGAGGCGGAAGCCGACACTCGACGGTTCAGTCGAATAACCGAAGATTGCGTCTATAGGATCGTGTCAGGCTGCGCGGACGGTTGTGAGGAAGCGGGCGACCTCGGCGCCGAGATGCTCGGATTGCCGCGACAGCTCGGAGGCCGCCGACAGGACCTGGCTGGCCGCCGCCCCCGTCTCCTCCGACGCCTGCGCCACGCCCGCGATGTTGCCCGTCACCTCGTTCGTCCCCGCCGAAGCCTGCGCGACGTTGCGGACGATCTCCTGCGTGGCCGCACCCTGCTGCTCCACCGCTGCCGCGATCGAGGTCGCCACGTCGCTGATCTCCCGGATCCGGCCAGTGATGCCCGCGATCGACGTGACCGCCTGGCCGGTCGAAGCCTGGATCTGGGCGATCTGCCCCGAAATCTCGTGCGTGGCCCTGGCGGTCTGCTCGGCCAGCGCCTTCACCTCGGAGGCCACGACCGCAAAGCCCCGCCCCGCGGCGCCGGCGCGGGCCGCCTCGATCGTGGCATTCAAGGCCAGCAGGTTGGTCTGGCCGGCAATCGCCGAGATCATCCCGACGATGTCGCCGATCCGCGCGGCGTTCTGGCTAAGCGCCTGGACGAGGTGGGCGGTCTGGTCGGCCTCGCCCACCGCGGCCTGCGCGAGATGGGCCGAGCCCTGCACCTGCCGGCCGATCTCCTGCACCGACGAGCCAAGCTCCTCGGCCGCGGCCGCGACCGTGTTGACGTTGGTGGCGGCCTCCTCGGCAGCGGCCGCGACGGTGGTCGACTGGCTCGCCGTCTCATGGGCGGTCGTGGTCATCTGCTGGGCGGTGGCCTGCAACTCGGTGGCCGAGGACGAGACCATGCCAATTACGCTACCCACCGCGGCCTCAAAGCCGTCAGCCATCGCCCAAATGGCGCGCTTGCGTTGCTCCTCCGCCGAGGCGCGGACTAGGGTGTGGACTCGATCAGCACCAGAAGGCGATGACGGCGGCCAGAGCGAGGGCCGAGGCGTAGTTGCGGGCGAGTTTGTCGTAGCGGGTGGC
>NZ_JBEPLA010000035.1:0-6294 GCF_040545035.1 Methylobacterium sp. 1973
TCCGCCATCGCTACCTCCAGGCCGCAAAACGGCCGCCTGGAATCACAAAACGACAAACCCTGCAACGCCTTGGTTCGGTTCACACCCTAGAGCGGCTCGGCGATCTGCCGGAGGGCTATCCCGAGGATCAGCCCGACTTCCGGCCCTACGTGGCGCCGATTCCCGAGCTCGCCGACATCAAGACTGCGCTGAAGGCCGAGGTCGACGCCAAGGCCGAGGCGCTGCGCCTGACACTCATCACCGCAGGCTCCGGCCAGGCGATGGAGTACCAGGAGGCCTACGCGCAGGCCAAGGCTGCCCTCGCTGTCTCGGGCGCCATCGAGCCGTCGGACTATCCGATGCTGGCTGCTACGATCGGCGTCGACATCGACCCGAAGACTGGCAAGCCCGCGGCCGATGTGCTCGGCGTGGCCCGCTCGGTGAAGGCCGCCTACGAGGCGTTTCTCCAGGTCGGCGCCGCGATCCGAGGCACCCGGCTTCTCGCAAAGGCAGAGATCGATGCGGCGAGCGACGTCGGTCACGCGCAGGTAATATTCACCGCGATCAAGTGGCCCGCGCTGGGCACCTAAATTGCTTCACATCAGCTGTCCCGGGGTTTGCTCCAGCCTCGACCTTCCTGAATGCCGTGTCTGATGTAATGCAAGAAGGGGTTCATTCCGGTCTCAGCAACATCAGTGTTGGCCTCAAGATAGCCGAGCGTGGAAAATCCCGGCGTTGGATCCGCGTCGATTTTCCATCCAACATCGATAAAGTGCTGAATTGCCCCGGCAGGGTAATCTCCAGCCGCCGGATTGTTGAGCATATAGAAATCTTCGTTAAAGAATTTACGCATCAACTCGGCGTCGCTCTGCTCTGATGGGCTGCCGCTTGTTTCGTAACCTTTAGTGATAGTGGCTGGAATATTACCTACAGACGTAGATGTCTCGACGGTTCCCATAAATGGTTTGTCGGATTTTTTCCTATAGAATATGTTGATGCTAACGGTCGGTATTCCGAGTCCGGATAATCTCTTTTCGCGCTCTTCAGTATTCCCACGCTCAATGACGGTCTTCAAGACCGGGAAATACTTGCTATAAGAATTCACTGAGCTATATACGCTTTCTTGACCGACTCCACCATCAAACCAGAAGCCTACGATCTCATAATCATTGTATCCGGCCAGGTCGAAGAAAAATCGTCCTGTGTAACAGAAATATCCATGATCTAAAAAACCAATAGCTGGCAGCTGATGGCATATGTACCCGCCAACCTTCGCGGCATCGTGTATGTTGCGAAATGAATTAAGTTGGTTGAGAATATGCTCTGTAGTTCCACAGTTAATGACCACGTCATAAGCACCGGTCATCTTTTTCGGCATTTGTTCTTTATTAAAGTCTATTATTGTTGTCTTATATCCATCCGCAATATCGACGGCGTCATACCCAAATCCGGCTTCTTCAAACAATTCGCCGACGAATGCTTCGTTCAGGCCGCCGCGGACAGGATCATATCCAGAACCGCGCTCCATCCGTGCGGCAAACTCGTCGAGATTGCTCTGGGGCGATCCGTTAAACCGCTGAACGAAGTGGCGAGCATCCGCAGCAGTTATCGAATACAAATTCGATGAGCCAATATCGAGGATCCGGCCGCCACCTTGGCTGAAGATCCCCACCTCCTCAGCCTGCTTAATCCAGCTCCACGACATGCCCATGGCGCTCTCCCCTTCTGGTTGAGGTGCCATATCGTGAACTCGCGTTTAGTTTGCAAGGCAGCGATCAGTGCTCCGTCATCGTCGCGCGACACCGTCGCGGCGCCTTCGTGCCCGTCCTCATTGAGGGCGCCGGCCCCGTCTGGATCTCCGCCCGGCCGCCGCATCGGCGCTGACGCTCCACCACCCCTGACATCGTGAGGACCACATGGCCGCTGCCAACTTCGAGCGGGCGCTCGCGCTCGTCCTGATGCACGAGGGCGGATACGTCGATCACCCCGCGGACCCGGGCGGTGCGACGAACCTCGGCATCACCATCGGCACGCTGTCGGGCTGGCTCGGCCGGACGGCGACGAAGACCGAGGTCCGAGCCCTCACGAAGGCGACCGTCGCGCCGATCTACCGGAAGAATTACTGGGACGCGGTCCGCGGCGATGAGCTGCCGGCGGGCGTGGACTACTGCGTCTTCGACTTCGCGGTGAACTCGGGCAATGGGCGGGCTCTTTCATCGCTGCAACGGGCGATCGGCGTTGCGGACGACGGCAAGATCGGTCCGATCACGCTGGCGGCGGCCCGCGCGAAGGATGCGGGCCAGACGGTCGAGCGGATCTGTGCGGACCGGCTGGCCTTCCTGCGGCGTCTCTCGACCTGGCCCACCTTCGGCAAGGGGTGGAACTCGCGTGTGCAGGGGGTGCGGGCCGAGGCACTAGCGATGGCTTCGGTGGCCGTGCCCACGGTGCCGGTCGAGGTCGCGCCGCTGTCGCCGCCCGCGCCGCCGGTGTTCCCGCCGGCCCCGCGCAACAGCGGCTCGCCCACCGCCGCGCCCGCGCCGACCGCGGCGGCGCCCGGCTTCTGGGCCTCCGCCCTCGCGCGGCTGCGGACCGCCTACCCGAAGAAGGAGGTCTGACACATGGCTGTCGGCGTCATCGGATCCATCATCGGCGGCGTCCTGACGGGCGGCGCGGGCCCGGCGCTCGGGGCCGGTATCGGCGCGGCGATCCCGAGCATCGCCGAGATCGCGAAGGTCATCGTCGACCGGACGATCCCGGACCCGCAGAAGAAGGCCGAGGCTCAGGCCGAGATCGAGCAGGCACTCACGGCTCGCGAGACAGCGCTGACGGCCGCCCTCCAGGCGCAGAACGAGCAGCAGAACGCCATCAACCTCGCCGAGGCGCAGGGCAACGACCGTTTCTCCTCGCGATGGCGGCCAGCCGCGGGGTGGGTGTGTGTCGCCGGGCTGGCCTACCAGTACATCTTCGCGCCGATCGTCACTTGGGCCGGCGCGCTGGTCGGCACGGTGCTCGGCTTCGCGTTTCCGGCACCTCCGACGCTCGTCATGAACGATCTCTGGCCCATCCTGGCCGGCCTGCTCGGGATCGGCGTGATGCGGACCTACGAGCGCACGACCGGCGTGCCGTGGGCTGTGCCCAGTCCGCAGCCGGCACGGCGTTGAGCCCGGATGCTCGCGCGATGGATGCCGCCCGCGAAGCCCAAACCCGGCCGCCGGCCTTCCTGCGGTTCCACGATCAAGAGGGCATGATGCCGGAAGCCCCGAACAAACAGGACGAGGCGGCCTGGACCAAGATGCAGGTCGACGTCGCGGTCTCGGCGACGAAGCTCGATGCGGTCCAATCCGACGTGCGCGGCATCCGGGAGGATTTGCGCAACGTCTACGCCACCAAGACCGAGCTCAAGGACGTGGTGGACGACGTCGCGAAGCTGAAGGACCACGTCGGCTGGCTGGTGAAATCCGTCCTTGGCGCGATCGTCCTGGCGATCGTCGGCCTCGTCCTGTCGAAGGGCGGGGTGCCGCACTGATGCCCCCTGAACCGGAATCGCCGCAGGTTGTGATGCTGCCCGAAGTGGACCGCACGGACGAGATCTATGCCCGCGCCATCGAACTCGCCTACGGCCCGTCCCGGCGCCAGGCCCGCCTACAGCTCGTCCTCAACGCGCTCTACTACACCTCGCTCGTCGCGCTGGTCGGCTGGATCTTCTCCATGGCGATCGACCGCGAGCCACCGGTCCGGCAGATCACCCGCGAGGTGGTCAACCCGGGCAAGCAGGTGCACGTCGGAGACCGCCTCCTGATCCGCGGCGTTCGTGTGCGGGATCGGTCGTGCGAGATCACGCGCCGCTGGTGGATCGTCGACGGGGCAGGCCGGCGGCTCGACTTCGAGCCTGAGCGCTTCGACGCCTACGGGCCGCTCGGGCGCGAGGAAGAGGTCATCGGGCCGTTCATCCCGCTCGACGCGATGCCCGGCCGAGGCCGGCTTCTCGGAGTGGTGGCCTACGACTGCAATCCGCTCCAGCGGGCGCTCGGATGGTCGATCACCACGATCCTTCCGCCGCTGGAATTCGAGATCCTGCCGCGGGCGCCAGGTTCATGACCTGCGCGCCCGTCGAGCAGGATCTGACCGTGGTGATCGCTCTGCTGGCGCTCATGGCTGGCATTATCATCGGCAACCGAACCGCACCGAAAGACCCGCCCGCCGGATCGGATTAACGCGCACCCGACTCCCGTCTACATCTGGACATCCCGAGACCACCTCGAACCGCCCGGCTCCGATCGCGGCGGCTTTTTCGTACTGGTGGCCCGCCGCTTGCCTGAGCTCAGCTTCCTCCCAGGATCCACTCAGCCCCGCCGGCACCGCCGCGTGGGGCTTTTTCGAGCCCCCCTGGCTTCGTCAGTATCGAACTATCTCTCAAGCGAGTGCGTTTCTCAGCCTTCAGTGCAAAGGAAGGTTCTCATGCGCCATCGCGTTCTCGCAGCCGCCGCCGTCTTCAGCCTCCTCGCAGGCGGGGCATCTGCGCAGGCTCCCGCGGCGACTCCCGTGGCGCCCTCCGCTCCTGGCGCTTCGGGCGTGGTTGCGCCGCAGAACAGCACGACCGGTAGCACTGGCGCCGTGACGGCTTCGCCGACCGGGCAGCCGGCCGACACGATGTCGAACAGCTCGTCATCCGCCGGGAATGCCAATCAGCCTGAGCGCGCCGTTCCTCAGGGCGGCGGTGGCGGCGGCAGCAGCAAGTAGCCGCTGAGCGCCGTCAACTGCGTGCGCCTTCTTCAGCCCCGCCGGCATTGCCGCGCGGGGCTTTCTCACATTCTGCTCTGCTCTTCAGAGGCGCTCTAATTGCAGGTCAACTTCCGGCCTTCGGCCATGCCGACCTTGCGGTAGTGTTCCAGCCCGGACTTGATTGCGCGACCTATGACCGCCCGGCGCACGTCCGGATTGCAACGCAGATATTCCATCTCGTTGAAAGCGTAGTCGCCACGCCCGCCCCGCGAGCTTCGGTCATAGTCGCGATCGTGGTCGCGGCGGTCGCGGTCACCGTAGCCCCGATCTCCGTAGCCTCCGTCACGAGGGCCGTAGTCACCGCGATCGTAGCCGTAGTCGCGCCCGCCGTAGGACTGCGCGAAGGCCGGAGCGGCTCCGCTGAGTAACGCCAGGCCAAGGACGGTCGCTGTGATCACCTTCATGTCGTGCTCTCCGTTGTTGAGAGGCGTGAACGCGTTCAACGGTAGGCGGTTCGTTTTGCCTGGGCGGGTGCCGCGCCCATGCTCCCTGCATCACTGCCGTCAGAGGGCTTTCCTTTGCCCGCGTCGGGCCTACCCTCAGCATTGGGTTTGGCTGAACTTTCCCCCTTTCGGTGCCCGACCTGAGTCGCCGCACACGGGAAGGGCGAGACAATCCCCGGGCACAAAATCGCTCGTATTTTGAACGCAAAGAAGTTGCCCACGACAGGCGGTGCCCCTTTTATCACTCGACCCACCTCCCGTGGGATTTTCAAAACGATTACAGGCGCTTGGCACGCACATCACCGGGCCGGACACCATGCTGAAGCTGACGCAATTGCGAACGTGTATGTGACACGTGACGGGCGAAGGCCCTGGTAGCCGCGCTCGCCCCTTGGCGGCGTGCGACTCACACGCGGCGGAGTCGGCTGTATACTCTGAAGGATCCCGGCGCGGGGCGCGCGCGCCGCTGACCCTGCACAGCCCGGTAACCGCTGCTAGCCATCCTACCCCAGAGCCAAGTTGCGTACCGTCTCAGATCACACCCAGGTGAGATCAGGCGCTCCCCCGCCCCGTGAGCAGATCGGGGCGGGGCCGAGCAGATAGAGCTACTGGTGGCAGGTGGCGAAATGAGCCTCCCGGCTCAGCCTGTCAGCGCTGTACGGCCTCGATGTCATCCTCATAGATCGAGTCCGGCTGACAGGCGTGCCACTCCCTCTTCTCGTCGGTCTGACCCTTGCGGCCCCAGCAATAGCCAGCCTGCGCCAAGCGACCGCTCAGCCGATCACGAAGTCGACATTGCTCATGGATGACGGCGGGATCTCCCGAGCCCTCACAGGCCTGCGATGCCTTCAGTTCCGCGGTCAGCAACTCAGGAACGGTCGGGAGCTGTTGCTGCGCCTTCGCCCCACCGGCAGCGACGACGAGAGCGAGGGCGGCGAGGGCTGTGCGCATTGGGCCAGGATAGCGGAGCAGCGGGCGGCGGCAATCGGTATCCCGCGCTAGGGTGTGGACTCGATCAGCACCAGAAGGCGATGACGGCGGCCAGAGCGAGGGCCGAGGCGTAGTTGCGGGCGAGTTTGTCGTAGCGGGT
>NZ_JBEPLA010000036.1:0-5895 GCF_040545035.1 Methylobacterium sp. 1973
GACCCGGAAGTTCGCCTCGTACACGCGCCGGATCTCGACCATGAGTGCCGCGTCCCGCTTGGCTCGAGCCGGCAGCCTCCCGGGATCGGCTCGTCACGCGGCATGGGCGTGGTAGCCGAGGCTAACGGTCTCTCACTCGCCACCGCGCCGAGGAGCATACCCGACGCGGGCGGGATCAAGTTACAAGAGGCTACTGCATGGCCGCTGCCATGGGGAGCCGGAAGGCCAGATCCGGGTAGCTGACAGGCGCAGGCGAGAGGTCGCCCAGGGACGGATGCGGCCGAACGCGGTTGTAGGTCTTTTGCCAGAGGGTGATCACAGCCTGGGCTTCCTTGAGCGAGTAGAAGATCTCCTGGCGCAGACACTTGTCGCGTAGCTTGCCGTTGAAGCTCTCACAGTACCCGTTCTCCCGCGGCGAGCGGGGTGCAATGTTCTGGATCTTCGGCCCCGTTTTTGGCGACCCATTTGCGCAGTGCCTTTGAGATCATCTCAGGGCCATTGTCGCAGCGGATGTGCTCCAGGAGGCCGTGCAGGCACACGGCGTCGGCCAGCGCCTCGATCACGCCGATGCTGTTGATGCGCCGCGCCACCTTCAGCGCGAGGCACGCCCGGCTATGCTCGTCGATCAGCGTCAGGATGCGCAGGCTCCGGCCGTCGTGCGTTTGAGCCTGCACGAAGTCGAAGCTCCAGACGTGATTGCGGTAAAGCGGCCGCAGCCGCACGCAGGAGCCGTCGTTGAGCCAGGGGCGGCTGCGCGGCCGGTGCTTCTGGGGGACCTTGAGCCCCTCACGACGCCAGATGCGCTGGACCCGATCCTTGCCCACCCGCCAGCCGTCTACTCTCAACAGCGCGGTGACGCGGCGGTAGCCGTAGCGCCCGTATTCGGACGCCAGGGCGATGATGGCGCGAGTCAGCTCACCTCGTCGGCCAACACGGTGGGCACGTAGCGTTGCGTGCCGCGGTGCTGGCCGACGATCCGGCAGGCGTGACGTTCCGAGAGGCCGAATTTCTCCTGGATCGCCGCCACTGCCTGCCGACGTCGTTCGGGGGCTGCAAATTTCCCGAGGCGACGTCCGCCAGCACCTGCTTTTCCAGGGACAGGTCCGCCACAAGCCGCCGCAACCGAGCGTTCTCGCGCTCCAGATCCTTCATCTTCCGCGCCTGGTCGACCTGCAAGCTGCCGTACTCCTTGCGCCAGCGATAGTAGCTCTGCTCGGAGATCTCCGCCTCCTTGCACGCCAACGCCAAACTCTTGCCCTGGGCTGTCTGCACCTCGATCTGGCGCAACTTCAGCACGACCTGCTCCGCGCTCGTCTTCTGACCTCGCTTCATGTCCCAGCTCCTTCGGTCCTGGCTGATCCTCTCAATCAGCCCGGTCCAAAGCCAGCCGGTCAGGTCAGTGGCGATGATGGCAATGATTGTGAGAATCACCAGCTATATCGATCTGGACACATCGACTATTACGATATAAAGTCAGAATAAGTGATTTGGGTGTAGATTCTGTCGCTTCGTCTATTCGCAGCTGCAGCAAGGCGGCGCTAGCAACGCTTTCGGAATAGGGTTCCCGTTGATTTTGCAGAGCTAAAGTCTATTCGTTTTCTCAGAGAGGACGACAACATATCTATGAGGACAGGTCAACTCAGCGTCTTCGAGCAAAATTTGCGATCGTCCGCTCATGAGAGCGTCGTATCAATTGCTTTTTTTGCACTTTGTATTATGGTCGTCACTGCTCCAATCACCCAGGATGGGTTGAGCGGCGGCACCGCTTCCATGACCGAAGGAAATCCGTTCCGACAACTTGGATATGTACTGATTTTATTAATTATATTGGCTGGAACGGGCATCCATCGCGACTTTCGAGGCTTGTCCGCGCTTCCGGGAAACGTTCGTGTGATCTTGGCCTACTGTTGGCTGAGTATCGTCTGGGCAATCGATCCGTCAATTGCGACGCGTCGCTTGGCCTTGACAACGATCGTTGCCCTGTCCGTTGCTATTGCCATACAATCACTCGGTGTAGCGAAGAGCATTGTGCATATCCGTATCGCTCTAATTTTGGCGCTCTTTGCAAGTTACGTAACCGTCCTTTTCTTCCCGAGCGTCGGTATACACCAGCCGGAGGCCGGCCGAGATGTCGCTCTCATTGGTGATTGGCGGGGAATTTATCCCGAGAAGAACTTTATGGGCGCACTCTGTGCGATAACCGTACTGTGTTTTTACTTCATGGAGCAAAGGCACCTGTCCTTTCTAAGATGGATCGTTATCATTGCGGCTTTTTTATTTTTGATCAAGACCGGATCCAAAACTTCGACCACACTCGCCTTATTGGCCCTGCTATCGGGGCACGCATTTCGTGCCAACAATCATCGGGATTGGCCGCTAGCCTTCGCAGCGGCAATGACGGGCGTCTTCTGTTTCGGGGTCATTCTGCTGTGGTACGGCGAATGGCTGATGGAACCCTTGGATCGCGATGATACACTGACAGGTCGTTCACAAATCTGGCGCGTATTGATAGCTTATATTTCCGATCACTGGCGTCTTGGTGCCGGATATGGTTCTTTTTGGTACATCGGAGGTGTTAGCCCGGTCTATGACTATGCAAAAGGAGGAAGCTGGTTCGAAATTGCCTCTCAGGGCCATAACGGATACTTAGATATCGCGTCGCAGATCGGTTTGCCTGGCCTCGCGATCGCATTATACTTTCTTATTGTCAGGCCTGTCGCGACATTGTTGAGCCATCCCGCCTACAACAACAAAACTGGTGCTCTTTTTATGGCTATATTTGTATTTTGTGTGGGTCACAATTTTACAGAGTCTACGCTCCTTTCTCGCGATCATATTCTTCAGTTTATGATTATCGTCGTTATCTGCATGATGAACACCGTAGATGGAAATTATCGGCACCAACAATTATGAGATTTGTTCAAGTGGCGGGAAATATGCTAATGATTGATTCTGTCACGATCTTGATCGTATCGGCACTAAGCGATTTACGACGGGGCTTTAATGAAGTTCACATATGGGATCGCGTAGCCAAACTCGTCTGATAGCATTTGCCGACAAGATGGTCCGCATCGATTAGTTTCGGCCCGATCTTCCCTGACCGGACCCAAGACGCAAATCCGCGGTCGAATGCATCGCAGGCACCACGGAACCAAGCGCTTCCCTCGCGTCTGACCTGTCCAGAGTTCGGCGCCTCAAACATCGGAACCACCGGGGGGGGGGGTACGCCTCCATCCGTTCGGACGTGCCAGGAGCCATTGCGCACCACGTTGGAGCGTTCAAGCCATGAGGGGGATCGACAAGGCCGAGGTCGCCCGGCTTGTGAAGCCGCCAGGGCGAAGAACCCTACCGGCACGATCGATTTGCGGAGCGTAATTCGGTCTCCTGATCACCTGATGACGTGATCGCACGATCTGCTTTCAACGTCCGAAGATCCGAGGCGCAATCGATCGCTTTCACTCTCTCGCTATCAAAAATGTTTGCGAGCCTCCAAGTTTGTTGGCATCATACGCCAAATTCTACGAAGCGAGAGAGCCCTGACGGCGCACAGCCGAGCGTCATTTTATCTTATATAGCTTCTGTTTTAGCGAGCAATATCCAGCCAAGACAGAAAATACAGCAGCTGCATTAGTTTCGTATATCGCTTTTCGACTGGATTTTTGGTTCCATATACCATTCCTACCAAGTTGCGCTTGCGTGTTTTTAATTATATCGTTGCCTTATAAGCAGCAGTTCTCCCATGGGCACCATGTCGACGATTGCGTCACAGGCTGTGAATCTCCTTCTCGCCGGGTCCTTGGTGATAGCGCCGGGATTTCTATTGGTCGCCTTGCTAGCCGATGTGATTCCGATACGAGTGAGGGTCTTGGCAGCTTTCGTGCTGTCGCCGGGACTTTTGTCTCTCGAACTCCCGGTCGCAATAGCATTCGGATTAGAATTTAGGCAGTTTACATACTTAGCAAGCGCGCTGAATGCTCTCGTAGCGGTCGCTCTTATTCTTTACTCTCGTCCAAGACTTAGTTTTCGTGGCGTCGGGTATTCCGCGGTTCTGGCTTGCGCCTTAGCGGCCCCGATCATCTTTACGGTTCTTAAGGAAACATTCCGAACGGATTACAGTTGGCACAACATGATGCAGATCGCGGCTATACAGCAGATCAATTTGCTGCCGCGATTGCCGGAAGAGTTTGAGATGGCTGGGCTTCGGCTAAACTATGGCTGGCTTGGGTGGACGCAGCTGTCTTCGATTTCAAACCTTGTCGCGATTTCGCCAACAAGATTTATCTTACCGCTAAATACTTTGCACTTCATCTCGATGTTTATCATCATTGTAGAGTGTTCGATATTGTTCCTGGGTCAGCGCTATAACTCAACGAAGGTAGCCGCAAGTGCCGCAATTGCACTTCTCGCCGTAGGTCTACCCGATATCATGCTCGGCATAGTTAAAAGTGAATACCATGCATTGGGAGACGCACGCATAACGCCAATGATGGAAAAAATTCAAAACATGGACACGATGGTTTTCGGGTTGTCTTCGTTTGCCTTGATGGTCTTTGCAGTACTGGGCTACCTTGAGTTTAAGCGATCTTCATTTCTCATACTTGCGGTTATAGCGTCTTTTGCGAGTTCTTTGGTTTATCCGCTTTTCTTACCCTCATGTATGGCGGTCGCCGCAGCACTGATTGCCTATGAAATCCTGCAACAGGTCCGTGGAGTGGGATCGTCCGATCGTCGGGCTCTTATCAAGACCGGCCTGATTTTTGCCCTTTGGATCGCGAGCTTCGGCATAGTGGTTCTCTATGGGCTCTTCCTCGGACGGGATTCGGAAGTTCCGCCCTTCAGTCTTGTGAATCTTCGTGACTTTCCTCTCCAGTTCATCAAGTGGGGATGGATATTCTGTGCAATTGATGCACTATTACTGTCAATACTGATATTTCGACGGAAAATCATATCGTGGCCGACGTTATTTTTCACCGGCGTGACATTCGGACTTCAGTTGGCCTACGTCGTGATCGCGGTTCGCGACGGCGTCGGATATAAATTCCTCTTCACGGCGCTGCTGTTCGCGGCCCCCGTGGTCGCGGCTGAAATTACCCGATGGGCGAACAGGGGATCGAGATCCTCAGTCGTGGCGGGCGTATTGATCGTTTTGTTTCTGTCGTGCGTGGTCTACGAGTTTCCTCGCTGGACCAATCCCGATTTGCGCTACGCGACCCCCTTGGACATTTATGCATCGGATATCGCGCCTGACGCGAAGGCGATGCCATCCTGGCTTCGGGTCGTTCGCGAGAAAGCGCCGCCCGATGCCGTGCTTTTTACTGCGCCCGACGAGCGGCCGATCGCGGTATTTGCCGGGCGTGCCCTATACGTGTGTGGCGATGTTCCGGTTCCGACATCTCGAGCCGGGTACTCCATGAGTTGCACCCGGGAACTCACGTCTGTGAAGGGCTACTCTCCAAAGAGGGTGGCTGACAGAATGGAGCTTCTGAGCCTAGCGCTCAAAAAGGAGATCAGCGATGCCGAAGCGGAGACGTTGATGAAAGCGTTTCGCGCGCTTAGCCGGCCGATGATTTTCCATACTAGCGGCTTTTCAGGATTTACGCGCTGGCTCAGGGAGAAGGAAATTGGCCGACCGATTTTCGTTTCCGAGACGGATGTCGTCTGGTCGGTCGACAAAACTGGTGCTGGGCTCGATCCTGCAGACAGTGCTGCCTCGTACAGGCAGGGGCCCACATGAATCGAGCAGGCGCGAATGAGCGCCAGTTTTAGCCGGCCGCCTTAGGTGCCACTGAACGGCTGCGCCCTAGGGTGTGGACTCGATCAGCACCAGAAGGCGATGACGGCGGCCAGAGCGAGGGCCGAGGCGTAGTTGCGGGCGAGTTTGTCGTAGCGGGTGGC
>NZ_JBEPLA010000037.1:0-3840 GCF_040545035.1 Methylobacterium sp. 1973
ACCGGCCGGGGGAGGCGCCCGGTCGATGCCGCGGGGCGCCGCGGGGATCGGATCCCGCGCGACTTTGGCCGACACCTGGGTTCCCGCGGCGTCCCTCGTGTTCGCTCCCGGGCCATGCCCCCGGCGCCACCGGCGCGCGGGGACGATGACGCATGTCCGGAGACGGTCGACGACGGCCGCCTCCCGGACCGGCCGCCGTCGCGGCAGCGCCGGTCTTGCCGGCCGCGACGGTTGCGTCCCGGCTCCGGTCGCGCGACAACGCGGGCAGCTTCCCGCGCTCATCCGGAACACCACAGACGTGACGTCCAACGCCCCGGCGCCCCTGAAAAAAACCTTCGGCCTCTCGACCGCGATCTCCTACCCCAACGGCGCGCCCCATATCGGCCATGCCTACGAGGTGATCGCCGCCGACGCCATCGCGCGCTTCCACCGGCTCGACGGCTACGACGTGCTGTTCTCCACCGGGACCGACGAGCACGGGCTGAAGATCCAGCAGGCCGCGACCCGGGCCGGCACCACCCCGCGCGCGTATGTCGACGGCACCGCCGCCCGGTTCCAGGCGATGGCCGACCGGCTGGACTGCGCCTACGACCGCTTCATCCGCACCACCGAGCCCGGCCATTCCGCCGCCGCTCAGGAGATCTGGCGGCGGATGGAGGCCAACGGCGACATCTACCTCGACAAATATGCCGGCTGGTACTCGGTCCGCGACGAGGCCTATTACGACGAGGCCGAGACCCGGCTCCTGGAGGACGGCAGCCGCCGCAGCCTCGCCACCGACACGCCGGTCGTGTGGATGGAGGAGGAGAATTTCCTGTTCCGGCTCTCCGCCTATCAGGACCGGCTGCTGCAGCTCTACGCGGACCAGCCCGACTTCATCGGGCCGGACACCCGCCGGAACGAGGTGGCGAGCTTCGTGCGCTCCGGCCTCAAGGACCTCTCGGTCAGCCGCACGAATTTCGACTGGGGCGTGCCGGTGCCCGGCCATCCGAGCCACGTCATGTACGTGTGGGTCGATGCGCTCACCAATTATCTCACCGTCACCGGCTTCCCCGACGAGTCCGATCCGCGAAAAAAATTCTGGCCGATGGATCTGCACATCATCGGCAAGGACATCGTCCGGTTCCACGCGGTCTACTGGCCGGCCTTCCTGATGTCGGCCGGGCTGCCCCTGCCCAAGCGCGTCTTCGGCCACGGCTTCCTGCTCTCCAAGGGCGAGAAGATGTCGAAGTCGCTGGGCAACGTCCTCGATCCGTTCGAGCTCGCCGACACCTACGGCGTCGATCCGGTGCGCTACTTCGTGCTGCGCGAGGTGCCGTTCGGCGGCGACGGCAGCTACAGCCACGAGGCGATCATCGGCCGGATCAACGCCGATCTCGCCAACGACCTCGGCAACCTCGCCCAGCGCTCGCTCTCGATGGTGGCCAAGAACTGTGACGGTGCGGTGCCGGATCCGGGCAGCCTGGACGAGGCCGACCGCGCCCTGCTCGCCCAGGTCGATGCCCTGCCGGAGCGCGCCCGCACCCTGATGGGCGACCTCGCGCTGCACAGCATCCTCGCCGAGATCTGGGCCGTGGTGGCGGAGGCGAACCGCTACTTCGCCGCCCAGGAGCCCTGGCGCCTGCGCAAGTCCGACCCGGCGCGGATGAACGCCGTGCTCTACACGACGCTGGAGGCGTTGCGCGTCTTCGGCATCCTGACCCAGCCCTTCGTGCCGGGGGCGGCCGCCAAGCTCCTCGACCTGCTGGCGGTGCCGGCCGACCGACGCAGCCTCGCCGCCGTGGGGGAGGGGGGCCGGCTCGTGCCGGGCACGGCGCTCGCCGCCCCCGCGCCGATCTTCCCGCGCTTCGAGCGCCCCGAGACCCCGTCCGCCTGACGAATCTTGCCGCCCGACGGCCCCGAGACCCGATGCTCATCGACAGCCACTGCCATCTCGACTTCCCGGATTTCGCCGCCGACCTGCCCGGGGTCATCGCCCGGGCGAAGACCGCGGGCGTCACCGGCATGCTCACCATCGCCACCCGGGTCGCCAAGGCCGACACCTACCGGGCGATCGCCGAGGCTCATCCGGAGGTCTGGTACACGATCGGCACCCATCCCCACGGGGCCGCCGATGAGCCGGATGTCGCCGCCGGGACGATCGCGGAGATCGCCGCGGCCAGCCCGCGCTGCGTCGGGATCGGCGAGGCCGGGCTCGATTACCACTACGCCGACGCCGCCCCCGAGGCGGTGCAGGAGCGGGTGCTGCGCGCCCATATCGAGGCGGCGCGCCTGTCCGGCCTGCCGCTGGTGATCCACGCCCGCGACGCCGACGACCACATGGAGCGGGTGCTCTCCGACGAGATGGGCCAAAAACCCTTCCGGGCGGTGCTGCACTGCTTCTCCTCGGGGAAGCGGCTGGCGGAGGCCGGGGTGGAGCTGGGGCTGTTCGTGTCCTTCTCGGGCATCGTCACCTTCCGGCGCTCGCACGATCTGCGCGACATCGCCCGGAGCATGCCCCTGGATCGGATCCTGGTGGAGACCGACGCGCCGTTCCTCGCCCCCGAGCCCCATCGCGGGCGGACCAACGAGCCGGCCTACACGGCCGACACGGCCCGGTCCCTCGCCGAGACTCTCGGGCTGCCGGCCGAGGACCTCGCGCGGATCACCACAGCGAACTTTTTCAGCCTGTTCGACAAGGCGGCCGGCGCAACGCCCCGCAGCGGCGCGTGATCGAAGCGGGCGGGAGCGGGAGATCCGGATGGCGCGCCTGACCCTGCGGATCCTCGGCTGCGGCTCCTCCGGCGGGGTGCCGCGGGTCGGCACCGGCTGGGGTGCCTGCGATCCGGAGGAGCCACGCAACCGCCGGAGGCGCTGCTCGATCCTGGTCGAGCGGGCATCCGGGGCCGGGCGGACCACGCTTCTGGTCGACACCTCCCCCGATCTGCGCGAGCAGCTCCTGGATTCCGGCATCCGGCGTCTGGACGGGGTGCTCTACACCCACGCCCATGCCGACCACACCCACGGAATCGACGACCTGCGCCCGCTGGTGATCGCCATGCGGGCACGGATCCCGGTCTACGCGGACGCCTTGACCCGGTCGCTGCTCACGACCCGGTTCGGCTATTGCTTCGAGACGCCCCCCGGAAGCGCCTACCCGCCGATCCTCGACCTGCGCGACCTCGACGCCGACCGCGACCTGACCCTGGAGGGGGAGGGGGGCCCGATCACCGTGGCATCGCTCCCGGTGGAGCACGGCAACGAGGCCGCCCTCGGCTTCCGCTTCGGCAATGCGGCCTACATGCCCGATGTGAGCCTGATCCCGGACGCGACCCTGGCCCGGCTCCACGGTCTCGACCTGCTGATCATCGATGCCCTGCGGGACACCCCGCACCCGACCCATTTCTCGGTCTCGGACGCGCTGGCCCTGATCGAAGCGGTCCGGCCCCGCCAGGCGGTGCTCACCAACCTCCACACCGACCTCGACTACGGCACCCTGGCGGCGCGCCTGCCCATGGGTATCGCGCCCGCCTATGACGGGATGAGCCTGACCCTCGACGTCTGAGGACGGCGGGGCAGGGGGAAGGCAGGAGCGAATCGCCCGTCACACGCCTGTCGTCGCCGGAGTCCAAGAAAATCGACTTCCCTGCGAAGAAGGCTGTTGACGGCCCGGAACGGTGGGCCTATACCCCGGCTCATCGGCGCCGGCCGCGGAAGTGGACCGGGCGCTGAGGCATCTTCTGACAAGCGGCGGGATTGGCCGGCGGGTTTAGCCGGGCGGTCTTCTGTTTTCTGCGAGATGCCGGCTCTGCGGCGGGCCGCTACGGCGGTTTCGAGGCGGGGTTGACAGGAGGATCGGCG
>NZ_JBEPLA010000038.1:0-3570 GCF_040545035.1 Methylobacterium sp. 1973
GCGGAGGCACGCTATTATGCCCAAGCCGAGGTCCAAGCCTTGGCCGCCTGAGCCAAACCAAACGGCCTCCGGAAAACCCGGCGCGGTTCACTGGCTGGTCCGCCACGGCTTCGAGCTCGGGCTCCAGCCGGACCCGGCGAGCCCCGCCACCGGCTCCGCGACGGCGGCCGCGGCCCCCAACACCATCGTGCCGGCCGGGCTTCAGTACGTTCGTGCCGATGGGGTGACCTATTCCACCGTGGCGACCGCCACGTCGGGCGGGAATAGCGTCAGCATCGCGGTCGAGGCGGATGTCGGCGCGGCGGCGGGCGACGCGCCGGCCGGGACGGTGCTGACGCTGGTCAACCCGGACGACGCGCCGATCGGCCTCGCCACGACCTGCGCGGTCGACGCGGCGTCGGACGGCACCGGCCTATCGGGCGGCGCGGATGAGGAGAGCACCGAGAGCTTCCGGGCGCGGGTGCTGTTCCGCAAGAGCAACCCGCCCCAGGGCGGCGCCGCGGCGGACTATGCCGAATGGGTCCAGGCGGCGGTGCCCGGCGCTACGGTCTACGTCGACCGGTACGTCTCGAACGCCGGCTCGGTCTGGATCCAGTTCACCGTGCTCAACCTGCCGGCGGGCCTGGATCCGACCAACGCCACCGCGGTGCTGCAGGCCTACGTCGCCAACCCGGCGATCGTCATCCCGAGCCCCGGGCAGGTCGCCGCGGCACAGGCCTATGTCGCCGACCCGGTGCGCCGGCCGGTGACGGCCGAGCCGGTCGTGACCGCGCCGACGCCGATCCCCGTGAACGTGGTCATCGGCAAGCTCTACCCGGACACGATCTACACCCGGGCAGCGGTCGCGGCGGAACTGGCTGCCGTGTTCCTCGACCGTGCGCGGCCCGGGACGCCGACCACTTCGTTCGTGCTGTCCGCCTCGTGGCTCAACGAGGCGATCTCCCGGGCAACCGGCGAGGACAGCCACGCGCTCGTGAGCCCGGGCGATCTGATCTTCACCGCCGGGCAGTACCCGGTCCTCGGCACGATCACCTACCAGCCGTAGCCGGAGGCCATCGTGAGCGACATCCCGAGCGGCTGGCCGTGCGCGGCCCTGCCGGCGTTCCCGCCGTCGGTGGCCGATATCGAGGCGCAGCCGACCGCCGACGGCCTGCTCCCGCAGATCCTCGCCCTGACCCCGCGCGGTGCGGCCTGGGGAACGGACGAGGTCGGCGACGGCAAGGGCGCCTCGCCGGTCCAGCGCTCGGTGTGGCGCGCCATCGCCGCCTGGGCCGCCGGGCACCTCGGCCTCGACTTCACGGCCGCGACCCAGGCCTTCCCGACCGCGGTCACCTACACATTGCCCGATTGGGAGCGCGAGTACGGCCTGCCGGATCCGTGCTTCTCCGGCTCCGGCGGCGTCCCGGCGCGGCTCGCGGCGGTGCGGGCGCGCTTCGCGGCCTTCGGCGGGCAGAGCCCGGCCTACTTCGTCTGCCTCGCCGCCAGCATCGGCTACAGCATCACGATCACCGAGTTCCGGCCGTTCCAGTTCGGCCGCTCGTCGTTCGGCGGGCGGCGCGGGCAGTTCATGCTCGCCAGCGCACGGCACGCGTGGCGCGTGACGGTGACCAATCGCGCGATGGCGCGCTTCCAGTTCGGCAAGTCCAGCTTCGGGAACGACTCGTTCCTGTCGATCCAGAAGGCCGAAGATCTTGAGTGCATCCTTCAGCGCCTCAAGCCGGCCCAGACGACCTTGATCTTCAACTACACCGGGACCTGATCACATGCGGCGGCACTTCCCGATCAGCCCGGCGACGGGCCTCGAAGACCAGGCCCTGCTGCCGTGGACGGACGGCAACCCGGTCACGGGTGTGGAGGGATCCTACCCGGGCAACAAGGTCGTCATCGACACCGAGACCGAGGTGCTGAACGCACAGCGCACCTCGGGCCAGGCCGACAGTTCGGACGGCACCGATCTCGCGCAGCTGATCAAGGCGATCTCGCTGGGCGTGCAGGTCAATTACGGTGCGGTCGCCAACGTCCTCGCTGTGGCGATCCAGGGCGGCGTCACCTTCTCGGCGCTGCGCCCGGGGATGAAGTTCTACGGCTTCGTGCAGGTCGCCAACACCGGGCCGGTCCAGGCTGCGGTGTCTGGCTTCGGCGCCGGCAACGGCAACTATCCGGTGGTCCGGTCAGACGGCTCGGCCCTCGCCAAGGGTGACCTCGTGGTCGGCGGCTTCGTCGAGCTGCGGGTGAACTCGGAC
Source organism: Methylobacterium sp. 1973 (assembly GCF_040545035.1). NCBI lineage: Bacteria > Pseudomonadati > Pseudomonadota > Alphaproteobacteria > Hyphomicrobiales > Methylobacteriaceae > Methylobacterium > Methylobacterium sp. 1973. Next base: position 2,244 of record NZ_JBEPLA010000038.1, read on the forward strand.
GCCACCGGCTTCGTCTGCCCGACGGCCGCGCTCTCGGTGCTCAACGTCATCCAGAGCCAGTTCCTGATCACCGCGCCGGTGACCAAGACGATCGCGCTGACCGGCACGCCGGACTTCCCGAGCCCGGCCGCGGCGATCGCGTGGCTCGGCAAGTACCTGATCACCTCGACCGGGTCGGTGACCTTCCAGTGCGCGGCCGGGCAGTACGTCTCGTCCGCGACGCTCGGTTGGGATCACCCCAACATGAATCGCGTGACGCTGAAGGGTACGCGCACGGCGCCGGCCCCGACGACGCTCGCCGTCACAGGGTTCTCCGCGACCAATCGCGCGAACGACGCCGCGATGAACCTGACTAACTTGCGCAACATCTTCCAGACCGAGCTGCGCTTCACGCTCGGCACCGGCATGACCTGCGCAAGCCCGTCGCCGACCTTCCAGGATCTGCTCATCACTGGCGACGGCGCTGGGACGGAATCGAACGGCGCCAGCGGCCTGCAGCTCACCGGTGGCGGCACGATCAACAACGTCGCCATCCACGGCTTCGCGGGCGCCGGATGCCGCAGCGACGCCGGCCAGACGATCGTGTCCGCCAACACATCGTTCCTGATCAGCGGCTGCGGAGCGACCGCGACGGGTTCGCTCGGCGCCAACAGCGGCAGTACCCTCGTCGTGGCAGGCACGGTGGTGGTCGCCGGCAGCGGTGCGCACGGCATCTCGTGTCTGTCCGGGACGATCCGTCGGAACGCGGGCGGGGTGATCAACAGCTACGGCAACGCTCTGAACGGCGGCAACTTCCAGAGCAGCCGGTACGATGGCGGCGGCGGCGCCTTCACCTACAACGGCGGCAACGGGGTCGCCGGCTATCTGTCCACGCTCGACCTGTTCCAGACCAACGCCGGCGGCAACGGCAGCTACGGCGTCTACGCCGACAACTCGCCCACGGTCGCCCGCAGCATGACCTTCAATCCCGCCAACTCTAGCGGGACCATGGGCGCTGTCGGCGGCGCCGCGCAGGTCGACGCGCTCGGAGCTTCCACCAACGGCACCGAGACCCCCGCGGTCAACAACACGGGCAACCGCGGCGCCCGGATCTCGCAGTAACCGACGGAGAGCGCAGTGATCCTCGAATACGCGACCGACTCCCGCCGCGTGTGGGGCACCTACGACGACGGCGCGACCATCACGCCCCGCGCGGGCGCCGCGCTCATGGCCTTCACGGGTGACCTGTCCGGCCTAGGGTGTGGACTCGATCAGCACCAGAAGGCGATGACGGCGGCCAGAGCGAGGGCCGAGGCGTAGTTGCGGGCGAGTTTGTCGTAGCGGGTGG
>NZ_JBEPLA010000041.1:0-1569 GCF_040545035.1 Methylobacterium sp. 1973
AGGCGGAGGCACGCTATTATGCCCAAGCCGAGGTCCAAGCCTTGGCCGCCTGAGCCAAACCAAACGGCCTCCGGAAAACCCGGCGCGGTTCAGTTTTGCAGAGAATGCGTATAGGGCGGCCGGAGCGTGAGCGGGAGATCAGCCTGCAACGCAACGGCCTGCGTTCGCACAGACAATCTCACGGACACGCGCATGACAACCGGATCGTCCATACCTGATAACGATGCAGAAAAGCAGAAGCTGGTTCGCCACCTCGGGACTTTTGACTCGAACATTCGCTTCCCGGCACCCTACGTGGCATTCGCTGGAAGGCCCTCATCGCAAATATTCGACCATGGCTGGCACTACGATGCGCTCGGCTATCGCAACGACGTAGCCGCTGGGCCTAGGAGTAAAAACGAGACCTTGAGGGTGTTTATTGTCGGCGACAGCACGCTGGTCGATGGACTCACGAACGACGATACCGTCCCCGGAAGAGTTCAGACACTGCTACGCGAAGAATTCGGTGTCGGGGCGTATGTTTACAATTTTGGAGCAATATCCAGCTGTCTTAATCAATCTATAATGCTCTCTACCATGAAATTTATCGATTTAGATCCAGATGTTATAGTTATAATAGGAGGCGGTACAGATACTTTCCAGCCCTGGACTTTTGATCCACGCCCGGGAAATCCGTACAATATGTTTGCTCTCGAAGCCATTTACGGCGACCTGTTTTCTCAGGATCAGCGGCAGGGAGCACTGTCCAGTCTCAGCCGAGAATCGGTTCAGGATCTGATATTTGCGCGACTGCGCAATCTGAGACTGATCACGCGTTGGAAGGATCCAGCTTGGGAATGGGAGGTGGTGAGGAAGTTCGAACTTGCAGTTGACCGTCTCGGCCGGCTCTCAAAAGGTATCGCTATACCTGTCCATTTCATTCTTCAGCCCATGGTTGTTCGCAAATCATCGCCGACCGAGAGCGAAAAATCATTCGCGTCCGAAGAATTTCTGAATTACCTCGATCGCCAATACGAAAGATTGAAAACCGTCACACTAGAATATGAGGGAAAGTATGGCTCTCGCGATTTTTTCAGCATTCACGATCTAAGCGACGCGTTTATGAAAATCAACGAACAGATATTTACAGACATAGTCCATTACAATGATGCCGGCAGGCAAATTATGGGCAGTAGTATATTTGGCCTCATAAGAGAGGACTGCGAGATCAGCCACAGAACCAACTCGTAACTGTGGATTGTGTGAGATCGGTCGGGCCGAGACCGCCCGTCCGTCCACGTTGTCGACTTGCGCGCGCTCGAACGGGTATGCGGCTTGAGCGGTGCGCCTGTCTGCGCCCCTTAAGCACTCCGACAGGAGCAGGACCGGTGACTCTCGCGTAGATTGCATCCGCGGATCACATCGCGCACATTCACGAAGGTGACACTTGTCGATTTCATGCGGTCTCACATTGACCGCTGGCTCTTCCGCCTGAGCCCTAGGGTGTGGACTCGATCAGCACCAGAAGGCGATGACGGCGGCCAGAGCGAGGGCCGAGGCGTAGTTGCGGGCGAGTTTGTCGTAGCGGGT
>NZ_JBEPLA010000042.1:0-1511 GCF_040545035.1 Methylobacterium sp. 1973
GGCTCACCCCGAACGCATTTGCAACCCGGTCCCAACAGGACCAGAACCAGAACGGACTCTGGTTATGAACGGGGGCAAACACGGGGCAAGGTCAAGTGCCATCGCGAGATTTCCTCGTTACAATAATTAACATTCAGCGCTAGGACGACTTGGGTTCGCCGGGTACGACCGAGGATATCGGCGTCCGACGCGATGCGAATGGGTCTACCTCGTCCACCCCGTCTGCCCCGTCATCGCCTGGCTTCGACGTGCCACCAGTGCCTATCGCCCAGGTGAAAAATCATCCGCGCGTCTGGCCGTCCTCAGCTCTCACAGCGGCGCTTCGCGCGCCCGAACCGGATCACAGCCGAGAGCTGCGGCCAGGCGAAGGGGTAGAAGAAGCGATGTTCTGGCCGGAGCGGCGTGGGTTGGCAGTGCCGTGCTTCGGGAGGCGTGACGGCGGCTGGATCTGGGCCTTGGTAGCTCTCGTGGGGGGCATCCAGCGCTAGGCCGATCCCGGCCTCGGTTTGCAGAACGCGCAGATGTCTCGAAGAACAAGAGGCCATTCAGGGGCGGCTGGCGCCGCCCCTGGGGGATCACCCGTGAGGAGGATGCCATTCGATGTGCGCGCCCGAGGGTACGACGGACGACGCCTGATCGGCCTCGGCCTGCGTCAGCTCGGCGATCATCCGCTCGATGGTCGGCGCGACCTGATCGGCGAACTTCGCCGGCACGTGCACGGTCCTCGACACCAGGCCGGCGTTCTTCCTCTTCTCCGCGGTTCGCCTCGCCTTCTCGTTCAGCTGTTGCAGGCGACGGGCATGCTTGGCCGCAAACTCGCGCACTTGGGCGTCGGACATGCCGGTAAGATCATCCATGAGCGATTCTCCATATTAGGTGTAGGACGGAAGATTATCGCGCCTCATAGGATGACAACAAGCCGATGTGACCGACAATAATGCGGCCGGCTGCGATTCATTTCTTGAGTGTAAGCAATATCGGCGATTCGTTGCTATGCGAGGGCGTGGTTAGACCTACACGTTGCGCTCGTCGTCGGCGGCATAGGTGCGCCATCATGGGGCCATGAAGGCGGCTCGCATGGCCGCTTAGTAAGTAACTATGGGCATAGTACAGTGATAGTCGATGCTTGCTCTAGGATCGTTCCGAGCATACTTTTGGGACAAAAGTATAGTGAGTACACAATTTCCAATTTTTGGACTTTACAGAACTAGATCTGGTCATATCTTATTCAGGAGAAGCAGCGCCCGCCCGGTCGATCATCATGTTCGCGGTTCTCCGCTTCCAGAAAATCAAAACCAAACAGGAGATTGCCGCGATGTACGTCCATTGGCGACGCGACAAGCACACCCCCAACGCCGACCCAGATCGCAAGATCGAGTTCCTTCTGGGGGCCTGCACCGCGGACGACGTGACCTGGGGTGTGAACCGAACCAAGGCGTTGCAGGGTTTGTCGTTTTGTGATTCCAGGCGGCCGTTTTGCGGCCTGGAGGTAGCGATGGCGGACCTGTTCT
>NZ_JBEPLA010000043.1:0-1268 GCF_040545035.1 Methylobacterium sp. 1973
GCTCACCCCGAACGCATTTGCAACCCGGTCCCAACAGGACCAGAACCAGAACGGACTCTGGTTATGAACGGGGGCAAACACGGGGCAAGGTCAGCTACCACAGGTCATCCACGCATGTCCATAAAGTTGAAAGTCCTCTCATTAACACACGTTAGGATCGGGCCAATCATTCAAATCGTAGCCGCGAGGCGAGCAGGCTGCATTCGTCGAGCCCGATCGTGCGCCACTGTCTGACAGTCAGGCGACGCGTCGGTTCAGCGCGTCCGCGCAGGTTGCCACCACTCGGCTGGCAGGAGATACCAGCGGGATGCGGCTGCTCGAACAGGCGCTCGGTCTGATCGCGCCAGGAGCGCGAAGCAGACGGCAGCTCGGACATACTGGCGGGGTACGGCGGAATGATTGCCGATCCGCGTACCCTCTGCTTAGCCCTGCCTCGATCTGATCACGGGGCGGGAGGCGCCGGATCTCTTCAGCGTGTAAGCCGAACCGATACGCAACACAGCCTATTGGGAGAATGGCTAGCGATAGCCGCCGAGCCGTGCAGGCGCCAGGCTCCAACTTCGTCGGATTGACACCGCTGTGCTATCAAGCTTCTCCGCCCACCACGGGCGCTGAGATTGGCCACAATGCGCTCGCTGCTTCTCGCCACCACCTTGCTGCTTTTGCCTGCACCCGCCTCGGCGCTGTGCCAGTGCGTCTGCGTGCAGGGCGAGATGAAGCCGATCTGTCAGCCGACCGATCTGATGGTGCCGATTTGTCAGGGGATCTGCGAAACATCGGTCCGCCCGGAGCGCCTAACGGCGCCGCTGGCTGGCGGGAGAATTCAGTTCGCTCCGGCAGAGACAACAAATCCGTCGCCCGGCGGCCTTGCAATTGAGGAGCCAAACTTGAGCACCAATCGCTACGGCCAGCCCTTGGGGACGCCGGATCAGCTCTCAGGAACCGTCGGATCCGGTCTCTCTTCAGGCGGAGGAGGAGGGAGCGCCTCCGGCGGAAGTACGCGCTGATCACGAATGTGCCCGCGCCGGCCGACCGGGCGGGCTGAGATCTGCGGGAGCGAACAGGGCAGTTGAGGGCGAGCAGCGCCCGCAGGCCACTGGCTTGATCCTCGTAACGATGGCCCCCACCGATCAAGGCCCCATTCGCGTCCGTGATGTACCAGCCGCTGTGAACTGAACCGCGCCGGGTTTTCCGGAGGCCGTTTGGTTTGGCTCAGGCGGCCAAGGCTTGGACCTCGGCTTGGGCATAATAGCGTGCCTCCGCCTCGG
>NZ_JBEPLA010000044.1:0-1200 GCF_040545035.1 Methylobacterium sp. 1973
TGACCTTGCCCCGTGTTTGCCCCCGTTCATAACCAGAGTCCGTTCTGGTTCTGGTCCTGTTGGGACCGGGTTGCAAATGCGTTCGGGGTGAGCCCATCGAGGCTCGTGTGGGGGCGGCAGGTGTTGTAGTCGACCCGCCACGCCTCGATGATTGTCCGGGCCGCCGGCAGGCTCCGGAAGAGATGCTCGTTCAGGCACTCGTCGCGCAAGCGCCCGTTCAGGCTTTCGACAAAACCATTCTGCTGCGGCTTGCCGGGGGCGATGTAGTGCCACTCAACCGTACGCTCCTCCTGCCAGCGCAGGATGGCGTGCGAGGTCAGCTCGGTGCCGTTGTCCGAGACGATCATCAGCGGCTTGCCCCGGCCCACGATGATCCGGTCGAGTTCGCGCGCGACCCGCTGTCCAGACAGCGACGTGTCGACCACCAGTGCCAAGCACTCCCGCGTGCAGTCATCGACCACGACGAGGATGCGGAAGCGCCGTCCGTCGTCGAGCGTGTCGGAGACGAAGTCGAGGCTCCAGCGCTGGTTCGGCTCCTGCGGCACCGCGGCCGGCGCTCGCGTGCCCAGTGCTCGCTTGCGACCCCCGCGCTTGCGCACCGACAGCCGTTCCTCTCGGTAGAGCCGGAAAAGCTTCTTGTGGTTGAGCGTGAGGCCCTCTCGCCGCAGCAGGATGAGCAGGCGCCGGTAGCCGAACCGGCGGCGCTCGCCGGCTAGGCCGCGCAGGCGTACCCGCACGGCCGCGTCGTCACCACGGGTCGAGGCGTAGCGGTACGTCTTCGGCTCCAAGCCGATCAGCCCGCAGGCGCGACGCTGCGAATAGCCCTTCTCCTCGATGGCCCAGCTCACGGCTGTTCTCCGTGCGCCGGGCGTCAGAAGTTTTTTCCCAGCGCCTCACGCAGCGTCGCCACGTCGAGCATCGCCTCGGCTAGCAGCTTCTTGAGCTTGCGGTTCTCCTCGTCGAGCGCCTTCAAGCGGCGCGCGTCCGAGATCTCCATGCCGCCGTAGCGCGAACGCCACGTGTAGAACGTCGCATCGCTGATGCCGTGGCGGCGGCAGATCTCAGTGACCGGCAGCCCAGCCTGCTGCTCCTTCAGGATGCCGATGATCTGCTCTTCGCTGAACCGGCTCTTCTTCATCGTCCGTCTCCTGATCGACGGACTCTAGCTTCAGAATGAGGGCAGACCAGGGGGCAAGGTCA
>NZ_JBEPLA010000045.1:0-1060 GCF_040545035.1 Methylobacterium sp. 1973
GTAACAAGGTAGCCGTAGGGGAACCTGCGGCTGGATCACCTCCTTTCTAAGGATGCTGACAGCAGGATGACCGGTCTTCCGGTCCGCTCCTCGGACGGCGTCATTAGGATATCAGGGCTCAGTCAGAGCCCATTGGCGGGACAGATGCCGCCCTCGTTTCTCTTCCTCACCAGATAGCGCGATCGCTCAAGCGATCCGACTGCGGCTGATGCTGCGGTTTGGTCTCGCGACAGCTTGATCGTACTGGGCCTGTAGCTCAGGTGGTTAGAGCGCACCCCTGATAAGGGTGAGGTCGGACGTTCGAGTCGTCCCAGGCCCACCATGGACGGGACGTTCGACCTGCTGGCATGCCCCTTGGGGACATAGCTCAGTTGGGAGAGCGCGTGCTTTGCAAGCATGAGGTCGTCGGTTCGATCCCGTCTGTCTCCACCATCTTTTTGGGACTTGGCGTCGTGCAAACGGCCGCCGCCCGAAGATGTGTGTCGAGGCCGCTATCTGGAGAATGGGTTTGCCGCGGCAATGATCAGCGAGGACCGACAGGTTCGGTTGACGCTGCCGTGTGCGAAAACAATCAGTGACATCGTGAAGAGGGAATGTGGCCGTTGGGGCAGCGAAAGCTGCCAACCCCGGCGGTCATGTTCGGCAAGCATACGGTGGTCGGGTCGGAAACGATCTGATCACTGGTCTTTTTGTGACCGTGTCGCGCTGATCGGCCAGCCTTACGGCTGTCGGATCAGCGACGGACATCGATCACGAGAGCGATCAAGTGCCTTAAGAGCATTCGGTGGATGCCTTGGCGCTGAGAGGCGATGAAGGACGTGGTACGCTGCGATAAGCCTTGGGGAGCTGCGAACGAGCTTTGATCCAGGGATTTCCGAATGGGGAAACCCACCTTCGACCTTCCGTATTGTGTTTCTATGGCCTGTCTTTCCGCGGACACCCGCGGACTGGCTCCGTAGAAGCAACAATACGGTTGGTCACATGAAGGTATCAAATCCTGAATACAATAGGGGTTTGAAGCGAACCCGGGGAACTGAAACATCTCAGTACCCGGAGGAAA